>PBOB01000029.1 GCA_002724185.1 Acidiferrobacteraceae bacterium | reverse complement strand
TGGAAGAGGGTCTTCGATTCGCTATTCGTGAGGGTGGACGCACGGTTGGCGCTGGTGTTGTCGCTAAGGTGATTGAGTGACAGATTTGTAACTTTGGCTTAGAGATTGATCGCGGAGTTGTTTAGGCCAGTAGCTCAATTGGCAGAGCAGCGGTCTCCAAAACCGCAGGTTGGGGGTTCGATTCCCTCCTGGCCTGCCAGAAAAAGGTAACAAGACAGGTGCTGGATAAGGTTAAATTAGTTGCTGCGTCGCTCATTGTAGTGGGGGGTGTCGCTGTTTTTTATTCGTTCGGTGGTACTTCTGCTTTGCTGCGGACTGGTGTCTTTATAGTTAGTTTAATTATCGGCGGCGGGATTGCATTGACCTCGGAGCCAGGAAAAGCTGCCTGGCAGTTTGCTTTGGCGGCACGCTTAGAAGTTCGAAAGGTAGTTTGGCCGACTCGCCGTGAAACGGTTCAGTCAACAATGGTGGTAATCGCTCTTGTGATACTTATCGGGATATATCTTTGGCTCCTCGATGTGATGTCACTTTGGGCAGTTTATGATTTGATTTTGGGCGTCAGGGATTGAGTTGAGAATATAGATATGGAACTTAAACAGGATGTAGTTACGGAGCCAGAGGCGGATGCAGTTAAACAGCTCGATGATATGCGTTGGTATGTCGTTCAAGCTTATTCTGGTTTTGAAAAACATGTTCAGCAGTCTCTAAAGACCCACATAGAGAGGTCTGATATCAAGGATCATTTTGGGCAGGTTCTGGTCCCAACCGAGGATGTAGTTGAGTTAAAGAACGGACAAAAACGGACGAGTGAGAGAAAATTCTTTCCGGGGTATGTGCTCGTACAAATGAAAATGAGCGAGGCCGCATGGCATTTAGTGAAGGCTGTTCCTCGCGTCTCAGGGTTTGTTGGCGGTACCAGCTCAGAGCCTGTTCCGATTACTGAGCGTGAAGCTAATGCTATTCTCCAGCAAGTTGTGGAAGGTACGGAGCATCCTAGACCAAAATATACATTTGCACCGGGCGAGGTTGTGCGTGTTACAGATGGTCCATTCCAAGATTTTAGCGGAACGGTTGAGGATGTGAATTTTGAAAAGAGTAAGTTGCGTGTTGCTGTTACAATTTTTGGCAGATCAACACCCGTGGAGCTGAGCTTTAGTCAAGTTGAGAAAGGCTAGTTGAGTTCAGACGAAATGATGGCGGAGTAAATTATGGCTAAGAAAATTGAATCATATATAAAGTTGCAGGTCCCCGCTGGTGATGCGAAACCTAGTCCTCCCGTAGGGCCCGCACTTGGTCAGCATGGCCTTAATATTATGGAATTTTGCAAGGTATTCAATGCCGAAACTCAAAATATTGAGAAGGGAATGCCAATACCAGTGGTTATTACGGTCTACGCTGACAAGAGTTTCACATACATAAAGAAGACGCCGCCTGCGTCGGTTCTTCTGAGAAAAGCAGCGGGCTTGGGTAAGGGAAGTTCAGAACCAAATAAAGATAAAGTTGGTAAAGTGAATAGAAGCCAGTTAGAGGAAATTGCTAAGACTAAAATGCCGGACCTGACTGCGTATGACATGGATCAGGCTGTTAGAATTATTGCGGGCAGTGCTAGGAGCATGGGAATTGAGACGGAGGGAGTGTAGATTATGACAGGTGCAGGAAAGCGCTACCGTGCATCATCCTCGGCGAGAGATGAGCAGAACTATTACAGTTTAGATGAGGCATTGGAGTTGGTCAAAAAGCTTGGATCAGCAAAATTTGATGAAACTGTCGATGTTGCAATTAATCTTGGAGTTAACGCAAAGAAATCTGATCAGAATGTTCGAGGAGCAACAGTCTTGCCCCGCGGTACAGGTAAAACTATGCGGGTTGCAGTATTCGCTGAAGGCGCAGATGCTGACACCGCTAGGGATGCCGGTGCTGATATAGTTGGACTAGAAGATCTGGCTGACCGTATAAAGGGAGGAGAAACTAATTTTGATGTATGTATTGCAACACCATCAACGATGCGTGTTGTTGGCAAATTAGGGCAGATCTTAGGACCTCGAGGTCTGATGCCGAATCCCAAGGTTGGAACAGTAACGCAAGATATCGCAAAAGCAGTTGGCAATGCAAAAGCTGGTCAAGTGCAGTTTCGGATAGATAAAGCAGGCATTGTTCACTGCCCGGTTGGCAAAGTATCGTTTGATGTCGATGCGCTTAAAGAAAATATAAACGCGCTGCTAGATGCATTGAATCGCGCTAAGCCTTCGACCGCTAAGGGACAGTATATAAAGCGGATGACTTTGTCTACGACCATGGGGCCTGGCATTAAAGTTGATCGGTTGTCTGTTGCTGTATGAAGAGTGGAAAGTTTTTTGAGGGGCTTGGTGACGGACTAAGTGTGCCACCTTGGGTGACACGAAAGTACGACATGGAGTTCGTCGAAGACCGCAGGTGCACGTTGCTACTAGCTACTATGAGCTTGCTTAATTGTAATATGTTACTACCTGCGCAGGCGGTGACCTCGAACCCTGGCTATTAAAGGCGGGTTTAGGCGCCATGTTAATTGACAAAAGGAGTTGATACTGAATGAGTCTTAGTCTTGAGGAAAAGCAGGATGTAGTTAGCGATGTTTCTCAGAAGTTGTCTGAGGCGCAGGTGGCTATATTAGCTGATTATCGTGGGCTTACCGTCGCTGCGTTATCTGAGCTTCGGCGCGAAGCACGAGCCAGCGGTGTTGAGGTGAGAATCGTAAAGAATACATTGGCTCGTCGAAGTGCTATGGGGTCGTCATTTGAATGCCTCGTCGATTACTTTGTCGGACCTCTGTTACTGACCTTGTCGGAGGACCCGGTAGCGGTCGCAAAGGTTGTCGATACTTTTGCCAAATCTAATGACCTATTTAAGATTAAGGTAGGTGCAATGGATGGTGAGATAATCGATGAGCATACGATTACTAGGTTAGCATCCTTGCCTTCACGTGATGAGTTGATAGCTAAGCTGGCAGGAACATTGCGTGCACCTCTTGATAAATTTGCACAGACCTTAAATGAAGTGCCATCAAAGTTAGCTCGTTCACTTCATGCCGTATGCGAGCAAAAAGAGGCTGTGTAATTTTGACAGCAGTTAATGATTCCCTTTGTAAAGAGTAAGTATTAGTCAGGAGAAAGTTAAATGTCGCGAGAAGAAATATTAGATTCAATAGCGCAGATGTCAGTCCTTGAGCTCTCAGAGCTTATTAAAGATATCGAAGAGAAGTTTGGAGTATCTGCATCTGCCGCCGTGGCGGTAGCGGCTGTTCCAAGCGGAGGTGGGCCTGCAGACGCTGCTTCAGAAGAAAAGTCAGAATTTGATGTAATGCTTTCTAGTTTTGGCGATAAAAAAGTAGGCGTAATTAAAGCGGTACGGGCTATTACAGGCTTGGGCCTCAAAGAGGCCAAGGATCTTGTAGAGGCAGCACCGTCTGCTGTGAAAGAAGGTGTAAGTAAAGATGAATCCGAGGAGATAAAAAAGCAGCTCGAAGAAGCTGGTGCCACCGTTGAAATTAAATAGACTGCTAGGTAGGACCTACCGAGTAGATGCTTTCATAAAGGCACAGTGACTATTGTAAGGTTCAGACCCTTTTGGGTTCGAATACTAGGTATAAACAAGACGCGCGAGGCATTTTGCTCGCAGTCGTGAATGGCTGTTTTGCGGAGATCATTTTATGGTTTTTTCCTTTACTGAAAAGAAGCGCATACGTAAGACTTTTAGTAAACGAACAAGGGTTGATACGACCCCTAATTTGTTAGAGATACAGAAAGATTCGTATCGAAAGCTTTTGCAAAAAGGTGTGCCACCTGAGCAGCGTATTGATCAGGGGTTGCAGGCAGCGTTCAAATCAGTTTTTCCAATAGAAAGCTATAGTGGGTCTGCACAGCTTGATTTTGCCACCTATAAGCTTGGTCAGCCTCTGTTTGATGTTCGGGAATGTCAACAGCGGAGTCTCATGTTCTCCGCACCTCTCCACGCTGTTTTGAGGCTAATGATTTTTGACAAGTCTGAAACCGGCTCAGCAAAAATTGTCAGAGATATTAAGGAGCAAGAGGTATATATGGGTGAAATACCACTTATGACTGATACTGGGACATTTATCATCAATGGTACCGAGAGAGTTGTCGTATCTCAGATGCATCGCTCGCCAGGAGTATTTTTTGATCATGACAAAGGAAAGACGCATTCATCTGGAAAATTGCTGCACAACGCACGTGTAATTCCTTATCGCGGTTCTTGGCTTGACTTTGAGTTTGATCAGAAAGATTTGCTCTATGTTCGAATAGATCGGCGAAGAAAATTGCCAGGCACTATTATTCTAAAAGCATTGGGATATAGCACCCAGGAGATTCTAGAACTTTTTTTCGTCAACGACTCCTTTCAGTTGTTAGAGAATGGAGCCACTATGGAACTTGTTCCAGCGAGATTACGCGGGGAAGAACTCGATTTTGATCTCACTGTTTCTGGCTCCAATAAGATTGAGGCGGGTCGCCGTATTACTGCGAGACATGTGAGAGAGATGGAGAAGTCAGGCCCGAAGAAAATAAAGGTACCAGACTTGTTTCTCGTTGGTCGAACTGTTGCTTTCGACATAATTGATACTACTACAGGCGAGATAGTTGCTCCTGCTAACGAACTTATTACTGAGGATCTTTTGTCTACCTTACGAGATCTCAAGATTAACTCGTTTGAAACGATATTTAGCAACCAACTTGATCATGGAAATTACATATCAGAAACGCTAAGGGTGGATCAAACTCTTACCGCTAATGAGGCCAAGCTTGAGATCTATCGGATGATGCGACCCGGAGAACCACCGACTAAAGAAGCATCTGAGCAGCTCTTCAGAAACTTATTCTTTAATGTTGAGCGGTATGATTTATCTGCGGTTGGCCGTATGAAGCTTAATCGCCGGCTAGGTAGGCCGACCGACGAAGGGCCTGGCATTCTTACTCAACAAGATATCGTAGATGTGATCAGAACTCTGGTGGAGTTAAAGAATGGTCGTGGCAGTACAGATGATATTGATAATCTTGGCAATAGGCGAGTACGATCTGTTGGCGAACTTGTAGAGAATCAGTTTCGCGTAGGTCTTGTAAGAGTTGAGCGAGCTGTGCGTGAAAGACTTTCCATGGCTGAATCAGAAAATCTCACACCTCAAGATCTAATTAACGCTAAACCAGTATCCGCTGTTATAAAGGAATTTTTCGGTTCGAGCCAGTTATCTCAGTTTATGGATCAAACAAATCCCCTGTCGGAGGTCACTCATAAGCGTCGTGTTTCAGCTTTAGGGCCGGGTGGGCTAACTAGAGAACGAGCCGGTTTTGAGGTGCGCGATGTTCATCCGACACACTACGGTCGGTTATGTCCCATCGAAACTCCAGAAGGGCCAAATATTGGATTAATCAACTCACTTTCGGTCTACGCGCGTTCTAACGAATATGGATTTTTAGAGACACCATACCGTCGGGTAGTTGATGGGCGAGTGACCGAAGAAATTGAGTATTTATCGGCTATTGCTGAATATCAGTTTATCATTGCTCAGGCAAACGCTCGGGTCAGTCCGGAAGGTGAACTTCAAGATGAACTAGTTTCTTGTCGTTACCAAAATGAGTTTACTCTTTCTACGCCTGACAAAATTGAATATATTGATATAGCGCCCTCACAAATTGTCTCCGTTGCCGCGTCCTTGATTCCATTTCTAGAGCACGACGATGCCAATAGAGCCCTCATGGGTTCAAATATGCAGCGCCAGGCCGTGCCAACCCTTTTGAGCGAGAAGCCTCTAATTGGTACGGGGATGGAGCGAAAAGTTGCTACTGATTCAGGTGTTGTTGTAGTAGCAGAGCGAGGTGGGGTAGTAAATGCTGTTGATGCATCCCGGATTGTTGTTAAGGTCAATGATAGTGAGGTTGATGCTGGAGAAGTAGGAGTTGATATATATAACCTGGTCAAGTACACACGATCAAACCAGAATACGACGATTAACCAAAGACCTCTTGTTAGAATAGGGGATGAGATCAGCAGTGGCGATGTACTTGCAGACGGTCCATCGACTGATCTAGGTGAACTTGCGCTGGGACGTAACGTTCTAGTGGCCTTTATGCCGTGGCATGGTTACAACTTCGAGGATTCGATACTTCTTTCAGAGCGATTAGTTCAAGAAGATATTTACACTTCGATTCATATTGAAGAACTGCAGTGTATCGCACGAGATACGAAATTAGGGCCTGAAGACATTACGCCGGATATTTCCAATGTCGGGGAGTCTGCGCTGAGTAAACTTGATGAGTCAGGCATTATATACATCGGAGCCGAGGTGCAGCCAGGCGACATCTTAGTTGGAAAGGTTACGCCGAAAGGTGAGACACAACTAACACCTGAGGAAAAGTTGTTACGTGCAATTTTTGGTGAAAAGGCATCTGATGTTAAAGATACTTCGCTTCGAATGCCATCGGGTATGTCTGGCACTGTTATAGACGTCCAGGTTTTTACGCGAGATGGGCTGGATAAGGACGCCCGCGCTTTGGCGAATGAGTCGGAAGAGCTTGATCGTATCCGAAAGGACCTGCATGACCAACGCGGAATTGTAGAAGATGATGTTTACGAGCGCATTGAAAAGTTGTTGCTGAATAGGATTGTTGAAGGTGGTCCTGGGTTAGAGGCGGGTGATCGCATAACAAAGGATTTGCTAGCGCAATTACCCCAAGAAAAGTGGTTTGAAATACGTTTGCGTGAAGAATCAGCAAGCAGTGACCTTGAAACTATACGGGAACAGTTGAAGGCTCAGGGGTCTAGTTTTGATAGTAAATTTGATGAAAAGCGCAAGAAACTGGAAGCAGGCGATGACTTACCCCCTGGTGTTTTAAAGACAGTGAAGGTTTTTGTAGCTGTCAAACGCCGATTGCAGCCGGGTGACAAAATGGCAGGCAGGCATGGGAATAAAGGAGTGATTTCTCGGATTGTCCCAGTGGAAGACATGCCACACATGAAAGATGGTACTACGGTTGACATTGTTCTAAATCCTCTCGGCGTCCCATCACGAATGAACGTCGGTCAAGTATTAGAGACTCATCTAGGCTGGGCATCACATGAACTAGGGCGGCAAATTCGCAATTTGCTCGAGAGCCAAGCAGCTACCGTCGATGTGCGTCGAGAGCTGACGCGAATTTATGAGGGTGTCGGCCGTACAGAAGATTTGTCTGGGTTCAAGGACGAAGAACTTATTGAATTAGCGCAAAATCTTACCAGCGGTATACCGATCGCGACACCGGTTTTTGATGGCGCTTCAGAGAGTGAAGTGAAGGAGATGCTAAAACTTGCGAACTTGCCAGAGGATGGCCAGGCAATCTTATATGATGGTCGAACCGGGGAAGCATTTGATCGGCCTGTAACCGTGGGGTTTATGTATATGCTGAAGCTCAATCATCTTGTTGATGACAAGATGCATTCCCGGTCAACCGGGCCTTATAGCCTTATAACCCAACAGCCGCTTGGCGGGAAAGCGCAATTTGGCGGCCAACGATTTGGCGAAATGGAAGTCTGGGCCCTAGAGGCATATGGAGCTTCTTACACGTTGCAGGAGATGCTAACTGTTAAATCAGATGATGTGTCTGGACGAACTCGAATGTACGAAAACATTGTCAAAGGAGATCATAGAATGGAGGCCGAACTTCCTGAGTCTTTCCGGGTCTTGGAGAAAGAAATTAGAGCTCTTGGCCTCAATATGGAGACACGAGAGGACAGATAGCACAAGCTTTAAGCTCCTATCAATCTTAACAGAATCAAACTAGGTAACAAATATGAAAGACCTTTTTAGTCTCGTTAGAAAGCCAGACCAAAATGATGACTTTGACTCAATTCGGATAGGAATTGCATCACCGGAAAAAATTCGGTCTTGGTCTTATGGAGAAGTTAAGAAGCCAGAAACAATTAACTATCGTACGTTTAAGCCTGAGCGTGATGGGCTCTTTTGCGCGAAACTATTCGGTCCTACTAATGATTATGAGTGTTTGTGCGGCAAGTATAAACGTCTCAAGCATAGGGGTGTGATTTGTGAGAAGTGCGGTGTTGAGGTAACCATGTCTAAAGTTCGTCGCGAGCGAATGGGGCATATTGAGCTGGCAAGCCCTGTTGCACATATCTGGTTCCTAAAGTCACTTCCCTCGCGCCTGGGTGTTTTGTTAGATATGACAGTTCGTGAAATAGAACGCGTTCTGTACTTTGAGGCATACGTAGTTACAGATCCAGGTATGACCCCGTTAGAGCGCGGCACACTTCTAAATGAGGATCAATATTACGAGGCGATTGAACAATACGGCGCCGATTTTGATGCAGGCATGGGCGCTGAGGCTGTGAAATCCCTCCTGCAGAATATGGATCTTAAGGCTGAAACGGCTCGCCTTCATGAAGAGCTACAAGCAAGCACCTCAGAAACCAAAACAAAAAAATTGTCTAAAAGGCTAAAAGTGGCTGAGGCATTTGTGCGATCCGGTAATAAGCCGGAATGGATGGTTATGGAAGTGATTCCTGTTCTGCCACCAGACCTCCGACCCCTCGTTCCATTGGATGGAGGCAGGTTCGCTACCTCTGATTTGAACGATCTCTATCGTAGAGTTATTAATAGAAATAATCGGCTACGTCGATTACTTGACCTGAATGCTCCAGATATTATTGTTCGAAATGAAAAACGCATGCTTCAAGAATCAGTGGATGCATTGCTTGATAACGGCAGGCGAGGTAAAGCCGTTACCGGTCCGAATAGACGACAACTAAAGTCGCTGGCAGATATGATCAAAGGAAAGCAAGGGAGGTTTCGCCAGAACTTGCTAGGTAAGCGTGTAGATTACTCTGGTCGTTCAGTGATTGTTGTCGGCCCAACCTTAAAGCTTCATCAGTGCGGTTTGCCCAAGAAAATGGCATTGGAGCTATTTAAGCCATTTATATTTAGCAAGCTTGAATTAAGGGGTCTAGCTACTACCATTAAGCAGGCAAAAAAGATGGTTGAAGGCGAGGAGCCGGAAGTATGGGATATATTGGAGGAAGTTATTCGTGAACATCCTGTCCTCCTAAACCGGGCACCTACACTGCATCGCCTGGGTATACAAGCCTTTGAACCTGTACTTGTTGAGGGTAAAGCAATCCAGCTACACCCGCTTGTTTGTACTCCATATAATGCAGACTTTGATGGCGATCAAATGGCGGTCCATGTGCCGTTATCGATTGAAGCTCAACTCGAAGCGCGTTCACTAATGATGTCGTCAAACAACATACTATCTCCCGCTAGTGGCGATCCCATAATTGTGCCATCACAGGATATTGTGTTGGGGTTATATTACATGACCAGGGAAGAGGTTAATGTCAAGGGCGAAGGCAGGTTATTCGCTGATGTGGCAGAGCTCCGGCGTGCTTATGAGGCAAATGTAGTTTCAATCCATGCGCGCGTGAAAGTTCGATTACCAAAAAACCTGATTAGTGGAGACGCTGATGTGGGAAATAAGCTGACACTTATTGAAACTACAGCGGGACGAGCCTTATTGTCAGAAATATTACCTATTGGTTTGCCGTTTAGCACAATAGATCAGCCTATGAAAAAGCGTGCGATATCAAGCATTATTAACCAATGTTATAGGCGTGTTGGACTTAAGGAGACTGTTGTTTTCTGTGATCAGCTTATGTACACAGGATTCGAAATGGCAACTAGGGCTGGCGTCTCAATCGGTGTCGACGATATGGTAGTCCCAGACAGCAAAGTGGATGCTCTAGCGCAAGCGGAGAAGGAGGTTAAAAGCATTCAGGACCAATATGAATCAGGTCTACTAACTGATGGTGAGCGGTACAATAAAGTGGTCGATATCTGGACGCACACGAGTGAAACTGTTGCTGACGATATGATGAATGAGCTGAAGTCTACAAGTGTTCGCAACTCTCAAGGAGAAAAAGTCGAGCAGGAGTCGTTTAACTCAATCTATATGATGGCAGATTCTGGAGCTCGTGGAAGCGGTGCGCAAATTCGGCAGTTGGCGGGAATGAGGGGTCTCATGGCTAAGCCTGATGGTTCGATCATAGAGACGCCAATTACTGCCAACTTTCGTGAGGGCCTCAATGTTTTGCAGTACTTCATATCTACGCATGGCGCTCGTAAAGGGCTTGCTGACACTGCTCTAAAAACTGCTAACTCAGGCTATTTAACCAGGCGTTTGGTTGACGTATGCCAAGATCTAGTTGTAACAGATGCAGATTGTGATACCTCCAACGGTTTTCTACGTGAGGCAATTGTAGAAGGTGGTGAGGTTGTGATGCCGCTTAGAGACCGTATTCTCGGGCGCACTCTTGCGGAAGATCTTGTTAACCCGACCGACAAAAAGATGCTATTAGCTGCGGGCTCAATGATTGACGAAGCGGCAGTGAAGATCATAGAAGAGAATAATATTAACCAGATTAAAGCTCGCTCTCCAATTACCTGTGAGACTCGTTATGGAGTTTGCGCTAAGTGTTATGGGCGAGATCTTGGTAGAGGTCATATTGTTAATCGAGGAGAGGCTGTTGGTGTAATTGCAGCCCAAAGTATCGGTGAACCCGGCACACAATTGACAATGCGTACGTTCCACATTGGAGGGGCGGCAACGGCTCAAGCTGCAGCCAGCAATATAGAGGTCAAGAATAGTGGAGTAGTTACTTTTGATGATTTACGCATTGTAAAGAGAAGCGATGGGCGCAATGTTGTTCTTTCTAGATCTGGGGCTCTTATAGTAAAAGACACACACGGCGTTGATCGCGAAAAGCATAAAGTTCAGTATGGCGCAGAATTAGCGGTAAATGATGGAGACCCAGTAGAAAGCGGGCAAGTCATAGCAACTTGGGATCCACACACACACCCAATTATCTCGGAAGTGTCTGGCCGGATCTCGTTTTCTGATGTGATAGAAGGGGTAACGGTTAGTGAGCAACTGGATGAGCTTACCGGGTCAAGTACTTATGTAGTTATGGAGGTTGAGGACCGTCGTGGTTCTGCTAGAGATCTTCGGCCAGTTGTTGGTATCAACGACAGTAAGGGTAATCTAAAGACTCTCCCAGGTACCGACAAACCAGCAGGCTATGAAATGGTTGGAGGCGCAACAATCTTGGTAGCTGACGGATCAAAGGTTGAGCATGGTCAAGTATTAGCACGCATCCCGCAAGAGGTTTCAAAAACTCGAGACATTACTGGCGGACTGCCGCGGGTGGCGGAATTGTTCGAGGCTCGAAAAGCCAAGGAGCCAGCAATATTAGCGACTCACTCCGGCGTGGTTTCATTTGGAAAAGAGATAAAGACGAAGGTTCGACTTCTTATCACTGATGAGCAGGGAGAAGACCATGAAATGCTTATTCCAAAAACAAGCCAAATCAATGTTTTTAATGGCGAGCATGTTGAAAAGGGCGACGAAATTGTACATGGACAGCACATTGCGAGCGATATTCTTGAGTTGAAGGGTATTGAGGAGCTCGCAAATTTTATCGTGACGGAAGTTCAAGAAGTTTATCGTTTACAGGGAGTAAAGATAAACGATAAGCACATTGAGGTTATCGTGCGTCAAATGCTTAGAAAAGTCAGAATAACTGAGCGAGGTGACAGTTTCTTTCTTAAGGGTGACCAGCATGAGCGCTCAACGGTTCTTGAGGAGAATGAGAAGTTACAGGCAGAAAATAAAACTCCGGCTAGCTATGCTCCAGTGTTGTTAGGAATAACTAAGGCTTCGTTAAGCACTGAATCATTTATATCAGCAGCATCTTTTCAGGAGACGACTCGTGTCTTAACGGATGCATCCATGAGCGGCAAGGTTGACCGACTCCGCGGCCTTAAAGAAAACGTTATAGTAGGTCGTCTGATACCTGCCGGAACTGGCTTGGCCTATCACGAAGACCGGCGCGAACGCCGGCGTGAAGCCGGAATTGGCAAGGAAGAGCTTGAGGAGCTAGTTTTTACAACCCCTGCTAGTAACGTGGATTCAGAGGTAGAAATAGATAAACAGCCCGCCGCGGATGCAGTTGGGGTGTCATGAATTTTTGGCGTTTAATGGGGCTTTATCGTCTAGTAGACGATGCTGTTACTTGACAGAAATTGGCTCCCTGCCTAGAATCTCGGCCCTTTGCAACGCTTATTGGATGGACTGCAATTATTCTCTTGGGATTTGATATATGCCGACATTGAACCAGCTAGTACGTAAGCCGCGCCATCGGCAGTTGAAAAAGTCAACGGTGCCCGCGCTTAGTGAATCTCCACAAAGGCGGGGAGTCTGTACGCGTGTATATACAACTACTCCCAAGAAGCCGAACTCCGCTCTTCGGAAGGTCGCTCGTGTTCGACTAACCAACGGATTTGAAGTGACTAGTTACATAGGAGGGGAGGGCCATAATCTGCAGGAGCACTCGGTGGTGCTCATACGTGGCGGTCGTGTCAAGGATTTACCAGGAGTACGGTATCATACCGTTCGCGGCGTTCTAGATACTTCTGGCGTTGGAGAAAGACGGCAGGGGCGGTCAAAGTATGGAGCGAAGCGTCCCAAGTCATGAAATCACACCTGGAATTAATATAGTTCTGGGAAAAATAAACCGTAAACATAGACCCGTAACAATATCTGGGTCACGGTGAAATAAAAATGGCCTAATATTAAGGCCGTTGCAAAAGTCGCGAAGGTGGCTGCCCGCCACTAGCGATAACGTGATGGACTCACCGGAATATGGGCGACAACAGCGCGAGCCCGTGCGGCTGGCGGCGTTGTTGCTGTTGACTAGCCGACTTTAGCTTGGTCGGATGGAGGGGTTCTTAGTTGCTACGCTGTTTATCGCAGTGTGGCTTTGTGGCCAAACGCGCGAGTCGCGATATAAAGCCGATTATACGGCGGAGTGGTTGAAGATTATGCCAAGAAGAAGAGAAGTTCCAAAGCGAGTTATCTTGCCTGATCCTAAATTTGGTGATCAGACGGTAGCTAAGTTTGTTAATGTGCTTATGCTTAATGGCAAGAAATCAATTGCTGAGAAGACATTGTATGGTGCGCTTGATGTGATCAAGGAGAAAGATGCTAGCAGCGAGCCGTTAGATATTTTCTACCAAGCCCTAGAGAACATACGACCTGTGATAGAAGTGAAGAGTCGCCGGGTTGGTGGTGCAACATATCAGGTGCCTGTGGAAGTGAAACCGAATCGCCGCAATGCTTTAGCTATGAGGTGGATAGTTGATGCAGCTCGAAATAGAAATGAGAAGTCAATGAGACAAAGACTTGCTGGTGAATTGACTGATGCTGCTGATGGCCGTGGTGCTGCTGCACGCAAGAAGGATGAGATTCGTCGGATGGCTGAAGCAAATAAGGCTTTTTCGCATTACCGATTCTAATTGTTATAGCAAGTATTCCTGGAGATCACATAATGTCACGCAAGACGCCCCTTAATCGCTATCGGAACATTGGCATTATGGCTCACATAGATGCAGGCAAGACTACAACTACCGAACGCATCCTTTTTTATACTGGTATATCTCATAAGATTGGTGAAGTCCATGATGGAAACGCTGCAATGGATTGGATGGAACAAGAACAAGAGCGTGGTATTACTATCACATCAGCGGCTACGACGTGTTTTTGGCAGGGAATGCGCCAAGATTACCCCGAACATCGGATTAATATTATCGATACTCCGGGTCATGTAGATTTCACTATTGAAGTTGAACGATCTCTTCGTGTGCTGGATGGTGCGGTAGCTGTTTTTTGCGCAGTAGGTGGTGTTGAGCCGCAATCTGAGACCGTATGGCGTCAAGCGGACAAGTATAACGTTCCTCGATTAGCTTTCATAAATAAAATGGATCGAACGGGCGCTGACTATTACCGCGTTGTTGAGCAGATCAAAGATCGACTTGGTTCGACGCCAGTGCTCCTTCAGATGCCTATAGGGGCTGAAGATTCATTTGTTGGTATCGTTGATATTCTACACATGAAGGCGGTCTATTGGGATGAAACTTCGAGGGGTACACAGTTTGAAGAACGGGAGATTCCAGCAGAACTCCTAGATAGTGCCACTGCCCTCCATGAGAAGTTGGTAGAAACAGCAGCTGATGCGAACGACCAGCTGATGGAGTTGTATCTTGAGTCTGGTGATCTTCCTTCAGACAAGATTGTAGCAGGCCTTCGACAGCAGACTTTAGCAAATAACGTTGTACTAGTAACTTGCGGTAGCGCCTTTAAAAACAAGGGCGTGCAGACAATGTTAGATGCAGTTATTGACTATATGCCTAATCCAACCGAGGTCCCAGCAATACGTGGAATAATTGACGATGGAGAAACCGAAGGGGAGCGAAGGTCAGATGACGATGAGCCTTTTGCTGCACTTGGCTTTAAGATTATGACCGATCCGTTTGTTGGCCAGCTAGTATTTTTTCGTGTCTATTCGGGAGTTATAAAAGCGGGAGAAACAGTATACAACCCTGTAAAAGACAAAAAGGAGCGAATAGGGCGGATTTTACAGATGCATGCGAATTCACGGGAGGATATTAAGGAAGTTAGAGCAGGGGACATAGCAGCAGCAGTTGGTTTGAAAACTGTAACTACAGGAGATACTCTCTGCGCTCCCGGAGACGTAATTACTCTGGAGAGAATGGAATTCCCCGAACCAGTTATTTCTCAGGCGGTTGAGCCAAAAACTAAGGCAGACCAGGAGCGCCTTGGAATTGCGCTTTCGAAGCTTGCCCAAGAAGACCCATCATTTAGAGTTAAGAGCGATGAAGAATCTGCTCAAACAATAATCTCAGGAATGGGTGAGCTCCATCTAGAGATTATTGTTGATCGTCTCCGGCGGGAATTTAATGTTGATGCAAATATTGGAAAGCCGCAGGTTGCCTATAGAGAATCGCTCAATAAGACTGTTGAGCAGGAACATAAGTACGTTAAGCAAACAGGTGGAAGAGGACAATACGGCCATGTCCATATTCGTGTCGAGGCATTAGGCCGTGGTGATGGGTTTGAGTTTGCTGATGAAATTAAGGGAGGCGCTATTCCAAGAGAGTACATACCGGCTGTTCGTAAAGGAATTGAAGAGGCCATGGAGTCGGGTGTTGTGGCTGGTTACCCAGTTATTGATGTCAAAGTGACTCTTTTTGATGGGTCATATCACGACGTAGACTCTTCTGAGCATGCATTCAAAGCTGCTGGTGTGCAGGCGTTTCGAGATGCGAGTCGGCGCGCCAATCCAACGCTATTAGAACCAATTATGGGGGTTGAGGTTGTGACTCCAGAATCATATCTTGGCGAAGTAACTGGAGATTTAAGCTCTCGCCGGGGTATGATCTCAGAGATGGAGATTGTGCCTGGAGGAAAGCTGGTTAGATCGTTAGTACCATTGTCAGAGATGTTTGGTTACGCAACGTCTCTGAGATCTGCAACTCAGGGCAGGGCAACCTATTCAATGGAATTCAAGAAGTACCAGGCGGCACCTATTAGTGTCGCTGATGTGATCGTAAGGAAAGCGAGCTGATATTTTAGGGGAAGAAAAGTGGCCAAAGAGAAATTTGAACGTACTAAACCGCACGTAAATGTAGGGACAATTGGTCATGTAGACCATGGGAAGACTACGTTGACGGCTGCACTTACTAGAGTTTTGGGCAGTAAATTTGGTGGCGAGGTCAAAGCGTTTGACGATATTGATAACGCGCCAGAAGAGAGGGAGCGTGGAATTACGATAGCGACCGCGCATGTCGAATACGAAACAGAAGGACGACACTATGCTCATGTAGATTGTCCGGGCCATGCTGACTACGTTAAGAATATGATTACCGGTGCTGCGCAGATGGATGGTGCAATTTTAGTTGTATCAGCTGCGGATGGTCCAATGCCTCAAACGCGTGAACATATTTTGCTGGCGCGACAAGTTGGTGTTCCTTATATCGTAGTGTATTTAAACAAGGCTGATATGGTTGATGATGCGGAACTTCTAGAGTTAGTTGAGATGGAAGTGCGGGACTTGTTATCGAGCTACGAATTTCCAGGGGATGATACACCTATTATTACAGGTAGCGCCTTGAAGGCTTTAGAAGGGGATGATTCGGAGCAGGCTGAAGGTTCAATTATAAAGTTGGCGGAAGCTCTGGACTCTTACATTCCCGAACCTGAGCGAGCGGTAGACGGTGCATTCTTGATGCCTATTGAGGATGTGTTCTCAATTTCTGGTCGTGGTACGGTTGTAACTGGGCGGGTTGAACGAGGCATCGTTAAGGTTGGTGAAGAGATCGAGATTATTGGTATTCGTGATACTGAGAAGACTACCTGTACTGGTGTTGAGATGTTCCGGAAATTATTAGATGAGGGACAGGCTGGTGATAACATTGGTGTATTACTCAGAGGAACCAAACGCGAAGAAGTAGAGCGCGGCCAAGTTCTTGCGCATCCTAAGTCAATCACTCCGCATACTAAGTTTGAAGCAGAGGTATATGTTCTATCTAAAGAGGAAGGCGGCCGTCATACACCCTTCTTCCCAGGCTATCGACCACAGTTCTATTTTCGTACTACAGATGTTACTGGAGAATGTGTATTGCCCGATGGTGTAGAAATGGTCATGCCGGGTGATAATGTAAATATCAAAGCGTCTCTGATAGCACCGATCGCTATGGAAGAGGGTCTTCGATTCGCTATTCGTGAGGGTGGACGCACGGTTGGCGCTGGTGTTGTCGCTAAGGTGATTGAGTGACAATGGGGACTGCCGCCAATTATTGGTTGAAGGCTTAATGACATGGCAATAAAAGCTACAAAACAGAAAATACGAATCCGTTTAAAGGCGTTTGATCATCGAATGATTGATCAGTCAGCAATGGAGATAGTAGATACAGCAAGACGCACAGGAGCGCTTGTTCGTGGCCCGATCCCATTGCCAACGAGGAAAGAGCGCTTTAATATTCTTAGATCACCGCATAAATACAAAACCTCTCGGGATCAGCTAGAGATCCGAACCCATAAACGTATTCTTGATATTGTTGAACCTACCGACAAAACAGTTGATGCATTAATGAAGTTAGATTTAGCGGCTGGTGTTGACGTAGAAATAAAGCTTGGTTAAGACAGCATGAATCATTGTGTTAAAACTGCTGGGAGCGAATGATGACATTAGGTGTTATAGGTCAGAAAGTTGGAATGAGTCGCATATTCGCTGATGACGGGTATTCAACTCCAGTAACGGTTGTTCATGTTGAGCCGAACCGCGTCAGTCAGATAAAGACCGATAGCCAGGATGGCTATTCAGCAATACAGGTTACCATTGGTAGTCGTAGGCCAAACCGCGTGACACTTCCATTAAAGGGCCATTTTGCAAAAGCAGAAACTGAACCAGGTCGGAAATGCCGAGAGTTTCGCGTAGATGCTGAAACTGCCTCTCAATACTCCCCAGGCTCGGCTATCACGGTAGATATTTTTCAGATTGGCCAGAGAGTGGATGTTCAAGGGGTAACCATAGGAAGAGGTTTTTCGGGTGTGATGCGCCGTCATGGATTTGGTGGAGGGCGAGCTACGCATGGCAATTCAAAGGCGCACCGAAAACCAGGGTCAATCGGACAAAATCAAGACCCAGGAAGAGTTTTTAAAGGCAAGAAGATGGCTGGCCATATGGGCGATGCAACTAGAACTCAACAGAACCTCGAGATCCATTCCATTGATACTGAGAGGAATCTTTTGTTGATAAGAGGCGCAGTGCCGGGATCAAAAGGTCAGGACATTCTTGTGAAGCCATCAGTTAAGAATAATCTAGAAAGAAAAAAGTAGAGAGGCAATAATACAAGTGGAAATAGCGGTATCCAAAATTGATGGAACTAAGGCCTCGCCAATAACTATTGATGACGCGATTTTTGCCAAGCCATTTCAAGAGCCTTTAGTGCATCAGGTGCTTACAGCCTACTTAGCAGGCAGTAGAAGCGGTAGCAGTAGCCAAAAGAATCGCGCTGATGTTCGGGGTGGCGGAAGTAAACCATGGCGACAAAAGGGTACCGGTCGGGCTCGTGCTGGTACCATACGCAGTCCTATATGGCGTGGTGGGGGTCGCGCGTTTCCAGCAACGCCAAGGAGTTATGCTCAAAAGGTTAATCGCAAAATGTATCGAGGAGCGATTCGTTCTATCCTTTCGGAGTTAATTAGACAGGACCGTCTTACTGTCTTCGAAGAGATAGCTCTCGATTCGCCCAAGACGAGAGTTTTAGTAGATTTATTGGCCAAACTGCAAGTCAATGGCCAAATATTAATTCTGATATCTAGCTATAATCATGCTCTCGTAATGGCTGCTCGTAACCTTCGCAATGTTGAAGTTCTGGAATCGAAGAGCATAAATCCAGTACGATTGGTTGGAAGCGACGCAGTTCTTATTAGTGCAGCGGCTTTAAAGAATCTAGAGAGCGCTCTACAATGAATGAAGAGCGCATACATCAGATTCTCCTACGTCCTCTAGTATCGGAGAAATCAACGTCAGCAGCTGATACAAGCAATCAAGTAGTTTTCGAGGTGCTAAGAGACGCAAATAAGAAAGAGATTCGCCTTGCCGTTGAGAGGCTGTTTGATGTTACAGTGAAAAGCGTGCAGATTATTAACGTTCGTGGGAAAGTTAAGCGGTTCGGACGGACGCCGGGCCAACGACCAACCTGGAAGAAAGCCTACGTGCGGCTAGCAGATGGTGAAGATATAAATTTTATGGAGGGCATCTAGGTGATGCTCTGCGAATTTAGGATAGCAATGTGACTGTAGTAAAACAAAAACCAACAACACCAGGCCGTCGTGGAATGGTTAAAGTGGTGTCCTCCGAGCTCCATCAAGGAAGGCCGTATCATAAACTCGTGCAGCCACAGTCCCGTACTAGCGGCAGAAATAATAATGGCCGAATTACTGTACGTCATCGTGGTGGCGGCCATAAGCGTAGTTACCGTATTATTGATTTCAAAAGGAGCAAAGATGGTATTTCCGGTGTTATCGAACGTCTTGAGTATGATCCAAATAGAAGCGCTCATATCGCATTAGTATTATATGCAGATGGCGAGCGGCGCTACATAATTGCACCAAGAGGTCTGACTAAAGGCGATAAGATTGAGTCAGGAGATAACGTCGGGATTAGTGTCGGCAACGCACTGCCACTACGGAAGATCCCAGTTGGCACCGTCTTGCATTGCATTGAAATGAAGCCAGGTAAAGGGGCGCAGCTTGCGCGATCTGCAGGCGCGTCTGTTCAATACATAGGACGTGAGGGCGAATACGCACTGCTGAGATTGCGATCAGGTGAGGTGCGCCGAATCCATCTTTCATGTCGCGCCGTTATTGGCGAGGTTGGGAATGAGGAAAATTCATTGCGCAAACTTGGTAAGGCAGGCGCAAAGCGCTGGCGAGGGATTCGGCCAACGGTGCGCGGAGTTGCGATGAATCCGGTTGATCACCCCCACGGCGGTGGCGAAGGTCGGACTTCCGGAGGCAGAGATCCAGCAACTCCATGGGGAGTTCCAACGAAAGGGTTCCGTACTCGAAAAAATAAACGCACTGACTCGATGATTATGCGTCGAAGGAAGAATAAGTAGATATGCCTCGTTCAGTTAAGAAAGGTCCATTTGTGGACCATCATCTATGGGATAAGATCATCAAGGCTCGTGCCGATGGGTCACGAAGGCCGATTAGAACTTGGTCTCGCCGTTCGGTAATTATGCCTGAATTCGTTGGTTTAACGATTGCAGTACATAATGGCCGGCAGCATGTTCCGCTCCTTATTACAGAAAATATGGTAGGTCATAAGCTTGGCGAATTCTCTGCGACAAGAACTTTTCGGGGTCATGCGGCAGGTCGCAAGGTTGCCGCGTAGAGTTAGCTATGGAAACTAAAGCCATCGCGAAATTTGTAAGAATCTCACCACAAAAGTGTAGATTAGTGGCGGATCAGGTTCGTAAATTACCTGCTGGCCAGGCTCTTGAACTGCTAGAGTTTAGCCCAAAAAAGGCAGCGGTATTAATCCGCAAAGTTCTAGAATCGGCTATCGCGAATGCGGAACATAATGAGGGAGCCGACATTGATGAGCTTCGGGTTAGCGCCATAATGATCGACGAGGGCCCCGTACTAAAAAGATGGCGGCCAAGAGCAAAAGGGCGTGCGACGCCCATAATCAAGCGGACATCACATATAACGATCACTGTCGCTGATGGTGAAACTGGGGGAGCATAATGGGGCAGAAAGTACACCCAAATGGATTTCGCTTAGGCGTGATTAGGTCATGGGACGCAAAGTGGTTTGCCACTGGATCGGATTATGCTAAGGCTCTAATAAGTGATCAACAGGTTCGCGCGTATCTGCGAACGAAGCTAGCGAACGCTGCTGTCAGTCGTATAGAGTTAGTTCGTCCCGGTGGGAATCTTAATGTGACTATTTATACCGGTCGGCC
Source organism: Acidiferrobacteraceae bacterium (assembly GCA_002724185.1). Classification (GTDB taxonomy): domain Bacteria; phylum Pseudomonadota; class Gammaproteobacteria; order Arenicellales; family UBA868; genus CAJXWH01. Next base: position 10,901 of record PBOB01000029.1, on the reverse strand, counting down.
AGGCATAGTGATAGGGAAAAAGGGCGAAGATATTGAGAAACTGCGAACAGAAATCACGAGACTAACAGGTGGTCCCGTGCAGATTTCGGTAGAAGAAATCCGCAAGCCAGAGCTCGATGCAAGGTTAGTTGCTGAAAATATTTGTCAGCAGCTGGAAAAGCGTATTATGTTCCGACGTGCGATGAAGCGCGCTGTGCAAAACAGTATGCGTCTTGGCGCGCAGGGCGTAAAAGTAATGGTAGCAGGCCGTTTAAATGGGGCAGAAATTGCCCGAAGCGAATGGTATCGTGAAGGACGTGTGCCGCTTCACACGCTCCGCGCCGACGTGGACTATGGCTTTGCAGAAGCGCATACTACCTACGGGGTTATAGGCGTGAAAGTATGGATCTTCAAGGGTGAAATATTACCCACTACTGATGAGCCAAAAGCTGCGTCACGGTCCAACGAACCAACAACATAAAACCAGATTAATCTATTATGCTACAGCCGAAGCGAACCAAATATAGAAAGCAGCAAAAGGGGAGAAATCGAGGTCTTGCACTTCGAGGGTCGCGAGTAAGCTTTGGAGAGTATGGTCTCAAGTGTACCGCCAGGGGCCGAATTACAGCCCGGCAAATTGAATCAGCGAGAAGAGCTATAAGTCGCCACGTAAAACGTGGGGGCAGATTATGGATTCGAGTGTTTCCAGACAAGCCCGTATCAAAAAAGCCATTAGAAGTCAGAATGGGCAAGGGGAAAGGAAATCCAGAGTATTGGGTTGCTCTTGTGCAGCCAGGCGCAGTGCTCTATGAAATACAAGGCGTAGATGAATCTTTGGCGCGAGAGGCTTTTCGACTAGCAAGTGCAAAATTGCCTGTATCTACTGAATTTGTTAGACGACAGCCAGGGTAAAATAATGGCAGAAAAAAAGACTAAAAAAGATGCTGAGCCGGACTACAAGACCGAGTTGATTGCCCTTCGCAAAGAGCAATTTAATCTGCGTATGCAACGGGGTACGGGCCAGCTAACAAACTCATCCCGCTTTAAGTATGTGCGGCGTGAGATAGCAAGAATTAAGACCAAGATGACTGAAGCGGCGAAAACATCGTGACTGTAACTGAGAATAGTTCAATGGAAAAAAGTGAGACAACCCGAGGAGTCCAAGGGAGTGTTGTTAGTGCTCGTATGAACAAAAGCATTACGGTTCTTGTCGTACGGCAGTTTAAGCACCCGCTTTATAAGAAGTACATTCGTCGTTCAACTCGGTTGCATGCTCATGATGAAGACAATCAATGCAAAGAAGGTGACATTGTATTGGTCGAACAGTGCCGGCCAATATCAAAAACCAAATCTTGGCGGCTTGTTCAAATTGTCGAACACGCTGATAGCTGAGTGAGGGTTACATTGTGATTCAAGTTCAGACCATGTTGGATGTTGCAGATAATAGTGGCGCGCGGCGTGTGCAATGTATAAAGGTGCTAGGAGGTTCTAAACGTCGATATGCAGGGATTGGTGATGTTATTAAGATTAGCATAAAGGAGGCCATCCCAAACAGTAGGGTGAAGAAAGGCGAGATGTTCAACGCTCTCGTTGTACGAACGCGAAAAGGCATCCGGCGACCTGATGGTTCTCTAATTCGTTTTGATCGCAATGCTGCTGTTTTGCTAAACCCGCAACTACAACCCATAGGTACTAGGATATTTGGTCCGGTAACGCGAGAACTCAGGTCGGAGCGTTTCATGAGAATTGTCTCACTAGCGCCAGAGGTGCTTTAGAGCGATGACGAGCAATAGAATACGACAAGGTGACGATGTAATTGTTTTGTCTGGACGTGATCGGGGCAAACGCGGGACTGTGCTCAGAGTCTTCTCAAATGGGAAGGCGCTGGTAGATAATGTGAATGTTGTTAAAAAGCACGAGCGTCCAAATCCAAATAAGGGTCAGACAGGCGGAATCATTGAAAAAGAAGCCCCAATCCACCTATCAAACATTGCTTTGTATAACCCTAATCGTAAACGTGGAGACCGTATTGGTTCGAAAACTCTTGCCGATGGCCGAAAAGTAAGGGTATTCCGGTCAGATAATGAGGTTGTTGACCCAAGCTAGTTGATGAATAGCAATGCCAAGACTTGAAACACATTATAAAGAGATAGTTGTGCCGGACTTGCTTGACCGCTTTAACTACGCCAGCATTATGGAAGTTCCAAGGATAACAAAGATAACCTTGAACATTGGGCTCGGTGAGGCGTTGACAGATAAGAATGTGGTTGAAGCCGCGACTGCTGATCTAGCTGCAATATCTGGCCAAAAGCCGATTGTTACTAAGGCTAGAAAATCCGTTGCTGCATTCAAGGTGCGTGAGGGTTGGACGATAGGATGCAAGGTAACTCTGCGTCGGCAGAGAATGTATGAATTCTTAGATCGCCTTATCTCAGTCGCAATACCACGTGTCCGAGATTTTCGCGGTTTATCTGTTAAAGCATTTGATGGCCGAGGGAACTTCAGCCTTGGATTTCGTGAGCAAATTGTTTTTCCAGAGATTGATTATGACAAAGTAGACGCATTTCGAGGTTTAAACGTTACATTGACCACATCTGCACGAACAGACGAGGAAGCTGAGGCACTCTTAAGGGCATTTAATTTCCCATTACGTGTTTCAAACCTTAAGGATAATTAGTATGGCAAAAAAGTCTATGCTTGCGCGAGAGGTTAAGCGTAAAAAATTAACAGATCAGTTTGCGTCTACGCGAACTGAGCTTAGAAGAAGAGTCCAAGATCCGTCACTACCTGATGAAGAACGCTGGTTAGCTATGATGACCTTGCAGCAATTGCCGAGAGATTCTTCTAGGAGTCGACAGCGCAATAGGTGCGCGATGACTGGACGACCAAGAGGCTACTTCAGACACTTTGGGCTTGGGCGAAATGCATTGCGTGAGGTTGTGATGCGTGGCGAAGCGCCAGGCGTTGTTAAGGCAAGCTGGTAACATTGGAGAATAATGCATGAGTATGTCTGACCCTATTGCCGATATGTTAACCAGAATTCGTAATGGGCATGCTGCCTCTAGTACGAGTGTTAGCATGCCATCTTCGCGTATTAAAGAGGCGATTGGCCGTGTTTTGGAAGACGAAGGATTTATTGATAGTTGCGTGGTCTCAGAGGTAGATAGTAAGAAAACGCTAACTATTAATCTGAGGTATTACGAAGAGCAGCCAGTTATAAGTAATTTGCAAAGAGTCAGCCGGCCGGGCAAGCGAGTTTATCGCCGGCGAGATGAAATTCCAATCATCAATAATGGTCTAGGGGTGTTAGTGGTATCTACCTCTAGAGGTATCATGACTGGGCGACAAGCGCAAGCTGCTGGAATTGGCGGCGAGCTTCTCTGTGCAGTAAGTTAAAGTGGTTATTGGAGCCTGGAGTCAATATTTATTATGTCTAGAATAGCAAAAAGCCCGATTCAGGTGCCTGCTGGAGTTGAGGTGAAGCTTGGCTCGGACTCTGTTAGTGCGAAAGGGCCGAAGGGAGAGCTGTCAATGCAGCTTCACCCGGGTGTGTCCCTGGAGCGAGAAGAAGATACTATACGGGTTCAGCAGTTAGAGAACGGCTCTTCTGCCATTGCTGGCACTATACGCTCATTGGTGAACAACTTAATAGTCGGTGTTAATACCGGATTTCAGCGAAAGCTGACCATAATTGGTGTTGGATATAGAGCTCAAATGCAAGGCCAGAGTCTAAATATGAGTCTTGGATTTTCACATCCAGTAAATTTTAAAGTGCCTGATGGTGTAACGATAGAAACACCAACGCAGACAGAAATAGTCGTCAAGGGCATTGATAAGCAGCTTGTCGGACAAACTGCTGCAGATATCCGAAGATTTCGGCCCCCGGAGCCCTACAAGGGCAAGGGCGTTCGTTATGAGGACGAATATGTAGCACGTAAACAAGCTAAGAAAATTTAGATATATAGGAATAGATCTCGACATGACTAGTAGAAAAACTTCAAGGTTGCGGCGAGCCAGCAAGACCCGCGCCAGGATAAGGCGTGTTGGCGCCAACAGGCTCTCAGTCTTTCGATCGCCACGTCATGTTTATGCTCAAATTATTGAATCAGGTGAGAGCGGGCGAGTATTGGTTAGCGCTTCCACAATTGAGCCCGATGTTCGTGCTAAATACAAAAACGGAGGCAATATCGATGCTGCCTCATTTGTTGGCGAGCGATTAGCAACTAAAGCCAAGGAGGCGGGGCTGAGCAAAGTTGCATTTGACAGGTCTGGATATAAGTATCACGGGCGGGTGAAGGCATTAGCTGATGCGGCGCGCGAGGCGGGCCTTAAGTTCTAGTTTCCATAAAGCAAACTGACCAAGTAATATGAAAAAAACAAAAGGAAAAAACGAAGAAGCGGCGATTACTGACAATGAAGGCCTCAAAGAGCATCTAATTCAAGTGAATAGAGTGGCCAAGGTTGTTAAAGGTGGTAGGATTTTCGGATTTACTGCGCTAGTAGTGGTTGGTGACGGGGAAGGTCGCGTTGGTATTGGGCGAGGCAAGGCTCGAGAGGTTCCAGTGGCTGTTCAGAAAGCTATGGACGATGCTCGTCGCAATATGCTCAATATTGAGCTAAATAATGGGACACTTCACTACCCAGTTGTCGGTCGCCATGGTGCGGCACGTGTAGTAATGAAGCCTGCTTCCGAGGGTACGGGTATTATTGCAGGTGGAACTATGCGGGCAATTTTTGACGCAGCTGGTGTCCGTAACGTGTTAGCAAAGGTTATTGGTACTACCAATCCCATTAACGTCGCTCGTGCGACCTTGCAGGGACTTCAAAGCGTTGAAAGTCCAGAGAGAGTTGCAGCTAAAAGAAGAAAGCCTGTTAGTGAGTTGGTTGGTTGAGGATTGAATTGTGAGCGTTAAGACATTACAGGTGACACTAGTTCGGAGTAAATATGGCCGTGGCAGAAGGCAGCTTGCTTGTGTCAATGGATTGGGTTTACGGAAAATCAATCATTCGGTTGAGGTTGAAGATACGCCTGCTAATCGTGGAATGATTAATAAAGTAATTCATCTCGTTCGAGTAGAGGAGAAATAGGATGAGATTAAATGATCTCCGACCAGCCTCAGGATCTAAGACCAGTGCGCAAAGAGTTGGTCGTGGTTATGGATCGACGCGTGGTAGCACGGCAGGTCGCGGAGACAAAGGTCAAAAGTCAAGATCTGGTGGTTATCATAAAGTTGGCTTTGAGGGTGGGCAGATGCCACTGCAACGTCGACTCCCAAAGCGTGGATTTCGGTCATTGAGTCGAAATCGTGTAGCTGAAGTGCGCCTCCATGAATTGATGCAGGTCCAAAATGGAGATATCGATCTTGCGTCGCTTAAGGCAGCGGGTGTAATTAATCGGAATGCACTACGGGCCAAGGTAATTGCGACTGGTAAGATTGATAAGCCTGTTACCTTGCGGGGTGTTGGTGTTACCGCGGGAGCGCGTGAGGCGATTGAGCAAGCCGGCGGGCGGGTGGAGGATTAGTCATGGCTTCAGCTTTAGGAGGTCTAGGCAAGTTGACTGAGTTACGGCAGCGGATACTGTTTGTATTGGGAGCTATGATTGTCTTCCGAATAGGAGCACATATACCGATTCCTGGAGTAGACCCGAATGGGGTAGCAGCTTTGTTTGCCCAGACGCAGGGCTCAATTGTTGATGTATTCAATATGTTTTCCGGTGGCGCGTTAGAGCGGATGTCTATATTGGCTCTCGGAGTAATGCCATATATATCAGCCTCGATCATCATGCAGATGATGACATCAGTTATTCCTAAACTGGAACAGCTTAAAAAAGAAGGTGAAGCGGGCCGACGAAAGATAACACAATACACTCGATACGGAACAATTGCACTGGGCACCTTCCAGGCGTTAGGAATTGCGATTGCAATCAGCGGCCAAGAAGTTGGTGGATCGCCTGTTGTGTTGGTAGCTGGATTGGGTTTTAAGATCACGACTGTAGCAACTCTTGTTACAGGAACAATGTTTTTAGTATGGCTGGGGGAGCAAATTACCGAGCGGGGAGTTGGTAATGGCATATCTCTTATTATCTTCGCAAGTATAGTCGCGGGATTGCCCTCTGCGGTAGGTGGAACACTGGAGTTAGCTAGAACTGGGACATTTAGTCCAATCGGTGTTCTGCTGCTCTTTGTTGGTGCTATTGTTGTAATTGGAGTCGTAGTATTTGTTGAGCGTGGACAACGAAGATTGACAGTCAATTATGCAAAGCGGCAGCAAGGTAGAAGAATGATGGCTGGACAGACAACTCACCTACCGCTGAAGGTAAATATGGCGGGGGTCATTCCACCAATCTTTGCATCTAGTATTATTTTGTTTCCAGCGAGTCTGGGTAGTTGGTTTGGTCAGACTGAAGGCATGGGTTGGTTGCGAAACATTGCTACAACTCTCGCACCGGGACAGCCAGTGTATACGCTCGTTTATGCTGCAATGATCGTGTTCTTCTGCTTCTTCTACACTGCTCTTGTTTTTAGCCCTAAAGAAATTGCAGACAATCTAAAAAAGTCAGGAGCCTTTGTTCCGGGGGTTCGCCCTGGAATACAGACTGCAAACTATATAGATCGTATCGTATCGAGACTAACTCTTTGTGGCGCAGTTTATCTCACTGTAATATGTTTGATTCCTGAATTCCTGATCGTTAGATGGAGTGTGCCATTCTATTTTGGCGGTACGTCTCTATTAATTATCGTTGTTGTTGCAATGGATTTAATGACACAAGTGCAGTCATATTTGGTTTCTCGCCAATATGAGAGCCTTATGAAAAAATCAAGCCTAGCCGGTGGGCTTGGCCTAACTCGTTGAAATAGAATACGTCATAAAAATGAAAGTAAGAGCTTCTGTTAAAAAGATGTGCCGAGATTGTAAGGTTATTCGAAGACATGGTCGCGTACGTGTCATATGCAAGAACCCAAGGCATAAGCAAAGGCAGGGCTAGTTTTGATATTACTGGCACAAACTTTCTTGGATAGCAAACTTAGGAGAGGATAAGTGGCACGAATAGCTGGAATAAATTTACCTGTCAATAAGCATGTCGAGATAGCATTAACTTCTATATATGGAATTGGCCGCGTGCGAGCGCAGAAGATATGCGATGGGGCTGGTGTTGAACGCATGATTAAGGTCAGAGATTTGTCTGAGACTGACGCGGAGAAGTTGCGTGCAGAAGTAGCAAAGTATGAGGTTGAGGGAGATTTGCGTCGAGATGTTTCCATGAATATTAAGCGCTTAATGGATCTAGGCAGCTACCGTGGCTTGCGCCATCGTCGCGGCCTTCCAGTTAGAGGGCAACGTACGTCAACTAACGCGAGAACTCGAAAAGGGCCAAAGAGGCCGATAAAGAAATAATAGGAAATTGATCTTATGGCTAAAGCTGCGGTAAAAAAGAAAACGAAGACAAAAACAAAAAAATCCATATCTGAGGGAATAGCACATATACATGCGTCTTTTAACAACACTATTATTACTATAACTGATCGTCACGGAAACGCAATTTCCTGGGCAACAGCCGGTGGATCTGGATTTCGCGGTAGCCGCAAGAGCACTCCTTTTGCTGCGCAGGTAGCCGCTGAGAATGCAGGTCGCGTAGCGCAGGAGCATGGCTTGAAGCAAATTGATGTGCGAATAAAGGGCCCTGGCCCTGGGCGTGATTCTGCAGTCCGAGCCTTAAATGCTATAGGGCTAGAAATTAGTGGTATCGCAGATATAACACCTATTCCTCATAATGGATGTCGTCCACCGAAGCGGCGAAGGGTTTAGGAGTTTAAGATTATGGGAAGATATCGAGGACCAACCTGCAAATTGGCGAGGCGAGAAGGTACGGACTTGTTTTTGAAGAGTCCAGTGCGATCAATCGATTCAAAATGCAAGTTTGAGCGCGAGCCTGGATTTAAAGCCGGTGCACGCAGACCAAGGATTACAGTCTATGGCACGCAGCTTAGAGAGAAGCAGAAGCTCCGACGTATGTATGGCCTACAGGAAAAGCAGTTTCGCAGATACTATGTTGACGCTGCTCGCAAAAAGGGTTCTACAGGTGAAATATTACTGCAGTTGCTAGAATCAAGGCTCGATAACGTTGTCTATCGCATGGGATTTGGTGTGACTCGGGCTGAAGCAAGACAATTGGTGAGTCATAGCGCTATTCAAGTAAATGGGAAGAAAGTAAATATACCATCGTTCCAGATAACTGCTGGCGATACGATCGAAGTACGAGAAAAAAGTAAAGCACAGCTTCGCATAAAAGCAGCATTAGAGATCGCAGAACAGATAGGTTTTCAGCCTTGGGTTGATGTTGATGTTAAAGCTGCCAAAGGTATATTCAAGGCGGCGCCTGACAGAGGCGAGCTTTCAAAGGATATTAATGAGGCGTTGGTCGTTGCGCTTTACTCAAAATAATTGAATTGAATGACAAATTAGTATAGAACGGGATGTAAGGTTAACAGTGATAACTCTAGGCTAAAAGGGTGATAGCAGATGCAACAGTCAATTAGTGAGTTTTTAAAACCCAATGTGATTAATGTCGAGAATATCGATACTACTCATGCTCGAGTAACATTGGAGCCATTGGAACGTGGTTTTGGATATACCTTAGGAAATGCATTGCGCAGAATTCTGTTGTCTTCATTGCCAGGTGCAGCAATAACTGAAGCTAGAATAGAAGGAGTGCAGCATGAATATTCAAGCATACCAGGCGTCCAAGAAGATGTAATCGAAATTCTTCTGAATCTCAAGAATCTCGCTGTTAAGATGCATACAAGAGACGAGGCCGTGGTCAGAATTAATTGTGCGGGCCCAGGCGTAGTAACCGCCGGCGACATACAGTTAGACCATGATATCGAGGTCATTGATCCAGCCTATGTTTTAGCTAATCTTGCCCCCGAGGGGCAGCTGCGTATGGAGTTAACGATAACGAGGGGGCGCGGTTATCAGGTCGTTGAGATTGAGGGAAGCGAGGAAGAGACTCGGGCGGTGGGACTATTGAAGCTTGATGCTTCTTATAGCCCTGTCCGACGAGTTGCATATTCGGTGGATAATGCTCGTGTTGAACAGCGGACCGATCTCGATAAGTTAACGTTTGACATAGAGACAGATGGCACAATAGATCCAGAGGAAGCTGTTCGACGGGCAGCGACTATTTTGTATGATCAGGTTTCAGTTTTTGTAATTCTTGAAGCTACAGATCAGGAACAGCAGGAAGAAGTTGATGACAAAATTGATCCACTTTTACTGCGTTCTGTCGATGATCTTGAACTAACAGTGCGGTCTGCAAATTGTCTTAAAGCGGAAAATATCTACTACATTGGTGATCTAGTTCAGCGCACCGAGGTAGAACTGTTAAAGACACCAAATCTCGGGAAAAAGTCACTTACAGAGATAAAGGACGTCCTTGGGCATCGTGGACTATCGCTTGGAATGAAGCTCGATAACTGGCCTCCGACTTCTATGCGTCGAGAGAGCTTGCATTGAACGGAGGATACTAGCTAATGCGCCATCACAAGTCTGGACGGAAGCTTAACAGGACATCTAGCCACAGGTCAGCCATGTTTAGGAATATGGCGGTCTCGCTTTTTCGGCATGAAGAAATCCAGACAACATTGCCAAAAGCAAAGGAATTACGGCGAGTTACTGAACCATTGATTACAATGGCAAAAAGCCCCAGTTTAGCGCGACGCCGGCTGGCATTTGCTCGTTTGCGAGATTCGGAAGTGGTTGCGAAGCTCTTCAACGAGCTCGGACCGCGATTTATTGATAGGCCGGGAGGCTACACTCGTATCTTGAAATGTGGTTACAGGTCAGGTGATAAAGCTCCTATGGCGCTGGTGCAGCTCGTTGATAGATCTGCTAGCGAGGAGGCTGGAGTCGAGTAAATATTATTTTAATGCAGGCAATAATGTTTTCGTTGCAGACTGCAATCTAAAGTCATAATTAGTAATCGCCATACGTGTTTCTGCGCTTTTCTATCTAGCGATTCTCCTAAAATAGTTTTAAATCTTATAACTATTCATTTTAGTCAGCATTAAGTGAAGGCTCCCACGATACATCAGGGATATCAGCATGCGAATTAATAGTTCTTGCCATAACGAAAAAAAGGTCCGATAGTCGATTCACGTAACTGAGAGATATAGCTGAGAAGCTTTCTTTTTCAGCAAGTATGATGAGTCGCCGTTCCGCTCGGCGACAGACGCTCCGAGCCTGGTGGCAGAATGAGGCAGCACGAGAGCCCCCCGGAAGTATAAACTCTTTTAAGGGAGGTAGTGGGTCATTGAGCTCATCTAGTACTCGCTCGATATGATGCACTTGTTCTTCTCGTAGTAATTGATGACCGGGAAGCGCAATTTCGCCGCCTAAATTAAAAAGGGTATGCTGTATATTAGACAGCGTAGTATCCAAGACATCTGGCAGTGATTCGGTCATTAGTAAGCCGATAACGCTATTGAGCTCATCAACCGCGCCCATCGCTTCAATACGCGCACCGGTCTTAGAGACGCGTGAACCGTCACCCAGGCCTGTACTACCGTCATCACCCGTACGTGTATATATTTTGCTAAGCCGATTCCCCATAACGATTCTAGAACCGTAGGGAGTCTGCGAAAATAGTGTAGATATTAATATGCACGGCTTATAGCTCCTTTGATGTATACGTCTAATAATACCATTGGAGGCGGGTTTTGACACTCTGTGTCGCACAACCAAATAAAAAAGTACGTATACTTATGAGCGTATCCCTTGTAGCATTCTGAGGGCTACATCTTAATCAGTAAAAGTTTTTTGGGGAATATTTATGGAATATTTATACACAGCGTACCAGGACCCTATACAAAGGCCACGGTATACGGGCATCCCTACGTTTATGCGGGCGCCGTATTCTGAGG
>PBOB01000028.1 GCA_002724185.1 Acidiferrobacteraceae bacterium | reverse complement strand
TCTTCATGTCCTTCATGCTCTTCATGTCCTTCATGCTCTTCATGTCCTTCATGCTCTTCATGTCCTTCATGATTATGCCCATCAACATAATCTTCAAATATGGCGGTATTTCGGTAGGAGAGCACTGTTGTGCCTGGGGTAGATATTAGTTCAACGGATCTGACGTCCTTGTTGAGCTTATCTAGAAAGTTACCAACCCACGGTGTAAGTCCTCGGCTGATCCAAAATACAACGTCAGCTGTTGCCAAAGATTGTGCATTTGATGGGCGCATTATATAGTTATGTGGTGATGCTTCTGATGGTACAACTAGGTGAGGTTGGCCTACTCCTTGCATCACTTGCGAAACCAGCGAATGCGTTGGTGAGATATCCGTAACAACAGTTGGAGTAGCTGCAACTGCTGTACTCCAAAGGATGAATAACAACATAGATCGTACCGTCGTACTTTTTTTCATGAGTAGAAATGACCCAAATTCAAAGAAATGATATGTTATAATATAACATATCAACTCTCAACATAGGAATAAAATGTTTTGTGTCCTGAACTAGAGTTTCTGAGGTGAGCCATGACAGCAATTGGTTTTGAGCGGCATAACCACGACGCATGTATTCGATCAGGACTGGATTCTGCCACGCTACGTTGTAAAAACGCGGGGCTGCAGTTAACTCCAGTTAGACGACGAGTATTGGAGATACTTCTGGCTGAGCATCATGCTCATGGAGCCTATGAAATCTTGGATAGGCTTCGAGATGAGGGGCTTGGCTCACAACCCCCAATTGTCTATCGGGCTTTAGAGTTTCTCGTGCATAATGGATTTGCCCATAAGATTGAGCGCCTTAATGCATTTATTGCTTGCGCTCATTTAGCTGGAAATCACAGTCCAGTTTTTCTTATTTGCCGATTATGTGCTGCTGTCGCCGAGGAGCACGCAGATCTAACGAGAGGTGTTTTAGGCCGAGCTGCAAAAACAGTAGGGTTTCTCATTGAAAGGCCAGCGGTTGAGATCGAAGGCATCTGTATTGTCTGCAGGAATCAGGGGATGTAATGAATCTTATAGATATTAGTAATCTGTTTGTACGATTTGGTAGGCATGCCGTGCTTGAGGATATTTCAATGCATGTTGCACCACGTGAGATTATTACGATCGTCGGGCCAAATGGTTCAGGGAAAACGACCTTGTTGCGTACCATTATCGGAGCTATAAAATTCAATGAAGGAATAATCAGTAGGTCTAAAGGGTTGCAGTTTGGCTATGTTCCCCAGCGTCTTTATGTCGACGCTGCTCTCCCTATTACGGTTCGACGGTTTCTTAGTTTGCCACATTACTCATCTGACGCAGCTATCAATGACTCATTAATACATGCAGGCGTTGGTAATATGGGCGATCGTCAGATGATAGATCTTTCAGGTGGGCAATTTCAGCGAGTGCTACTAGCTCGTGCCCTGCTGGGTGATCCTGATCTATTGATTCTCGACGAAGCAACGCAAGGGCTTGATCAGCCAGGTTCAGCGGCATTTTATCGACAAATTGAACTAGTGCGCCATCGTCTCGGTTGTGCCGTTTTGATGGTCAGTCATGAGCTTCATGTGGTAATGGCTGCCTCAGATCGCGTTATTTGCCTTAATGGTCATATTTGTTGTCAAGGTGCCCCCGCGCAAGTAGCTGAGGCTCCAGAGTATCAAGCATTGTTTGGCTCAGGCACTCAAGGTGCGCTGGCCCTGTATCAACACGACCATACTCATTCACATCACGAAGATCATGCAGAATGAGTTGGCTTGATAGTTTCTTGGTTCGTGCTGTACTGGCGGGATTAGGTGTGGCTATTGCGGCAGCGCCCCTAGGCTGTTTTGTAGTGTGGCGTCGCATGGCTTATTTTGGTGATGCGACTGCCCACGCGTCAATACTGGGTATCGCACTGGCGCTTGCATTTTCAATGTCTATATTTGTGGGTGTTCTAGTTTTATCACTGCTAATGGCTGTTATGGTTTCAAGCCTCGGAGAAAAAGGGTATGCAATGGATACTGTTTTGGGAGTCTTGGCTCATAGTGCGTTAGCTTTTGGGTTAGTAGTTGCTTCGTTCTTGTCAGGGATTCGTCTTGATTTGATGGGCTATCTGTTTGGAGATATTTTGGCTGTTGGAAAATTGGACTTGCTAGTGATTTGGTGTGGTGTAATGCTAGTTCTTGCCTTAATGAGGTGGCGTTGGTCGGCATTACTTACATCAACCTTAAGTTTGGATCTTGCATATGCAGCGGGCATAGACCCACGGCGGGAGCAATTTTTTCTTACTATATCGCTTGCTATGGTAGTGGCAGTTGCTATTAAGGTGATTGGTGCGTTACTAATTGTTGCCTTATTGATTATTCCAGCTGCGACAGCGAGAATATATGCAAAAACTCCTGAACAGATGGCGTTAATCTCAGCAATTATTGGTGCTGTCGCTGTTGTTGGCGGCTTGCAGCTTGCATATATTTTAGATACTCCCGCGGGCCCGACAATCGTATGCCTTGCCGCAATTATATTTGCACTGACTCACGCAGGGAAATTTGTCAAAGCAACCTTGTTGGGCAACTAATGGCAGTCCCGTCCAGTAGGCGCAAGCCTTCGATTTTATGCTGTGAGGTGGTTTCTTCACCCTAAGGAGTATAAGATGAGGTTATGAGAGGCGTTCATAATTTTCCGCTTTTTCTATTCCTTCTATTTTCATTGGGCCTAGTTGGTTGCGGGCTAACGCTCGATCAAAAAAAGCAGTCCAGCACACCCAATTTGTTTGCAAAAATTGATAGAAGTCCTTGCATCGGAGAATGCCCAGTCTTTTCACTAGCCATATACTTCGATGGTACTGCTGTTTTTTATGGTAAGAAGAATACCAACACCATTGGTGAAAAGAATTTGAAGTTAGGCAAAAACCAACTTCTACAGATAAGTGATGAGTTTACTAGAAAAGGCTTTCTCATAATGAACGACAGTTGTTGTGATTGTCATGACGCTGATGGCGCATCGTCATCAGTGATTACTTATCAAGGTAATGGCCCCTACAAACAGCTAAAGAACTACCATGGATGTAGTAGTCTGCGGAGCAAAGAGCTAATTGAACTGGAAGATATTATCCTAGAATTGACTGGTGTCCGTGTTCTAATTGACAAATAGCTTAGTTGTTAGACATATTGCCATTGTTGTAATCATGAAAACCATCTAGACCAGAAAAGTATGTGAGAATGAAAGGTAGACAGAGGCTAGTAAGTGATACTTTTGAAGTGCCTGAGTTCCTGGTTACAGAAAACTTTAAGTTGCGCATGCTCACTGTTAATGATTTGATTAAAGACTATGATGCTGTTATGTCGAGCGTAGCGCATCTTCAGAGTACTTATAGTGTAATTTCAGGATCAGATTGGCCTGCGGGACTAACACTGGAGGAAGACCTTATTGATCTTGGCTGGCACCAGAGGGAATTTACTCTTCGATACTCGTTTGCTTATACCGTTATATCGCTTGATGAGTCGCTTTGTCTTGGATGCGTTTATATCGATCCTTGTCAGAAAACAGGATATGACGTTGAAATTTCGATGTGGGTAAGAAAGTCTGAGGCCGACAACCTTGATTCAAGGCTATATTACTGTGTAAAAAAATGGATAAATGATGTATGGCCATTCTCAAAGCCTGCCTATCCTGGGAGAGAAGTAACAATTGAAGACTGGAAACAACTACCATGATGCTTTATAGGGAGGAACACTGATGGGAAGCCACTCAACAGGTGATGGAGGTATTCCGACGCGAGATGCACAAGAACATGGGTTGCAGCGCATCATGACCGCTGGAGGCAAGTATGGTACACGTAACCATACGGTTAAGAGCCTGCGGGACCAGAAAGGGAAGCGTGTGCTAGTGGAAACTCTACCATTTTCTGCGGAGGAAGCTGTCGCGGCTGCGCAGGCCGGGATTGATACTATGAAAGTTCGATTTGACCCTGCGAATCCCAATAATGCCATTGCAATTCGTGCTGCGGCACCGAATACATTTATGGCCTTTTCGGTTCCATTGTTAGCGGCCGCAAATGAATCTGAAGCGGTGAGGATTGCGTATGATGCAATGGTAATTGGAGCCGATGCAATAATGTGCCAGTGGAGTCCGCGCTTTGTTTGCGCAGCAGCAGAGGCGGGTGTGCCAGTTCAGGGGCATGCTGGTCTGGTGCCAAGAAAGAGTACATGGACTGGAGGCTTAAAAGCTGTTGGTAAGACACTTGCAGAGGCGATTTGGGTTTATGAGGAGATTAGAGCTCTAGAAGCTGCGGGTGCCTATGCCGTTGAAGTTGAAGTAATCCCCGACGAATTGCTTCGTGCAATTAGTGAGCGTACTACATTGTTGACCGCGTCGATCGGGGCAGGTAGTGGTGGTGACATCCAGTTCTTGTTTGCAGAAGACATTCTGGGTAATAACCCTCCACCATATCCGAGGCATTCTAAACAGTATCGGAAGCTCTATGAAATGAAAGATCGAATGCAGGCAGAGAGGGTAGCAGGTTTTAGGGAATTCATTGATGACGTTCAACGAGGTCGCTTCCCTGGGCCGGAACATATCGTACAAGCTCCCGACGATTTGATTGATCAATTCTTAGAGTCTATTGATACAAAATAATTAAAGTAGATGAAGTGAGCATCTAATTATAATTGGCTCAACTTTAGGTGGTAGTAGTTCTATGGAGGAGAATAGGGATTACTTTCTCGATCGATATACTTATATGTTGTGCTTTGGGTCAATCGGTAGCCGCCGAGTGATTCCCAAGCAATCTTCGAGAAATTTTGCGAAACGGAGCAATTCATCTTCTCGGTGTGGTTGACCAAGAATCTGTAGGCCCACTGGTAAATTATCTTCAGTAAATCCACAGGGTATGCTAATAACGGGACAACCTGTCATAGTTAAAGCAAAAGTTATTGCAAACCAGTCAATATAGGTTTTACACGGCACACCGTCGATTTCTTTTACAAACGGTTGATTAGATTCAAATGGCATAACCGATGTGGTTGGGCAGATCAAGAAATCATGATGTACAAAAAAATTACTCATTTGGGTGCTAAGAGCCCAGCGTTTTTTTTCTGCCTCTACTAGCTGCTCTGCGGTAACCGAGAATCCAGCTTCAATATTCTTGACGATGTCACTACTAATACTGCCCTGGTATTTTTTTAACAAATCTCCTTTCAAAGTGGCTAGAAGCACCCCCCTAAGCGTATGGAATGAATCTAGAATTCCCGAAAAATCAGGAATCTCGTCAGAGATATCAATTCCGAGTTGCGAAAATTGGGAAATAGCTGCACCCACAATACTCCTAACTGTCTTACAAACTGGCACAATCCCTAAATCGGCACTAAAGGCAATCCGATGAGGCCTTAGAGGATTCTGAACTGCTCGCTGAAATGAGCGGCAGTTATGTGCAGATGACAATGGATCTTCTATGCGCTGACCGCATTGGGCATCTAGCATCAACGCTACGTCTGCGACTGACCGACCCATTGGACCCTCAACCCATAGCGTGTCAAATGTCTGATAACTTTGACCTCTAGGTACAACTCCTGGACTAGGACGCAGACCAACTATCGCATTGAATGCAGCGGGTGTTCGCAAACTGCCGCCTAAGTCGTTTCCAGTAGCGAGCCAAATTTGACCGCTTGCTAATGCTGCTGCTGAACCACCTGATGAGCCTCCGGCACTACGAGAGAGATTCCAAGGGTTGCGGGTTAATCCGTAAATCGGATTGAAAGTATGACCGCCTGCCCATTCCGGAACATTGGATTTCGCAATCGGATTAGCACCATTTTCTTCAAGCATTTGGATAGTCACATCTGAGCATAACGCGATATTGTTCTTATATATAGGTGACCCATAGGTAGTTCTAACTCCAGCTACATCGTTATAGTCTTTTACAGCAATTGGTAAGCCACAAAGACTTCTCGGATTAGCACGATGCTTTCTCATGTTAATCTTGTGAGCAACATCTAATGCGCGTTCAAAGCATCGTATTGGTAGGGCGTTAATTTTAGAATCAACCTCTTCAATACGCATTATGGCACTCTCTAATGCTTCAGCCGGTGATAGTTCTCCAGATCGTAGCATTGCAACCACATCTGTGGCGCTTTGTTTGTATAGTGGATTCACTTGGACATGCCCCAATCAGCACGCTGTAACAAATAGTAGTTGAACATTGTTATACCTAGATCAGCTGACGAGCTGTGTTAACTCCACTCAAGAATGCACCGGCAACTGTGGCTGCAAGGCTAGGATGGCAGGCTTCACCAGCAAAGTAGATTCGTTCAGCAATAGGTTCTCGCAAGATTTTGCGATACTCATATTTTCCGGGTAGGGCAGCAGCGTATGAGCCCATCGTATATGGGTTTTTACCCCAGGTCGTAAAAAACCCCTTAATGAATTCATTACGAATCTTACTTCCAAATATCTTTTCTAGCTCTGAAAGCCCAATGTCAACTGCTGAACTCGGGCCTGCATTTTCAAGATCTTTTCCATAGCGACCCCCTGCATAGCCGAAACAAAGATTCGTGCCCCGCATGTTCATTATCCAGCCAATCGCTTCGTGTGACTTGGCCTGCATAGCAATATAGTGATCAGAGCCAAGACCAAAGACATTTTGTCGAAACTGCAGTGCAATATGGTTATATGTTCCCATTCGGATAGAATCGAACGATTCTTCTTTTATGGGTGGGAGTGCAGGAGTAAAGTGAATGGCACCTGAAGCGAGTACGCCGGTAGACACAGTCACAATGACTTGATTTGCGCGAATATCGCCACGTTGTGTCCGAATCGTGATACCAGGTCCACTCCAATCGATGCCTGTTACAGTCGTATTCAACGAGACAGGTACATTTTTTCCATAATAGGCAAGCAGTGAACCAAACCCTTCTCGGCAAAAATAGTTTTGCCCGTCCTCCATTTCCCACCAGTCGAGCGACGAAAACTGGTCAAGGTCTGCACCCATTTCCCACGCGCCTAGTTCGGCAGCCACTGTTGGACCCCAAGAAACGTCCAATCGGTTCGATCCAATAGCTTCAAGGGCACTTATATCTTGTCTTCGACGACCGGCAGTTCCAATCGCTTGATAGGCAGAACGGTAGAGTCGTTGCGCTGTTGTAGTTTCATTGTCATTGGCTCTTCTATTTTGAATGAAGTAAGTATTGTCACCAGGTTCCGGATACACATCGAACCCATTTTGCTGGCCGTAGGAGATAAAAGGATTGAGATGAGCGCTGTGCAACCAAGACGCACCCAAGTCATAAGGTATGCCGAAAATTGCATTGTCCGTAATAGCGCGACCACCTATTCTGTTCGAGCTCTCCACTAGGAGCACATCTGAGCCCTTTTCTTGCAGCGTACGTGTGGCAGCAAGACCTGCTGCACCAGCACCAATCACGACGGTATCAGGCTGCTTTGCTACAGCATGATTAGCTTTCAGAAGTAAAGTGGAAGCTATGCTTGCCTTAAGAAAGGTGCGGCGTGACTTTGAGTGATTGCTATTCTTCATGATCGTTCTTTAAGCCTAATTTTTTTCACGGCCCATCTCCATAGCAAATGCGCTCCAACTGCTCCAACTGCTACGGTCACCTGATTCCACTCAGAGTACGCAAAAAAGAGAGCTGCGCCCCAAATAGCAACTAAACCTTGCCAATAGATAAATTTTTTTCGTTTTTCCATAACTAAATTATGCGCAAGCAACACCTAAGGATCTACAGACATTTTCGGTGTCGACGCCATGTTTCTCTAATTAAATTTACTACACCGAGTTGGCCTGCCGCATTCGCCATAAAGCATGAAGAAACAATGTTCCGACAACGATTGCACCTCCAATAACAGTATTCGAATCTGGTTGCTCACTAATCACAAGCCAAACCCAAAGTGGACCCAAGACAGTCTCGAGTAAAGACAGCATCGCCGCCTCGGGGGCCGGGATATAGCGAGGACCTAAGGTCAGTAATCCCAATGCTACCGGAAGTATAAATCCAGCTCCGATTATCAGATAAATCCATTGGGAAGATGACATTTCGGGATAACTTGCGAAGGGAGATGCCACTAATGCAGCAAGCAATAAGCCAAATCCAGTCGCAGGAATCAGATTTACAGTATACCTCCCACGTACTATGGTGAAAAATCCTGCCATAATGACAGCACACATCAGCGCCAGAAAATCCCCCAACCAATTTCCAACGATTATGCCTTTACTACTGACAAGCAACAAACCGAGAATAACAACACCAATCGCAATCCATGTCACTTTTTGAATCTTTTCATGGAGAAATACCTTGCTCATTAATGCCGCGATCAAAGGCATGCTTGCAAAAAAGATTAGCACGTTTGCGACGCTCGTGTTCTTTAGAGCTCCATGAAATGCCCAGGTAAAAGATCCTTGAAGAACAGCCAGTGCTAGGCCCCAGTACCCTATCGCCAAAATTTGATTCTTGAAATTTCTTCGGTAATAAAGAGCAAGTCCTAGAAGCATTGCCAACCCGCCAATCACTCCGCGTCCAACTGTCAATGAGAAAAACTCAAGATTAGTCAGTCGAATCACGAGTGTATCTGGCGTGAATACGAGCACACCCAGAAGCGTTAACATGAATCCTTTTCTATATTCAGAATTCATATAGCTTCAATGGGCAAAATGTGTTTCATTGGGCAATCAATATTTTTTAAAACCTTGTAAGTCCTTGAAAAAATGGCGCGCCCGGAGAGATTCGAACTCCCGACCACCTGGTTCGAAGCCAGATGTTCTTTCTCCTAATTCTTGGCGCGCTTACTACCTTTCTTGAGATTTAATCTCCCAATGAATTTCTAGTTTACACCTTATTTAATGGCGTGTTTAGGTGTTT
>PBOB01000027.1 GCA_002724185.1 Acidiferrobacteraceae bacterium | reverse complement strand
CATCAAATGCAGCTAACTGCATCTTGCCTAGCGAAAATCCACGATTTGTCCGGCGCTCAACATCTGTGATTTTTCCGGAGAAAAGCAGCCTACCATTTGTTAAAGCGATGATCGGTTCAATAGGGTCCTCTCCCACATTACGTGCTCTAATAACTCCTTGTCCAATAGATTTTGCCAATGACAATGTTCCACGAATCAACAGGCTTTTCAGATCCTTACCTGTCATCATGGGCATAGCAAGCGCGACACTGCCACCCATCTCAATTGTGAGATTTCGCGCATAACTTTCCGCCTGTTTTGGACTATTGACCGTACTAAGTATGACTTGATTTCCATGACAATCACCAAGAGCAAGGGGGGCAAGGTCAAGCCCACCAATGGCAAAACTGTCCATTTGTAATTCTGGAAATGCACGACCCATTCCATCACCATCAACAACTGGCAGATTCATCTGTAAAGCGCAAATCAGTGGCTTCAGTGCATTTGCACCGCCAATTTCTCCAATGAGGATCCCATCAAAAGACCGACCAATATGTTCTTCAAGCGCCCTAACAGCCTTTTCTAGTTCATCCCCACGCGGTATCTTTTCTACACCAACCGTAGGTGCACCCATAGTACCCACGGCACAATATAAATCGTCATCATTTGTCTGACTAGCATCAATGATCCTACAAGGGTTTGCATGAGTTACAAATTCTGCTTCCAGCCAAATCTGGCCAAGATAGGTGTTACCTCCTCCGCCAGTACCGAGGATACCAGCGCCTAGAGCGACTGCCTCACAGTCAGTGAGATTTATTTCTTTCATGGATTAGAGAACCGCTGCTCTACCGGAACATAATCAACGTCGTAACCGAAAAAGCGTGGTCCAACAAGCTCAAGCCCTTTTTCTCCGCGCCATTTCTGATCGCAAGGTATAGCAATAACCGCCACTCTATATCCATAACGCATAGCTTCCGTAGTCACTGGCTCACCGGTATCAACATCTAGCAAAACAATTAAATCCGGAACAGTAACTCTAAATTCGCCGTCAATTCTGGCGGCAAGATGTTCGTTTTGAAAGCTAAGTTGCAATTGAGACCCGATATATGTATCTATTCCTTCAATATAAGCATCGCCCTTAGCAAAGCCAGCCTCAGTACGTCGCTCAACGTCACTAATCTTACCTTTGAATACAAGGTATCCACCAACTGATTCACGAACAGTATTGACTGGATCTTCATCCTGTTGTCGCGCTGCCCTAATTGTCCGTCCAATGGTCTCTGCTTTAGTCATGGTTCCTTGTATAGAAGCCTCTTTCAACTCAGATACTGTTGCTGCGTAAAGAGCGATCATTGACATAGCGCCCATATTTACCGTCACACTTCGAGCAAACGTTTCTGTCCATTTATTAGATATGGTTTCCATTAGAACAGTATTGCCTCTCTCATCAGACATCGCAAATGGTGTCGACGAAATACCATAAATAGTATGGGTAACCATTTGCAACTCTGGAAATGCACGACCCATACCATCGCAATCAACCATTGGAAGCCGCTCGCGTGCTGCAACATAGATGGGCACTACTGAGTTTAAGCCTCCGGCCTCAATGGACATCGTCGCCTTGATAGGCTTACCTATATATTTCCCAATCGAACGGAACGCATTGATAATGTCATCACCATTCGGCATCTTTTCTACCATCACAGTAGGTGCGCCCATCATTGCCGTCGGTACGATCAAGTCATCATCATGAAACTCATCGAGTGAATACAACTCAACAGGGCCATAATCACGTATAGCTCTGCGGGCCATTAGCATTCCGATATACGGATCACCTCCGCCGCCTGTACCAAGAACCGCTGCACCCAGCGCTATGTCCTCGATATTACTTTCTTCCAAGATACGCATAGCTATATACCTCCGGCAAGATCACCAACCGCTTTGACCATGATTCGAGTGGCATTCCCAGGTAGATAGGCAAGTGGCACCTCTTCGACATCAACAATTTCTATCGTGTCAGCATTTGCACCAGCTGATACCGCTCGTTCTGTCGCTTCATTTTTTGCTTGAGCAAGAGCCTCATCGCGACTCATTTCAGCAAGAGAAAAGACGCGATCAGTTTCACCGCCTACCTGTGCGATAGCTGCTCCTATCGCATTCGCGACTGAGTAGTTTTCCGGTTTTAGAATATTTGACGTACCCTCAATATGATCTTGAACCAAGATGCTCCCTCCCCCAACAATAACAGCAGGAACGAGGGCTGCACTCGTTTTCATGCGATCGACAGCAACAGAAACCATCTCTTGGATTTTTTGGTTAACATTCTCAACAAGATTCGCTTCGAGATCGCTCACCAGAGTCTTATCGCCAACAACTACTCGGCCTCCCGCGACCGCAATATCCGTCGCCGTCAAAACATCTCCCCCAAAAACTTGAGCTTTTTCGGTAAGCTGGAATCCGACACTTTGTGGACCAATTGTCATAGGATCTTGCCCCACAATAGAGCCGCCACCCAAGCCAATAGATAAAGTATCTGGCATACGAAAATTCGTCCTCACACCTCCGATAGAAACAGCTGTTGCAGCTACACGTGGAAATCCTTGCTGCAAAACCCCAACATCTGTCGTGGTGCCTCCTACATCAACAACAATCGCATCTTTGAGATCGCTCAAAAACGCAGCGCCGCGCATGCTATTGGTCGGACCTGACGCAAAGGTCAATACAGGATAATCTGCAGCAAAGTCTGCATTCATTAACGTTCCATCATTTTGGCTAATAAAAAATGGCGCAGTGATATTCATTTCTGTTAAAGCTTTCTTAAACCCAGACACAGTAGACACAGCCAGGCTTCTTAAACAAGCGTTCATTACAGCCGCATTTTCTCTCTCTAGAAGGCCAATGCGACCGATCGTGCTCGACAAAGTTATATTCGCCTCAGGCATAACTTCTAGAACTGTCTCTGCAGTTTGTTCTTCAAATTCGGCATTTACCGGTGAGAACACAGATGATATTGCGATCGCATTAATGCCCTTGCTCTGTATTGAATCTACGATATCGCGTATTTCATTCCTATCGAAAGCAGATATTTCTCGACCGTCGAATTCGTGACCCCCATGACCCAAATACGTATGGCGACCTAGAGCATCAGCAATGTCATCTGGCCAATCTACCAATGGCGGTAGACATACTGTAGCTGGGAGTCCCAATCTGATACACGCAGTTTGCTCTAAGCGACGTCGCTCAACCATTGCATTTGTAAAGTGAGTAGTTCCAATCATCACCCCATCGAGATTCTCGACATCAAGTCCAGACTCCGTCACAACTGCACTTAATGCGGTCACGATACCGTCCGTGATATTTTCCGTTGTTGGTGTTTTCGTGGTTGCAACAACAGTCTTGCCATCCATAACTACGGCATCAGTATTTGTCCCACCAACATCAATTCCAATACGCACTTTTGTTCTCCTCTTTCTATCGATAAAACTTAGTACTCAAACTCTTTAAATACTACTACCATTAATCATGCAAGATTTCTCCCGAAGCTGGTAGATCGCCAGGCAATGGTGAGAATTCGATATCGTAGCCAAAAGCACGCGGGCCCACGACTTGAAGTGCGTCTGAGGTCTTCAAGACAGCCGCACCTGGCACGACTATAACTGCTACACGCGCACCATAATATAATCTCTCAGTCGGAATTGGCTCACCTGTCTCTTCAACTACAATGCATATCATATCTGGCACAGTTGCTACAACATTGCCATTTTCTTTTGCAATTAAAAACTCGTTTTGAAAGTTAATCTCTAACCTAACAGAACTATCACTGAAGCTCTCAACGGTTAGATTGCCTTGGGCCCATCCTCGTGTTGTTCTTCGAAAGACATCAGTGATCTTGCCGCGAAGCTGGACCTTACCTCCAAGACTTCTAGCTATCACGTCAGAAACGTCTTCATTTTTGGCTCTTGCCTGAATTACTCTTTCTCCTAACCGACAGGCCAGTGAAACTGTATAAGGCACGCAGTACTCTTTCACCTGTTTTCCGGTCATCACCATGCAAGCCAGTCCCGCTGTAGCTCCCATCGAAGTTGCAAGATTGCGTGCTAACCTCTCAGACCAAACCGCAGTTTTAGTTTTCGGGATTACTGCCGTAGCAACACCAGCATCAGCCATCGCAAGCGGCGCTACCGTGACATCACCTTGAAGCAGAAAGGAACACATCTGTAATTCAGGAAATGCACGACCCATTCCATCACCATCAACAGTGGGCACTCCTGCCTGCAGGCCAGTCACCAATGGACCCATAGAGTTCGCGCCGCCAATCTCCGCAATGACAATTGCACCAAATTTTTGGCCCAGGTGTCTCTCTAATAGTCGAACTGCACGGATTATCTCCGTACCTTCGCGCAA
Source organism: Acidiferrobacteraceae bacterium (assembly GCA_002724185.1). Classification (GTDB taxonomy): domain Bacteria; phylum Pseudomonadota; class Gammaproteobacteria; order Arenicellales; family UBA868; genus CAJXWH01. Next base: position 76,059 of record PBOB01000027.1, on the reverse strand, counting down.
TTTTTCAATTCCTGCAGTGGGCGCACCAATCATTCCAACAACTACAGCGAGGACATTTTCATCGATCATTTGTGGGTCGAGTAAAGTTTGTGATCCATGCTTCTCCAACTCACGCCGCAACTGAATTCCCTCGAGATAAGGATCTCCCCCGCCGCCGGTGCCGAGAATGCCCGCCCCAATTCCCAAGGCATTAACATCATCTATTGTGATCTTGCTCTTCATTGCTGTTCCTGACTAACCAAATGGCATGCTACCTTCGCGTCTGCACCATGATCTAACAAGGGCGGCTTAACTGTATAACAAGCATCCACTTTGTTAGCGTGGCAACGTGGTGCAAATGGACAGCCATTCGTTAGCTCTTTATTAGATCTTTCTCCCAGGAGTAATACTTCATCCTCTACTATATCTGGATCCGGCTCCGGTATCGCGGCGAGCAAAGCTTGTGTATAGGGATGGACTGGATTTTCAAAAACTGTTTGCACATCTCCTATCTCGACGATTTTTCCTAGATACAGTAACGCAACGCGATCACAAAGATACCTTACAACACCAAGGTCGTGTGAGATGAATAGATAGGTTAAGTTGAATTCTTTTTGCAAACTATCTAGTAAATTTAATACTTGTGCCTGAACTGAAACGTCGAGAGCCGAGGTAGGCTCATCAAGCACCAGTAGTTTGGGTCTAACTGCCAAGGCACGCGCAATACCAATACGTTGCTGTTGCCCACCACTAAATTCGTGCGGATAACGAAAATAGTGCTCCTCTTTAAGCCCTACTCTTGCCAATAACTCAAGCACTTCGCTTCTTGCTTGCAGGCCTTTGATGCGCTGGTGGATCAAAAGTGGTTCAGAAATAATCTGACCAACGGTCATCCGTGCATTGAGAGAGGCTGCGGGCGATTGATAGATCATCTGCATATCAGCACGCTTGCTCTGCAAAGAAGAACGTCCTAAATTCGATATATCGTTGCCATCAAAATTAATTTCTCCAGATGTCGGCTCCATCAGCCTCAGAACACATTTACCAATGGTTGTCTTGCCAGAACCGGATTCGCCCACTAGTCCCAAAGTGGTTCCAGGGAATATTTCGAAATCGATATCGTCAACAGCTTTAAATTCGGTATTACTCTTTCCAAAGAAGCCTTTTTGATCTGAAAAATATTTCTTCAGATTGTGGACAGAAAGAAGTGGGCTTATTGCAGACATAGATCTTCGTCAGTAAAGATGGCATGCGGTTTGGTGGTTAGACTTAATTACTGTATTGGCAGGAATTTCACTGCGGCATATATCAATGGCACGTTCACATCGTGGATGGAACCGACAACCTGCAGGTGGGTCATTTAAATTTGGTATAAGCCCAGGAATTCCTTCTAGAGAACCACGAACAGTATGCCGAGTTGGGACTGCCTGGATAAGGCCTTGGGTATATGGATGCCGCGGATTCTTAAATAACTCGCGGACAGGCGCCTGTTCAACAACTCGTCCTGCATACATCACTGCTGCTTTCTGGCATGTTTTTGCAACCACTCCTAAGTTGTGTGTGATCAGGAGCACAGACAAGTTTAGCTTATCAACCAAATTAATAATTAGTTTTAAAATTTGCGCCTGGATCGTCACATCTAGAGCGGTCGTTGGTTCGTCAGCTATCAATAGGTCAGGTTTTCCTGCCAGCGCCATCGCTATTAGCACACGTTGGCGCATACCGCCAGAAAATTGATGAGGGTATTCCTCGATCCGGCGATTACCATCTGGGATCCCAACCATCTCCATAAGCTCCACAGCACGGCTTAGGGCATCCTGACGTAGTTGTCGAGACGATGGCAAAAAACCTCTCCATAGCCCTGGAACATCGCCTGCCTCATGGCATTGATAGAGTACAGCGTCAACAAGCTGCTCTCGAATAGTAAACAATGGGTTCAGATTTGTCGTTGGGTCTTGAAATATCATGCCAAGGCGTCGAGCACGAAAACGGCGCAGCGCAGCTTGATCTTTACCAAGTATGTCTATCCCATCAAAGAGAATGCGGCCATCAGTAATCTCACCTGACTGTTTCGGTATTAGTCGAGCTACGCTAAGAGCCGTCATTGACTTTCCACAACCTGTTTCTCCCACTAGCGCCATTACATCACCTCGCTCGAGCACAAGGTTCACTCCTGCAAGAACCTTTGATATGCCATCAAAAGTCTTGAACTCAAGATGAAGATTTTCTATGTTTAGCAGCACTGGCTTATTTTCTCGATCAGCTTCTAACGCCGAGATCTTGGATCCAATACATCACGAATACCGTCACCCAGAAGATTCCAGCTAAAAACTACCAAGAAAATAGCGAGCCCTGGAAAGACAGCTACCCACCATTCGCTCGGAAAATAGGCTCGGCCATCATTAATCATAGCGCCCCACTCAGGTGTCGGCGGTTGCGCCCCAAGTCCAATAAAACCGAGCGCAGCAGCGGTCAAAACAGCAAAGCCAAAGTCCGTGCTCATCTTGACGATGATGGGAGAAACAGCATTAGGTAGAATATGTCTAAATAATATACGGAAATGTGTTGCACCAATTCCATTTGCTGCCTCAACAAAAGCTTCCTCCTTCAATGAAATAACGAGGCTCCTAGTTAGTCTTGCAAAACCGGGCCACCAAACAAGCGAAATACCAATCATAACATTCGTTATCCCTTTTCCCAGCGCCGCTGTAACTGCAATAGCTAGGACAAGCGCAGGCACGGCAAGAAAGATATCCGTAATCCGCATGATCAAATCGTCAACGCGACGGCCAAAGTAACCCGCAATTGAACCGAGAGTGATACCAATAGTAGCAGCCATTAGGATAATAGTTGTTCCAACCTGCAACGCCAAGCCCGTACCCATCAATACACGGCTAAATATATCTCGCCCAACTTTATCAGTTCCAAAGAAGTGGGCTTTACTTGGCGGCTGTAATCGCTCCATAACATGAGTAGCGCCAGTTGCGTCCTCTGGGTATGGCACGACAAATGGAGCAATTATCGCTACCACGAGCACCAATGATAATATAGCCAGTCCGACCATCGATAGCGCATTATTTCGAAACCGATATATTCCACGCTGCAATCCTTCCCAACGAAGCTGGTTTCTTGCAGAACTAAGTGATCTAGATTGCTTTTTACTCATATCGAATCCTTGGATCAAGAAGACCGTACAGTAAATCTGTCACAATATTAACTGTACTGAAGACAATTCCATATATGATGGTTATGCCCATAATTGGTTGAAAGTCTAATCGCAGTGAGGACTCAACAATATACAGCCCCAACCCTGGCCAATCGAAGATAGTCTCCACTAAAACAGCGCCCGCCATTAGCCAGCCAAATTCCAGGGAAATAACAGTCAAAGTAGCAATAAAGACTGTCCGAAGCACATACTTACCGATAACTAATTTCTCAGGAAGACCGACGGCACGCTCCATCTTTACAAAATCTTTATCTAGAGCCTCAAGCATATTGGCGCGTGTTATACGCGTTATACTTGCGAGAGCGCCAAAGGACAGCACAAGTGCTGGTATGAACAGATGTTTTACCGACGCCCCAAATGTCTCAAGGTCACCCCGCAAAAGGCTGTCGACTGTATACATGCCTGTTATTCTCTCGGGTGGGGGTGTTAAAACGTCTAGTCTCTTACTTATAGGGAACCAATCCAGCATCAATCCAAATATCAATTGAAAAATCATCGCTAACCAAAACTGGGGAAAACTTACAAAAAAGAGGACGATAATCCGAGATAAATGATCTGGTATGCGATTTTGATATAACGCAGCGAACACTCCAAGGATAGTTCCAAGAACAGCCGCGATAAATACCGCGGCTAGAGTAAGCTCCAAAGTAGCCGGGAAGAACGCTCGAAGATCATCTGCAACATCTCTTCTGGAGTAAAGAGACTGGCCCCAATCGCCTTTAAATAACCCAGAGACGTATTTGTAGTATTGGACTGGAAGTGACTGATCGAGGCCAAATTCCTTCCGTAAAGCTGCTTTAATTTCAGGTGTAGCCTGCGGGCCAGCTGCTAGACCTACTGGATCGCCCGGCACAACTCTTGAAATACTGAAGGTTAGTATCGATAGTCCAACCAACAAAGGTATCAGCAGAAGAACACGACGAATAAAGTAGCCGGCCTTTAGATTCATACTGTTGGACCGGTGCTATAGTTATATATCTTATAACAAGGTTAAAAAAATGCGGGGCGCTAAAGCACCCCGCATCGAGTAATTACTATGACCTAATTGCACCCTTCCATGTATAAATCCTGGAATAGAACTGTTATTGGGTACATTGGAGAGAACTCGTAACCTTTTACGCACTCATCCATACCTATCATTGCATCCTCAGTGTACATCCATACTGAGGTTTGATCTGCAGCGATCTGCCGCTGTGCATCAGCATAAAGTGCTAAACGAGCATCTAAGTCTGGCAATGCTCTTGCTCTCGATAGCAAATCATCAACTTTATCGTTCTTATAAAAACTACAAGAATTGAAGCTACCCCATTGCGATGAGTGGTATTGGTTATAAAGATGTGCATCTGGATCTGAGTACCCTGGCAACGTATAGATGTTAATGAGATCCGGACCGGTCTCCGGCGTTGCGCAACTCGCAACCATATCCGGCCACAACATCGGCACCATATTTAATGTGATATTAATTTTTGATAATCCTTCAAGAAGCATTAAACCTGGAACCTCTTCTCTTGGGAAATCAGTTACGTAAACGTAATCCAAGCTAATTCCACCATCTGGCCAAGGCGTCTTGGACAAATATTCACGCGCTTTATCAATATCATACGTAGGAATATCTAAACCCTCTACATATCCAATAAAATTAGCTGCTGTCGGCCCTGGTAACACGGTTACAGGTATATCTTGCATAGCTGGCAGAGCTGCATAATTCATGGCATGAGCAACCGCCTTTCGGAGATTAATGTCACTCGTATATTTTCCTTGGTTATTCATCTTCAAGGTGTTCGCCATTGACCCATCATTAATATAAACAACCTTGCCAGCTGCATCCTCAACATCGTCTCGGTCGCTTCCAGCGATTGTATCTGCGATATGTGTCTCACCTGCTAGCAGTGAATTTTTTTGTGTTGCGGCATCTCTTTGTATAATCCACATGAAGCCATCTAGATGACTCCCGTTTCTCCAACCAGCCCAATAGTCAGGAGCGGCCTTAAACTCATATAGGTTACCAATCTCCCACCTCCCCTGTGTAAAGGGTCCAGAGCCTGCTGAAGTGCCCTTCAGGTATGACTGACCAAAATCATCTCCTCTGTTCGCTTCGACCACTGCGGGGTTAACAACAAATAGCTGTGGCAATGTACCTATAAATGGTGCAAACGGTTGGGTAAGTGTAAATCGGACGGTATGATCATCAAGTGCTTGGGCAGTATTAGCGTCTGCAATACCAGCCCATCTCCATGACGGAGGGCCGGATATTTCCAAAATTCTATTGAAACTGTAGACAACAGCATCTGCTGTCACAGGACTACCATCATGGAAGACAGCCCCGCTCTTAAGCTTAAATGTCCATACAGACGAATCATCACTTGCTTCCCAGCTCTGCACTAAATGCGGCTCAACCCGTGCACCACGATTAATAAACAAAGCGTCATACAAGCTCCGCAAAGCTGCGTTGATTGAATAGTTTTCTCCAGTTGCCGGGTCGATATTGTCAATATCCTGATTCCCCCCGTACAGGAGTATGTTAGAAGCATGGACTGGAGCAGCAAAAAATATGACTGCTGCAATAGCAACCAGCACAAGCCGACTTGTTGCCTTGAACCCGTAAAACATAATACCCTCCTATAATTAACCAAATTAATTTTGATAATCGTGCAATCAAGTCGATTATACTGTGTTGCTCCTAGTTAACAACCCTCAAGATTAGTGCCGTATCGCTTATTATTCAGTATTACTGCAATGACTACATGGACTCTGGGCATAGATGTTGGTGGAACATTTACCGATATTGTCGCGATTTGCTCTGATGGCGCAATTGAAAGCGCAAAGGTGCCCTCAACTTCGGACCAGTCCGAAGGGGTATTCAACTCCATCGAAAAGATCGCTAGTCGATTAAACCGAGACCTTGGCTCATTCTTGTCATCCACAGAGCTAATCGTCCATGGCACGACAGTCTCTACCAATGCGTTGCTGGAATACCAAGGGGTAAAAACCGGACTAATAACAACAGAAGGCTTTCGCGACGAACTCGAGTTTCGTCGTGCCTACAAAGAAAGTGTGTTCAATCCGAGGCTAGCCCCTCCCCACGCTATTGTGCCTCGATATTTACGATTGGGCGTCAAAGAACGAATTGATCACACAGGGAAGATATTAACGCCGCTTGATGTAAGTTCCTGCCGTGACGCAATAAATCAACTTAAGTCAAAGCAAGTTGAATCAATCGCCATTTGCTGTTTATTCAGCTTCGTTAATCCGACTCATGAGCTACATATTGCTGATCTAGTTCGGGAGATAATGCCTGAAGTATACATATCTCTATCATCAGAAATTCTTCCAGAAATTCGTGAATTTGAAAGAACGTCAACGACGGTTGTTAATGCTTATGTCGGGCCGCTAATCGCGGGATATCTTGATTCCTTACACACCAATCTTCGAAAAAATGGCTTCACTGGCGAACTCTTTGTAATGCAGTCGAATGGTGGTGTACAAACTATTGCAGAAGCAAGTAAACGTGCTGTCGACACTCTATTATCTGGACCAGCTGGTGGTGTCACTGCAAGCGCCTATATTGGGCGATATGCGGGGTATCCTGATCTAATTACGGTAGATATGGGCGGTACTAGCTACGATGTTTCAGTTATTCAGGATCTCCAGCCAACCGTTACAACAGAAACATGGATTGGACGCTACCGAACTGCTGTTCCTATGTTAGATATCCATACTATTGGTGCAGGTGGAGGCTCAATCGCATGGATTGATGAGGGTGGGGGTTTACAAGTCGGCCCAAGAAGTGCCGGCGCAACACCTGGACCAGCATGCTATGGCCGTGGCGGTGATGACCCTACGGTCACCGATGCTGATGTAGTCCTCGGCTATATAGACCCCCATTCGTTTCTTGGCGGGGAAATGGTACTGGATGCGGATAAGGCGGAAAATGCAATCGCCTCAAAGATAGGTGAGGAGTTAGGCCTAAGTACAATTGACTCAGCGCTTGCAATTACAGATATCATCAATAACAACATGTCTAACGCGATGCATTTCGTTACCACCAAGCGAGGCTACGACCCACGAGACTTTACTTTACTTGCCATGGGTGGCGCTGGCTCTGTTCATGCTGGTCGTCAAGCGGAAGACTTGGGTATTGCAACAGTGATAGTTCCAAACTTATCGCCCGTCTTTTGCGCTCTTGGCGATGGATTTGCAAACCTTAAAGTTACAGAAACCAAGACCTATTACACTAGAGCAGATGATCTAGATCTAAACATTCTGAATTCCCTTTTTCGGGAAATGGAGTTGAGAGGCAAGGATCGTTTATCAAACCAAGCTACCACAAGTAACTTTGAACTGCGACGAATCGTGGCTATGCGATATGTCGGTGAAGTCCATGAAGTACCTGTTCCAATTCGATCTCGCACACTGAGAATTACTTCTTTAAATATTACAAATCTGATAAAAGACTTTCATCGACTTCATGAGAAAATATTTGCTCACAAGGATGAGAATCAAAGTATCGAAATATTGACACTACGTCTTGAGCTCACAGGAATTAGAAGAACAATTGATTTAGCAGCTATACCATTCGAAAAAGAGGATTCATCACATGGTATAAAGTCCGATCGCCAAGTCTATTTTTCAAGCGACCCAATCAACACAACTGTATATGATGGCAAAAAGCTGAAGCCAGGTAATTTCATTCCTGGACCAGCCATTATCGAACAATGGGGAACAACGATAGTTATCTATCCGGGGCAGGAAGTATTGATTGATAGTTATAACAATTGTGTTATTGAGATTGGCAGCGCCATTGAACTCTAATGAAGAAAACACTTATCCATAGTCAAATTATTTACAGCAAGGTGATAAGTGTTGCAGCAGAAATGTATGAGCGCATGCGTCACACCGCGAATTCACCTGCCATTTCAGAGCAGGAGTCATTCGCAGCAGCTGTATTGACTGCCGAGGCTGATCTTGCGGTTCAAATAAATGGTGAACCAAGTCATTTGTTCTCTTTGCGCAATTCAGCTAAACATCTATTCCAATACTTTGCTTACGATATTCAGGAGGGTGACGTCTTAGTTGTCGCCGACCCTTTCTCAGGCGGAACTGACCCCCAGACAATAACCATGATCATTCCCATGTTCTATGATGGTCAGCTTATAATCAGTCCAGCAATACGAGCGCCACTGCTTGATGTTGCGGGAGAGTATCCAGGACATCTACACCCCCAAGCAACTGACATCTGGCAACAAAGTATTCGACTTACACCTATAAAACTATACCGCGCTGGTATTCTACAAAAGGATGTGTACAGCTTTATTTCCAGGAATAGTCGTGCTCCAGAATCACTAAAATCGGATCTCCAATGCATGGTCGGCACATGCCGGCATGCGATTCAGTCAATTGAGCACATTCTCCATCGTTACAACATCGATATGGTTAGTGAAGCAATCAGTGAAATGATCCTGTATACACGTACAAGAGTAGAAAAGACTTTATCTGTGATCTCAAATAACACGTACAAAGGCTCTGCGACTTTGCGCAGTGATTACGATAGCGAGCTATCCGCTAGAGTTAAGATAGATTCCATTGGCAATAAACTAATAATTAATCTTGACGGGAGTACCCGCTATTCAGACTCGCCGCTTAATCTTACACCATCAGGCACAAGCTCATTCGCAGTATTACCATTTCTCGCCGGCATTTTCGATGATCTTACAATTAATGAAGGTATGATCGCGCCTTTTGAGTTGATAATTCCCCCCGACTCAATACTGAATCCTCCTTACCCAGCCGCAACTAATCTTGGTGTACGGGTCATAGGTCCACTTGTAACCGAAGCCATCACTAACGCCCTACAGCTGGGCCAGAATAATGACTTATTTGCAAAATCGATACATGGAAGCAAACCAACAGCATGCCTCTTTCAACCTGTTGGCTCGACCCGAAACAACATACCCATCTCTTTAGACCCCGGCTTCTCAATTTCTGAGCAGGGATGGGGGGCACCGTTGATTGAAGGCATGACGCGGCTACCCTCAGCCGAAGAGCTTGAGGTCCATCAAGGCTTAAGGATTTTGCTCAGGGAGCTAAATGATGAACATAGAATGGTTGTGAGAGTGCTCAATATACAAAGACCACTAGAGGGTAACTTCTTCTTATTAGGCGATACTGAGCGATATCCTGGGGCAATTCTCCTGAACGGAGCGGCCCTAAGCGATTTGACATCTTTATGTACTTCAGTACCGGTAGGGGCATCTATTGAGTTCGTTTACCCGAATCTTGCTGAGCAACAAATATGACGAAAAATGACATCGTCCTAACGCGTCTAATTGCCGGCTCTCTTGAAACTATTGCATTGGAAATGAGCGCTACGGTCACGAGAACCGCTCGTTCGCCCATATTTAATGAAGCACATGACTTTACCACAGCGATCTTTGATGTTACACGCAATCAATCTAGGCTAGTCGCACAAGCTCCAGGATGCACGATCCAACTGTACGCCATTGTTGCCGCTGTAGACAGCGCACTAAAATCGTTCAAACATGACCTGCATCCTGGCGATGTAATTATTGCAAGTGACCCCTATGATGGGGGCACACATATTCCAGACCAAGTCATACTTACCCCTCTATTTATTGATAGAGAACCTATACTAATACCAGCAGTTCGTGCGCATATGGGAGATGTAGGAGGGCCTGTTCCGGGGGGGTACAATCCACGTGCTCGAGATATATGGCAGGACGGCATAATTATCCCTCCACTAAAGATTGTAGAAAAAGGAGAAAAGCGTAGAGATATTTTTGACCTCATTATGGCCAACAATCGACTTCCTGATTGGTTAGAAGGAGATCTTGATGCAATGATCGGCGCATGCAAGTTAGCCGCTACACGATTAGAAAAAGTTGTACATCGCTATGGCGTGCATGTGGTGCGAAAATCCCTTCAAGATGCAGTTAGTTATACCAAGAGGCGCATGGCTGCGGAGATAGGCAGCTGGAAAAATGGCACGTTCCATGCAGAAACATATATCGACCATGACTACTTAGGCAACAACGACATACCAGTGCGGTGCACGCTAACAGTTCAAGACTCAAAATTGTCTATCGATTTTTCTCACTCGGCAAAACAGGTGGACGGTTTCGTTAATAGTCCCCTAGCAAATACTATTTCTTTTGTATTTGCAGCCATAGCTGGATGTATTGATGAAGACATTCCTATCAATGAAGGGCTCATTGAAAATATATCCGTTATCGCCCCGTTGGGTTCTATAGTTAATCCAACAATGCCTGCACCCGTTGGCAATTGCACCTGTATACCAGGCGCGGAAATTGCTGAGGTTGTCCTGTTAGCTCTCGAGCAATGCGCGCCAAAACGAGTAGGCATGAATTCCCATAAATTACCACTAGCATACTCCAACGGTATTGACACAGATGGTAAGCGCTGGGTAAACCTTAACTTTTTTGGCTACACAGGCGGTGCTGGCGCGGCATATGGAACTGATGGCTGGGGTCTATATCCGCCATTGATGACTGGCGTGATACTACCGTCGATTGAAATGACTGAGATGCAGTATCCGACCCGAATTCACCAACATGAGTATATATCGGATTTTATGGGCGCCGGGTTTTGGCGAGGTGCACCAGGAGTAGAAACGCGGATTGAATATCTTACTACCAGCCACACTAATGTAATGATGGCGGGTGCAAGGCATCCAACTCGTGGTTTTTGCGGAGGAAAGGATGGGGCACCCAACAAAATTGTACTTGAGATTGACAGAACCAATGAGTTAGAAGTCCAGGAGACTGTGTTCGATGCGACAATGCCCCCCGGTGGTGCACTACATTTTTGGCGAGGCGGTGGATCTGGATGGGGAGATCCCCTGGAGCGGCCCGTATCTAAAGTTATGGAAGACCTAAGAGATGGCTATATCACAGTTGAGGGCGCCCTTGCAGATTACGGAGTCGTGGTTGATTGCGATCAAATAGTAGATGAAAAATTGACAAACTCAGAGAGAAAGCGGCGCAAGGCGAGTCATTAAACTAATTGGAATTAGTAGAGTAGGCATCAACACACAATGGTCGGATACGCTATACCTGTAAATTTCCGGTGAACTATTTTACCCTTTAGATCGATCTGGAGATCACTTAATGGATGCAAGAATAGATTGGATTAAAGGCATGAATTTTGTTGGCGAATCTGAAGGTGGGCACAAGCTTCTGATGGATGCCACAGCTGATTTCGGCGGGAATGACCTGGCCCAAAACCCAATGGAAACTGTACTGATCGGGCTTGGAGGGTGTACAGCCATGGATGTCGTTCAGATATTACGTCAATCGAAACAAAATATTGAGAGTTTCAGCGTTCAACTTACTGCAACAAAAGAGGATAAACATCCAGCGGTTTTCAAGAAAATTCAATTGCTGTACGTGTTCGAGGGCTATAATCTGTCGAGAAAGAATATTGAAGAAGCGATAGAACTATCCGCTAAGAAATACTGTTCCGTCTCCATTATGATAGAAAAAACTGCTTCAATATCTCGTGACTTTAAGATTGTCGATTTGGCTCGTATGAAGTCAAAAGAATAGCGTAAATCGCAATCGGGACTTAAAATAGTCTGATCAATTTAGACAATTGCAAGGATTCTTCATGCAGAAACATAACGCTCTTGCCCTTTTCGGGCGCTCAGGTAATCCCGTATTCCGTGGAAACGCATTTGGAGATGTTGCAACCAACGACTCGCCAACACGAATGACCCTCAGTGGAACAGTCAATAAAACTGGGATACTCCTTATCCTTTGCATCATAAGCGCATCCATCGTTTGGAGTCGATTTTTCGAGAGTTCAAATCCAGCATCAATTTCGGGATTGCTATGGCTAGGTGTTATTGGGGGGCTTGCGGCAGCTATGCTAACTATATTTAGGAAACAATGGGCTTCTATAACAGCCCCACTATATGCCGTGCTTCAAGGTCTATTTCTGGGCGGTATCTCTGCAATATTCGAGTCCCAATATCCAGGCATTGTTATTCAGGCTATTGGCTTAACTTTCGGAACACTTGGTGTATTACTACTAGCCTACAAGAGCGGCTGGATCAAACCAACGGAGAACTTCCGGCTTATGATTGTAGCAGCAACCGGGGGTATAGCTGTGCTTTATCTAATCAGTTTCATTATGGGCTTTTTCGGATCATCTATTGGCTTTATTCATAGCAATGGACTTTTCGGTATTGGATTTAGTTTATTTGTTGTCGCAATCGCAGCATTAAATCTTGTGCTTGATTTTGATTTTATCGAAACAGCTACAGAGCATGGAGCGCCAAAATATATGGAATGGTTTGGTGCATTTAGCTTGATGGTGACGCTGGTATGGTTATACCTTGAAATACTTCGACTATTAGCAAAACTAAGGAGCCGTTAGAGTTGGGGATTAATGAGATATTCTTTGGTGGTTTAGCTCTAGCTGGCATCGCTATCTTTTTATTTTTTGGTAGGTATCGAGCAAACGCAGCCCAAAGAAAAAGAAATAATAAACTAAATTGGCACCGAACACCTTCACGCTCAGATCAAAAAAAGAGTACGAGGGACTAGTGACGTTGCTCGTAATTTATCCAGAATAAGAACACTTATCAGATAACAACTAGTAAGTAACAACGCTTCGTATTGATTTACCTTCATGCATCAATTTAAACGCACTGTTAATTTCATCCAATTCCATAGTATGAGTAATTAGACTATCGATATCTATTTTTCCTTCCATATACCAATCCACGATTTTTGGCACATCGGTTCGACCACGAGCACCGCCAAATGCTGTCCCACGCCAAACACGTCCAGTAACTAATTGGAAGGGACGAGTCGAGATCTCTGCTCCAGCGGGTGCGACACCGATAATCGTACTTTCGCCCCAGCCTTTATGACAACTTTCTAAGGCTTGGCGCATAGTATCAACATTTCCAACGCACTCAAAAGTATAATCCGCGCCACCATTTGTTAAACCAACCAAGTATTCAACTAATTCTTCGCCAATTTCTTTTGGATTGACAAAGTGCGTCATTCCAAAACGAGCAGCTAATGCCTCGCGATCACTATTGGTATCCACACCAACGATCATATCGGCACCAACCAAGCGCGCACCCTGAACCACATTTAACCCAATGCCACCCAGGCCGAACACAATCACATTCGCGCCGGCTTCGACCTTGGCTGTATTTATAACGGCGCCAAGTCCCGTGGTTACACCGCAGCCGATATAACACACTTTATCGAAAGGGGCGTCTTTTCGAATTTTTGCGACAGCAATTGCAGGAAGAACAGTAAAATTAGAAAATGTCGAAGTTCCCATATAGTGGAATAACGACTTACCACTCAATGAGAACCGACTACTTTCATCAGGCATTAGGCCTCGACCCTGAGTATCTCGTATTGCTTGGCAAAGATTAGTTCGTCCCGAGGTACAATATGCGCACTCTCGACATTCGGGAGTATAAAGTGGGATAACATGATCTCCTTTAGCCACGCTAGTTACTCCAGGACCAATATCCACAACAATGCCTGCACCTTCATGCCCCAGAATTGAAGGGAAAAGGCCTTCGGGATCTGCGCCAGATAATGTAAATGCATCAGTGTGACAAATTCCTGTAGCCCTTATTTCTACTAGTACTTCACCCTCGCGAGGCCCGCTAACTTGGACTGTCTCAATCGCAAGGGGTTCACCGGCCTTATGAGCTACTGCGGCCCGACTGGCTACCATTACAATTCTCCCTTTGAAATTACGCTCATACTGCGCCTATCGACTAGATTGTTATATTATTTAGCATTGCGTAGACTGCACTCTTGTCAGCCCAATTGCAATAGAGAATATGGAAGACATCAATAAATTTCTACGGGAGTTGCCAAAAACTGAGTTGCATCTGCACATTGAAGGAACCTTGGAACCCGAAATGATGATGTCTTTGGCGGATCGTAACCACGTCCGACTACCATGGACAACCCTGGAGGACACCAACTCCGCTTACAAATTTGAAAATTTGCAATCATTCCTTGATATCTACTATCAGGGCATTACTGTTCTTCATACAGAAGAAGATTTTTTTGACCTTACATTCGCATATCTTCAAAGAGCAGCGAGTGACTCCGTCCGGCATACAGAAATATTTTTTGATCCCCAAAGTCACACTGAACGTGGAATACCCTATGAGGTGGTAGTTGACGGCATCCATGCTGCCCTAATGGATGGCGAAAAATATTTAGGCATTTCTTCAGAATTAATCTTATGCTTCCTCCGACACCTACCTCCAACATCTGCTCTAAATACTCTAGAGACTGCTTTAGCCTATAAGAATGGAATCATCGGAGTTGGCCTTGATTCGTCGGAATTAAGTTTCCCCCCAATCAATTTTCTCGAAGTCTTTGAAAAAGCGCGAAGTATCGGCCTTCGCACTGTAGCTCATGCAGGGGAAGAAGGACCGCCAGAATATATATGGGAAGCCCTAGATATATTGAAAGTCGACCGTATAGATCACGGCGTGCGTTGCCTCGAAGATCCTTTGTTAGTAGAGAAACTTCGTTTGAGCCAAACCCCACTAACAGTTTGTCCTCTGTCTAACATAAAGCTTAAGGTTTTTAGTTCAATGTCGCAACACAATATACTCAAGCTATCTGAGGCTGGGCTTTGCATCACTATCAACTCTGATGATCCAGCCTATTTTGATGGATATATAAATGATAATTATGCAGCAGTGTATCAAGCATTTAATTTAAGTATCAGCGATTTACTACTGTATGCAAAGCAGTCAATTCAAGCCTCTTTTGCTTCGGAATCCCGAAAAACAGCTTTACTTGCCGAAATTAATCAGTTGATCGTTTAACTCTACATATTAGGTAAACGCTAAATATGGAAACATTACATCATGACTTTAAGGTTAGCCTATCTCGGGATGCCAGATGGGAGCCCGGCCTCAGACCATTCTTTGAATATAGGGATCTTGGCATCAATAGGGCGACAAGTGGCTCATTTAATGCCCATGTTATCCGAGTAAAAAAGCCAGTCGGAACATTTCCTAGCACGGGGATACATATACATGAACTCGACTTTCAGATGATCTATGTATTAAACGGTTGGATTAAATTTATATACAGAGACCATGGTGAATTTAGGTTTAGTAAGGGCGATTGCTGCTTGCAACCTCCTGGAATAATACATAATGAATTGGAATGCTCCGATGACCTGGAACTGATTGAGATTACTTCACCAGCTACTTTTGAAACAACGACCGCAGAGTTCTAGTAAAGATAGAATTCAAAGATAAGGAGACACCTAATGGCATCCATAAAATTGATCTGCGTCGCTCAAGAAAAGAGTGGCCAGACGATTACTGTAGATCAAGCAAGAATATTGGCTCAACAAGGGATCGATAGTGATAGATATTGTAGCTTAGACACGCCTCGAGAGAGACAAATCACTTTAATCGAGTCTGAGGTAATTGATGACGTTAATCGACTGACTGGAGCCAGTCTTACCTATGAAATGTTTCGACGCAATTTGGTTACACAGAACATAAGGCTAAATAATTTGCTTGGATCAGAGTTTTCCGTAGGAAAGATCCGGTTGCGGGCCCACGAACTATGTGAACCTTGTGGCTCCCTCCAAAATAGACTTCAACTCGATGGATTAGTTAAACAGCTAACCCATAGAGGCGGCCTATGCTGTGAAATTCTTGACAATGGAGTACTTCATGTGGGAGACGAGATCAAAACGTAACACCCATCGCACTTCGGCTGCCTGCTGCGCTACCATTTTTCAACATGTGGACGCAGGTCAATTTCAAAAGACCAAGCAGATGGGTGCTGCTCGGTAAGTGTATAAACTGTTTCGGCGATAGCATCTGGCTTCAGAAAGAATTCATCTGGTTGATCCGGCATCCGTGCACGTGTTCGGTCAATATCAATAATACCATCAATAACGACATAACTTACATGAATGCCAATCGGTCCTAGTCCTCTAGCTAGCGACTGCGACAAACTTCTCTGTGCAGCCTTCGCTGATGCAAAGCCAGTTGTGTTAGCGCCGCCTCGTAAAGATGCTGTTGCCCCAATCACCACAATATCTCCCCGACCAGCTTTCTTCATATCTGGAAGAACCTGTTGAGCAGCGACTAGTAGGCCCAATGTATTTGTCCTCCAAGAAGACTCAAAATTATCGGCAGTTGTATCTTCTATGCCAGACCAGTCTCCTGAGCCTGCGTTGTAAACTAAAACGTTCGCACTACCAATAGCTTCTTTGATTTGCCTAAATGAGCTGATAACAGCAGCGGGATCTCTCATGTCACACGTCACTGCATAGCTATTTGGAATTTCTTTACTTAAATTAGCAATATAATCCTTCGTTCTAGCTAACATTGCTACCCGGTAACCCGACATAGCAAATCTTCGTGCGAAAGATGCACCGTTTCCAGAACCAACCCCAGCAATTACGCAATTCTTATTCATAAATTTTCTTGTTAGTAGATCAGCCATCTGATCGTAAACTGTTCCTACAATTCAGACGTAGTATTTTGTCTTAAATCGGGACAAGGCACCGATATTATTTTCTATAATGTAGGAAACAACAAGGCCCGAATCAATAGGATCCGTCTACATCGTAGGGACAAAATAGCTCTAGGAGCTACTATGCTATCATGACCGCCGAGTGTGATGACCTGATGAAAACCTAACTAGGCCCAATGATCTAGTGATTCTAACTCTTGCTGATAGTTCTGAAATTCTTAGATGTTTGATTGAGGCTCTAAAATAATAGAATCGTAAACTACTTCTATTCACGGCAAATTCACGAATGCTTATGCAAATTACGTTTAGCGGTTGGGATAACAGGCTTTATGTATGAACAGAAATAATCATTCGGGCAGCCTCTTGCTAATTGAGGATCATCAGGATATTGCAGAAATGCTCTTTGAGTATTTAGAACACAAGGGATACATCCTCGATTACGCGCCTGATGGCATGATTGGAATGAGGTTAGCTACGGAAAACTACTACGACGCAATAATTCTTGACCTGATGTTGCCAAAACTTGATGGTCTAGAAATATGCAGAAGACTGCGTGACGAACCAGGGAAGACTACCCCAGTACTTATGCTCACAGCGCGAGATACACTGGAAGACAAAATAGTAGGGCTTGACGCTGGCGCGGATGACTATATGGTTAAGCCATTTGAAGTTTCAGAGCTAGAAGCTAGGATACGAGCGCTAATAAGAAGAGCTCGCGGGGGTATTAACAATAGAGAACTTCTGCAGGTGGGTGCGCTTACCTTTGATACATCCAAATTTGTCGTGATGCGTGATGGCCACTCCCTAAATTTGTCTCCTGTTGGCTACAAATTACTCGAGATTTTGATGAAAGATTCACCGAACCTCGTATCTCGAAAGAAAATTGAACAGGCTATATGGGGCGATTTACCCCCTGACAGTGACGCTCTTCGTAGCCATCTGTACAACTTAAGAAAACTGGTTGATCGGCCGTTCTCAAAAACCTTGCTGCACACGATCCCAGGACAAGGCTATCGTATATATGACCCAGATGCTTAATGCAAAAATGGGGATCGCCCGTCGATTTGGGCGGGCACTAGCGCTTCATCTTGGTCTTGTGGCGATAGCAGTTATTCTTGGAATCTTTGCCGCTGACTGGATAATTGAAGACGTACTTGTTAAAGAAGCATTAACTACTGAGGCCAGCCACTACTGGGACAAACGGAAATATGATCCTGCTTTTTCGCTGCCTGATACAAAAAATCTCAAAGGATATAGGTATTCGAATCGAGATGATAGTGACCTGCCAATTCCTCTGCGAGGCCTCGATTTAGGTTTTCATGAGTTCGCGTCTGGTAGAGAACATTCTGTTGCACTAGTTACACAGCAGAATGGTGAAAACTTGTTACTTGTGTTTAATGCTGGACAAGTCCAGGAGCTCGCGCTCCTTTTTGGTCTCGCGCCTCTGGGACTCCTTTTATTTGCTATTTATGGCTCGCTATTTGTTGGGTATCGGCTATTTAGAAGCTCCGTCTCGCCAGTGGTGGTGCTTGCAAAAAAAGTCGAGGGCTTGACTCTTGAGACGCTGGATAGCTCTGATTTCGAAGTTCACAAACTTCCTGATGATGTAGATCAAGAAATAATCAGTCTCAGTGCTGCTCTTAATGGTCTAATTGAGAGAATCGAGAATTTCGTAACAAGAGAAAGAGAGTTCACTCGCAACGTCAGCCACGAACTCCGAACTCCACTCACAGTAATTACTATTGCTTGTGATCTTTTGGCGCAGGACTCCAATATTAGCGATAGCGCAAGAAATTCAATTAGTAGAATTAAAAGAGCATCAGAGAATATGACAAACCTGATAGAAACCTTTCTGCTAATTTCGAGACAGATGGAGGACAATCTACAACTAGAACAAGTATCAATCAATCAAGCTACACTAACTGAAATTGAACTAATTGAACCTCTTATCGATAAACAACGTGTAGATGTCAAGCTTGACCTAAACATTCAGGTTAACACTATTACTAATGAGAAAATTCTATCAGGGGTTCTTGGAAACCTACTGAGAAATGCTGCCAATTATACGAATCACGGCTATATTCTGGTCAAAACTATTCATAACGGTATTGTTATTAAGGATACAGGAGTGGGAATGTCGTCTGACGAGATCGCCCAGGTATTCAACGCGCACTACCGAGGATTAAATCAAAAAAATCCTGGGCATGGTATTGGAATGACTATCGCGAGAAAACTCGCTGATCGATTTGGATGGGATATTTTGGTCGAAAGCAAAAAAGGAGATGGAACTATTGTGACTTTGTTGTTTGAATCTAATTAAAAATGACCATCCAGCACTCTCATATTGAAATCGATGCGAATTAATTACAACACCATAGTAGTGGATATTCACAGTAACGAACGTGATCTTAAAGCGTTTCGCGGAATAGTACTTTTGATCGTCAATACAGCAAGTCGATGTGGATACACACCACAATACCAGGGACTTCAGATGCTCTACAATCAGTATAGAAACCAAGGATTCTCGGTGCTCGGATTCCCTTGCAATCAATTTGGAGCTCAAGAGCCCGGTGACAACCAGTCAATTAGAAAATTTTGTGATACTCACTACCATGTATCCTTCCCAGTATTTTCAAAAATTGATGTGAATGGTTCAAATACGCATCCGCTTTATCAGCAACTAAAAGCGGCACAGAGGGGGTTACTAGGTACAAATAGTATAAAGTGGAATTTCACTAAATTCCTTATTGGGGCTGACGGTACTGTACTCTCTCGACATAGCCCTAGTTGCCAGCCAAAGACTCTTGAATCATTCATAATCAAAGCACTCGACACTAAATTTTCAGCTTGACTGACTGCCAAAAAAATCAGAAAACTTAATGGAATGACGTAGTATCAGCTACGAAGGGCGTTAATCAAGACAAAGCTATCCCAATATATATAAGTTTGAATATTGACGCAAATAATGAACAATGCGACAGTTAATCCGTTTATATAATCACCAGAATGCGACTGTCTTATCACAAACTGTTCACACCAACAAAATTTATAATGTCGCGCATCTACACAGCTAATTCATTAGACGCCTAACGTGTTAAGTATCGGACACCCTTTTACGATTTTAGCGGTCATCTTAGTCATTGGACTGTTTGCATGGCTATTAAGTTGGCATCAGCACAACGTAGCAATCGTTGACCTATTTTGGCCTCTATTCTTTTTGGTTGCTGCGCTATTGGCTTTTTTGGCGAGCCCAGAACGTGGCATGGTTGCATGGATTGCTTTACTTCTCACGACCTTATGGGCTACGCGTCTATTCCTGCATCTCTTATTTCGAAATTGGGGGAAACAAGAAGATCGTCGATATGCGGAGATAAGAACACGCTTTAATCCTGGCTTCGAATGGAAGAGTATATTTGTAATCTTCTGGTTTCAAGGATTTATTGCGTGGGTTGTATCAAGCCCGATTTATATGGTAGCGCGCTCCGACGAAGGAATATCTGTATTTCACTTATTCCCGATAACTTTATGGTTGGTAGGCCTGATATTTGAAACTATATCAGATCAACAACTAGTTACCTTCCAACGACGAGCCGAACATTCTAATAAAGTTCTAATGACTGGACTATGGCGTTACACTCGCCACCCAAACTACTTTGGAGAATTTTGCATTGGCTGGTCTTTTTACTTGCTCTCTTTCATGTCGGGTGCTTGGTGGACCATATATGCACCAATTCTAATGACATATCTACTACTTCGATTCAGCGGCATAACAAGAATGGAAGATGGTATAGAAAAACGTCGGCCGGGATACAAAAAATATAGCGACAGAACCAGTGCATTTTTCCCATGGCCCCCTTCGCATCAATAAACTGATATAACACTGGAACTGTACATAATTAGACTCGTGCAATCAGCCCATCTAATCAATTGAGAGTTGCATAACGATGAATATCGCTATTATCGGAGCAGGAGTATCAGGGCTTGTCACAGCCTATATTCTTGGCAAAGAGCATAATGTAACTGTGTTTGAGAAGGAAAGAAAATCCGGGGGGCATGCACAAACAACACAAGTACATGATGATGGTAAGGTCTTGCCCATTGATACTGGATTCATCGTCTTCAACGCGTTCAATTACCCCATTCTCAGTCGTCTCTTTGAAGCTTTAGGCGTGAAAACGCATAATTCAAATATGAGTTTCAGTGTCCGTTATGACAGGGATAATTTCGAGTATAACGGTTCAAGCCTAAATAAACTTTTTGCTCAAAGGAAAAATATTTTTCGTCCTGATATGTGGAGAATGCTGAGAGATATACTTGAATTCAACCGAAAAGCAAAGCAATGTCTTGATAAAAAATATGAAGATACTGTAACAGTCAGCGATTACTTGACTGCTGAAGGATATAGTCAGGCATTTGTGGAGCGTTATCTGTTACCACTCGGCGCATCGATATGGTCTAGTGACTGCTCTTCATTCAGCAACTTTCCAATTAAATTCGTCATTGAATTTCTTGACAATCATTCGCTACTTCAACTGCGTGGGAGGCCTCAGTGGAAAACAGTAACTGGGGGCTCACAACAGTATATCGGAAAACTTGAGAAATCTCTTGAAGGAAAACTTAGGCATAGTACTGCTGTGCAACGCGTTACCCGAAAACAAAATGGTGTTGAGGTATATTGGAACGATGATAGCGTCGCAACTTTTGATGAGGTTATTATGGCTACTCATGCTGATACCAGTATTAGCACGGTTGCAGATATTGATAAGGAGGAGCATGATGTCCTTAGTATGTTCCCCTACCAATCAAATCAGGCATGCCTACATACTGACACCCGTGTTTTACCCTCTAAAAGACGTACCTGGGCAAGTTGGAACTACCTAGTGCGGGAAAACTTCGAATCTGCTGTTTGTGTTACCTACAACATGAACCTCTTGCAAGGATTCACTAGCTCGAATACATACTGTGTGTCTCTTAACCAAGAAGACCTTATTAGAGAAAATAGAATTATTGAACGTATGCAATACCGACATCCAATGTTTTCTCCTGGCCGAGATGAAGCACAGAGAAAACACTCATCATTAATTCGGCGTCGCGGTATCTCATATTGTGGCTCATATTGGGGTAGTGGGTTTCATGAGGATGGTATTCGTAGTGCATTAAATGTCTGTGATGCGTTTGGAGTAAAAATACCATTTTGAATAGCCGAATATTTAAAGGCCATATCTACCATAGTAGATTTAGGCCAAAAAAACATAGATTTAGATACAGAATATTTATGATGTATCTGGATCTGGATGAATTGTCGACAGTCTTTGAGCCTTATCTTCTATGGTCTGTGAAGAGACCAGCAATAGCATGGTTCAAACGTGCCGATCATTTCGGAGATAAAGAAAGGCCACTCGCAGAGTGTGTCAGAGACTTGATCGAAGAGCGCGCTGGTGTGAGGGCAAATGGCCCAATTCGACTCTTGACCCATCTTCGATACTTTGGCTATTGCATGAACCCTGTAAGTTTATTTTTCTGCTGGAATAAAGATGAAACTAGACTTGAGCATGTTGTCGCCGAGGTATCCAATACGCCATGGAACGAACGACACTGTTACGTATTAAGTTATCCGATATCAGATCGGGGCCATTCAAATGAATTGATACTACCTAAGGAATTTCATGTATCGCCATTTATGCCAATGAATCAGGAATATAAATGGAAAATAGAAGCATCCGAAAAGAACATAGATGTAAAAATAGACACATATGAGGATAGCATCAAAAAATTTAGCGCTAGCCTTACTCTTTCTGCTAAACCCATTACTAAGGGCAATCTCATGGCCTGTCTAGCAGGCTATCCATTTATAACTATCAAAGTAATACTAACAATACACTGGCAAGCCCTTTGCCTATGGATGAAAGGAATTCAAATATATCCACATCCTGCTCATAAGAAACATGGTTAGCTAGCTATGGAATCAAAACGAAGTGACTGAAGCGAATCTATGACTGGAAAGAAGAATTTTCTGTCCCCTAATGCTCTTTTTAGATACATGGTGTTACATAAACTACGCGATCTGAAGAAGTCGGTAAAGATTACGGATCCTTGGGGTCAAACAGTGCTGGGAAGTGGTGAGGTGGAAGGTCAAATAAACGTAAAAACGCAAGCCTTCTATCGAGACATTATCTGGAAAGGTGGATTGGGTCTAGCAGAATCCTGGATTCGCCATGGGTGGGATACTCCTGATTTAACTGCCCTACTACGCACATTCATTCGTAATCAACAAGCCATTGATCGGTTCAAGAGTGGGTTAAGTTTCCTCGCACGACATGCCGCCTCACGTAAACACCGTAAACGCAGCAATACTTTATTAGGGAGCAAACTTAACATTCACAACCACTATGACCTCGGCAACGAGTTCTTTTCCTTAATCCTTGACGAAACAATGACATATTCTGGGGGTATTTTTCCTTCCGGAGAATCAACCTTAAAGGATGCATCAATTTCTAAGCTTGATAAAATATGTCAGATGCTTAATCTCCAACCGAATGATTCCTTGGCTGAAATTGGCTGTGGTTGGGGTAGTTTTGCGATTCATGCTGCAAGAAATTATAGATGTCGTGTTACGTGCATAACTATCTCCCCCAATCAATATGATTATGTAATGAAACGCATCCTCAAGGAGAAGCTAGGCAATCAAATAAATGTTAAGTTGCTTGACTATCGGAAATTCTCAGGACAATTTGATAAGCTTGTAGCAATTGAGATGATAGAAGCTGTTGGATACGAGCATCTTCCTACCTTTTTTCGCAAATGCGAAAAACTTCTATCGCCTGATGGAAAGATGGTGCTGCAGGGCATTACGTTACCCCATGAGCGGTATAAATCATATCTCAAGCAAGTAGATTTTATACAAAAATATATTTTTCCCGGCGGGTGTTTAGTTTCACTAGAAACAATTCAAGAACATATTTCTCAATACACATCTCTTCGGATAGACAAAGTGAGAAATATTGGGAACGATTATGCGCGTACCCTCAGGTGCTGGAGAGCCAATTTTTGGGAACAGGAGAGCAATATTCGAGCTCAGGGATATACAGAGGAATTTATGCGCATTTGGCATTACTATTTCTGCTATTGCGAAGCTGGATTTGAAGAGGGCTACCTGGATAATCTGCAAATATTAATAAGTAAGATAAAGTAACGGGGCAGTCTATGCCCAAGCAGGATCAATGATAAATACTACGCCATTATCAAGACTTATTCGCCTAATCAGCTGTAGAACTGCGTGCTTATTTAAAATCTATAGAGCAATCGGGCAAATATGAGAACATTCACTGATATCGGCCTAAATTTAGCCGAAAATGGCTGGCTATCTGATCATCTTGTACGACATGCTATTCGACATTTGTGCCGTCGCCGTCTCATTCAAACTAAGCGTGCTTCGCTCTCACGTGATGATGAGGAAATGAGAAGGTTCATTGAAGCGATGAATAATTCGGACATAGCTCCGTTACCGGAGAAAGCAAACGAACAACATTACGAGTTACCACCAGAATTTTTTAATTTAATATTGGGAAAACATAACAAATATAGCTGTGGCTATTGGAAAAACGAAGATGATCATATAGATGCATCAGAGGAGGCGTCGCTTCATATAACTTGTAATAGGGCTGGTATTGAAAACGGAGAAAGCATCCTTGAGCTAGGTTGCGGCTGGGGTTCACTAACTTTATGGATATCGGCCCAATTTCCCGATAGCCATATCATGGCTGTTTCTAATTCTAATTCCCAAAGAAACTTTATATTAGAACGTGCAAGAACAGCTGGACTCCAGAATATTGAAGTAATCACTGCAGATATTAATGAATTTAACACAGCACAACAATTTGATCGGATAATATCTATTGAATTATTTGAACATCTCAGAAATTATCAAGAAATATTTCGACGTATTCATAGCTGGCTAAAAGATGATGGTAAGTTCTTCATGCATATCTTTTGCTACAAGTATTACCCTTATAAATTTGAAGATCGCGGCCCAACAGACTGGATGGCGCGTCATTTTTTTACGGGCGGTATTATGCCAAGTCGAGATCTTCCGTTGCAATTCCAGGAGCATTTAAAGTTAGACTGCCAATGGCATTGGAATGGATTGCACTATCAACATACAGCTAACAGATGGCTAGAAAATCTTGATAAAAACAGCATAGTGGTTAAGAATATTTTGGCTGAGGTCTATGGATGTAAAAACGAGGATTTGTGGTTTAATCGCTGGCGCCTTTTCTTTATGGCATGCGCTGAACTATTTGGCATGGCAAAAGGTGCGTACTGGGGGGTAGGTCACTACTTATTCGTTAAAAACATCTCTGCACCACCGGCGTTTAATCTAAATGACCAAGACTAGGAAAATATATTCGATTCTGAGTTTGGTAGGTATCCTTATCGCGTTGACCCCCTTTAATGCCATGACTGCTAAAGAACAAATTCTTGATACTGTTGATTATGTTGATCTCGATCGATTTATGGGCAAGTGGTATGTTATCGCCTCCATCCCTACACAGCTAGAAAAAAACATATTCAATGCGGTTGAACACTACCAGATGGATTCCGACGGCACTATCGCAACAACCTTTACATATAATAAAGGAAGTTTTGAGGGCCCAAAAAGGGAATACCACCCTCGCGGATTCATAGTGGATAGAAAAACAAATGCGGTTTGGGGGATGCAATTTATATGGCCAATTAAGGCAGACTACCGAATCATTTATCTAGCCCAGGACTATAGTAGTACGATCATTGGGCGCAACAAGCGTGATTACGTCTGGATTATGGCGAGAAAATCACGAATTAGTGAAGAGCTGTACAACAAATTGAGTAAGAAAATTGAGCAGGCCGGTTACGACATAGAGAAACTCATAAAAGTTCCTCAACACTGGCAATAGCTTAATGAAATAATGGCGAACCCCCTGAAATGTAAAAACTTCCCTAAGTTAGACTGCATAGTAAACATCTATTGATTTTGATCTCATTCACTATGGATAGGGAGACCGGATTTACACCATCCCTCGAATCCATCCGCTAAGTGGTAAGTATTAACAAACCCATTCTCAACAAAATACGCAGCTGCGGACTGGCTTGAGTTGCCATGGTAGCAATAGACCAAAAGTGTCTTTTCCCGATCTGCCTCCGCAAGGAACCCCGCAATATTTTCTCCAGTCACGTGTGTTGCTTGCTCCAAGTGACTCAAAAAAAAGGACTTTGTATCTCGTATATCAACTATAGACACATCACCCTGCTGTATCATATCGTAGGCAGCTTGTGGATAAATAGTCTTATACATTACCAATCCCTTGCTAACTGACTCGCCCCCTAAATGCTACAACAAATAATCGAGCAAAGAGTAGCGTGCTGAATTTAGCTCCATATGCTAGCAGTATTTTATCAATTAAATAGGAGTAAGAAGAGTTAGCTATAATGAATTCTAGCAATATTATTCCCATAATTAATCTGGATTATCAAAAAACTCGATATATCGATGATCAAGCTGATGCGATCCGAAAAGCCTGCGAAGGCACGGGGTTTTTTATTGTTTCCAATCATGGTGTTGATCAGAGATTAATAGATTCATGTTTGAAATCTGCATTACAATTTTTTCAGCAGCCTCTCTCGAAGAAGCAACATGCTAGCAAAAAAACACCACAAAGTCCCTATGGATTCTCATATCTAGGCGAAGAAAGATTAGCCCGTTCAAGGGGAAACTATTCACCACCGGACTTAAAGGAATCTTTTTCCATGGGGCCAGTGGAGCCGCGTACGGTGCGAAAAGAACGATCGGAATCAGCCTTCACGCAGGTGCCAAACGTCTGGCCATATAGCCCTCATGACTTTAGGGCTAATTTTGAGAACTATTACAGAGCTATGGCATGTCTATCCGAAGCACTCATGCGTCGCTTCGCTATCGCTCTTAAGTTACCTACAGATTTCTTTGCACCATTTATAAGTAATCCAATAAGCGCTCTTCGCGCAAATTATTATCCATTATTAACCTCAAAGCCAGCGCGTGGACAATTGCGGGCTGGTGCGCATAGCGACTACGGGACATTAACAGTTGTAGCCCAATCCGGCGAGCTAGAAGGATTAGAAATCCAAGATCGCAACGGAACATGGATCCCTGTCCGAAGCCGATCATCTGATTTGGTAATTAATGTTGGAGATCTTCTAGCGCGCTGGACTAATGACCGATGGAAATCCTCTCTGCACCGAGTGGTTATTCCCGATCAAGGCACTCTGATCAATCCGGCAAAACCCCGCCTATCCCTTGCGTATTTTCACCAGCCCAACTGGGATGCTAAGATTCGGTGCCTACCATCCTGCTTACAAGAAGGGCAGCGCCCTATCTATAATGATGTTATTTCTGGCCAATATCTCATGGAAAAATTCCACTCAACAGTCAAAGAATAGAATTCTCGAACACAACATAATGTCTAACTAATTCTGAATTCATGAAATCCACGATTGGAGTAGATACTGATGCAGCGGAAGAGTATGTGAACCTCTCAGCATCTGAGATAGCACAGCTAAGGGCCCTGTATAATAAATCGGATCTTTCCGCAAGCGTCCATCTAATGGCACATCTGGGGCTAGTTGTATTTACTGGGCTACTCGTTTATTCCACAATGAAAGGACCACTATTTTTTCCTTGCATGCTGGCAATGGGTATAGTCATGAGCTTTCTTTTTGCCCCCTTGCACGAATGCATTCACCGAACAGCATTTAGAACACGATCAGCAAATAATATAATCGCTGCTATCTTGGGTTTTGTTTTACTGCTGCCCCCCATCCATTTTCGTCTCTTTCACATGGCTCACCACCGATGGACTCAAGTACCAAGTCGTGACCCTGAGCTGGCAAACAAGAATCTCAATAATTCATGGGATTTATTCCTGCAAATATCTGGCTATAGGTATTGGACCGGTAACATAAAGGCAATCATTGGGCATGCTTTTGGGTACATTGAAGAGCCATATATTAGCTCGATTAGAAAATTATCAATTGCTATAGAAGCCCGATATTACATACTAGCGTATGTTTTATGTCTAATTACATCGTTATATCTGTCCAGTAATTTCTTATTGTTTTATTGGATTATTCCGATGTTACTAGGTCAACCTGTACTGAGACTATTCTTGTTAGCAGAGCACACTCTTTGTTCTTTCTCAAATGACATGCTACAAAATAGTCGAACAACGATCACTAATCCGTTTGTACGATTTATGTCATGGAATATGTGTTTTCACGCCGAGCACCATGCGTGTACAGCGATACCTTTTCATGCTCTTCCAAGAGCGCATCAATTATTGAGAAACTACATTGTTGAAATTACACATGGTTACACTTCTTTTAACAAAATACTTGAAACGAAACTAAAAAAAGGTAAGTAGCATTACTGGCGCCTTGGTAACGGTCTGCCGATCGTTATTCGATCCCACAGGCGATGTAAAAACCATGCCAGGGTCGTAGTAAAAACCGTATAAAACCCCCACCCCCATATATCAACCTCAGGTGATGGGACAAATACTATCAGTACAAGGAACCATGTACCCCATATCGATATCCATCCAAGACGATAGGTCAATCGCAAAACATTAGTTGTGCGAGCTCTTTTCATATATGTTGATGTTGCATACGTAAGATTACCAGCGCCCAATCAGTATTCCGCGCTGCTCGTCTCGGTCAGGACCCATTTTAAAAAGAAACTCAGTGGGGACCTCTGTGCGCACCTTTAGATTCCTATACCAGGTAAATAACTGATCGTAGCAATCTTGCCTAACTGACGCATATCCTGGATCTTGCCCTAAATCAATGAATTCATCTGGATCATTATCTAAATCAAACAGCTGGGGACGAAATCTTTCATGCAAGATATATTTCCATCTACTGGTCTGAATGGCACGAGCACGGCAATCGTAGGGATGCAGCCCTAAAGAAGCTCTCGCACCTCGATCACTATAATCAATCTCGCTAAACACCGACTCTCTTGTCCAACTAGGTTTGGTCTCACGTAAGAACGGCACTAAGGATCGCCCTTCAACTCTCTCCTCAGAAGAAGCTCCACCTGCCAATTCAACCAGAGTGGGTAGAATATCAATCGCTTCAACAAACTCTTCAACAACACGGCCACGAGATAAATCGGCAGCTCTTGACGGATCATATATTATTAGCGGGATTCGAAACGACTGTCGATGGAAAAGATCTTTCTCTCCCAACCAATGATCACCTAAATAATCGCCATGATCGCTTGAAAATACGATTACCGTTTTCTCATGCAGGCCATGCTTCTTCAGTTCTATGAGCACACGACCAATATGGTTATCTATCTGCTGAATGAGCCCCATATAGGTCGGAATTACGGTATTGCGTACTTCATCCCTCGAAAAATTCTTACTGTAATCAAGATTCATGAATGCCTTATATACGGGGTGTGCATGAAATCTCTCGGACTCATGTCGTATCGCCTTCAATACATGATCTGTTCGATATATATTGTGATAAGGAGTCGGCGCTAAATAAGGCCAATGCGGCTTGATGTAGCTCAAATGCATACACCAGCTATCTTCCACATCCACTGAACGTAGGAATTCAACAGCGCGATCGGTGATAAATGCAGTTTCGGAGTACTCTTCCGGTATGCGTGCAGGTAGTCCTGCATTCTGCATATACCAACCACTCACTTTCCTGCCAGCAGAATCGATAGCGGTATTCGCCCATGCCTCCCATGGATTGCCCCCATTAAACCCGTGTGACCTCAGGTGTGCGCTATAACCCAAATCATCCGGAACAAGAGCGTCAGGATAAATACCAGAAAATCTTTCATATGGAGAGAATCCGTTATTTGCAAGACATTTTCCCCTGGCAGAATCAATGTCAATATCAAATCTATCTATTGCTACCTGATTTGGTGAGCCCTCTGACTTGCCCACAACAATAGCTGGCATATCAATTTGACGTAAATAATCACCCAAAGTAAGCTCACCTAGTTTTAGTGGATCAGAGTTAGCCATTACTCCATGAGACGACATATACCGGCCAGTATAAAAACTCGCTCGTGAGGGACCACAAAGCGGCGCTTGGCAGTAGGCGTTGTTGAACTGCAAACCCCTGCTCGCCAAACTGTCGATATTCTTTGTCGCAATATGTGGATGACCATAGCACGATAAGTAGTCCGCACGTAATTGATCACACATTATAAAAAGAATATTCATTCTGATTATGAATCACTCTTGGAAAGTGCCGGTAAATTTCTTCCGTTTAAGGCGCGAATCTCGCTATGCCAGGTTATTGACCACGTGACCAGTGCCAGCATTATTAGACAACTAATTATTACAGCGATAGGAGCAGCAAACAATGCTGCTAATCCACCTACAAACAGCCCCCCAAGTGGAATGAGGCTAAATGTTATGCTGTGTATTCCCATCACTCTACCTCTGTAGTGCTCTGGTACCAATAACTGTAGAACAGTCATTGAGGTCACCAGAAATATAGAACCAAACGCAGAAGAGACTACGATAAAGAGACTCGCAATCACAAATCCACTGGTTGAAGCAGCGCCCGCCCCTATAAACAATGAAAAACCTACTAAAGAAAGAGGTGCAGCAAAAGCAGAGAAAAGCATTATCTTTCCGAGTCTTCGTGACTCTTGAAATCTACTGATTAGCACTGTCCCCAAAACTGACCCAATACCTGTTATTGAAACTAAAATACCATATCCGCGTTCTCCACCGCCAAGTAGATCAGCAAATACAGGCATAATTTGTATATAAGAGGTAGCAAAGAAGTGCAAACCAAAAGTCAAAGTAATTAACGTCCGAAATATTCTCCTTCGAAAAACATATCTTATGCCATCTATAAATTCGTTCCACGGCCGACTATCGATTGTCGACTCATAGCGCACATCTATAGTTCTTAGAACCAACAGCATCGCGACAAACCCGCAGGCGCTTATAAAGAACACGAATCCAGTATCTGTTAGCGCAATTAAAATTCCTGAAAATGCAGGTAAAATCATGCGTGTCCCCTGCCAGAGAATTGAATTTAGAGCAACTGCACTCATCATCTGATCAGAAGAAATTAGAGACGGGAATATCGATGCACGAGAGGGAAAGTCAAAACCCTGTACGAGCCCAAGTAATGCAGATATGATCAGCACATGCCATACTTTGACCATATTAGACCAATCTAGAATACACAGAATCAGGAGCAAGATGGTCGCTAAAAGACTAGTGGCCATCATTATTGAGCGCCGGTTTAATCGATCTGCAACAATACCGCCTACTAATGTTGCAATGATCGTCGGTATAGCCGTCGCGGCGCCAAGCATACCAAGATCAAGAGGTGAGCCAGTCAACTCAAATACAAGCCATGCCATCGCAATAAAGTAGAGTTGGGTACTACCTATTGAAGCAATGGATCCAAACCAAAACCTCCGATAAAAAGGGGATTTTAACGCATCGAATCGCACGGGAATTCTTTAAATTACCTAAATCTATTTGGCCAGCCTAATGAGTGCAAAGGCGCCTGACTGTACTAACAATATAAAGCATAAAATACATGAAGAATAGAAGTCTAAGTCGCACACTAAGCGTATTGGTTCCATATTTATGGCCAGTCGGGCGAAATGATCTTCGAATTAGGGTAATGCTCGCTTTAATATGTCTTGGCCTTGCAAAAGCAGCAAACGTTTATGTACCACTGCTCCTCGGTCAAACGGTTGATGATTTAGCAGTTATAGGGAAATCTTCAATGACAGCATTAGGAATACCAATTGCAGTCATTCTAGCATATGGTTTCGCTCGATGGTCAGCCACTGCCTTTTCGGAAGTAAGGGATGCTCTATTTTCACGAGTTTCACAAAATGCAACGCGGCAGGTCGCACTAAAAGTTTTTCAGCATCTGCATACTCTTGCCCTACGATTTCACTTAGATAGAAAAACAGGCGCCCTTAATCGCTTTATCGATCGCGGCACTAAAGGTATACAGTTCTTACTCTCTTTTGTTGTATTTAATCTATTGCCGACCTTAATCGAAATTTTACTTGTATGTGGCATTCTCTGGTACAAATTTGGCATCCAATACGCGCTTGTCACTGGCATCACAATCGCTCTTTTCATTTGGTTAACCTTCTCTATTACTGCCTGGCGCATAAAAATCCGTAGACAAATGAATGAAGCTGATAATGAAGCCAGTACGCGTTCTGTGGATAGTCTTCTTAATTTTGAAACGGTTAAATATTTCAACAACGAAGCCCATGAAAGCAACCGAATTAATCATGCCCTAAGAGCTTATGAGTCCAGTGCCACAAAAAGTCGTGAAAGCCTAGCCTTTCTAAATATTGCACAAGTAGCAACTGTGACTATTGGTATCGTTATAATGCTAATTATGGCCGCAGTTGATATTCGAGATGCCCATATCACTATAGGTGACTTTGTTGTAATTAATGCTTATCTACTTCAGCTCTCATTACCACTGAATTTCTTGGGTACAATTTATCGTGAAATACAACAATCATTAGTAGATATGGAAAACATGTTCTCACTATTAGATGAAGTTCCTGAAATACAAGACGCCCCAGACGCAACAAATATCCACATTAGTAATGGTTCCATTCAATTTAAAGATGTCAGTTTTAGCTATAACGATAATCAAGCTCTTTTAAGCTCTGTTGATTTTTCAGTAAAACCAGCCCAGACAGTTGCTATAGTTGGTCCAACCGGATCCGGAAAATCAACAATTAGCAGACTACTTTTCCGTTTCTACGATGTGACTGCCGGCATTATTCAGGTAGACGGACAGGATATTTCACAAGTGACGCAACACTCTCTGCGAAAAAGTATCGGTATGGTTCCTCAAGATACAGTTCTTTTCAATGAAACTATCGAATATAACATCCGCTATGCAAGACCAGATGCTTCAGATGAACAGATTTACGAAGCCGCTCGCAAAGCTCGAATACATGACTTTATCATGGCACTCCCTGATAAGTACGCTACCAGAGTCGGTGAACGTGGACTAAAATTATCTGGCGGAGAAAAACAACGAGTCGCCATCGCTCGAGCAATCCTTAAAGACCCGATAATCCTCTTTTTCGATGAAGCAACATCGGCACTTGATAGCAAAACAGAAAGCGAAATACAGGAGAATCTAAAAGAAATATCAAAGAATAGGACAACTATAATGATTGCACATAGATTATCGACTATAGTTCACGCCGATCAAATACTTGTTCTTCAAAATGGTACGATTCATGAACGCGGTACGCACCAGGATCTCCTCTCACTAAAGAGCCTATACGCGCAAATGTGGGAAGAACAGAAAAGAGCGCGTAATAAGACTGCTTAATTGATAGTGAATCCTTTATGATGGAAGCATTGCATGACCTAGCGCCAGATGAGCTAAGGACTTTAAGCAAAAAGACTCTGCAGCACTATGCAACTTATGCAGAATCATTTTGGAATAGCACTCAGGATCATGATGTCACGCAAAATATAGATGCATTACTAGGCTGTATCGAACACGAACCACCACTCTCGATTCTAGACTTCGGCTGTGGACCCGGAAGAGATCTGGTGAGCTTTTCGCGTTTAGGTCATAACGCAATCGGTGTCGATGGCTGCAAGGTATTTGTAGACATGGCTAGGAGATACACGCAGTGCAAAGTCTGGCATCAGAACTTTCTTCATCTACAACTTCCTGTACTTTTCTTTGACGGGATTTTTGCGAACGCGTCAATGTTTCATGTGCCGACGCAGGAACTACCACGCGTCTTGCGCGAATTGTATCTATCGTTAAAACCAAGCGGAGTTTTGTTCTGCTCTAATCCTAGAGGAGACAATATAGAACACTTCTCTGCAGGCCGCTATTGCTCATTCTTAGAGCACGAAACCTGGCGAGCATATGTTATTGAGGCCGGTTTTGATGAATTAGATTACTATTATCGGCCAAAGGATAAACCGTGTTCCCAGCAACCGTGGTTGGCTACGCTATGGCGTCGCCCGGAGATTTAGGCGCCATCTAGGTATTGATATTCAAAGTGGAAACTAAACGAGTCCTGAATTCAAATCGTAAATCTGGCATTGTACTTGTGTTGCTAGCTGGTGTTTGTTGGAGTCTTTCGGGTATTATTTTCCGATGGATTGAAGCTGCCTCACCCTGGCAAGTTCTTTTCTTTCGATCCACTTCCCTTTTTATTTTTTTGACGGTAATTCTGCTGTTTCGATATCGCACTGCTGCACTATCTGCGTTGCAATGCAAGATTAAACCAGCTGTCATAGGCGGCGGATGTTTAGGTATTGCGTTCACTGGATATATACTCGCTCTTGATCTTACAACCGTTGCTAATGCCATGTTTGTATTGGCAGCCGCGCCGTTTTTTTCAGCAATCATTGTGCGAATACTGCTTAATGAACGTATTACTAGATATACATGGTACGCAATGCTTCTTGCAGCTATCGGACTTACAATAATGACGAATGGAGAGATTCAATCTGGTGGAGGCGCTGGAAATTTCGCTGCCCTAATTGCTGCACTCGGCTTTTCAGGTATGACTATCTCCTTACGTTACCAGAAAAATATTGATACGCTGCCAACTATCCTCTATGGCAGTGTTTTTGCTTCTGTATTTGCCCTAGCGGGAATTATACTTTCCCAGGATAACCTCCTTTTATTGCCAATGGATCTAATCTATAGTATTAGTTTAGGAATTTTCCAGATTGGCTTCGGCTTTCTGTTGTTCATTGCCGGTGCACGTCATCTACTAGCTGTGGAGCTGACGTTGTTGTCACTAACAGAAATTATTGTTGGGCCCATACTAGTCTGGATCGGAGTTGGTGAAATTCCAACAACCGCTACAATCATTGGTGGTGGTATTATCGTTTCCGCCATAATTTTGGTGGCAATTTGTGGCGCTGTTGATTCGCAATCTTCAAAGCACAAAAGCAAACCGGCCTCATAGATAACAAGTAATTTGTGTGCAATAGCTTTTACCAACAGATCCCTAAATAAATGCGAGTAACAAATTATTTATTCTTAACATTCGCAAGCCAAAGAAAATAAGGATACCTGCGCGTCATGAATCAATTGCCTGAGAATATTATTGCTAGAGCAAGAGCCTCAAATGCTCTAATAGTACTACCTGAGGGAGATGATATCCGAGTTATTCGTGCGGCTGCTGATGCTACTACTAGCGGGATTGCTGAGATAGTAATACTTGGTGACGTGGATATAATTCGCGCACGTGCTACTCAGCAAAATATAGAACTTGAGGGAGTTACTATAATTAATCCAGAGACCTCTTCAAGGATTAATCGATATGCAGAGCTGCTAATTAAGACAAGAACTAAATCTCAATTATCTGAGAATACGGCCATACAACAAGCATCACAATCTATAGTCTACGCAAACTGCATGGTAGCTATGGGAGATGCGCATGCCTGTATAGCAGGCGCTGCAACACCTACTGCTGAGGTTATACGACACGCTATTAGAATTGTTGGTCAACGGCCAGACTGCAATGTGGTATCCAGCTTCTTCCTTATGCTTTTTGGTAACTCAGCAAATGGTATACAGGGTCCAGTTCTATTTGCTGACTGTGGACTTGTTGTAAACCCCGATGAGCATGAATTAGCAAATATTGCTGCAAATACCGCATGCAATGCGGAGCTAATTCTTGATGAACCGGCTTCTGTAGCGATGCTATCATTCTCAACCCTAGGAAGCGCTCGACACCCCCATGTTTCAAAAGTTCGGAAAGCAACGAAAATCTTGGAAAAGGAATATCCTAATATATCTGTCGTTGGTGAGATTCAACTAGATGCGGCTATTTCTTCAGAGATTTTTAGGGCAAAAACTGGATCGGCAATGCACTACAAGAAGCCCAACGTTTTCGTATTTCCAAGCTTGGATGCAGGAAATATCGCCTACAAATTAGCTGAGCGCACATCTAATGCAACAGCCATTGGCCCTATTATGCAAGGTTTGAACTATCCGGTCAGCGACCTATCTCGAGGCTGTTCCTCTGAGGATATACTACAAAATATTGCGGTAACAGCATGTCAGGTACTACTACGTAACAACCCCTCATAGTGGCCAGGTGGTTATTAGCTAATTAACTGTCGGATTAGATCAGCGGCTTCTTCAATGTCTGACTGGCTGATATCAAGATGTGTCACTGCTCTCATTGAAGTCGACGTTGGTGCGCCTATCCAAACTCCATGATTTCTCAACTCAGTTGACAGATCTGCAGATGTATACTTGGTTTGGGATACATCAAAAAAAACAAGATTAGTCTCGACTTCGGGATTCAGCACAGTGACGCCCTCTATTGAGCTGACGAGCTGTGCAAAAAGCTTGGCATTACTATGATCTTCTGCCAGGCGGGCTACATGATGTTCTAGCGAATAAAGTCCAGCTGCTGCTATAACACCAGCTTGGCGCATTGCACCGCCAAGTCGATGTTTCCAACGCCATGCCTTTCTAATGAAATTATCCGAGCCGGCCAACACAGCACCAATAGGGCATCCCAATCCTTTACTTAGATCTAACCAAACGGAATCAACCGTATTCGCATAGCGATAGGCATCGATACCTGACGAAACCGTAGCGTTTAGTAGACGTGCACCATCCATGTGCATTGCTAGATCATGCGTGCGTGCTACTACTGAAATTTCTTCTAGTGTTTTTATTGGCCAAATAGATCCTCCACCAGCATTAGATGACTGCTCAACCACTACCAGACGCGACCTCGGCTCAAGCGCCCTGCCAGCACGTAATGATCGCTCGACATCATCGGCACTAAAGATGCCACGCTTACCTTGAATCGGCCTAATAGCAGCTCCACAGATTGCAGCGGCACCAGCCGCTTCGTTATTTATAACATGGGAAGTCTGATCAGCAATGATTTCATCTCCAGCAACACAATGAACAGCAAGAGCAATTTGATTGCACATAGTGCCAGAAGGGAGAAAAAGTGCGCTATCCTTGCGCAGAAGTTTAGATACTTCATCGCATAGTTGATTGACGCTCGGATCTAAGAATTGCTGCTCATCGCCGACTTCCGCCCGCGACATAGCCTGCCGCATTCCGATAGTCGGTTGTGTCTGCGTATCGCTATATAGATTTATTCGGACCATTTCATTGTAAAACTGCTAATAACGATCTCAAACAGAAATAAGTTTCTCAGACGCAGTCCTAAGTCGCTCACAGGCTCTTAAAAGGGTGTCAATATCAGTTGCATATGATGCACGAAAATAACCTGGGTAACCAAATGCCTCTCCTGGTACAAGAGCGACTCCTGCAGTATCGAGAAAGAATTTCACGATATCTGAATCTGTCTTTAGCGTATCCCCATCAGGCGTTAGATGACCCAATAAATCTGCACATGATGGAAACACATAAAATGCCCCATCCGGTATAGAGCATTCAATCCCATAAATATGATTTAGCTCTCTAACGAGAGTATCCCGACGCTCTTGATATGCTGAACGCCTTTCCTTTAAGAAGTGCTTGTCTCCACTTAAACCTGCAATGGCTGCATACTGCGAGATCGACGCTGGATGAAAATTTGACTGTGACTGAAGCTTATTTATAGCTTGGATTAATGGCTCTGGCCCACCGGCAAACCCAATTCTCCAGCCAGTCATTGAGTAGGCCTTTGACATACCATTGCATGTCAACGTGCGACTCTTAAGTTGCGGTTCGACTTCTGCTATGGTAGAAAATTCTGCTTTTCCGTAAACGAGGTGTTCATAAATATCATCAGCGATGATGATGACTTGCTGATGCTCCAACAATACTTCTGCCAAAGCAGATAGCTCGGATCGACTATATACCGCGCCTGAGGGATTAGATGGACTATTCAAAATCAGGCAACGCGTTTTCGGCGTAATGCTAGCGTCTAGCTGCTCCGGTGTCAGCTTAAAGTTATTCGCTGATTTACATGGGATAACAACCGGACTTCCATCAGCAATTTCTACCATCGCTACATATGATACCCAGTAAGGAGATGGGATAATTACTTCATCCCCATTGTTGACTAATGTCATTAAGGCATTAAATAGCAATTGTTTGCAGCCAGATGTAACTGTGATCTCAGACATCTGATAGCTAATATTGTTCTCATCCCGAAATTTCGCACACACCGCCTCTTTCAGCTCTGGCACCCCATCGATTTGAGTATATCTAGTAAATCCCTCATCTATTGCTCGTCTCGCTGCTTTCTTAATCGAACTCGGAGTCTCAAAATCAGATTCGCCTTGACTCAGGCTGATTATATCGACACCCATGGCTTTCAGTTGGCGTGCACGATCACTGATCTTCGCTGTAGGTGAAACCTGGATTCGTTCTATACGATCAGAAAAGATGTGCATCATAAGCCCTCCTACATAAATAACGTCATAACACCGGTGTATGTATACAAGCGTCGGTGACTGATTTCTCCATTAGCAAAGAATCCTACAAGAGGAAAATCACCGAACTCCTGCTTGATTAATTTCATTTCCATAGAGTCATCGTCAAACGTATGACGACCACGGCCGAGACACGAAAAATATATTCCACCCCTAGGAATAGAATGGCCACATCTCTTTTTCAAATCTCGAAGCATGCGAATCAAATCATCTTTCGCTGTAAACTGATTACGCTGACAAAACATAATTGGATCACCGATTCCGACTCGATCTCCAATCGCAATAAGATTGCTATCAGTATCTATCCCAACAATATTTCTAACGACATAATCACGAGTGTCCGATCCTACAACAGGTAAAGCTGCAAATATTCTATCCGAAACCAAAGAAACATCTTCCACAAACTCTCTACCTATGTCTTCCATAAGAACTTCAAAAGCGGGTCGTCCATCAATAGACACAATAATATTTTTGTCAACTTTTGTAATTTCTCGATGTGGGCCGATGGGTGAACACCCCTGTGTTAGACCAGCATGGATCATCACACTTTCAGAAAACAAAGCGCCAGATACATTATCACTTGTACGTCCGTTTACAATCTGCGTTGGTTTTTCATGTGATGAACTCAAGGCTCCAACTAAATAACCTCCTCCTAACATATCAGAGAGAGAAGGTAGTAATTCTAACAAGCCAGAAGTCGCTGGATCAGCATGAACTACTGCAAAGTTCTGAAGATTTGATTGAAACCAAGCACAATGCGTTTGGTAAAATTCTTTTAAGTCAGTAACAACTTCCGAGAAAATTCGGAATGAATTCTCTGGAAAATCACCAATCATTACATTGAGTGCCGCTTCATCGTAGTGTTCTTGACTGTTTCGAAGAATACCCACGCCGGTTGCACCGATCCAGCCTCCTGTAGTAATTTGATCTGCTAATCGCTTACAGATCAGGCCAACTTGTTCTTTACTATAGCCACTGCTGTAAATAAACCCGAGCGACTCACTTGCCATGTTAGAAGATATCTGAGAGCAACAATCATCTACTGCGTCGAACCATGACTTCTCAGTAGAATTTGCTATCGCAAATTGGTTGGTTGGACGATTTGGCATAAACTCACCAATCATTGCGCAATTCGCGTAGTCGAAGAAAGACTTCCTTCGGATCCGGCATCTCAGACAGATCGGGAAACGACTCTCGTAGATTTTGTATTATCAGTGGATTCGAAAGTCGGAGAAATGTATTAATTTGACGCTCTAACTTGAGGGTTGATATTAAAGACTGATTTGGATCATTAACATGTATGTTATCTAGTAGATCCGCAGCTAGTTTATTGTTCGGCTCACGATCCAATGTAAATGCTAAATTATTGGCCCAGTAGTCATGGCCTGGATAAATTCTGGTGTCATCAGAAAGCGCCTCCAGCTGCCGTGAAAATGTCTGAAATAACTGCTCTGGATGGCCGCCGTTATGACAATTTCCGGCTCCTGCATTAAATAGGGTGTCGCCGGAGAACAGCGACGGAATATCAGTATGTGCCAATAAGCAAACATGGCTCATCGTATGTCCAGGCGTGTCAAGCACCTCAAGCTCAACTGTCTTACCAATGCGGACAATGTCGCCAGCCACAAGCAATTTATCTACATTGGGTATGTCAGCATTATGGTGCGCTAAAAGCCTAGAACCAGTAGCTGCAACAAGAGCCTCATTCCCACCCGTATGATCTTGATGTTCATGTGTATTTATAATCTGCGTGATATTCCAGCCCATTTCGTTTGCCTTGCTCAAGCACTTGCTATGATCTAATGGATCGATAGCTGCTGCTTCACCAGTTTCACCACAAACAATTAAATAGTTGAAATTTCGCCAAGCATTCCCAGTCCAAATCTGTTCTACTATCACTATGTTATCCTCTTGTCTCCAAACAAACACTAGCATCTTTATTGTAGAACTCTAACTCTGTAGTAGAGTCTGAAGCTCAAAGTATAAATATACTATACAAGACTATCTATGTTAGAAATGCACTTAACAAATTAGCGCATGAAACGAATACCAAGAAAGTGGTATGACAGTAACTGTACTCGTTGCCCGCGCCTCAGCAACTATTTGTCGGAAACGTCTCAAAAATATCCGGAGTATCATTGTCGCCCTGTGCCTCCATTTGGAGACCGAAATGCTCGCCTTTTGATTGTTGGTCTTGCGCCCGGCTTGCATGGAGCCAATGCCACGGGACGACCATTTACAGGCGATCATGCTGGTATTCTGCTATATGAAACCCTATTTGATCTTGGTATAGCCACTACAAAAAAAGCAATAAGTGCTGATGATGGACTAAAGCTCAATAATTGCCGCATTACGAACGCAGTTAAGTGCCTCCCACCAAAAAATACCCCGAATGGATCTGAAATCAATGAATGCAATGCTTATCTGGCAGCAGAATTGCGGGCTGTTCCGACGGGCGGCGTGGTGGTAACCCTGGGTGGAATCGCTCACAGATCGGTAACTAAAGCCCTGTCACTAAAACTTGTAAATTTTCCCTTTGTCCATGGCGCCAATTACGCACTAGCCGATGGAAGATTTCTTCTCTCATCCTATCACTGTAGCCGTTATAATACACAAACAAAACGCTTAACAAAATCAATGCTTAGGTCAGTCTTTGTAGATGCAACGTCAATTGCCTATGGTAATCAAGAATGATTCTAATAGTGAATTTTACATATCAGCTATAGTGCATCTTACGCTGCAGTTTTATACGAATAAACCAATCAGTCTAATAGAGAAATGAAATATAATTTTCTTGGGATGACCAATATCTCAGTGTCAAATATCTGTCTAGGCACCATGACCTGGGGAGAACAGAATACTGCTGAAAATGGTTTCGAACAGATGGACTATGCTATTGACCATGGCATCAATTTTTTTGATACAGCTGAGATGTATCCGGTTGCAACACGGAAAGAAACTTATGGACGCACTGAGGAAATTATCGGTGATTGGCTGCAGATGAGAGGACATAGATCTAAATTAGTTATTGCAACAAAAGTTTGTGGGCCTGGCCGCCATCACGTTCGCAACGGTATTTCTGATTTCAATAAAAAAACCATTAGAGCTGCTGTAGAAGGAAGCCTAAAACGGCTTAAAACAGACTACATTGATCTGTACCAACTCCACTGGCCTGATCGGGGCTGGGCAGACTTTCAAAATCTGGGACAAACTAGTCCAGTAAGTGCAAAGGGCGCCAATCGAGAAGACACAATTTCAGCACTTGATGAGCTAATACAAGCTGGACAAATTCGCTCATGGGGGGTATCTAATGAAAGTGCATGGGGGGTTATGGATTTTGTATCGCGCTCCAAACCTATTGGGACCTATCTGAAGCCATCTTCAATACAAAATGCCTATAACCTACTTAATCGAAAATATGAGATTGCGCTTTCTGAAATTTCCTTCCGTGAAAAGATTAGTCTTCTAGCATACGCTCCCATTGCAGCTGGCGCACTAACTGGAAAATACCTTCATGGTAGCCGGCCAGCTGGCTCACGAGCAGCCTTGTGGCCTGAGAACAATCGGTACTTTAATCCGCAAGCGGAAAATGCAACTCAAGAATATATATCTCTGGCTGCTGAATGGAATGTCGCTCCAGAAATCCTTGCTCATGCATTTGTGCTTAGTCGACCCTTTTTAACATCATCTATTGTTGGTGCAACCTCACTTTCTCATCTAGAAAAGGCTATCACCGCACTTGATTTCAATATCCCAGATGAACTGTCAAAACAGCTAGAATTATTACACCGAAAATACTTAATACCTGCACCATAACTCACTTAAAGACGATCGCTGGGCTGATATAGCTAATAGATGCCTGTTGTGTACACATAGAAACATCCCTTGAAAATTGAAAGTTCAATAATTCGGGGGGCGGCTTGGATGATCTTATCCGGACTCTGTTTGGTCGGAGTCACCGGGGTAGTCCGATGGCTTGGGTCTGAACTCAATCCGATACAAGCAGCTTTCGTCCGCTATGTGTTCGGCTTAATTTTAGTCTTTCCAATTTTTCTCAAATTTCGAATCACTAAAAAACGTCCACAACGAATTCGATTACTTGCAGTCCGAGGAGTAATACACGGTATGGCTGTTATGTGCTGGTTCTTTGCCATGACACGAGTTCCTGTCGCCGAGGTAACAGCCCTAGGTTTTACCTCATCAATATTTATCACTATCGGTGCAATAATATTTCTTAGAGAGTCAC
Source organism: Acidiferrobacteraceae bacterium (assembly GCA_002724185.1). Lineage (GTDB taxonomy): Bacteria > Pseudomonadota > Gammaproteobacteria > Arenicellales > UBA868 > CAJXWH01. Next base: position 33,618 of record PBOB01000027.1, on the reverse strand, counting down.
TCTATCCACACCGGATCATTGCGGTGACCGCAGGACTAGTTGGCACTATATTAATTCTGAGACCCGGAATTCAGGTGATTGACAGTGGTTCCGTAGTTCTTCTTGTTTCTGCGTGCCTTTTTTCATGCTCTCTACTTATGGCCAAAACTCTAACAAAAACAGAATCCAATACAACGATTGTTGCATTCTTGTCTCTATTCGCAACACTAGTCCTGTTGCCATTTGCGATCTTCGTCTGGAAAGCTCCGGATGCATGGGAACTATTTTGGCTACTTGTTACAGCAATTCTTGCTACCTCAGGGCATTATGCTATGAATCGCGCCTTTCAAATATCAGAAATCACAGCACTACAGCCAGTAATGTTTCTCCAACTTATCTGGGCTACTTTGCTAGGACTAATTATGTTTAATGAAAATCCGAGCATATGGGTTTGGATTGGTGGCGCAATTATCATCGCAACAGCTACCTTTAGCGCTCGCAAGGACCGCAGCATAAGAACACTGTAAACATTATTTAATAATTATGATGTCGGCTATGCTTTCACAACAAATGAAAAAATGGTCGGCCGACTACGGATAGGATTGAAAATATGCAGTCAGAAACTATTTTTCGTGTAGACGATTCTCATGTTGATCGATTAAATCACCTAAACCATGTAGAAAGTGCAAGATTAATTGAACTTGGAAGATCGGAGTGGCTTCGCAAGTGTGGTCTCTACAGAGAAACAGATGTAACTGTACGCGACTCTATACAACAGTATGGATCAGTAGTAGTTAATCTCAACTACAACTATCTCGAAGAGTGCCTTGTCGGAGACGATATCCGAATTATTACTGCACCCGAATGGTTGGGTAATAAAAGCTATAGACTTAAACATCAGATTGTAAAGTCCAACGGTGTTATAGCACTTGATGGCAATGTAACTAGTGTGATAATGGATCTAGGCACAAGAGAGATAATCGCAGTACCACATTGTATTGCGCAGCACTTTTAATGACTATCTACTGATCTAATAGAAATAACCAACATGGATACTCTACACTATTACTTTACCATATCGTCACCCTGGGCTTATTTTGGGGATCATCGCATGCGGAGCATTGCAGATTGTTACAATCTATATCTTGACTACAAACCTATCGATTTGGTGAAGCTGCTATCTAAAACAGGTGGGCAAGTTTTGGAGAATCGATCTAGTGAAAGAAAGGCTTATCGACTTATTGAGCTAGAAAGATGGCGTCGACATTTAAGATTACCTCTGAATCTACAACCGAAGTATTTGCAATCTTCAGATACTTTAGCAAATAAACTGGTAATAGCATGCACACAACTGGCGATAGATCCAACGAATTTAGCATATGAACTGATGCGGGCATTCTGGGTGAAAGACCAGGACATCACAAATCCAGTTACTCTCAGAAATATCATCGTAAGTCAATCTTTAAATCCTACTCAACTCATGAATCGAGCTCAAGATTCGCAGATAGCAGATCTCCTAGACTTCCATACCGACGAGGCTATTTCAAGAGGAGTTTTTGGCGTACCATCTTACGTCATTGGAGATGAGATTTTCTGGGGACAAGACAGACTCGAACTACTTGATCAAAAACTTACTCCAAGATCTGACCAAAATACCACATACATTAAACAGGATCACGAAAGTTAGCAAAAGGCGTGCACTATGATCACTCATAATCACAATATCGTTGTCATTCACGGCGTCTCTGACGTAAATGAAATCCCGGGAGCTGATATAGCGCTTAATGGTGTTACCGTGCGCTGTGCGCCAAATACTCAATCACTTCGTGATGCACTCCCTGGCGCAACAATATTACTCGGTTGGAGTTTTGAAGCTACGGAACTCCGTCAAGTATGGGATGCGGTTGACAATCTACGCTGGATTCAATGGGGTGGTGCTGGTGTCGATGCTGTGCTATTCCCAGAACTAATCGAGAGCAATATTGAACTTACTAACATGAAAGGCGTATTTGATCGCGCTATAGCGGAATATGTTTTAGGATTCTTACTTTCCTTTGCAAAAGGATTTCCTCAAACTTATGAGGCACAACTTGCACATAAGTGGTCATGGCGGGGATCAGAGAATATTGAAAAGACCAACGTCTTGGTTGTTGGAGTGGGAGGAATTGGGCGAGCTATTGGTCGCCTATTGCAAGCGGTCGGATGTAACGTTACTATCATTGGACGTTCTGGGCGCAATCATGACGAAGATTTTTCATATATACATCCGATACAAAGTCTTGATAGTCTCTTACCTGATTCTGATTATGTTGTTGTCGCATTACCACTAACTAGGAAAACATTTAGGAAATTTGGCTCAAAGCAGTTCTCTCTAATGAAGAATAGTGCCCGATTCATAAACATCGGTCGAGGAGCACTAGTAGATGAAACAGCATTAATTGATGCATTAATGACTAATGCAATCGCTGGTGCGGCGTTGGACGTCTTTGAGAACGAACCACTGCACCCTAAAAGCCCTCTCTGGGATCTTAACCAAGTAATTATCTCACCCCATATGTCTGGCGAATATGGCGAATATAAGATTGCGATGGCAAATATTTTCTTTAGGAACCTCAAACGATTTCAGAATGGTCAACCACTGATAAATTCTATCGATAAACACCTAGGATACTTTGATTCACAACAAATAACTTAACAGCAGTATGTCAATACTATTAGTCAATAGCTTAATGGCATGCCTTTCCTAATGATTTCAACCTCCAATAATTATATGGAAGCGGCGTTATAAAACCAGCAAAAAGCATATACGGAAGGACGGATAAACTTATCTTAGCCCCGCCCATCATTGCAACATCGACGATATTCATCGCCAACTCCATCGAGAGCATTGATAATAACGACATACCGCAAGCCGTATGGAATGCCCTACCGAAGGACATTTTCCGAGAAAGAAGCCAAGTTTCAAGTGCAATTGAAGTGACAAGGCCGTTCACTATCGCAATAGATAATATCGTCAGAACTGGCCATTCAATCTGCAATAACTGGAACACAAGTATAGTGCCAATATCACCAATCGAACAGCCTGCGAGACAAACCAAAGTATTTAGAGACGATCGACGCCAGGTATGGTGACATGACCAGAAGCTGAATGTAAGTGACTGATTTGTTCCTATAGTTCGCATTCTGTAGTCAGATAATCAACTATTTTGGCCCGTCACTACTAATTGTGTATATTTTAAGTATAACGATAAAACACAAAAAAAATTCAACATACTAACTATATTTTTATACACCTACCCTACATTTGCTGTAATAATTGTAGTTTCAATAAATATTCTGGTCGTTACGCCCTCAGAATTAACAGCCCCTATTATTAGATACGATAGATGCAAAACACAAACAACAACCCATTTATAAGGTTTGGCATTCCACACCTATCAGCCACATCGATGATTCAGTTTAAGAATGACCCAGCATTGGGAATTATCTATTCAGTCTTGGGAGTTCGCGAACCCGCGAGTCCATCTATGTATCGAGGTACTGTTGTTGATGAGATGATTGGATTATTGTTAACTCAAGATGTGGAGCCTGATATTGCTCTACTTAAATCAACTGCTGAAAAACGATTCCGGTTATTAATTGCTAATGATAAACAACACCATAATCCACGATATATAGAACAAGAGCGAAATGTTCTAATACAATGCATTGACACCTGCCTACCTCTAATGAAATTCTGGGAAAAACCCCTCGCCTATCAGTATGAGATAGAGTTAAAGATAGCTAATATTGGAGTGCCAATTAAAGGATTTATCGATCTTCTCTACCCTAGTGAAGTTAGAGAGCTAAAATCGACTATAAAACCGAAGCACGAAATACTAAATGATCATGCATTCCAAATATCCACTTATGCCATGGCTATCCATCAAGAAACCGGTGAATGGCCAGAGGCATGTGTCGACTATATAACACCAGATCATCTACAATCATATGTATTAGACAATGTTGAAGAGACTTCTGAAGAAGTTGTGCGCACAGCCCTCAGCATAAGAGACTTACTTTCTCCGTTTGAAAATCAAGCTGATCTCCAAAGAGCTGTCCAACCAAATTTTAAGCACTCTATCTGGAAATATAGACCAAAGTCGAAACGAATAGCATTAGATTTTTTTGCTAAATAGTTCGAAGAACGAGATTACCAACGACTAATACCACCATCATAGAAAAATAACTTACTTAACAATGCCCGGACATTCTTTTTGCCGATAATCCATTAATCGTCCACTAATTTCTGACAGTAGCTGGCCTAACATTGTTTCAGCACCAGCTGGCAAATTTGAGACAGTTGCTGTAGACAATGATTCAAGCCTAAACTCACTGTATGTTGATGGACTATAGTCGCCCCATCCAAATACTTCGCAGGCCGTATAAATTGGCACCACACTATCTGTACCTGAAGATAGAACTTTACAATCTACTTCTGCTCGACGCATAAATCTCTCGTCTTCGCCAGCATTAACATCAATGAATGTTTCAGCAGAATCGTCGTAAGCAATATCAGCCCAAAAACTGCCATAATCTCGTGCTTCATGTGATAGCCACGGACTATTAAGGCGCAGCTTATTTCTTACAAATTTCTCAAACTCTTGTTTGTTTTCTTTAAGATAGTCACCTACTACAGTCACATTGACCCAACTAATTACTTCAATCTTGCAAGGCATAGAATCATTCCACATTGAAGAATCTGGTATTTTGAGTACCTGGCCAGGAAAGATTAATGCGTTATCGCCCAAGCTATTCTTTTTGATAAGTTGGACGCACGGTATGCCATATTGTTCGGCAATATCGCAGGCTGTATCACCCTCTTTAACTGTATATGACTCCAGAATCCCCGCTATAGCAGTTTCTTGATGACAGACTGTAAATGAAACAAGACAAAATGCCAGTTTTAGAATCGATTTCATCAGGTCGTATCGCCTATATATCTACACGAATTCTTTATCAATAGGTACTTGATGCAGCGAGTGTAAATGCCATTTTATTATCTTCATCGAGCATCCCTGTGAAATAACCGCTAGCCTAGTAGTCAAAAGTTTGCGGCTAAGGCATGCATGTCCACCTAAATTAGGATGTTTTCCTAGGCTTCAGCCGCGATTTTTAGTAAATTTCTTAGAATTGTCGGAGATGATGCCACAATTAGTCAACAAAAGGTGTGCGCTAAATTAGAATCTTAACACTAATAACAAATAATTCATCCTCACGTGTCATACTATGATAGATGGCAGGACGATATGACCCTTGAGTAATACTAAAGGTCATGCTAAATGTCAGAGCGCATTTACTGATCCAAAGGATGACTCGGATAGCTGATCGCCGATAATAGTAATTATTATAGAGAGCAAAAAGCCCTCATAACACTATGAAGCTTCTATTTACACTTATTATTTTCACACTTTCGTTGAGTTCGTCTGCTGACGATTTTAGTGATGCTGTTGCTAACTATGTTGATGGTAATTATGAAACAGCGTATCAACTATGGCAATCATTAGCTGAAGCTGGTGATGCTGGCGCCATGTTTAATCTAGGTATTCTATTTTGGGAGGGCAAAGGAGTTCCCCGTGATCGTAATTCCGCTATTGATTGGTGGCAACAGGCTGCTGCGCGGAATGTATCTGCTGCACAATATAATTTGAGTCTAGTTCATTACCTTGGTGAGGGTGCTGAACAAAGTCTTGACCAGGCAATTGCACTAGCTCGTCTTGCGGCTGAGCAAGGTCATGACTACGCTTCCAAAAGGATGCTACCTGTTCTCGAAGATAAACTATCCCGCGAAGCCTTGACTCAAATAGATGAAATCCGATTTGCATATATTGATGCAGCGAAGGATGAAGAATTGGCCACTATCTATGCCGGCAGCAATACCGCAGCACCAATACTTGGCCTACTACAAGCAGAGACGCCTATTCGTGCTATATCTAATGATTCATTATGGTCACGAATTGAACCGCCGGGAGGGATTCTAGTATGGGTCTCTAGCCGATATGTCGATATTAACGATGAAGGCGCAACAATCAATGGTACAGGGGTACGTGCTCGGATAGCTCCTGGCACCGATCAACCGTCATCGGTTGTTGGGACATTTGAGGCCGGAGATAGAGTTGAAATCGTAGGCAGTCGAGACGACTGGAAACAAGTTCGCGCTCCGAAATCAGTATCGGCCTGGATTCCAACTCGAAATCTGATGTTTATTGAGTCCAAGGATGAAAAATGGCAACAACGATGGGATGAATCATTTAATGAACGATTAGCTGCTTATGCCGAACAACCTATTAATGAGAAACTTATTTCATCAATCAATATCACGACAACTAAACAAATTACAGACAACGGAAACACACCACCATTTCGCGCAGCGATAGTACAAACAAAAATTGCAGAAGTTCTAGGCATGCATAACAAAAATTCACCTCTATTAAAACTATTAACAATGGGCACGCCTATACGCGTTATTGATGAAAAAGATTTGTGGGCGAAGATCGAAGTTCCAACTGGTCTTTACGTATGGATTTTTGGGGAATATTTAAGTGAGGACAATAATGGATGGTACATTAATACGGATTATGTTCGAGCTCGATCAGAACCATCAACTGAATCGACTTCGTCTGTACTTGGCGTTCTTGAGAAAGATGCAAAAGTTATTTTTATCAGTCGTCAAGGTGAATGGATCCGCGTTAAGGCGAGAGAATCGGTATTTGGCTGGACACCTATAGAACAAATAACTATTTTAGAGCGAGTAACAAGCGAGTGGAAGAAAAGCTGGTCTGAAGCGCAACTATAAACTTAAACGTTTATCTATCCTCGTGCCTGCCTGTTACTAAAAAATCCGATCGGCTATTTACCGTACCAGACGCCCTCCTTATATTGGCCTAGTTCGTTACCCTCGGGATCCATATAAATTGCTATCCAAGGCTTCCCATTGTTCCACTCTCCTTCGATTATGGAGCCATCCGCAAATGTGTACCTACCTACACCGTGTTTTTGGTCATTATCGAAAGCGCCCTCATATTCATGACCATTCGGCCAAATATAGGTACCTATACCATGCCTTCGGCCATCATTGAAGTCCCCGACATATCGTCGACCATCTGGATGCATCCAGGCCCCCTGCCCATCAAGAAGGCCATTTTTATAATTGCCAATCGTCTCTTCGCCATCGCCAAATCTATATGCCCCTTCACCATTCCACATACCATCTTGCCAAGAGCCAACATACTCATCACCACCTAAACCTATCCAGCTACCCTGCCCATTGGGTATTCCATCCACAATCTCGCCTGAATAAGTACCATTGTTATAGGCAAGCTCAGAGACATTAAAGTCACACCAAATCTGTTCTACATTTTCACCCAGCAGGATGCTCTCTGAAGGAACTCCAAGTTCAGCATCGACAATTGTTGCTCCTAGAGACACGTTGTCGATATCTATATCTGCCAGTAATCGAAACGCATTTTCATCTCTATCAATATTCGTTAAGAGAATGCTGCTAGCACCGATTAGCAGTTTATGGACAAAATTACGCGCATCCGCCGCTAATTTACTTTCTTGGTCGCAACTACCCTCTAAAGCAGGCATTTCTATGCCCCGAAGTCGTAAATTAATCCCCTGGCCAACAATGGGCTGCCACTGATCAATATTAATTTCAAATATATTTCCACTAGCTACATTTATAATATCTTCTTTGCTAAGCAATATGCTCCCGTAATCAGCACTAAACACTTGTATAGGCCAAAGTAACAACATAACAATTGTGCACTTCTTCACGTTTATTCCTCCAAAGCTTCCAACTTCCTGTCTTTCTTAACTAGGCAAAGCTATTCTCAAAAAATATCTCCCGTGATCATTCCAGATTCTTAGGATCCGGTACTTTTAGCATAATGACCTCGGTACAGAATCCGCCGTTAACCAATGTACTGGCAAGCATTCCCTGGACATACATTGCCTTAATAGTATGTACTAGTCAATTATAATAATAAATATATCAAGGTTTCGTAGTATTGTATGGCGCTCGGATACTTACGAGAATCTCGAACTTGCCATTTTGCTCCGAATCTCAATGAGCATAATACGATATTGCTGCCAATATAAAATTCGGTAAACTTCGCGAAAACTCTCTTCCAAAGATCATGCTCCTAAATTCGAAGGTAAGATAAAATGATTTCTATCTAAGATTGCCACGTTTAAGTCTGAAAAATTGGACAAGTGTAATTTCAATACATTCATAGGAACCTAACATCGTGATTAAATATCAATTAGCCAGATACTGCGTTTATTTAATACAACCCTGGCACTGTTTTTTACCAACCAGAAAGTCTTTGAAGTGATCCCAAACTTCATCTACCATAATGATAGAAAAATCCCAATTTGCGCCGTTAAATTTCAACGACCAATAAATACCAAATGCTGCCTAAAGAGACCTGGTCAATAAACAAGCCGGCTGTTAAGTCTGATCGCGGAATTGTGACAGCGCAACATTATATCGCTGCACAGGCCGGCGCAAGCATTCTTGAGATGGGAGGCAACGCAATTGATGCTGCCATCGCTTCTGCGTTCAGCCTAGGTGTCGTCGAGCCATGGATGAGTGGTCTTGGTGGTTGCGGATATATGCTAGTGTATATTGCAGAAACAAGGAAAACTTTTGCGATTGACTTCGGAGTCAATGCTCCTATAAGACTAGATCCTGCAAAATTTCCTCTGTCTGGCGGATACGACTCTGACTTATTTGCTTGGCCTGAAGTTCTAGAAAACCGTAACATTCTAGGTCCAACGTCTGTCGCTGTACCTGGTTTTGTTGCTGGTATGGCTGAAGCTGCGAAAAGATTTTCTAGTCTCCCTTGGATAAAACTACTGGCGCCCGCAATCCATCAAGCCGAAAGCGGCTTATGCGTTGACTGGTATTCCAGCCTAAAAATTGCCTCTGCTGCATCTGTACTAAACCAATTCCCTTCGTCACAATCTATTTATTTACCAGGTGGATTTGTTCCCATGGGCGCGTGGGCTGGTCCACCACCAACTATCAAACTCACTGGGCTGACTGAAACTCTCCAACAATTAGCAAACGAAGGTCCTTCTACATTCTATTCTGGAAGGTTAGCCGCTGATTTAGTTGATGATTTTCTTTCAGTCGGAATTAATATTCGAGCAGATGATCTTCTGCGCTATAGGGCACAATGTACGGAACTTTCTGGTTTCAAATATCGCGATTCAAAGATCTTTGCCTCGCCAGGCCTATGTGCAGGACCTAATCTGCTCCGAGCCCTCGAACTTCTTGAATCTTTTTCAATCAATTCATCTAGTCTCCTAGACGCAAAGGTATATATTCATTACGCGAACTCACTAAAGCGGGCTTATGCCGAACGACTACAAGACCTGGGAGACACCCCTGAAAGTAAAATGCATACCTCAACAACTCATCTGAATGTCATTGATCAACAAGGAAATGTAGTTGCCATTACTCAAACTTTGCTTTCTTTATTTGGATCTAAGCTTGTCCTGCCAAAAACTGGAATCCTAATGAACAATGGGATCATGTGGTTTGATCCTCGAACAAATCACCCTAATTCTTTAGGGCCAAAAAAACAACCTCTTTCCAATATGTGTCCTGCAATTGTACTGGAGAACGATGGATCAAAATTTGCTATTGGTGCTTCTGGTGGTCGTCGAATCACTTCCGCAGTTGTTCAACTAATATCATTCATGATTGATTTCGCTATGGAGCCAGAGATCGCGATGCATCAACCACGAATAGATATTAGCAGTGGTCAAGATATTTGTGTCGACTCTCGCCTCGAACAACATATTATTGACCAATTAGGTCAACAAGATAATGTAGTACCCGCCGAGCATGGCGTCTTTCCAAATCTCTTTGCATGCCCTGGCATTGCCCGGTGGGACGCGACTACTCAACAATGCACAGGCGCGTCATTCATCTACTCGCCACTGGCAGATTCTGTTGCTGAGCGATAGGGTCATGATAGATGAGGCATAGCAATCAATAACCAAGCTGCAGCTCAAGTTAATATCAAGAACATTGCCGAATTTTTATGTGGTATCCAGCTTTCGAAAACCAATGTACTATAAGGCTATGTCGGATCAATTCTCTAACCTAGACAAATGGCATTATGGAAAACCCCAAAAATATTTTAATCTTTGGGGCTAATAGCGACATAGGCTCTTATCTATGCCCCCAGCTCATTGCAGATGGCTGGATTATTGACAGTATCACTACCAGAGCCCGACGAAATAACGATAAGCATAACGTTAGATTATTTCTTCCTTCAGACTATAGAAAATTAGTGGCTAATAACATGGTTGCAGCATCAATGGTCATCAGTTTAATGCCTATTTGGAAATTGCCAGACTATAGAGATATTCTGGAAGCAATCGGGGCAAGAAAACTTATCGCTATTAGCTCAACTAGTATTCTTTCTAAGGCTAATAGTACAAACACTAAAGAGCAATTAATTGCGGCTCAGCTACATAGAGGTGAGCAATGGGTTAATCAGAATTTTTCGAGCGGTAAACGCTCAGCGCTAATACTAAGACCAACAATGATATATGGCGGCGCCCGCAATAGAAATATTAATCGCTTGGCCAAGCTTATTAGAATCTTCAAATTTTTTCCTATGACTGGGGAAGGTGCTGGCTTGCGACAACCCGTTCATGCCAAGGACATTGCCGATCTCTGCCTGGATTGCGCAAGTAATGGGTTTGGTGAAACTCAAACATATATATTAGCTGGGGGCGAGACCCTCACTTATCGCAATATAATTGAAAGACTGTTTATAGAGGTAGGTCTAAAGCCGAGAATAATCACAATACCAGCACCCATTCTCCGTATCACGTTAAATATACTTAAATCTATGCCCAATAATGAAGACCTAACACCAGAAATGCTAAAAAGAATGGAAGAAAATCTTTGCTATGATCATAGCGATGCTATCTCAGCATTCGGCTGGTCTCCTCGCCAGTTCCAGCCGAGCTCAAAATCATTCAAAATACTGCATCATGGTGAATGATGGGCGCATCTGTTTCCTAATATGAGTAATTGAATAATTCATTTCTATTGTGCTAACAATTTATTTGCAATGACTTCACCAGAATCATCAATATCTAACCGTCGCTCTCGGAGACACATTCGTCAACGCAAAAACCAAGAATCATGGATAGAACAGCTGGACTGGAAACAGCCAGTCTTTTCTGATGCGCCGATTGAGCCTCTTAGTGAAGACGAATTGCAAAGCATTCATGGGGCGGCAATGCGCATCATCGAGGAAATTGGTATAGATTTTCTACATAGTGAGGCTCGCGAGATACTTAAGCATGGCGGCTGCGATGTCTCGACTGATTCCCCAACCGTACGTATGGATCGTGCATTTGTGATGGAGCTTATAGAGAAGGCACCCTCAACGGTGACACTATGTCCGCGAGATCCGCAACGCTCTCTTATACTTGGTGGCTCTTCTGCAGCGTTTGGAATGGTAGCAAGCCCCCCCAATGTTTCTGACCTAGATCATGGTCGTCGTATCGGAAATAGAGAAGACTTCCGTAATCTTCTAAAACTCGCACAGATATTTAATTGTATTCACTTCACGGGAGGATACCCGGTTGAACCAATAGATATACATCCATCCATTCGCCATTTAGACGCCTTGCTAGACACACTGATACTAACAGATAAAGTTTTACACGCGTACTCTCTTGGTGCAGAACGGGTTGAAGATGCGATAGCTATGATGCGCATCGCAGCGGGCCTCAATGAAGAAGAATTCGTCCAGCAACCACGAATGCTTACTAATATTAACTCATCATCTCCCCTAAAATACGACTGGCCTATGCTTGATGGCGCCATGCGCATGGTTCGTAAGAACCAATTGGTCATCGTGACTCCATTCACCCTGTCTGGTGCGATGGCCCCCGTAACACTAGCTGGCGCGCTTGCTCAGCAAACTGCAGAATGTCTAGCAGCACTGGCACTTTTGCAGTTAGTTCGTCCCGGTGCACCAGTCGCCTATGGCTCATTTACTTCAAATGTTGATATGAGAACAGGAGCTCCTGCTTTCGGCACGCCCGAATATGTACGGGCTACCCAAATTTCAGGCCAGTTAGCCCGGCACTATGGTTTACCCTGGCGAGCGTCTAACGCTAATGCCGCAAACTATCCCGATCCTCAGGCAACATGGGAAAGCGCAGCATCGATCTGGGCCTGCTCAAGCGCCCAAGCAAACATTGTTTATCACGCCGCGGGCTGGATGGAAGGTGGTTTATGTGCGAGCTTTGAAAAAGTCGTAATCGATTGCGAAATGCTGCAGCAAATGATCTATTACCACCGGCCTATTAATGTTAGCGATGATGATTTAGCAATCGAAGCAATCAAAGATGTCGGACCTACTGGTCACTTCCTAGGCAGTGCACATACCCAATCGCGCTATCAGACTGCGTTCTATGAACCATTCCTATCAGATTGGAGCAGCTTCGAAAACTGGACAGAACGAGGAGCGATATCAACGGTGCAACGCGCAAATCGGCTATACAAAAAGGCACTGAAGCATTATGAACCACCGAAGATGAGAGCAGATATTAAGGAAGAGCTTTATGAATTCGTTGAGAGACGAAAGTTAGAGGGTGGCGCACCAACGGACTTCTAGCTGTCTTAACCAACATGGCGTCAATAGGTATTAGTATGCGCTATTTCGACATAATGCTGGTTGAGGCCTCAATAGCAAGAAGCCTAGTCATTAGTATTAGTTGCATGCTAATCTTGAGTCTATACTGAGTACTGGCTAGCATAGAGCAACTTATGAAGATTCGCCCTCTAACTGGTGTTTTGGGAGCTGAGATTTCCGATGTAGATGTACGCGAGCCGTCCAGCTTTAAAGAAATTCATCGAGCGTTCGTCAAATATGGGGTCATTGCAATTCGTGATCAGTCGGTCACTCCAGAAGAACAGATACGGTTTGCACAGAAGTTTGGCGAGATAAACATTAACAAATTCTTTACTCCTCATCCGGATTATCCTGAAATCTCTCTTATCATTAAGGAGCCACAACAGAGAATGGCAATTGGTGAAAGTTGGCACACAGACCATTCATATGATGTAGTGCCGTGCATGGCGTCAATGCTGCATACCATTGAAGCGCCGGAAGTTGGAGGTGATACTGGCTTCTCATCAATGTCATCTGCTTTTGGCGCACTTTCAGAATCGATGAAAAATTTTTTACGGGGTCTTTCAGCGCATCACTCTAACGACCATGTTTTTGGCTACACCGCAAAAAAACAATATGAAACTCATCAAGATGGCCGAGTTTTAAACTCAGAACTGGCAGTACATCATGTAATTCATCCTGTCGTTATTAAGCACCCATTATCTGGTAAAGAGTGCTTGTATGTAAATAAAGATTTTACTACGCATGTTGAAGAGCTTAGCGAGGCAGAAAGTGAATCGCTACTGCAATTCCTTTACCGACATGCTAGTGACATTAGGTTTACTTGCCGACTACGGCATGCTCCAGGCACTATTACTATATGGGATAATCAGTCAACCTGGCATACCTCAATCAATGATTACGATGGTTATCGTAGGATAATGCATCGCATTGTTATAAAGGGCTCACCAATTCAGTCATCTCTCCCACGATGATCTAAGCAGATAATTGTGGCAGGTAAATTTAAATATATTGTATTTCTCTGCGCATTGATATTTGCGCTTGTCATCACAGTGCAAATGCCAGAAAAAACATGGCTGGCACTAATTGTCGTACTAGTTGCCGTCCTAGCTGGAATGATGAGGTTAGACGACAAGCTATAGACTACTACACACTACGCTCTATTACCCACCGGCCTTATTTCATAGCACACAGTAGTTAGCCATTAAACTAGCTTAGCATCTAGACTATTGTAGCGCTTCACCTAGGCGATCAACAAAGTATTGACGACTAGCCTCTAAAACGATTACGGTATCTTGTTCGCGCTCAAAAAAGTTACTGTCATCAATAATAGTCATACCCCGTGTAGAGCCGGACTGGAGATCAATGCCCACTGATGCATTGCCCTTCCGGATAATACAATCATCAGACAATAGAACTGCCATAGCAATAGGATCTGGTAGGTCAAATCCATCCAAACCAAATTCTTCTCTAGCAAATTGTTTCACGACTCTCTGGATATCTATCGCAATTCGGGCTTTTTCTGTACCTATTTCTCGTAACTCTGAAGCTTCGGCATCATTAAATACCGCATACTTTCTAGATATATCCCAACCAACCATAACCTTGTTCAGACTTGATGAAAATACGATTCGCGCTGCCTCCGGATCAACCCAAAGATTAAACTCTGATACTGGCGTGATGTTGCCACAACTATCGCTTGTGCCACCCATGATAACGCAACGCTTAATCTGACTCACTATCTCCGGTGCCACAGATAGAGCAATTGCAAGGTTGGTTAACGGTCCAAGTGTTATGACCTCTAGATGTCCGGAGTAGCGGGCTGCAGCAGCAATTAATGCATTGACTGCATGGCCAGCATCTGGAGTTCGACCACCGATCGGTAAACTTATGTCTCCCATGCCATCTACACCATGTACATTTTGTGCAGTTTGAAGTGGTCTAACTAGTGGTTGCGCAGCTCCCATGTGGATCGGGGTATTCATTCCGCACAAGGAGCGGACAAACAGGGCATTTTGAGTTGCTTGTTCTAGGGGAACGTTCCCAGCAACTATACCTATCCCAACCAAAGATGTATCGAAATGCTTGAAAGCCATCATCAGTGCCACCGCATCATCACTCGCAGTATCGGTATCAACAAATATGCAGCGTTTCATACTTTGTCCATGATCTACGACGGCGGAATAAGAAATCCAAGATGCACTGCTTTCAATCTAGAGAGTGGGAATTATAAAATCAACCTCTTTTCAGCCAAGTCTACCTCAAATTCCTGATCACTAACAGTTGAAAACCAGGCTGCGGACTTCTTTAAACCGCCAAGCGGATATACATGGATTCCTGCAATTGAAGACTCCCTCCCGGCATAATGTCTTGCTAAATCTAATATCAAAGCATCTGGACTGATAGGATGCATCAATTTCGAAACATTTCGAGCTTGCCTCGTCAAGAATCTCATTGATGGCCCAATTCCACATGCTCGGGCATGGTTTAGAAGGGTCTTAAGCGTAGCAATTCCAGGAACACCAACTTTGATAGGCAGTCTATTACCACTGTTACTAATTCGTGCCTCCCATTCGATTACTGGTGTCGCTTCAAAGATAAACTGCGTTGTCATATAAAGGCTAAAGCCTGTCCTAGCCGCATAATTGTTTTTCCATTCCATAGCGGATTGAATTGCATCGTTGGAAATATCTGGACTACCCTCAGGGTGGCCCGCAACACCGATATTATTTATATCAAATTTCTCAAATAAGCCAGTATCCAGTAACTGCATGGTATCCTCAAAATCTCCAACTGGTGTGGAAACACCACCGCCTATAAGCAATACATGATCCAAAGTCAGTTCACGCTTCATTTTTTCAAGGTGATTGGTCAGCCAAGTCTCAGACGGAATACTTCTAGCTGCCAAATGTGGCACAGGAATCATGCCATCTTCTCGAAGCTTATGTGCAGTATGGATAGTGTCCGAGAAATCTGACCCTGGCAAGAAGGTTATATATACAGTTGTTCCAGGCTTAAGATATTCTCTAAAATCAGTAATCTTTTTAGCACCGCCTGGTGTTACCTCAATAGTCCAGTCGCCTATGAACTGCTTGATCGTTGATTCTAGAGAATTATTATCTATATCTTGCATTTTTGTTGTCAATCAATCTGGTTACCACCTACAAATTACATGAGCGAGTAAGCAAAGTCGTACGATCCCAATCAACGCATAAAGTACGTACCGCCAAATAACAGCCGACGATCTATTCACTAGCGATAGAGTATATACCTAGCACTGGTGTCAACTACTCCAATTTTCTTTTATTCTGTGTATGCAAAAAACAGGTCTAACCTAAAATGAATTCAGTAGCATAAAGCGGGAAACCTTAGGAGCGTCTATCCACAAGATTGAGAAGCATTAATCGATCGATATACCCATCGCTCTGCGCTTAAGTAGCTGCATAGATACCGACCAGCGGAATGCTATATCTCTTATTTTTCGCTCACTCGCACTTGGATTGAGCCGTAGTTGATCTGCGACAAACTCCTCAACCGTCTTAGGGGTTGTTAAAGAACTGCCCTGGTCTTCTACAATGCCGCCTGTATAAACAGCCGCTAGATCAATATCTGTAAACTGCCGCTTATCAGTTATTCTAGAATTACAAGCCAAAACTCTAAAACCGTGCCTATTTAGTAATAAATGTAGTCCACGGGGTGAATAGCAAAATGGATGCCAGACTGAAACATTTGTTGTTACTTGAACATCGGGCACCTCGATCAAGAAAATCATTCCTGGTTTAGCAGAAGATTTGATCATCTCGATACACTTATTAGGATCAATAATGTGCTCTAGAGACTGAATCATGATGACAATATCAAAATCTATGCCAGAATCACCAATAGCACTTATATCATTGCCTATAAGCTTTACACCATTCTCTTCGCATATCTCGCTAACATGCATCGATGGTTCGATACCATAAGCAACTCCTCGCAGCTTCGCAGCCATAGAGGAAACATTAAATCCAAAACCACAACCAATCTCCAATAATTTTGGTTTATCTGGGACAGATAATCCGCTGGATCTTAAAACACGCATAATTCTTCGGACACGTTCTCGGCTCTTAGCACCAATCCTTTCAGCTAACCGCCGCTCAGCACCAATATACAGATTGTTTGCTGTTTCTTCTGTTGGGCAAAACTCGAGGAATACAATATTACTAAACTCACAGTACAAAATCGGTATTTTGCAAGGATTCTCGACTTCTGTACCACTTATTGTCTGCACATCCAAGATGTCAATTTGCTTGACTGCATCGGGATCGATTGGAAATGTTTCTTGTCTAAATGTTTCGATTTTGATCTTCATAGGCGCTACTAGAAATTAATGATAGCTTCTATTATCGCGGATTATAAAACCCATTATCGGGGTAGGTATAGCGATATAGAACGCACACGCCCTGCGACCTCAATACATTCCGCGCCAAGCGAGAGTTCTACTCACTTTTTTCTTGATAATTGCTCCTGGAGCCTCTTTGCGAGACAAACACTGCAATAACAATGATTCCAGCACCAATTGCTTGAATCCATCTCCACTCTGTCGTTCCCAGCAAGACAGCAAGACTCATAACATAAAATGGGACAGCATTCATGTGAACAGATGCAAGTAGTATACCTAGCTTTCCTGCACCCCAAATCCAAAATAACTGCGCAATAGCCGCAGATGGCAAAGCAAACACTATTAAAGCGGTAATATTGTCTGAGTTAATATCACCTACCTCTGCAAGAGGACTACCGGCCATCAATGCGATCATATGACATATCAAAGTAATAAACATGCCACCTGCCATTGTTATAGTTGCTTGACCAGTGTATGTGAGTCGATTGAATCTACGGGTAGTTGTTCTAGTTGCCCAAGCAAACAAAAATATTGCGGCCAAACATAAAAAAACACCGAAGCTATAATCTCCATCCTCTATGCTTAATCCAGTGGCAAGGTATCCACCAGTAATTGCCAAAATGATACCGAAGATTAGGCGCCGAGTTAACGAACGACCATCCCAAATAAGCTCGATCACAGCAGCTGCAATTGGCATCATCGCTACAACTATTGTTGTTGTAACAGGATCTGATAATTGTTGCCCTATCAGCAAGAGAATACCACCGAGACCCCAACCTATAGCACCGACCTTTATACCCTCTTTCCATGGTGAATTTAGAATCACAAACCAGTCTTCTGTCATACCCCACCAACATAAAAGGAACCCCATACTTGCCACAAGCCTAACTGAAAGCATTGATAATGAACCCCATGTCTCAAATAGATATTCAGCAGCAATAAAGCCTGCAGCCCATAGAACCATGGCAAAAAAACAGCTCAGATTTGCTGAAGCACTAATATTTTGCGAGCGAGTCATCTCGAACTGTATTCCTAACTCCTAGTTAGCCGATACAACTGCATGGCGATGGGTGCTAGATTAGGTCGAACGGCCCCAAAAAAGAGTTCGAACTGCCTCGCTATTTACTAGATCCGGGCGATCTGCATAGCATAAAACAGGCACTAATCTTGGTATGGTGCCACCAACTTCCGTGACCCTATGAATGGTCTTTTGGCCAGCAAATACAAGCAATGTTCCTGGATCGAATACAAGAGTCTTGACATCCCGCCGGTCGCCTTGCAAGGCGCGCTTAATAATCTCTTTCTCATCTGCAAGGCCTCTAATCATAGGAATATACTCAAACTGACCACCCAATCTTGGTTTTTGTAGCATTAGAGTAATACTAAATTCTGACTCGTCAAAGTGCCAACCATGCTGACCGCCCTCCACAAAAACGTTGATCGAACACGCTCCTAAGGGATCAGCAAATCGAAATAGTGGAGACTTACCTAAAATAAATCCTAAAAAATCTTTCAATGGATCCCATAAGTAAAGAGTCTCAAGTAGCCCACCACGATCGATGCGATCATAGGCAACAGACCCAACAAAAGTCTGCTCCTGATGAAATGATAACTTGTCTTGTTTTTCGGACGAGCTTGGATTTGTAAGATACACATTGTGGGTACTATCACAAAAATACGCCTCATTGATTAGACTGTTTACCTCAGCGGTCAAATCATTTTGAATATCTGGCGATATAAATTGAGGAAGCGCACAAAGACCATTTACAAGAAATTGCTTTCGACACTCTTCTCTAATTGACTGAGATAAAGGAGACAGAAAATCTGTTATTGGATAGCGCCTGAGGTTGACTATGGATTCAGGGTTGATCATAAGTAGACGCAATTATAGCTGGAATTCTCAATAACTATACAAGATAGTCTAATTTACACCGAAAAATTCTGTGTAGTTAGTTATGGTGTGATACGGTTGCACTAACAACTGGAGGTAGCTGTGGAACAAACTAGAAGAAAAGGACGAGCACAAAACCGGACACGTTCGGGTATCAATACTCTTGGTCCACAACGTACTACTCCGCCACCTATTGGAGGGCGATATTATCCACTAGACCTAGACCAAGTAACCGCTATCGATGGCGCTGCTCGAGACATACTACAGCGCATTGGTTTTTCTGATGCTCCTGGCGTTGTAGTAGATGCAGTTAGCGCTGCTGGTGGAGAATTGAAGAATGGACGCCTACTTCTTCCTAACGAATTGGTTGATAGAGCGCTAAGAGGTATTACCAACAGCTTTAGCCTATTTGGGCAAGTAGCCGAAAATGAAATGGAGCTATCAGGGAACAAGGTTCATGTGGGCTCTGGCGGTGCCGCCCCACGTGTTCTAGATCTTGAAACTTCAACTTATCGAGAATCAGTTCTCGAAGATCTCTATAATGCAGCTCGACTGGTTGATTGCTTGAGCAACATTCATTTTTTTAGCCGACCAATGATTGCTTGTGATATGCCTGATCTACATTCTCTAGATATTAATACAACGTATGCCTGCTTAAGCGGTACAAAAAAACATGTTTGCGTCAGTGTATCGCTACCAGAGCATGTAGCTGAAATTGCAGATATGTGTTATACGATAGCGGGATCAGCTCGAGCATTTATGGAAAAGCCTTTTCTTTCTCTTAATGTTAATCATGCCATTCCACCTCTCCGCCTTGATCGAGTTGCTTGTGAGGGAATGGCTGAGGGTGTGCGTCTAGGAATGCCGATTCATGCAAATACTTTTGGCCAATTAGGCGCATCGAGCCCTGTTACCATGGCCGGTTGCATCGC
Organism: Acidiferrobacteraceae bacterium; assembly: GCA_002724185.1. Classification (GTDB taxonomy): domain Bacteria; phylum Pseudomonadota; class Gammaproteobacteria; order Arenicellales; family UBA868; genus CAJXWH01. The sequence continues at coordinate 13,716 of PBOB01000027.1, read as the reverse complement.
TCAGACAATAGCAGAAACATTTGCTGGTATGATTTTTGCATGGCTCATTAATCCAGAAGCAAAAGTAGTTTTTGGGATGCGGCCAATGGTCACCGATTTACGGACTGGTGCAATGTCAGGGGGTAGCGGTGAGCAGGCACTATTAATGGCTGCAGTGACACAAATGGCCCAATACTATAATTTGCCAAACTCCACTATTGCAGGAGCGACCGATAGTAAACTTCCTGATGTACAAAGTGGTTATGAGAAGGCCCTAACGGTTTCACTAGCAGCTCAAGCTGGATCCAACTTAATCACTCAAGCCTGCGGTATGCAGGCCAGTCTTACGGGTTGCGCCTTGGAGAGCTATGTAATTGATAATGATATGCTTGGTAGCATACTTAAATCACTCGATTGCTTCGCAGTAGATGAGAAAGCACTTGCGGTATCACAGATCCAAGATGTAGTTAATGCAGAAGGTCATTTTCTTGGGCAATCGGAAACACTGGAACGCATGGAAACAGATTTTTTGTACCCAGAAATTAGTGACCGCCATAGCATAGAGGAATGGCAAGATCGTGGTGGCCATGAATTGCGTCAAATAGCCAGAGAAAAAACTAGATATCTTCTCTCTCACCATTACCCCCAACATATTTCCGAGGCAACTGACATAACTCTTCGAAATAACTTTGACATACGACTGCCAAGAACAGTGATGGTCTCTCCGTCGAATTGATTACTGACAATCACGGCATTAAAGCCGCAACGCACGTTGATCAACAGGCCACAATATGGATCTCCCACAACTAAGCTAAGAGTGCCAGCATTTGGCTTATCCACCTAGATCAATTCCCCCATTAACCACTGGACTGATCCTAGTTTGCATCGTCACCAGTTGGCTTTCCGGGCTAGGTTCTAACATAGGACGAATCGCTCCACTTTTTATCTCTTCCTACTTCGATTCAGGCCTAGCCGAAATTATGGCCGGTGAAATATGGCGTCTCCTCACACCTATATTTATCCACTTTGGGTTACTCCATCTTTTATTTAATATACTCTGGTTGTGGGATCTCGGAGGTGCAGTTGAAGTAACAGAGAATAGTTGGAAGCTAGCAACGCTTGTGTCCATTATCGGGATAGCATCGAACCTCGCTCAATATACGCTTGAGGGGCCATTATTTGGGGGAATGTCTGGAGTAGTCTACGGGCTTCTGGGCTATATCTGGATGCAACAAAAATATAACACTCGATCTCGGATTTCATTAAAAAAGCCGATAATTGTCTGGATGTTGGCCTGGTACGTAATTTGTTGGACCGGCCTAGTTGGCCCAATCGCTAATATGGCACATACGGCAGGTCTCATTGTAGGACTCGCTTGGGGATTGAGCACAAGCCTATCACGCAATATGAGGACTTAGGCTAAACTTGACGGAATCTTGATTTATTGTTCTTACTTCATAAGTCCCGAATCGCTATCAGTTGAGAATAAAGATAGAACTAACCTTTGATTCATACTGCTACTACAATACTGAAATCAAGAATAACTGATTGTCTTTGACTCGCATGAACATCCAGCAACGGTATCCGTCGGTCGCTTATCTAGAAGATAAGGCACGTAACCGCGTGCCTCCATTTGTCTGGGACTATCTAGTTGGAGGAGGAGTAAGGGGGTCTGCAGTTGAAAGAAACCATGCGGCTTTCAGCCATCTCACCCTAACTCCTAAATATATATTGAACTCTCAAATAATACCGAACATTTCACAACAATTATTAGACACAAAATTCGATGCGCCATTTGGGGTTGCACCAATAGGCCTCAATGGACTGATATGGCCCAATAGCTCTGAATTTCTAAGCAAAGCTGCTAAGAAAGCCAATATTCCCTTCATACTTAGTTTGTACGCAACATCTCGACTAGAAGATATTATTGAATATGGCGGTATCCAGAACACATGGTTCCAGCACTATCCACAACATAGCCGTGATATCAACCTGCAAATTATCAAACGGGCAAGAGTAGCAGGCTATAAGACGCTAGTCATCACTATCGACGTACCCACAACAAGAATACCGCGTAACATCCGTAACGGTTTATCTCTTCCTATACAGCTCCGGCCTAAAGTTTTCCTTGATATGCTATGCAAGCCTCGCTGGACTACTAAAACATTAATAGCTGGCCCCCCAACTTTTGAGAACTGGCTACCGCATATGCCCAAATCCTACAAGAAAAGAGATATGTGGAAATTCTTGCAAACATTACCCATCCTTCCTCATCAAATAACGCGAGAGAAGTTATCTTGGTTTAGAGACAACTGGACAGATAATCTCATTGTAAAGGGGGTCTTGCATAATTCTGATGCACAAATGTGCAAAGAGTTGGGCATAGATGCCATGGTGATTTCAAACCATGGCGGTCGCCAACTAGACGAAGCTCCATCTGCGATAGAAACTCTCTCAAGTATTCGATCTGAAGTTGGCTCTGGCTTTCCATTACTAGTTGATGGAGGCATTAGAACTGGTGGAGAAATTGCACTTGCATTAGCGCATGGCGCAGATTTTGTATTGCTAGGTCGCGCCTTCATGTTCGCCTTAGCAGCGCTCGGGGGGCAAGGTGCAGCCCATGCTATAGCGATCTTACAAGACGAACTGCGTTCTACTATGATCCAGCTTGGATGCCCACTTCTAAGTGAACTTCCTGAGACTATCACAAACACAAAATCGTCTACTTCCTAATTCGAGGCTTTACTAACTCTATAACGAATACTTTCCATACACTCCAAATCACGGAATATCTTGCGAAGCTCCAATACATAACACATATTTTATGATTTTGTTCAAGACCTTACACGCTTTCCCTCACCTGATTATCGCATGTTCTTTCCTATAACAGGTCGCTATAGTATTAATACGAGTAATTGGTCAATCACGCCGACTATACTTTACTGCATTACCTCTTGATAAGCTGACTGGGTATTTTTCCTCATTCTCGTCAATTTTATTTCTTACCGCATGCTCTAAATCAATATTAACAACGTCACAAAAACGGATCAGATAAATCATAATATCTGCCACTTCTCGCGCAATATCCTCACGACAGTCACTATCTTGCTCAGACTCTTCTGCACCGCCACTATTTGACCATTGGAATAGTTCTAGTAGCTCAGAGGCTTCAACGTTTAGGGCCATCGCTAGATTCTTAGGAGTATGGAACTGATTCCAATCTCTTTGATCAGAAAATGTTTGTAGAATTCTAGTAATTTCTTTGATGTTCATTATTAATCATCCGGACGCGTCTATAATATCTTCTCTGGAAACGCTTCGGGCTCGTCTGTATTGGCTGCATAACAATTATCAACTGCACTGTGCTCTACTTTGGAAGTATGATGCTTATGAAATGGTTTAATCTAGTCAATTCAACGTAAAAGGAAGATTTAATGAATGATATGATCAAAGAGAAACTGGGTATTCTAACAGACTCAGTATCGCTAGAATCTATTAAAACTCACCTAAAAGAAATGATCGCTATCCCTAGTGTAAATCCAATGGATAGCGCACCTCGACCGGGCTACCGTGAAAAGGAGATAGCAGAATATTATCTTGATCAAATGAATCAGCTCGGCATGGATGTATCTTCTCGCGATGTGACACCAGGAAGGCCAAACGTTCTTGGTGTCGTACACGGTACTAACGCGGGAGCTTCACTTATGCTTTGCGGGCATCTTGATACAGTGCCAGCCGAGGTATACGACGATCCGTATAACGCCCGTGAGGCAGACGGCCGAATCTATGGGCGTGGTTCCTGTGACATGAAAGCTGCATTGGCCTGCTATCTTGAGGTAATAAGGTTAGTTAAAGAGTCGGATCTGAAGTTAGAGGGTACACTCATTCTATGCGGCGTCGCAGATGAAGAGTGGCAAATGATTGGTTCGCGAGACATCGGCCAACATGGTCCATTTGCAGACCACTGCATTATTGGAGAACCCTCAAGTCTTGCCGTATGCCCTGCACACAAAGGCCAGTATGGCTTGTTTATCCGTACATTTGGAAAAGCAGTGCACTCAAGCATTCCCGATGAGGGAGCAAATGCAATTGAGCGCATGGCGAAGATTGTGACAGCTCTGTCTGATTACAACAATGAACTATCATCTCGTGAACCGCATCCATTATGCGGACATGGCAGCTATAGTCCAGGTGTAATTCGTGGAGGTGATATCGCCAGTGTAGTTCCTGATTTTTGCGAACTAGAAATTGATCGTCGACTTCTTCCTGGAGACACTATCGAAAGCGTACACAACGACATCGAACGAATCCTTGAAGCCTTAAGGATAGATGATCCAGGATTTCGATACGAGCTCAGTAAATCGTCATGGAATATTCCAGCTAATGATGTTTCTGTAGACGTGCCAGTGGTACGTTCACTGATAAATGCAGCCGAAGTACTTACAGGCGCTAAATCAGAAGCATCTGCCTTCCCTGGCGCAACCGATGCTCCTTTTCTAGGTAGCCCAACAATAATATGCGGCCCTGGCAATTTAACACAAGCACATTCTATTGATGAGTATGTCGAGATTGAGCAACTCGAACGTGCAACACTCATGTATCTGCACGCAGTTTGCGATCTGTTAATCTAAGTAAATTTATTGTATAACTTTTTGGCGCATAGCAATTACGCGATTTGGATACAGGCTAAGTCACATCTATATCAATCAATGAATGATAGTTTCTACAGATAGCTCTTGTTAGATTGGCACAGTAGTCTCGATCGGTGGCTCTAATTGACACGCACAGAGCTATTGATCGTATAACACTACTCTATATAGTTACGACTTGTTAAAACCGACTTCTACTACAACTCCCCTCCGAACACGTCGAAAAGTCCCAATCAGATTTTTGAGAAAGTCTATTGGTCCGCTGGCTAAAATAGCCTTTGCTCTTCTGAATCTTCTAACTTTGATAGTTGGGTTGCCTGCCAGCACTAGACCCAGTGTCCGTGCGGGCCAACCAATTTTGCGTGGTATGTGGCTAGCGTGCATAGTCACGAGCTCAGCCTCACTCAAGGATTCGAGTACGATCGCACCGGAAGACTCGGCATCACGCAAGAGCACTTCTCCTTTAGGCGTACGAGAAATAATAATACTTAATCCAGGCACTGCTCTATCCATTGGTTTCTCATTCTCTAGTACTGATCCATCATCAGCACAAACAACGTCAGCCAGCTCTCCAATAGAATCTGGACAAATTTTGCAACGGAATTGAGCGTCGTAAGTCCATGGGGTATTCTCGCTGAGGTAGCACTCCTGATAAGTAAGATCAAATGACCGTCCATCTTGCGTTTCCATATGTGTCAGACCAGGCCAGCCATCACCACGAAAACGAAAACGACTAAGTTCGTTTACTTTTACACCAAAATGTTCGGCCATGTCGCTAGGCATTTGTAGACTTGGTAACCCGCCGCAAAACATTGTGAACATATAGGGGATTTGGGTTTCCACACGCTCATCAAATCTAGCTAAGTTCTTAATGGCTGCTATATCGCAGGGTTTACCAATCACCAAGAACACGCAATTTGCATCGAGCAGATGATGTACCTTCGTCAGCGGCGCCCCAGGGCCATAGCGCGATTGTGCTCCATCATATATTTGTCGGGCAGATGTGCTGACGCGCGCATTTGTCATTATCGGCTCCTCAGCTGAAGCCTCAACATGCAGCACGGCTTCAACTTTCCCACTCTCAAGTAGATGAGTGGCTAATGCGGTCAATACCCCACCGGACGCTCCATGAAAGCGTACGTTTTCGTTACTCGCCCAGCCCCGATAAAGGCAAGTTATAGGACCGAACGTGTTATGTGTAGTTCCAGCTGGCCCAGCCTGATCCTTGGTCGGCCCCCTTAATGTGACACCAGGACACACTTGCACAATCTTTTGGAAAGCAACATCTGCTAAGGGCTTTTTCGTTCTAGGCCGTAATCTCTGATCGGGTGAAACTTCCATTGTAACCGTCTCACGACCTGCCAAACTTTGGCAGATACCGCAACCCACACACAACCCACTTTCGATAATGGTATCAAGATTGTTGATCTTCATGCGTTTGAATTACACTCGCGTTCATTCCATATAAGACTGCCTTCAAGATCTCAATTAAGCATGGATATTTTACTGTTGTATAACATTCTTAGAGTATCAGATGAATCATGGTGCTGGCTCAAACTGAAGTAGCATTTATCTATGCGAACATCATATTTAAAGAGCTTGGAAGTGCTTGATTATATGGTGGGCCGTGCAGGAATCGAACCTGCGACCAATTGATTAAAAGTCAACTGCTCTACCGACTGAGCTAACGGCCCAAACATTGGAGTTGTTACGTTTTCTGCTTCTTACTTTGCCCAAATTATTTCTAATTTTACACCTTATTTAATGGCATTTTTACTAGTTTCTTAATTTTATTTGGGCAATCTTGCAGAAACACTTTAGACTTTATAGCGTACGAGCACCCTTCGAAAATAATCATATTAGATCAATGAAAGAGGCAACTCTTGCATTAGACTAATCTGCTCTCTCAAGTTCAAAATATGATCTTCCCAGCACAGTTGCGTATTAAACCAAGGATATGCTTTTGGAAAAGCTGGATCAGTCCAACGTCTTGCGATCCATGCGTAGTAATGCATTATTCTTATGGTTCGAAGCGCTTCAATTAAGTGTACTTCTAAAGGATTAAAATCACAAAATTGCGAATAACCTTTAAGCAAACGTGCGAAGCATCGCTCTTGATCATCTTTCGTTCCTGACAAAAGCATCCAAAGATCTTGTATTGCGGGGCCATTTCTGGAATCGTCTAAGTCCACAAAATGTGGTCCACCATTGACCCAAAGAATATTTCCCGCGTGACAATCTCCATGGAGACGCAATGCTAATGTATTGCCAGCTCGCTCATAACACCACGAAACAAGCTGCATGAGGTGCTCGGAAACAGACTGATAAGCCACCCTAAGATCATCCGGAATAAAATCATTCTCGAGTAGAAAATTGTATGATTCAACGCCAAAGTCTTCTGGCGTCAAGGTTGGACGTGAATGATAGAGTTTTGCCTTTCCGACAGCGTGAATTCGTCCAAGACATCGTCCGAGCCTTTCAATATGACTAAGGTTCTCTAGATCTGGAGCTCGGCCACCCCAGTTTGGAAAAAGAGCAAACCGATATGACTGGTAATAGCGAAGCGTATCACCATATTGATCACTCATAGGAGCAATAACAGGTATTTCACTATCTACAAGTTCATTTGAAAACTCGTGTTCTTCTAAAATCGCAGAGTCGTCCCATCGCTCAGGACGATAGAACTTTGCTATGATCGATTTATCGCCTTCAAGACCTACTCGATAGACTCGATTTTCATAACTGTTTAGCGCAAGCAGGTGGCCATCACAACGATATCCCTCTTGCTCCACCGCATTTATTATTTTGTCTGGGCTGAGACGCTGGTAGTCAAGAATAGGATTGGAATTCATGCTGTGCGATAATAAATATAAGTAATTGACTACGGTATCCGGCTAGTTATTGAATTCCAAAAGGCTAGATACATAAAAATCATACCAATAAACGAATACATAGCAAACCAGACGCATACTATTTCGATTGATTTTCCGCTGTCCATTAGACCACCTAAAGTAATCGGTCCTAGCGCTGAACCAAACACCATTAAAGCAACACCTAGACTTTTTATAGCTCCTAAATACTTAAGTCCATACAATTCTGCCCACATTGCGGTGGCTGCAGTATGCACAACACCAGCACTAATACCGAGCATTATCATATAAGGTAACACAATTTGGTAATGATCAAAGATCGCCACCAAAAGTAAAGCAACCATTAATGGTAATAATGAAATAGGCATCAGTTTCATAGCCCTAAAATGATCAATGAGAGGTCCGGAGGCTAAAGCAGTAACAACTACACTGGTGGCGTAGACAATATAGTTTCCCGTAATCCATCCATGTGACCATCCTTTTGCATCTGCAAGAGTAAGATGATGAAGGAATAAAGCTGTTGTTATGATCGATGGTGCAAGATATCCGGGAATCAACAAATAAAATCGAGTGTCATGAAGTACTTCAGACCTGGTCCAAGATCGGTTAGCCCAATTAGTCGTCACTTGCTTCATGCCATCATCGGCACAATCAAGCAATCTACGACGATTCTGTCTAAGCAAATAGAGGGCGAGTGGCACTAGAAAAACACTTAGCAAGACAGCACTACTCGCATAGGCCAATCGCCAACCTACTAAAGAAATGACTATAACTGCAAAAAAGGTAAGACGGCTTCTCCAACAGCTGAGCCCATCGTTACAATTGCAAGCGCTCGAGCCCTCTCTTTATAAAGACTCCGCGCCATAGTAGTAACTGCGATATGGGGAGCAAGAGCTTGGCCAAATTGCCTGAGAAGAAAGATTGCAAGAATAAGAGATATGGCACCTGATATGAGCGAGAGAACCAAACACGCTACGATTAAACACAAGCCAACAATCAAGGTATATGCAAAAAGCGAAAGTCGATCAATCAGACCTCCAGTCCATGGTAACACGGCAGCACTGCATAGCGTGCCTATCAGATAAATCGTACCCCATAACGTATGACTTAGTCCTAAGTCAGCCTGTATGGAAGGCCCGAAGACACCAATAAAATAGGTTTGCCCAAAGCTGGATGAAAATGACAATAGGAACCCAAACCATAACAGATTACTGTGACTCTTAAATAGGTTGATATATGAATAAAGTGGCATGATTCATATAACAAAGAAATAGTCAGCCAGCATCCAGAATGCTAAGTCATTGAATCTCACGAATGTTAGAAAATTACCAGAATTGCAGGATACTTTGGGATTTTCTATTATATTAAGTCAGTAGGGACGGTCGCCCTGCAATGTAATTCGATGCATGACACGGTGTGCTTTTCCATAGTCCATAACGGCGCAATGCATAGCGCAACGATTATCCCATATACCAATATCACCTTCTGCCCACTTCCACCGCATCTGGAATGCAACTTGCTCGCAATGCTCACAAAGTAAGTCGATCAAGTTTCGGCTTTCAACTTCGGAGAGGCCAAGGATGCGCGTGGTAAAAGATCGATTAATATATATCGCTTTTCGATTAGTTTCTGGGTGGATCCTGACCACCGGATGTACGGCACCAGGAGATTCCTGATTCATTTTTTCCAGGCGCTCCGCTCCATCAATATTGGCTGGATCCAGCAACGCCCAACTGAAGGCGGGCGCACCTTCATGCAATGCTTGCAGTTTATCTATCATTTCTTTGAGAGGCTCAGAAAGACTGTCGTATGCAGCGTACATACTAGCGAAAAGAGTATCTCCTCCTTGTGGTGGAACTTTAACAGCCTGAATGATAGAGGCAGAGGGTGGTTTCTGGTCAAAGGACACATCACTATGCCACCTAGTGTTGTATTTACCAAAACCCTCACCATCACGTGTTTCAGCAAGCATAATCTCTGGGGTTGTGGTTAAGTTAGTTAGGCCTGCATGTGGCTGCAATACAGTTCCGAAACTGTTTGCTAAATGAAGGAGCTCTTTTGGCGAGAGATATTGATCCCTAAAAAATATTGCCTGAAAACGCAAAAATATATCCCAAAGATCGGAGATTTTTTCATTATCGAGTTCTCGTAGATTCACCCCCGTTACTTCTGCACCTATAGCTCCCGTAAGTTGCTGTACCTTGCTCAACTCTGAAATACGCTCACTTTGTATGAATGAAAGTAAAATTGGCAGGCGCTACAAACAAAAATGAGCGACACTTTCTGCCCATCAATAACCTTCACGAGACATCTTTTTAAGGCGCGCTTCCGCTGAAACTGCTACTCGATGCGCGGGAAAATCCTCAAGTAATTCACTAAGTGATTGCCGCGCAGCGTCATATTCCTGTTTTTCATACTGGATATAACCGATCTTCAATCGTGATGCAGGAATCCTAGGACTAGCAGTGAAATAATCAACTACCGTATTAAACGCAATTATAGCTCGGTCGAAATCCCGCGTGACATAGTGTGCTTCTGCCATCCAATACCAAGCATCATCTGTCAATTGGCTATTTCGATATTGTCGAAGGAAATTAGCAAACTGCTCTGCAGCTTCTTCATATCTGCTTTGTTTTAGAAGATTAAATGCTTGATCATAGGCGTTTTGTTCGGCGAGGGTGACCGCTGTGCTTACCGCGACAGGACTTAAATCATCCGGCGAGTCTGACAATTGCACAGCAACACTTACACGATTGTCAGGGTCACTTGCTGCTTCTTCTGTGGTCAAATTAGTTTCTGCCGATGGTAGAACCTGCTTCTCTACAATATCGCTATCAACTTCGTCACCAACTTTAGCGATTGATTCGGACATTGATTGGGAGTCCCCGTACTCACTCATGATTACCTGCTCTGACAGTTCTTTGTCCGCAGACAATGACTCACTGTCTACCTCTAAATCTATTGCGGGATCCTCGTTCTGGACTTCTGGAATTGGTAAAATCGCTGAATTTGAGTTCGATAGCTCGATCGGTTGCAATTCCGGATAATCAGCGCTATCTGGAGAGGCAGTAGCGTCTTCGCTATCTTGGACGCTCATTATAGTTGGCTCCAGAACTCCTTCTGAATCCAACGATATTTCCAGAGTCGCCGATTCCGAGTCCGGTAATTCTATTGACTCCTCCGAGAATTGCTCCTCGCTAACCGGAGTGATATCGCCATCCTCAGCATCTTCAATACTCATTAGGGTTGGCTCGGGAAGTTCCACCTTCTTGAGTTCTGGCGAACCAGTAGCTTCCCCAGAAGCTAACGTATCCGGCAACGGCACCTCTAAAACTAACCTTTCCTGCTTCGTAAGCCTCAGATCTAGGTCATTATAAAGGTCTAGTTGACGCCCACGTAATTTATCTAATTCATAGCGCTGTAATTCAACGCGATTAAGTAGGTCTTTGATTTCATCGCGCAATTCCTGGATTGTAACTAGCGCACGGGCTAGATCCATACTAATTATCTTTGAATCCGACGTGGCGCCAGTCCCAATTCCCTCCCATTCAGATGATGCCGTCTCTTCGTCATCATCATCGTCATCAATATCATCAATTTGGCCTGTAGGGTCAACCCATTCACTATCGTCAGTACTTATGGGATTTTCTTCATACTCGCTGGTATTTGTGGGGTTTTCATCTGAATTTGAATCTGGACCCACGATCCCTATACATTCGCCCTTGTAGTTATTGCGTGTTCCCTCGGGACACTCCGCACTATTCGCTGGACTAGCAACTACAAGGATCCAGATAAACAGCAGAAACAGGCCGATCATCCATAATGCACAATCTGAATGGAATGAACGAGACATCAACTAACCCCGCATTGTGGCAATGTTAGTCGCTTCAAATGATCTAAGGTTATTGCTAACTCACCATACATCATAAAATCAATAAAGAATCTCTACCCGTCGATTCAGTGACCACGCAGCTTCATTCTGATCCAAATCCACTGGCCGCTCTTCACCATATGAAATTATACGAATGGCATCCTGGTTTACACCCAATCCAAGAAATATCTCTGCTACAGCTTTCGATCGACTCTCGCCTAAGGCTAGATTATATTCACGTGTACCACGTTCATCCGCATGACCCTCAAGCACTAAAGCCATATCGGGATTACTAATCAAATAGTTGGCATGGGCCTCTACGATGCGTTTTGCTTCCGGAGTTAAGGTATTACTATCATACTCAAAATAGACAACACGCCTACTAAGCGGGTCTCCAAACTCATCATCGGAAAAAACACCTGACAATGTATCTCCGGCATCGCCCTCGGCAAGAGCCGATGACACCAAACCAGTATCGCCGCCATCGTCACTATCCAGTCCAATTGGATTCCATTCTTCTATCTCTGCAACATCATCTATGTTTCTTTGGCTCGCGCAGCCGGTCAGTATGATCGCAACTAGCATGAATACGGATAAGGGTAGAATGTTTCGCATCAGTTTGTCTCCTTAACGTCTATCAGTGGTGACCACGCCGGTGAGTGGCAACTAAATCCTTGTTTGAATTTGAGTGGATATGTATTCCGACCATTAGTCGATACTATCTCCAAAAATGCTCGCCCGCCACGTTTAGTCGAGTAAAGGATCATGCTTCCATTAGGCGAAAATGTCGGAGATTCATCTAAACGACCACCCGTAAGAATTCTCATTTGTTTATTAGACAGAGAGAATACACCAATCTGGTCCCCATTTCCTTGATTAGTGACCATTACAATAGTTTTCGCATCTGGATCAAAGGAAGCGCGGGAATTTTCCCGCCCCTGAAAGGTAATTCGAACGGGATTTCCCCCGGTAACCGGTATTCTATATATCTGAGGGCGACCACTACGATCAGAGGTAAATAGCAGAGATCTTCCGTTCGGCGCCCATGAGGGAGAGGTATCAGCAGCTGAGTGCCGAGTTAAACGTGTCAATTTCTGGTTTTTAGTGAATGGGTCGAGCAAATAAATGTCACGATTCATATTAATAGAAAGTGATAACGCTATCAGCCGGCTATTGGGAGACCATGACGGTGCGTGAGCTGATCCTTTAAAATCAGCTACTTTCGTAACTTTACCCGTGGCAGTCTCATAAACAAAAACTTTTGGCGACTTCTGCTCACTATAAGACACAAAAGCAATATATTTTCTGTCAGGAGACCAACTTGGCGATCCAATTACATTTGAATCCTTAACTACCTCTTGTGGTGCAAAACCATCAGAATCCGCTACCAGTAATCGGTACAATGGACCTCTGCTGGCTATCTGCTCCACACAGACATAAGCCATACTGCTATCAAATTCCGCACCCTGACCAATTAACTCTTTGATAGTTCGATCACTGATTTGGTGCGCTTTCTTTCGAAGCTGAGACTGCTCGTGAACAATTCTTTCTGCATACCCCCCAATACGTTTTTCCCCAAAAACATCCCAAAGCTGCCACTCAATTTGAATACGATTACCAGCAATTGGCTTAAGACGCCCAAAAATAAGAGCCTCAGCTTTTATTAACTGCCAATCCTTGAATTGAACTTCACTGTGGTGGCTCGGCCGACTCAAATAATCCCTAATTGGCAGTACATCAAATCTTCCAGAGCGCGTCAGGTCAGCTGTAACGATCTTTGCAAGATCAACTGGAGGTGCTCCTTTGCCCTGCCACTCGAATGGCACAACAGCAATCGGCATTCCTGAGCCCAGACCACCTGTTATATCAATAGTAACTACTGCGTTGACACGGAATGGCAACAACAAATAAATAAGGCAGACAAAAACAAAACATAGACGTATTCTTCGCATTTTAGCTACTCAGTTGGCCTAAAATTAAACTGGAATTCTTTAATATATTCGTAGTGCTTCGGATTCTCAGGAAACGGCAACGGAGAGGCCTTATTGATCGCGGCCACAGCCGAACGATCGAACAACACATCGCCACTTGTTTTCTGAATCTCGACCGATTGTACATCCCCTTCCCTGCTAACCCTAACTACTATTACAGCTACCAGACCCGGCTCACCGGTTTCAACCCAATTATCTTTAATTTTTGCCGCAATGGCTGCATTCATGGAGGTTAATGCCGTTATCGCCCCCTGACGAATTTCTTCTGCAGCTCGTCTGGCTGCTTGAGCTTCAGCTTCGCGTTTTTTCTTTTCCTCAGCTTCGCGTTTTTTCTTTTCCTCAGCTTCGCGTTTTTT
>PBOB01000026.1 GCA_002724185.1 Acidiferrobacteraceae bacterium | reverse complement strand
GGGATATGCGCATAATTCCTCTGGAGATGCAAAGTGATTGGTCGTTTAAATCATATTGCCATTGTCGTTCCAGATCTTCAGGCTGCAGCGTTATTGTATTCAGATACGCTCGGAGCAGTGGTATCTGCGCCCACTTCACTAGAGGAGCATGGTGTAACTGTAGTTTTTGTTGATCTCGACAATACTAAGATAGAGCTGTTACACCCGCTTGGAACAAATTCTCCCGTTGCCGAATTTCTACTGCGAAATCCGACCGGAGGTATACACCATGTATGCTACGAGGTTAGTGATCTTATTTCAGCGCGAGATCATCTAGAAAAATATGGTGCGCGTATTGTTGGGTCCCGGACCCCAATGATTGGCGCACATGGCAAGCCCGTTATATTTCTGCATCCGAAAGACTTTTGTGGGACATTGATTGAACTAGAAGAAGCCGATCCTGTCTGAGGTGGTTAGAGCGAACTTTCTTGCTAGTCTTCGTTAAACAAATGCAAGATTTCTTGGGTTAGGAAATAACGGTTTTTATCTTAGGGCTCAATTCGTGCGTTCAACTTGTGGTGCGTATAGATCAGTGATGGTACCGGCGGTTATTTCGGCTGCAAGTCCAATTGTTTCCGAAAAAGTTGGATGAGGGTGGATTGTGAGGCTGAAGTCTTGCGCATTGCAGCCCATCTCTACGCCAAGGCAGGCTTCTGAAATAAGATCTCCTGCATGTACGCCGACAATTCCTGCTCCAAGTATACGCTTATCGTTTGGATCAAAAAGTAGCTTAGTTAGGCCCTCAGATCGCCCAAGTCCAAGAGCTCTACCGCTCGCAATCCATGGAAATATACTCTTTTCATATGGTACGCCATCCAGCTTAGCGTGATTTTCGGTAAGTCCAACCCAAGCGATTTCTGGATCAGTATAAGCAACTGAAGGAATAGCTATCGGATCAAAAGTGCTGTGCCATCCAGCTACTACTTCTGCTGCAACCTTGCCCTCATGTGTTGCTTTATGGGCCAGCATTGGGTTACCAGTAACATCCCCAACAGCCAATATATTTGAAACACTCGTACGTTGTTGCTGATCAATCTTGATATAGCCTTCGGGTGTAAGCTCAATCCCAACATCTTCAATACGCAAGCCTTCAGTGTAAGGCTTACGACCTATTGCAATCAAAATACGATCAAAACTCCGAGTTGGTGGCGCCATTGACCCTTCAAAGCTTACTTCCAGATTCTCACCGTTATTCTGAATACCAAGAACCCTTGTTTGTAAAAAAATATCTCGACATTTTTGTTGCAGAACTTTTTGTAACGGCTTTGTAAGGTCGTCATCTACTCCCGCCATCAATTGGTTGAGCGCTTCTACAATAGTTACCTGGCTGCCAAGCGACTGATAGACGGTTGCCAATTCTGTTCCAATGATTCCCCCACCAATAACCAGTAGTTGTTTTGGTATGTCAATTAATTCAAGCGCTTGTTTTGAATAGATTATCCGTTCATCACTGATCATGTTTGGCATTGATATCGGTTTAGAGCCTGTTGCGATCAAGGCGTACTGAAAGTTAATCGTTAACTCTTCGCCTGAGCGAGTGACTATGATTTGATGTTTGGAGTCAAATCGTGCGCTACCTACAATAACTTCCACCTTGCGTTTTTTAGCCAACGTGTCTAGGCCTGAGTTGAGTTGGGCAATAACATGACATTTCCAGCCTCTTAGTCGATCAAGTTGGATGGTAGGTGGATCAAAGCAGACGCCTGTTTTACTTATCTCTTTTGTTTCATCTATAACACGAGCAGTGTGGAGAAATGTCTTTGAGGGGATACATCCAACATTGAGACAGGTGCCACCAAGCTCATTATGTTTTTCAATAATTATTACTTTGAGCCCAAGATCAGCTGCTCTAAAAGCTGCTGTATATCCCCCAGGTCCCGACCCTATAACTGCAAGATCTACTTCGAGCATAACGCTAATTTATCCAAAAGAGAAAATGTTGGAAGTGTTGGTTTATAGCAGAATTCGTCGCACATCTTCGAGCTGTTTTTGTAAAAAAGTTAGAAATCGGGCTGCACTTGCACCGTCAATAACACGATGATCGTACGATAGGTCCGTTGGCAGAATAAGTCTTGGCTTAAACTCAGTATTAGTCCAAATTGGTTTTATTTTAGCTTTGCTGAGGCCTAGGATGGCAACCTCAGGAATATTAATTATAGGAGTGAAGGCCTCACCACCAATTCCACCAAGACTTGAAATTGTAAAGCATCCCCCTTGCAGCTCCTCAGGTCTAATCCTGCCAGAGCGCGCTCGTTTACTTATGTCAGCCAGTTCCCTTGCTATCTCAGCAACTCCCTTTTTGTCGATATCCTTAATTACTGGGACCATCAATCCCTTTTCAGTGTCGACAGCAAATCCAACATGAAAGTACTTTTTCAGGATGAGCTCCTTAGGATCATTCGCCAAAGTAGAATTAAACCTAGGAAATTTGATCAATGCAGTACAAACCGCTTTCATCACAAATGGTAATATCGTTAGCCGTGTGCCTTGGGTTGCAATCTCATTATTCATAGATTTTCGAAAATCATCTAGCGCTGTGATGTCGATTTCCTCATGATGCGTAACATGGGGTATGCTTGTCCACGATCGAGTTACATGCGAAGCCGCAACTTTCTGGATTCTAGTGAGAGATATTTTTTCTATGTCACCCCATTGTGAGTAATCTGTATCGATCATTTGTCCAGATTGATCGGTTTGAGGGGCCCGAGGGGGCTTACTTAATTCGTTTTTGACAAACTGTTGAACATCATCAGTAAGAATTCGGTTATTTTTGCCCGAACCGACCTTAATATCTAAGAGATTCACACCCAGTTCGCGGGCTAGTTTCCGTACGGACGGACTTGCATGGGGCGGCCTAGTTTGTGTCCCTACTGATTCTGAGTGAAATGCAGGTCTGTCATTAGTTTCATTCAAAGTATTTTTTTGATGTTTATTAGTTGATTGCAGTTCACTTTTGGTGGTGGGCGAATCTATACTTTGAGGGTCATGTGAGGTTTTATTTGCCGGTTCGCTTTTTGCATCAGCTGATGGCTGTTCCATCAACAGGATAGAAGTACCCTTTGAGACGCGATCCCCCACTTTGACTTGAATCTGAGAGACAACGCCAGGAAAAGGAGCGGGAATGTCCATTGCTGCTTTGTCGCTTTCAAGTGTTACCAAGGGATCATTTGTTTCAACGACGTCGCCAGTTGATACCAATAAGTCAATAATCGCGACGTTCGAAAAGTCACCAATATCTGGAATAACAACTTGAGTTGATTTACTCATTTTTATTTAGTTTTTCTTTGTCAATCGGCACGTTATCTTACATTGAAATTGGGTTGGGCTTGTCTGCTTCTATCCCATATGATTGAGCAGCCTCTATAAGCGTATTCCTAGGGATTGATTTTTCATCTACGAGCGCCTTTAACGCAGTTAGGGCTATATAGTATCGGTCAACCTCAAAGAATTTACGCAATTGTTTCCGGGTTCCACTACGTCCAAACCCATCAGTTCCAAGTACGAAATAGCGGTTAGGTATGAATTGACGAATTTGTTCCGCATAGTTTCGTACATAGTCGGTAGCCGCGATAACCGGACCCGATGTACCGTCAAGACAGCTTGTTACATAGGCAATTCTTGGCGAATCCTCTGGATGGAGAAGGTTCCACCTTTCGACGTCTCTACCCTCTCTCGCTAATTCATTGAAGCTTGTGACGCTCCAGATATCAGATAATACACCGAAATCTTTTTCTAGCAGCTTCGCGGCAGCTAGGCACTCCCGCAAGATGGCGCCGCTCCCAAGTAACTGGACTCGAGGAGACTGTTTTCGAGGTTGCTTCCCTTTATGCAGTTGATAAATGCCTTTAAGGATGCCCGCTTCTACCCCTTTTGGCATGGCTGGGTGCTTATAGTTCTCATTCATAACGGAGATATAGAAGAAAACGTTTTCCTTGTTGTGAAACATTCTCTTTAGGCCATTATGTATGATAACCGCTAATTCGTAATGAAAAGCAGGTTCATAGGCCACACAGTTGGGTATCGTTGATGCGAATAGCATGCCGTGTCCATCTTGATGCTGCAATCCTTCACCCGCAAGAGTTGTACGACCGGCTGTTGCTCCGATAAGAAAACCCCTCGCTTGTATATCTCCTGCTGCCCATGCCAGGTCACCGACTCGCTGTAGACCAAACATTGAATAGAATACATAGAATGGTATCATCGCAGTTCCATGATTGGCATAGGCTGTGGCCGCAGCCATCCACGATGCCATTGCTCCAGCCTCAGTAATGCCCTCTTGCAGTACCTGCCCCTGTTTGTCTTGGCGGTAATACATTAGCTGATCTACGTCTTCTGGAACATAGAGCTGGCCTTTAGGTGAATATATCCCCACCTGTCGAAACATTCCCTCCATGCCAAAAGTTCTAGCTTCATCAGGTATTATTGGCACGATAAACTTCTTTAATTCTTCTACACGAAGAAGAGCGGATAGTATGCGAACAAAAGCCATCGTTGTTGAAACTTCCCGATCCCCGGTATCTTCTAGTTGCGATTGGAAGACTGATAATTCAGGGCATTCGTGGGATGTAGCTGCATCACTTCGAGCAGGGAGAAATCCCCCTAGAGCTTCGCGTCGACTACGCAGATAGACGATTTCTGGGCTATCATCTCCAGGGTGATAGAAGGGCGCCTTAACAACTTCTTCATCCGAAAGGGGAATACGGAAACGGTCTCGAAATGCTCGCAGCGCAGTTTCGTTCATGTTCTTTTTTTGGTGAGTAATGTTTTGCCCTTCGCCTGCCTCACCCATTCCGTACCCTTTAACAGTTTTGGCGAGAATAACCGTAGGTTGTCCTAAGTGTTTGACAGCAGCTGCATAAGCCGCATAGACCTTGTGTGGATCATGACCGCCTCGATTTAACCGCCAAATATCCTCATCTGTCATATTTGCAACCATAGCTTCAAGTTCTGGATATTTCCCAAAGAAATGTTTTCTTACAAATGCACCATCTTTAGCCTTAAATGCTTGATACTCACCGTCTACAGCTTCTTCCATCCGTTTTTTCAGCAAGCCCTTAGTATCGCGAATAAGTAGCGGATCCCAGTAGGAGCCCCATATAACCTTTATTACGTTCCAGCCTGCGCCACGAAATTTGCCCTCAAGTTCTTGAATAATTTTGCCGTTACCTCTAACAGGGCCATCCAATCGTTGTAAGTTGCAGTTGATAACAAAAATAAGATTATCTAGCGCTTCTCGGCCTGCTAGGCCGATCGCTCCTATCGATTCTGGCTCATCCATTTCCCCATCACCAATAAAAGCCCATACTTTTCTGTTTGTTGCATCGATAATTTCACGGTCAGTTAGGAACTGCATGAATCTGGCCTGATAGATAGCCTGAATAGGGCCTAAGCCCATTGAGACAGTAGGAAATTGCCAAAAATTTGGCATTAGCCAAGGATGTGGGTATGAAGATAGGCCTTGTCCATTAACCTCTTGCCGAAAGTTTTTGAGTTGATCAGTTGTAAGTCGGCCTTCTAGAAATGCCCTTGCGTATATCCCAGGCGCAGAATGCCCTTGAAAGAATATTAAATCGCCGCCATTCTGGGAGGCTTTCCAAAAATGGTTAAAGCCAACATCATAGAGAGTTGCTGATGAGGCGAAGCTCGCTATATGCCCCCCAAGCTCTGTGTTGGTTTGATTTGCCTGCATAACCATTGCTAGTGCATTCCATCGAATAAGCGAGCGTATACGCCATTCAATTGCAGCATCACCTGGACTTTTTTGTTCCTGTACTGCTGGAATAGTGTTGAGATAAGAAGTGGTTGAGCGATATGGTATATGTGTGCCGCGTCGTCTAGCCTGGTCGATAAGTTCTTCAATGATGAAATGAGCGCGCTCCTCACCGGCAGTTTCTAGAATCGATGCTAGTGCATCACGCCACTCCTGGGTTTCTGTGGGATCGGAGTCGTGTGATATATTGTCAGTAGGGTCCGGTTTCATTTCGGTTCCGATAAACGATTATCTTTCGCCCCGAAGAGTCCTCAGCCCAAAGCCTATTCTTCGAGAATTGATTACGCT
>PBOB01000025.1 GCA_002724185.1 Acidiferrobacteraceae bacterium | reverse complement strand
AGAGATGCAAAATCTGAATGGGGGTCTGGCGATTGAACTGTCAATTTCTCGATAGATTGCACTTCATCACCATAAATAGCTATACCAGCACTATCAGGCCCGCGATCAGTCATAGTCACAAGCATTCTTGACATCAAATCGCCTAGTTGCGGTTGCAAGTCTCCATCTTTCAAAAATAAGCCAACAATTCCGCACATGTATTTCGCTCCAAATTAATTCACTCGTAAACCAGAAGGATTATCATTCACCAAAATGAGACCACTGATACTCGTGAATACCAAATTAATTTCTCAGTTAAATAGTATCTAATCTTGAGCACGATCTCTAACTAATAGCAATTACATCGTTTCGAAACTCTGTTAGGCGCTCGTGGCCGTCATTTGTTATTATAAACATATTCAAATACTTAAATCCGTCAACTCCAGCAGACGAGGGATTTAATATACAAAGTCTACTCACAATTAATTATTACTTCTTCGGATTACTAGACATTCTTGCTTTGAAAGAAGTATGTCAAGTATAGATATGGCTGCCTAGATACTTCAATCCACTATCGCAAGCCAACGTGACCACTCGCTGACCCGCATCCATCTCTTTGGCCAGATCTATAGCGCCAGCTACATTTAGCCCCGTAGACGCGCCACAAAAAATCCCCTCTTCTCTTGCCAGTCGCCGGCACATGGCAAACCCGAGGTCTTGGTCAATGGTGCGTATATCGCTTAAGACCGTTCGATCGAGAAATGGAGGCTCAAACCCAACGCCAACCCCCTCAACTTTATGGGCGCCCCCCTTGCCTGTTGTCAAAAACGGTGATTGTGCAGGCTCAAATGCCACTACCTTGGCGGCTGTTGCTCCTGCTTTTATCAGACCCTGCCGCGCCCCCATAATCGCACCTCCTGTACCTACTGAAGCACAAAAAATATCAAGTTTGCAATCAAGCGCCTTAGCGATCTCCTGACCCATTGCTTCATAACCAAGTGTCGCATCAGGGGAACCAAACTGATCAGCATAGTATGCATCTAAGTTCTCGCATAGATCTGATGCGCGATCTTTCATGCGCTTGATCAGTTCAGGCGTAATACCCTTCCCATGGCTTTTCTCGACTATTACTTCTGAGCCAAATGCTTCCATTGTTTGCTGTTTGCTCTGCGAAAAAGCATCAGAAAAAACAGCAATAAACTTTAACCCAAATGCAGCTGAAACAAAAGCAAGAGAAGATCCCGTGCTACCTCCCGTGTATTCGACAACTGTATCTCCAGGTGCCAACTCATTACGCTCTATAGCGCGCTGTAAGATCGACATTGCCATTCGGTCTTTATAAGATCCGGTAGGATTACCAGCTTCAAATTTGAGCCAAACTTCTGCAGCACTAGCTGGCACAATATTCCCAAGCTTAATGATTGATGTGTTGCCAATTAAATTTAGCACGGCCTTCGAGGCCTTTAATTCCCCTAGAGTTTTCTGCACAATAGTAATTCCTTTTCTAATTTGATTGCCATCTAGTAATTCCTTTCTTCAATCACAAAACGCTCATTAGGGCTTGTATTCACTGTTATGCTGCTCTTAGCCAACAACTAACCGTGAACATCAGTTGAACACTAATTTCTGTGCATATGAAAAGTGTAACTTGCTATGCGAAATTATGGTGCTTCACCCCTCCCTAATCGTAAATTAACATCATCAATGACTCCGGGTAATTGGTCGAAAGTATCAATGATATAGTGAGCACCTGCCCCTAAAAGCACTTCGCGTGCATGCTCCAGCTTGGTTTGAATTTCGTTTTGAGGCAAAGTTTTGGCTTCTTCCAAGCTATTGATGTTCATGTAATTACTATATCTTGCAATTCCAACTCCCCAGCAACCCGCCTCTAAAGCTTCTCCTATGCCAGATACCGTGTCATCTACTTTAACTACAGACTGAATTGGATGGATATCCATAAGTTCAAGGTTTCGATAGAGCATAAATGGCTTCGGACGAACACCATTTTCTACTTCATCACCTGCAACTGAAGCATCCGGTACATAGCCTTGCTTCTTCGCGTCTACCTCAATAATACTGACTATGGATCGTATAAATCCCGTCGAGACACCAACCTTAACTCCTTGCTCTTGGAGAGAGCTGGTCACTTCAGCGACAAAAGGCAAAAGTGTCGTATGGTTCTTAATAGTTGATAATTGCATTGAAACAAATTGATCGTACATACGCTGTACATCTTCATTTATTGGAGCTCTGCCGTGCACTTGTTTCCATCTATTGCGAATCTCAGGAATATTGGTCAGTGCCTCAATATGGAGATCTTTGCGAAGCCCCATTGGAGCACGAGCTTCTGCCATACTAATATCAACACCGTTTTTCCGAAAAACCTCTACAAACGTAGTGGCGGGTGCAAGTACATACGCATCAACTGTTGTGCCACTCCAGTCTAGTATGATGCCCTTAACTTTTCCTCTATAAGTTGGGCGCGAGGCTATATCGAATGGTGCCAAGTTATTCCAGACCTATCACCTTAGGCAGTTTCATTAAATTTGCATTTTAACAACGTTACATGCACCGCATCGATCAAAATCTCCTCATTCTCACGCAATAACTTAACGTTTTCAGTTACGATACCTCGACCTGGCTTACGGCTCAATCTTTTGTTCGTGAACTCAAAAGTTACATGTACAGTTTCACCAGAAAATAATGGCCTAACAAAACGGACCTCGTTCCACCCCAATGAACCAATTGAAGTATGCTCATAGATTCTAGATTCCGCCTTTAGACCTTCCATTAGAGATAATCCAAAAAGACCATGTGCAATCGGCTCTCCATACTCAGTATTCTTGCAATATTCTGGATCTGTATGAAGTGGATGGCGATCCCGAGTAATCTCAGCAAAAGCCAAAATAGCATCCTGCGTAACAAGATGAGAGTTAGTCATCATTTTACGCCCGATCTCTACGTCTTCGAAATATAGGTCTACTGGAATGTCATTACTTGGCTCTAAAGTCATAGATCAATCTCAAAATAATCGAAAACAGCTAGTGATTTAAGGGGGCTAATGCGATCGTGTCAAGATCAGCACTCCTCTCACAAGCATCAGCGCAGTAATTATGAGCCCTCAAGGGTCGTATTTGCTGATGATATTCTTCGGTATGGCTACTTTAGATCATGGATTTCCTTGCAACACTGCTCTCAACGCGAGTTAATATAATGCGAAAGCCTGGACTAAGCTGGAATCTATTTGTGACGCGTTAATTAGTCACTTTTTCGCATTATTTTGTTAGGATTGAATTAAACCGATCAACTGATAGAGGAAAACCTATGAAAATATTAGCCACTGTGAACATCTCAAAAGGATTTGCACGATGGGTACAAATGACCAAAGACCTCACACCAGAAATGGAAAAAGTAGGGATCAAGATGAAATGGGCGGGCACAAATCCCGACGAGAGCCAAGTATTTGTAGTCATCGAAATGCAAGACCCTGAACAGATGAAAACATTTGGCGAAAGAGAAGATATAGCCAAAGCCCGTGCCGAAGCAGGCGCAGATGTTGCAAGCACTACAGTGATATCACCTATTGGTGACGATTATATGCCTAGCTAAGAATTAGTCATTTTCATTTGTTAATGCCGTCATCGCTGCCAATCAAGCTAGCACTCCCAACAACATTTCTTGGGCTCATTGGTCGACGGGATAGCTGCACGTAATGACACTGTTACATACCTCAGTCGCAGTGTTAATTAACTTGCTTTGGGGTTCTATGTTTATCGCTGCAGTTATCGGCCTACGTGAATTTCCACCTATTCTCTTCACTGGGATTCGCTTCGGGCTGCTCGCAATTCTTCTCGTTGGATTCTTACGAGTACCACGATCGCTAACTATACCGCTACTGAAAATTGGTCTCGTCATGGGTGCAGGTATGTATCTAGCTCTCTACATGTCAGTCGCACTCGCCGAAAATACGGCATCGATTGCCGTGTTCAGTAAACTTGAAGTGCCCTTTGCCTTATTACTCAGTGTGATAGTGCTTGGTGAACAAATTGGTCCTAGGCGCATTGCTGGAGTTAGCATCGCAATAATTGGAGCAGCCATAATTACTTTTGATCCTTCCGCATTCAGCGATTTACCAGCCTTAATTTGGATGGCCGTATCATGCGCCTTTTCTGCATTCGGCTTTATTCAGATTCGCCAACTGGGGAAAATTCATCCCTTTACCATCGTTGGCTGGATATCGGTTGTCAGCGCTCCAATACTACTAACAACTTCACTAATCTTTGAAGATAACCACTTGCAGGTGATACGCGATGCCACTTGGGTTGGATGGTCAGCACTCGTCTATACTGGCATCATGAGTTCAGTAGTTGCTAACTCTGCTCTCTACTACCTGCTGCAACGATACCCCATTAACCTAGTCACTCCGTTCAGTCTTCTTTCACCAATATTTGCCGTTATAGGCGGCCTGCTATTTCTGGATGACGCCTTAAACTTGGGGCTAATTATCGGGGGTAGCCTAGTCCTGTTTGGAGTTACTTGGATTAATCGCCGAAACAATACCATCGTTACCGCAAAAGATCAGATATAAGAGAATAAGCGAGTAAATGGAGTATAATTAACATCTCTCAAACAGAACGCGTTATTGTCTCTATAACGGACAAAAATTATCGTTAAACAGTGCATGACTATGCAACTTAGATCATCAGCTAATCCCCACCGTGATCCAGCGATATGGTATCGCTCCGACTGGGAACAATGTGATGACTGGCTTGTTGAACTGAGCAATAAAGAGATCGAAGAGCTAGAGTTAGCTGTTAATAGCAGTTATGCGATACCCATTCCCGAACTAGACCATAGATCCTTTTGCTTGCCAAAACTAGGATTTCGACTCTCCGCTATACGGCATGAATTAATTAGCGGCCGTGGCTTTGTCTTGTTGCGCGGACTACCTGTCTTAGAGTGGCCTCGTGAAACCTCAGCCCGAGCCTATTACGGTATCGCCTGTCATCTAGGACAACCAGTCCCACAAAATGCACAAGGTCACTTGCTTGGTCATGTCATTGACATGGGACTCAATCCCTTAGACCCACTCAGTCGCATCTATCAAACAAGCTATCGCCACCTCTTTCACACTGATTCAGCCGATATCGTTGGTCTTCTATGCCTTCAAACAGCCCGCTATGGTGGTGAAAGCGCTATTTGCTCTTCAACAACTATTTACCACGAAATAGCAACGCACAGACCTGATCTTCTCGAAACACTGTGTCAACCATTTCATATAGATCGGAAAGGTGAAATTCCCAAAGATCAAGAGGAGACCTATGAAATGGCCGTGTTTTATCCGACCGAAAACAACGTGACCTGCATTTATGCGCGTGACTTTATTGAAGCTGCACAGCGCCACTCGTATATTCCGCGACTTACCAAAAAACAGACTGCGGCTTTGGACTTGATTGACAATTTGGCCTCAAGTGATGATCTTCGCCTGGACATTAAATTTCTACCAGGGGATATGCAATTCTTGCACAATCATCAAATTCTACACGCGCGCACTAGATATGAGGACTGGCCAGAGCCGGATCAGAAACGACACCTATTAAGGCTCTGGCTATCAACTTTGGATGGACGCTCATTACCCGAAGCTTTTGAAGCGCGATACGGAAAAATCGTACCGGGTTACGCTCGCGGTGGAATCAGAGTACCAGGGGCAGTGCTTCATGCACCGTTAAGTCCATCGTGAAAACTATCTCCCACCACAGAGCAGAATATCTTAGATCCGCAGTCCGCTCTTTTCATTAAAAATTGAGGTGCATATAAATGGTTGAAACAGGGTGGTACACCGAGCAGTCGAAAACGAGATAAAAATGACATCTTATAAGTTATTATTTTTTAATCGTTTCTGGTGGGCCGTGTAGGGATCGAACCTACGACCCGCTGATTAAGAGTCAGCTGCTCTACCAACTGAGCTAACGGCCCAACGATAAGAAATAGTTTTTAATAGTGTTGATTTTACGGGGAAAATTAACGATGTGTAAATCGTTTTGTCGGTTGTCGGATCGTAACGATTTTAACATTTGGACGGTTATTCTTGTTTTAAGAGAAATAAGAGGGCGCAATCCGCGCTCTCTTTTCTTTTTTTTACACCTTCTGCAATCCTGATAATTGCTGCTCAAACACGCCCCAATTTTCACGATAAAGCGCCCATTGTGAAAGTAGACATTTTTTGTCTTATATGTGGGGTCCTCAGAGATTTTATAACTTAAAATTCGTGAGTAATACTTTTTATCTTTTCGGTTCGCTATTCAGCAGATAAAACTTCGGCTAGTAGCCGAGGTCGAAAAATAGTGGAGAACAGCCTTGTGACGAAAAAAACAACCCGCCGTAGCTCAGCATGGTTTGGAAAAGCAGACAAAGACGGTTTCAACCATCGAAGTTGGATGAAAAACCAAGGTCTCCCTGACGACCAGTTCGATGGGCGACCAGTCATCGGGATTTGCAACACTTGGTCCGAACTGACTCCTTGT
>PBOB01000024.1 GCA_002724185.1 Acidiferrobacteraceae bacterium | reverse complement strand
TGTATTGTTTGAGCAAGAGACCATGTGTCAGTGTCACCATCCCAGCTATAGATTTTTACGCTACCGTTCTCGTGCGGAGGGTCATTAAAACCGATTGGGTTAAATCCGTATTTTACTCCGGGCGAACCAACGGCCATAGACTTGCCATGTATATCTATGGTGTCATTTTTCTTCTTCAGATAGTGTTGTTTGTGGGCCTTTGCTTCTTCTGAATATTCATCAGAATCACTATCTCCCAAGAAGTCCATTACTCTGGACCCCCAAATACCACCCGTTCTGTAGGAACCTCCGGTAATAGTCTGCTGCTTAGTAAGTTTGACTATGCTGTGTGAAGATGTTGCGGAAGATGCGTAGCTTGGATCGTATTTTGTGAATAGTGTTATGCTACGATCATCTGGATTTAGATCTGTGCCATCGGGATCAGATTGTGCCGGTGGAACTATACTGGCGGGACCAGCAGTATAGAGTTTAATGCCGTCATCAATATCCCCGGTAATCTTTTCTAGCGTCAAGTTAAGAGTGGTATTATCCGAGGACAAACCCCTTGTATATAGAGATGTCTGCCCGGAGGCCGGGAGATTATAGGGTCCAGTAATATTGATTCCGCCGGTAGCAGCGATTGGCCCAGTCGTATAAAGAGATCCGGTAGCCGTGACCTGAGTAGCGTCACCGCTTACGAACAGTGATGGATAACCTTCTGGGTATGTGCCAACAGGAGAGTTGAAGCATAGGTGACCCTTATTATGAAGAGTTATGTCCCCAGAAGATGGTAAAGGCCCAACAGTAAATAGATCTGCTGTTCCACTTGCGGCAAGGGGAGCCTGTACGGTCAGAGGCATTCCGCCGGTATACTGGAAGTTCTTTAAGAACATGTCCAGATTTCCGGTAGCCCTAAAGGTCATAACAAGAGGCATACTTCCGCTGCTAAGAACCGCACCTCTGGTATAAAGAGATGTGTGACCCCTCGCTCTCAAGGGACCAACATAGAGAGGCATGGCGTGAGAGAACTTTGCGTGCGCTTTTGGTATGGTTAGAGTTATATTTCCACTATCCAGAGCGTGACCCTTGGCGTGTGCATCCATTCCGCTAGCTAGGAGATATACACCCTTTGTATGCATAGAAAATACATGCGGGAAGTTTCCTCCGGGGGTTCCGGGGTCACCATAACCACGACAACCCAATCCTACAAAATCACGATGGCTTACTGATCCACTGCCGCCAAAAGTCGTGAACAAATTATAATTATCTCCCAATGAACCAAGTCCATCGAGTGCGTACTCTGGACCCCCGATAATAATATCTTCCTTAGAAAGACCTACAGATCTTCCGTAATCTTCAACATCTGAAGTTCGTCCATCCCTTCCTATCGGAGCTATAAACTCATTTGTTTGTTTCCACTGATCTCTTGGCTCCGTAAAGTCAATATTAATTCTCGGCCTAGCATCTAAACCGGTTTCATTTCCATCGCTGTACCTAAAGCCGTAATTTGCAGAATAGAATATCTTTTTACCATTTGAAGGATCTTTTGATTCTTTCGGACCAAGGATTATTACAATAGAGTTGTTATCTGACCAGCCCGGACGATCCACAATTTCTTGTATGACACCGGCTATAGGGGCTGTTTGGACCTTTTTTCCAGCCATAGTTCTAGTCAATGTCCAACTCACCTTATTCAATGTTTTTTTAGAATTTAACTTTGTTGTAAAGTTGACATACTCATCTCCTGATTCTCCCGGCGAGTCATCTTCACCACCAGAAGGCATCTCTCCGTCATCTTCGTCGAATGCATAAATTGTTATCGTTGTCGCAATATCATCGTCTGCCGCAGCAGTCATCTCTATATATGCATTGTGAATTTGTGATCCACGAGGAATTCCCATGTTATTAAATCTTAACAAGCTATAAAGTGAACTTGTCAAGTTTCCTCCAGCAGCTATGGTGTCGGAGCTATCGTCATAACTTTCGGCGCTTGAATTAATAGTAGCATCGTCCAAATCTGCCGCTACATTAATATTCTCATTAACTCTGGTGTCTTCTCTATTGCCCTGTCTCTGAAATAGATAGGCTCTACCGTTTCCAACATAATTAGTACCACCGGTAGGAATACCCGGCGCCCAGCCCCCTCTATACAAAATGTTTAAGTTGTTGTTGTCTGGTAAACTATTTTCATTCCAGCTTGATTCAAAACCGCTTACCTCGCCCTCTCCGTCGCCACCCTTAAAGTATTCTGTTGAAAGCTTTTCTCTAAAATTCAAAGTTGTATACAGGCTGGCATCATAATCATAGTCCAATCCCCCGCCAGCAAACGGGGCGCCAGCTAATAAATTATTTCCACACAGAGATAGAGATGCACCAAAATGACTGTAAGCATCTCTGCCGGAACCAATTACATAAGTTGGATCTGTAGTATTTCCAATGTGTGGGCCATAATAAAAACCGTACTTTTCATCGTTGTGACAAATTTTCTGGTCAAATACATAATTTCCACCCGGCTGCTTTTCCCATATGTATACTGCCCCTCCCTCTTCCTTCGAAAAATCTCTCCCCATCGCAGCACCAGCATGTCTGGGTGCGCCGACAGCAAAAAAGTTTTCATTTATCGCTACCGAATATCCAAAATTATCATACTCATCTCTATGATGTCTAATATTAGCGCCAGATATAGCGACAGCATTTTCATCAACACCAACATATTTCGTAAACAGTGCTCCAGAACCTTCAGGTTCTATTGTATCAAAATACCCACTATGACTTGATCTTGTGAACAGGTAAGCTGCTCCAGCATCTTTTATATATGAACGATATCCTAGATGATCAATATCAACACCCAAACTATGTCTTGGAGCACCAACTATGGCGGTATTTCCCTTTATGCCAACAGCCCATCCAAAGCGGTCTTGTGCGCCCCTTCCGTCAGTAATATGCAAAGGATGATTGTCGTTATAGATCCTATGTTCCAGTCTCTGCCAAAGATAGGAGTCTTCGATAGGAACAACGTCCACCATCTCGCCATTGTCAGATACCTTTTCAACACCAATTAGGTTATTTATTGTAAATGCACCGGAACACTTTATATCACTTTGATTATAAAGAACTTCGCCTATAGTTTCGTTTCCCATATAAAGATTGGGAAGCCCTCTCCATACGGAGTAGCTGGCATTTCCACTATCTGGATAAGCCCCTATAAAAGCATAGGTATGACCAACTCTATTTATGACATCTCTAGAAGGAGGTGTTCTGGTTACAGAAGACCCCCCTGTTGATTCACCTGACCCACCTGTTTCAACGCCGCTTGTGCCACCAGCATCACCTGTTCCGGGTTCTGGCACTAAACCTCCTTCTCCAATAGTTTCGCCATCCCCGCTACCATCTCCCGTAAATTGCTCATCTCCACCGAAGCCTCCACCGCTAGGTTCAGGAACTTCGTCTCCCTCAGATGGGATGTCCTCGTCAGACTGAGCTTCTTCCGTCACGATCCCTGTTTCGTTTTTATCTATACGAGCATAGGGTGCTCCTACCAATATGGTTACAGGGTTATCTGGTCCAAATGGAGCGCCCTCAATTTTTGGAGAGAACGCGACAGAATGTCCAAAGTGCCCATCTGTTCCTCGAACATATTCACTACTTGCAGAACCATTGGGGGTTCCCATGTTGTACGTAATCTGAGAATCTTCTGATGTGCCGTACAAGTGCTCTGGAGCTATTCTCGCATTTGGTACTACACCCTCATACCCAGCGGTATATTGAACCTGATTAAATGGTGAGGGGGCTATCATACGAATTCCCCTACCCGTATAATCTAAATGAGGATTTGGATGGCCTAAAGCGCTATAATATCCAGCACCCCCAGCAGACTCATCAGCCCTATCAAAATGATATATGTAGACCCTGCCAGAAGTAGATGTGTCTCCACTAAGCTGATTTAACTTGTCAACCCCATATGAAACTGGACCTCCAAATTCCCAAATTGCCGAAGTCTCGGAAAACGAACCAAGTCTAGGCTCATTGCCATTCGTGTCTACCCCGCCAAGATACCAGCCACCAAAATCAGTGAAGCCATTATCTACCCTTTTACCTCTTGGTTCACCGATCAATACCCATTTATCTTTGAGGTCAACAGACCAACCAAATCTCGCGTCTGAATACAAGGGAATGTCTGCATCTTCTCCGGGGTCAAAAGATTTTATATTGGCTTCGCTCCAACCACCCGGAAACGGGGCTTCAATAATTCCAGCCTGAAGCCAAGAGTCTCCACCCGAACCTTTCCAACTACCTCCGAATTTGAAAGCTCCATTTCCACCGACCGGGTTTGTTAGTTCTCTATCGTGGTATAGTGATGCAGAAGTAGAAGAAATGTATTTCAGGAAGTAATCACCATTAGCAGCAGTATTACCGCCCACCCCTTCAATTTTAATTCTGGCACCATCCAATTTATTGGAACTGGCAGAGTGTCTTTTATCGCCCAAGCTTCCCCAGCCATCGGTCGTGACAACTATCGGGCTAGCATTTGTGGCGTTAGTAATTAAACCTCTGGGTTTTTTGAAAGTGTAAACAGCCCCACCCTGAGCATAAAAATTTGCGGCGTATCCAACAACCGAATTTGAAATAGTTGTTTCTTGATATAGAACTTCGGTTCCCGCCTCGTCTTCTGTAAAACCTATACTCCAAGTGCAACCCCCGGTCCCTATCCAGCAATCTTCACTACTGTCACAAGGGTACGCTTTTATGGTAGCACTTCCCTCTTCACCAGCCCCTCCTCCGTCATAGCTTGTGAGATACCAAGTAAAAGCCGACCAAGATGATGGAGAAGATGCTCCGGGCGCAGTGAGGTCTCCAGCAAAAGTGAATTCCTGACCTAGAAATGTAAATTTGTCGTATACTCCATCCGCCCAAAGACTTTGTAAATCGCCGGTAACAGTTATGGTTATTACTCCGAAGCAATCTTCCGTATGGGGCGGCGTGCCCTCAATATGGGTTTGCTCAGCGACGACAGGCAAAGAAACGGTCTGTGAGGGACTTACAAAAGAGAATTTTTTCCAAGCATAGGGAGCGCCTACAACCATGTAGTCTCCCTCTGTAGCAATAGAGAAACCTATACCTTCTCCATAACGAGTGTCTAGGGCGACTGGGCGAATATAACTACTAGAGGAGTCTAGGGGCAAAACATCACCGGCTCCATCGGCGTGCGTAGCGTCTCTACTGTGTCCCGTTTGTATTTCGTTGGGTTCCCAGTATGTTGCGCCACGAAGATTATATCCAACCTGACTTTCTACAGTGCCATCAGGGCTTACGGGCGTACCTATACCACTCATCACCTCCTTGGTGGACTGACCGCCGGAAGCAGGTGGAGCACCTATATATAAGCCTATGTTATTTGTATCTGATGCCATCTATAAAAATCCTTCTTATTTGCCACCAGTAACCCTATTAGGTCTCTTGCTTAGTTGATCATTAACAAGGTTCTTCACATGGTCACCTAGAGCCTCTGTAATAGCATCGGCAAAACCGGGAACATCAATTCCGCCCAATGTCAGCGGACCCTCAAAACTAATGTTGCAAGTCATTTCCAATCCATTCAAAGTGCCAGCAGCAGTGTTAAACATTGTGGCAGCGGAACTAAGTCCCGCCACAAATGCATCAAGTCCAGATGCGCCAACAGCACCAGCAAACGAACTAGTAAAGTTATCCAAAACGGGCTTCAATGAACTACCAATACCCTGCCCCATCATGTTCCCAATAGCGGGAGCCTGATTAACAAGGGCTTCAGCTATACCAGCACCATCTACATTAATTCCACCATTACCATTACTCTTAACAGGACCGTTAGTAGAACCATGCTGTAAATACTGTACCAGCCCGCCCTTATTATAACCCTGAATTCCGCCCCTATTTAAACTTTTCATAAATCCGGCGCCATATTTACTAACAGCACCCTTGGACATAATAAATTCACCGGGTGTTAACATGGCGGGAACAGTATCAGAACCCATAGAAGGAATAGATCCACCCATAGCTCGCCACACTGGATAGCGCCTTGGATCAACTCGGAGGGGCGGCTGCTGCTGCTGCTGTGCTGGGTAGTTTGCGAACATTTTTTTGATTGCCTGTTCTGGTGTCATTCCAGCGGGTGAGGAGGGGAATTGGGGTCTTGCGGGATCTATAAAGCCTTCAGGAAGTTCCCCGCCGAAAGTTTGCTCGTATCCGCCGGGATTAACGATTCTATCCATAACTCCTTTACCAGCCTGCCTGACTGATTCCGGCACCATGCCCCCGATAGCTCCTCCGATAGCCGCACCTGCTTGCGCTCTCCCCGCCCTAGTACTAAGAACACCTCTAGCCTCTATTTTGGCCTGCTGACCGCCAAATCTTTGATTAACCTCATTAAGCCTCTGTTGAACTGTGGCAATCCTAGCATCTATTTTTTCAGTACTTCTCTTATTTTCAATGAGCTTTGCTCTAGTCGCATTTAGTCTGGTAATAGTGGCCTGAATAGCAGTAACCCTTTTTGCATGTCTTTCTTGCGCTGCCTTTAGACCTCGCTGCCTTCGACTATCTCTTCTTCCACCCGAAGCTGTCTTTTCTCCAGAAGTAACCTCTCCCGTAATACCAGCCTGTAGCTGCATAGCTGCCCTAGACACAACCGCGTAATCTCTCAGGTATTCGGGAAGACCCTTCTTGTACATGAGAAATTCACGATCACCAGAAGCCCCACTTCCAAGAAGAGGAGGGGCACCCATTGGAAACGCTTCAGAGATCGCGTCTTTTTCAGATAAAGCATTTTTGGAAAATTTAATAGCTCCAGCACCGGCAGACTCTATGAATCCCTTTGATGCAAACCCCTGTAAGGCTTTTGCTGAATTAAATACCGCCGGGAAGAACTCTTCTGGATTAGCGCCCTTGCCAATTTGATTAAATATTCCACGCCATCTTTTAGGAATTTTATTGGGTGGGGTATTGGCCATCCTACCCTTGATTATCTCTGCTATTCTTGCGGGGCTAAGTATATTTAAAGCCTCACCACTTGCAGAGAAAGTACCACCACCACCTCCAGTCCCTGCCTCCGTCCCCGTCCCCGTCCCCGTCGCCACACCGCTAGCCAGCGCATCCGCCGCCACTCCCGCCTTTTTCTCAGCTTCTTGTGCAGCCTGTTTAAAATTGGAATCACCGGGATCAGCTTGCAAACCTTTATCTGGATCTTTCTGATCAATGCCCAAAGCTCGTTTCAGTTCTCGTTTCACATTATCCACTATGTCAATTCCCGTGGC
Organism: Acidiferrobacteraceae bacterium; assembly: GCA_002724185.1. Classification (GTDB taxonomy): domain Bacteria; phylum Pseudomonadota; class Gammaproteobacteria; order Arenicellales; family UBA868; genus CAJXWH01. The sequence goes on along the minus strand of PBOB01000024.1, from coordinate 1,111 downwards.
TTCCCCAACCCCGTAAAGCAACCCGCTCGCGGCTGAGGAAATCCAACCATATAGCCCAATCCGACTTCTTAAACCAAGCCTTCCTAGCACACCAGTCTTTCCCTTTGCCTCTCGCACCTGATGCTTGGCCCTTTTAAGAGCAGCTTTCTTCTTAGGGGTAGAACCCATCTTCTTTATGTTCGCCTCTAATTGCGCAACTTTAGCCTCGGCATTCGCTATAGCCTGCTTGGCTTTCGCCTTCTGTTGTTTCTTTGTTAACTTTGGATCGGATGCATCGTCCACCATTTTCTTTGCGGATGCTTCAGCCTCAACCACTTCGCTTTTAACTTTTGCCTCCGCATCTGCCGGTTTCATTTTTACATCAGCAGCGTCTGCTACATCAGCTTCGAGTTTTCGTCTGCCTAGAGCGGCACTTCCACCCCATCCGTCGTCTGCCGGTTTCGACAAAGGCATCGTTTCACGCGCATCGCGTCCGGTAGGAGCAGCTTCAGATGCAGGTTTTGGCTTCATGCGTATACGAACGTCTGGGCTAACTGTGGATAGAGGCACAGGCTCTGGCGCTGCCCCTATCGGTCGTTCGATCCCCTCACCCAAGCCAACACCGCGTCGTTGAGAACCACGTCGAGCTTGCGGTCCTGTGCCGGGAGCGTCTCCCAATCTGACAGTTCCGGGGCCATCTTGGGCGCGAGGAATCCCCGGTCCTAAGTCGGCAGGTAGACCTTGCGCATCGCGTGCATTTCGCCATCGATCCGTCGTCGGGTCTAATCGATAGCGTTCGGAATCGACCATCTGCTGTGTTACGTCACCGTCTGCCGCCCTCATCCGTCTCAGCATCCTCTCTTGAATTTTGGGGCTAGGGTGAGTGTTAGCCCAATTTTTAATCGTCATGCCATTGATCGTCCAATTGCTCGGCAACCGACCGGTCTCATTAAGATACTTAACAAGCCGTTGCCAATCCTGTTTATTGTAGGGTCCACCTTTCTCATACAACGATCTCCCAACAGGATCTGTACCCTGCTCACGAGATTTAATTTTTTGATTACTTCTTTCGACTCGCAGATGATTATCCAATGCCTGCTTCTCAGCGGCTAACTCTATAGGATCGGCTTGT
>PBOB01000023.1 GCA_002724185.1 Acidiferrobacteraceae bacterium | reverse complement strand
GGAGTTGCCTCCACTAGCACCTGAAGCTAGCGCGTCTACCAATTCCGCCACCTCGGCATTTAATGGCTATTTTAGCCTTATTCTTCAGCCCCTTATTATGAGGGCTCGAAGAGATGCATCCGACCAACGATACTGGGTTGTTCTCCGGCCTGTCAATGCAATTATTATCAGGTGACTTATAGACTAAACAGGCAACACAGAGGTTAAATCAGTTCTACATGTTGAAATAACAATGTATACCAGGTCTTGCTTGTCTGCCAATAGTTGAAAATGCAGAATGCTAAGCTGATACCTAACCAAGTCTAATTGGAGTGATATTCTGAGAAATCAACAATCTAAGTTTTCTGGATTTCATGCGATCGAAGCTGCTCTCAAAGATGGTTTTGTGCAAAAGGTCTACTATGATGAGCAGCGACAAGATAGTCGAATAGAGAAGCTATTGACTATCGCAAAAAGTAAAGGTGTTTGCATTTCGATCGCTGATAAGAAAAAACTCGACAATATTGCCGGCGGTATTCGGCATCAAGGTGTGGTCGCCGTCGGCAAAAGTATTGGACTAAAGGGCGGTTGCCTTAATTTTGTTAAGTTGCTCGATGAATCTCTTATTTTGATCGTTGATGGTATTGAAGATCCAAGCAACTTGGGTGGCTGTTTACGAAACGCAGCTGCAGCTGGTGCTGATGCTGTTGTAACAGCCAGAAATCAGGGTTGTGGGCTAACGCCTACAGCATTACGAGTTTCTCAAGGAGGTGGAACTTCATTGCCGGTTTTTGAAGAAAGCAATTGGGGTCCGTTTTTACGGGGTCTTAAAGAGCAAGGGATATGGTTGGTAGGCCTTGATGAGGAGGCAGACGAAGATATATATAGCGCAGATTTGTCCGTACCTGTGGCTATGATTGTGGGTTCTGAGGGGAGTGGCTTGGGGAGGCTAACGCGGCTCCATTGTGACAGAGGTGTTTGCCTTCCAGCGGTAGAATCATTTAAAAGCTTAAATGTATCTATGGCTGCGGGAATTGCTTTGTTTGAGGTTCGGCGTCAGCGCGCTATAAGTTGACTTAGCTTAGCAGTCTACTTTTCTAGCCTGTTGTGCTCGCACAGATTTCGTATTGCACAGTCCAAGCAGTGAGGCTTACGTGCGACGCATGTGTATCGGCCATGAAGTATAAGGAGATGGTGTGCTAATTTTAAATATTTGGGTGGTGTGACTACTAATAGTTGATCCTCGACTTGCCGAACAGTTTTTCCCTTAGCCAGCCCCGTTCTGTTCGAGACTCGGAATATATGCGTGTCAACTGCAATTGTTGGGTGATTAAACGCTGTATTTAAGATAACGTTGGCTGTTTTACGGCCAACTCCTGGGAGTGACTCAAGCTCCTCTCTTGATGTTGGCACCTTCCCATCATAATTATGTTCAAGAATTCGACAAGTTTTTATAATATTTGATGCCTTGGTGTTATACAGGCCAATATTCTTGATGTAAGTCTTTAGCTTTCGTAATCCCAAGTCATGTATGGCTTTTGGTGTGTTTGCGACTCGATAGAGTTTTTCCGTAGCTTTATTTACCGAAATATCTGTTGCCTGTGCAGAGAGTATTACAGAAACCAATAATTCGAATGTCGACGTGTATTGGAGTTCAGTTGTTGCGTCAGGAGTGATATCGGCTAACGTCTGATAGAGTTGAACGATCTGCCTTTTATTCACTTTATCTATTTAGGGGGCTCACTTGTAACCCTCTTGTAGGCTTCTGGCTCGATTGATCCTTGCTACGCTTGCCTTTATTTCGTTGCGCATGGAGCGTCGATCAAACATAATCTTCTTATTTGGCTCTGAAGATCGAAGTCGATTACGACGACTGCTAAATCTTTCTCGTGAGCTCGCAATCTCTTCTTCTGTAAACTCTTCCCAGGCTGAATGGGTTTGGTGCTCTGCAGTATTACGCGAAGCATGCATATCAATACAACTCACCGGACATGCTGGAACACACAGGTTGCATCCGGTACAATGATCTTCTAGTACAGTATGCATGTGTTTTCTGGCTCCAATGATTGCATCGACAGGGCAAGCATCGATGCAGAGTGTGCAGCCGATACATTCATTCTCGACTATTAGTGCAAATGATCGTGAAGTTCTAGGAGCTAAACTCGGGTCTATAGATACAGTATCCCTATCAAGTAGTTCTGCTAGTTGATGTATAGTGGGTGAGCCACCCGGCGGGCAGTAGTTAATTGCGGCACCAGTATGGTGTATTGCAACAGCATAATCCTTGCAAGAAGGATAGCCGCATTCGGTACAATGAATCTGAGGCAAGCAGTTATTGATGTCCTTTGTAGTGATTCGCACGGATCGGGTCATAACTTTTGTTAAAGATTGCTAGACGTATAGTGCAAGAGCCTCACAAAGTCTATTAATATCGGAAGAGTTGTTATAGACGTGAGGAGTTATTCGAAGCGTCTTACCACGCTTGCTGATGAATATCTTTTGCTTGGCGAGCTCATCCACAATGTCAGTCAACATCTTATCATGGAGCGTTAGGCCTAGGAAATGTCCAGCGCGCTGATTTGACTCTATGGCGCGGAATCCTAACGCAGAAGTTTGAGTCGCGATAGTGGATGTCATTTGGGATATTGTTTCGTATAAAGTATCAATACCCCAATCTAGTATTTGCTGCAATGCTACTGCTAGCGCTGGAAGTAGGGCGAAATTAGATCGTTCACCCATATCAAATCGGCGAGCACCTATCTGGAATTCGCTTTTGTAATTAGCCAGGCTCGTAAAATCTTCTGCGCCAAGGCGATTTGCCCATCCATGCTCGATGGGGGTCCCGTCAAGATGTTGAGGTGCGACATACATGATCGCTGTTGAGTAAGGGCCTAAAAGCCACTTATAGCAGGATGCTACGACATAGTCCGGCTTTATCGCTGCTATATCTAAAGGCATTACTCCGAGACTCTGTGTTGCATCGATAACTAAATACGCGTCAATCTCTCGAAGTGCAGAGGCGATAAGAGATAAATTAATCAGCCCGCCATCGCTCCAATGGCAATGAGGGATGGCCACTACTTTTGTTTTTTCGTGGATCATGCGAAGTAGTGAATTTGTCCAATTTCCATCTTTTGAGTGAGGTACAGTTCTAACTGTCGCTTTGGATGATCTTGCTGCTTCGTGCCATCCATGAACATTGGACGGGAACTGATGCTCTAGAATCAAAATTTCATCGCTCGGTTTAATCGCAATATTGTTTATAGCTGTTGCTATACCGTAGCTCGTTGATGGCACTAGGGCAATATTATTATCATGACATCCAATAATTAGCGCTGCTAAATTCCTGACTCTTTCAACATCTGTGAAGAAATCTGTCGAAGTAATTTTCCATGGGTGACTTTTAGTTGTTAGCCCTCTTATTCCATCCTTTATTGCTTGATTAAGAAGAGGAGACATGTATGCACAATTAAAGTAGGCAACATCAGTCGGTATATCGAAAAGGCTACGTTGACTTGGAAGAATCATAACTAGATATGTATATAGTTGCGTTGAGAGATTGATGGATGAGCTATGATTTAGATGAGATAGATCGCAGTATATGGTTGTCGCGGCATCACGTTCGAGAAATTATACCCGAAGACCACGGCGGCAAAACCCACCCTATATGATAAACTACGCAGGTATCTTAGACCCATCTTGGGGAGTAGTTGTTCCGGTTCATATATTAGCGAAGGAGAAGTGTATGGTTGATGAGGTACGCGATGTGTTATCAGGTATTATTGATCCACATGTAAACGTAGATTTAGTGTCGAGTGGGCAGGTTGACTCTATCGATATTGATGAAGATTTGGTGTCAATTAATATTATTCTAGGCTATCCAGCTGCCTCTTGGTTTAAGACATTAGAAGCGCAGGTCAGAGAAGCCGTCATGGCATTGGAGCACATCTCAAAGGTTGATGTACTTGTTTCTAGCAAAGTCGTTGGTCACGAAGTACAGAAAGGAGTTACACCGTTACCAGGCGTGCGAAATATGATTGCGGTTGCTTCTGGAAAGGGAGGAGTTGGCAAATCAACTGTTTCAGCTAATTTAGCTTTGGCGCTCGCTTCGGAAGGTGCTCGGGTTGGTATTCTCGACGCTGATATCTATGGTCCAAGTCAGCCCAGAATGCTCGGAATAGTAGGTGAGCCCAGCACGTCTGATGGAAAGCATCTAGAGCCAATGATTAAATATGGTTTGCAGGCAATGTCAATTGGACTTCTTATTGATGAAGAGACCCCAATGATTTGGCGTGGTCCTATGGTCACTCAGGCGTTAGAGCAGTTACTTAACGATACTAACTGGACTGATCTAGATTATCTAGTTATTGATCTCCCCCCTGGCACGGGAGACACACAACTAACTCTTGCACAAAAGGTACCAGTATCAGGCGCTTTGATTGTCACTACGCCACAAGATATTGCTCTATTAGATGCAAAAAAAGCATTTAAAATGTTCGAGAAGGTGGAAATCCCGATTCTAGGGTTAGTTGAGAATATGAGTACGCATATTTGTAGTAAATGTGGCTATGAGGAGCATATTTTTGGAGAAGGCGGTGGAAAGGCAATGGCTACTGAGTATGAAATAGATTACCTAGGCAATATTCCATTAGCACGAAGTATCCGTGAAGGTGCTGATTCTGGAAATCCGACCGTTGTTGCTGAGCCAGAGGGCAGTCTAGCCGAAATTTACCGCAATATAGGGCGTAATACAGCGGGAAGACTGGCCGCGCGTAAGCGTGACTATACAGACGTGTTCCCATCAATCGTTATTCAAAATAGCTAAGGATTATCCCAATAGTTTGACAATTAAATCAGACAGATGGATTAGGCGTATGGCTCAGCAGCACGGGATGATTGAGCCATTTACGGGTTGCCAGGTTTCCACCGTTGATGGTAACCGAATTGTTTCCTATGGGACGTCGAGCTATGGTTATGATATTCGTTGCAGTCGAGAATTTAGGATATTTACGAACATTAATGCTGCAGTGGTAGATCCGAAAAATTTCGATGAAAGCAGCTTTATCGAATACGAGGGCGACGTATGCATAATTCCACCGAATTCATTCGTTCTAGCAAGAACAATTGAGTATTTTCGTATTCCACGAAAGGTACTGACTATTTGTGTCGGGAAGTCAACCTATGCCAGATGTGGAATTATCGTTAACGTAACACCGTTTGAGCCAGAGTGGGAAGGACATGTTACCTTAGAATTTTCTAATACGACTCCACTTCCGGCAAAAATTTATGCTGAAGAGGGAGTTGCGCAGGTGATTTTTTTTGAGGGCGAAGAAGAGTGTGAAACCTCGTATAAAGATCGAGAAGGAAAATACCAGGGCCAGACTGGTGTAACGTTACCGCGGGCATAGGGAGCTATTATGGCAGGCAACACTTTCGGAAAGCTGTTTGCGGTGACTACATTTGGTGAAAGTCATGGTCCGGCTCTCGGTTGTATTATTGACGGATGTCCACCGGGTCTGGTGATTAACGAATCCGATATCCAGCTGGATCTTGATAGGCGCCGACCAGGCCAATCTAAATATACAAGCCAACGCCGCGAGCCTGATCAGGTCGAACTTTTATCTGGAGTCTTCGAAGGTATTACAACTGGCACGCCTATTGGGTTGCTTGTTAGAAATAGTGATGCTAGATCACGAGATTACGACTCAATTCGGCAGTTATTTCGACCAGGCCATGCCGATTACACGTATCAAAAAAAATATGGGTATCGTGATTATCGTGGAGGTGGTAGATCATCAGCGCGAGAAACCGTTATGCGGGTTGCTGCAGCTGCGGTAGCGCGAAAATATTTGCGGGAGCACGTCGGTATCAGAGTCGCGGGCGCGCTAACCCAAATGGGCTCTTTGTCGATAAATATAGATAACTGGGAAAGCGCCAACAGTAACTCCTTTTTCTGTCCAGATCCGAGTCGGTTAAAAGAGCTAGAAGCCCTTATCGAGACGGTACGCCGTGAAGGCGACTCGATCGGTGCGCGGGTGACAGTGATTGGACAGGGTTTAAGCGCCGGTCTAGGTGAGCCAGTCTTTGATCGTCTTGACGCAGATATAGCCCACGCAATGATGTCCATCAATGCCGTGAAGGGGGTTTCTATAGGTGCAGGATTTTCAAGTGTCGAACAGCGTGGCTCCGAGCACAGAGATGAAATGACCCCCGATGGATTTGTCAGTAATAACTCAGGTGGGATTTTGGGTGGAATATCGACGGGACAAGATCTGATCATCGATGTAGCGTTTAAACCTACTTCGAGTATACAGATTCCAGGGCGAACAGTTGACCTGGAGAACCACGCAACTGAGGTGGTTACTAAGGGCAGGCATGATCCGTGTGTTGGCATTCGGGCTGTGCCCATAGTCGAGGCGATGCTGCTTCTAGTTATTATGGATCATCATCTACGCCAGGCTGCTTTAGCTTCTACAACGCATACTAATTCATTAGAATAGGTCGCTCATCTGTAGAGAATGTTGGGAATGGTAGGCATTGTCTTGCTAAGTCTTATTTTTTACTAGCATTCATCGAATCCAGATGTCTCTCGAAAAATCTCAATTGTTGCTCGACCTACAGATTCTAAAAAATCTATAGATTGTGTGTCGGTTGTCTCTTTTATCGTAATCTCGTAGCGTAATTGCCCGAGAGCGTCAAGAGTTGAAAACAATGAGACTGGTGATTTCATTCCGAGGCAGTTATTTGATCGATATATCTCTATAGCCATACGCTTTGCGATTTCACTGTGTAAAGCCTCGCTAGATACAATAGTCTTTGGACTAGTAGCTTGATGTGCTAGAGGTAATAATAGATCTCCAAGATACTGGGCAAGCTCCCGAAAATATTCGTGATATCTTAGTTGCTTATTTAATGAGCGAGCTTCGGGCATTTCGGTTGATTTAAATCAATCACCTCTCTATCTATCGATCATATAAGAGCAGTCTACGCCAAATCTATGGTGCACATGCTACAATGGTACCGTTAAATTATTGATAGTTACAATTATGTCAAGCAAGACGTTATTTGAGAAAATCTGGAATAGGCATATCGTACATACCGAAGACGATGGTACCGCGTTGCTGTATATCGATCGACATCTTGTACACGAAGTCACATCTCCGCAAGCGTTTGAGGGGCTACGATTAACGGGTAGAATGCCTCGTCGACCTGGAGCTAACCTTGCTGTGGCTGATCATAATGTACCTACTACCGGTAGATCAGCCGGTATAAGTGATCCCGTTTCTAAGGTTCAAGTTGAAACCTTAAACCATAACTGTCGTGCTTTCGGGATTACAGAATATGGAATGAATGATCCACGCCAAGGAATTGTGCACGTAATAGGTCCTGAGCAAGGTGCTACCCTGCCTGGCATGACGATTGTTTGTGGCGACTCTCACACAGCGACTCATGGCGCGTTCGGGGCTCTAGCTTTTGGTATTGGCACCTCGGAAGTCGAGCATGTTCTAGCTACTCAATGCCTAGTGGTAAAAAAAATGAAAACCATGAGAGTTACTATAGACGGATCTATCCAATCAGACACGACCGCTAAGGACCTAATTTTGGCAGTCATTGGAAGCATTGGTACCGCAGGAGGTACTGGTTGCACTATCGAGTTTTCTGGCTCTGCTGTTCGTGACCTGAGCATGGAAGGCCGGATGACTCTTTGTAATATGGCTATTGAAGCAGGAGCGCGAGCTGGCCTAATAGGCGTTGATGAAAAAACTATCAATTATTTAGTGGGGCGCCCTTATGCGCCATCAGGTGAAGACTGGGACAGTGCGATTGCTGACTGGAGAGGGCTAATAAGTGATCCAGAGGCAACATTTGATATCGAGGCTTATCTTGACGCATCAGAAATTCGTCCACAGGTAACCTGGGGAACTTCTCCTGAGATGGTCGTACCTGTTGATGGTGTAGTGCCTGATCCGGGTCTGGAGAATGATGCTCAGAAACGTGATGGTATGGAGAGGGCGTTGAAGTATATGGGGTTAGAGGCCGGCACAGCCATTAAAGACATAAGAGTTGATAAAGTATTTATCGGGTCCTGCACTAATGGCCGAATCGAAGATTTGCGAGCTGCTGCGAAGATAGCTAAAAAGGGGCATGTTAATTCTAGTGTGTCGCTTGCGTTAGTAGTTCCCGGATCAGGTCTAGTAAAAAAGCAAGCAGAGATGGAAGGCCTTGATCGGATATTTATTGAGGCAGGCTTTGAATGGCGTGAGCCTGGTTGCTCAATGTGTCTCGCGATGAATGCAGATCGCTTAGAGGACGGTGAGAGGTGCGCCTCAACCTCTAATCGTAATTTTGAGGGAAGGCAGGGGCAGGGGGGTCGAACTCATCTTGTGTCGCCCGCGATGGCAGCCGCAGCAGCAATTAATGGTCATTTCGTTGATTTGGTCGAAGTCCAAAATAGACAATGAAGGGGTTCAAGACATTTTGTGGATTAGTTGCACCGATTGATCGGGCAAATATTGATACTGATGCAATTATTCCAAAGCAGTTTCTGAAGTCAATTAAGCGAACAGGCTTTGGGCCTAATTTATTCGATGAGTGGCGATATCTCGATCATGGGGAGCCAGAGCAGCCATGCGATGATCGACCCAAGAATACTAGCTTTGTGTTAAATCAGGAGCAGTTCTCGAATGCAGAGATTCTTTTGACAAAAGATAATTTTGGCTGTGGTTCTTCTCGTGAGCATGCTGTTTGGGCCCTAGTCGACTATGGATTCCGAGCAGTTATTGCGCCTAGCTTTGCGGATATTTTTTATAATAACTGTTTCAAAAATGGCCTTCTTCCGATCATACTCCCTCCAGAGAAGATTAACGAACTTTTCGCAGCAATAGCTCGACAACCAGGCTACTCATTGACTATATCTCTTCAAAATCAGTCCGTAGCTACACCATCTGACGAACATTACTTGTTTCAAGTTGATGAGGGGCAAAAGGAACGGCTATTGAATGGATTGGATGATATCGACTTAACAATGCAGCATGAGCAAAAGATTGCTGATTATGAGTCAGCAGCGCGATTAACGCGCCCGTGGCTTTTTGAAGACGTTCGATAATTTGACGGGGTAGTCTGGGCTAGCTAATTTGATGGACAATCTGATTGTGAGTTGGGAGGATCTATGGCTGTAAACGTGGCAGTTGTGGGTGCGACAGGAGCCGTCGGCCAGACTATTATTGAAATATTGGAGGAGCGAGCCTTTCCCGTCGATCAAATATATGCGCTTGGTAGTTCAAGATCCGCGGGTAGCACAGTTTTGTTTAAGGGAAAGCCCATTCAAGTGCAGAATCTTGCAGAGTTTGATTTTTCTTCTGCCACATTAGCGTTATTTTCTGCGGGTGGAAGCGTGTCGGCCGAATTTGCACCTAAAGCAGTAGAATCAGGATGCGTTGTTGTCGATAACACATCGCACTTTCGAAACGTGACAGAAGTACCGCTAGTTGTTCCTGAGGTGAATATACATACTCTAAATGCTCACAGTGGGATTATCGCTGTGCCGAACTGCTCTACTATACAGATGGTCGTTGCTTTGAAGCCAATATATGATGCGGTAGGTATTAGTCGAATTAATGTTGCGACCTACCAATCTGTCTCAGGAGCGGGAAAACGCGCAATCGAAGAGTTAGCTGCTCAAACTACTAGCCTTCTGAGCGGTAAAAAGCCAGTTGTTGAAATCATGGCAAAGCAGATAGCTTTTAATGTTATCCCCGAGATTGATACTTTCCAAGAAAATGGTTATACGCGAGAGGAGATGAAGATGGTATGGGAAACCCAGAAAATCCTCGAGGATACAGATATACGGGTCAATGCTACTGCGGTTCGTGTGCCAGTTTTTTATTGCCATTCAGAAGCGATACATCTTGAGACTTGCGATAAGATTGATGCCGCTCAAGTAATTGAATTGTTGAGCATCGCACCTGGTGTTACTGTGATTGATGAGCGTACACCCGGCGGATATCCAACTGCGGTAACAGATGGCTCAGGCACCGATGCTGTTTATGTAGGCCGCATCAGAGAGGATATTTCATCTATTAATGGAATAAACATGTGGGTAGTTTCAGACAATATCCGAAAAGGGGCTGCTCTAAATAGCGTTCAAATCGCAGAAGCGCTACTTCCTACATTATAGATATGTAGCTGTAACAAGCGTAAGCAACGGAGGCAACCAAAGTTGTGAGGATTGGGCGAGATCTTTTGTATGTGTGCATTGCACTTTGTTATCCGGCTTTGGCTGTATGGGCTGTCGGGCTAGGCGATCTTACGATCAGGTCTACCCTGGACACACCACTCAAGGCGGAAATAAATCTTCTTAGTGACGATCAAATAGACATTAGCGATCTTAAGGTTGGGCCTGCATTAGTTACTGAATTTGATGATGCTGGTATAGCACGAGTTGACCATCTAGTAGGACTCAAATTTATGCCATCATTTCGCGAGGATGGAGGCGCGATTGTGATTGTGACTTCGTCTCAGCCAATGAGTGAGCCCTATTTCCAACTTCTGGTTGCGCTAGAGTGGACGAACGGTCGGATGGTTCGAGAATATACAATATTGATCGATCCCCCGATCCATGGGAAAACAACTCCCGCCAGAATTATTGGCCCAGAAATTCCCTCCTATAAGTCGACCGTAAATCCAACAAGACGCGATATTCTCTCTCTAGGTACTGACGGGCAGTCATGGAGTTACGGACCAGTACAGCGCGGTGATTATTTAATAGCAATCGCTGAAATAATTGATGTCCCTGAGAGCGTCAGCATATACCAACTTCTGTATGGTCTTTTTATCAGTAATTCGCATGGATTCATTAATAGCAATATGAATCTATTAAAGGCTGGGGTTGTTTTAGATATTCCAGCTATAGCCGCTATAGAAGACATTTCTCGAGTTCTCGCTATGGAGACATTTACTCGTCATGTGATCGAGTGGCAAGAATATCGCGCTCGGTTTGGGAATCTAGGAGACACAAATGATCAATTAGCAGAGCGTGCCGCCGGTATGGAGCTCATGCAAGAAACAGTTGAGGAGTTAGAGCGGGAAATCCTCACGCTAAGAGCTCAAATAGATGAGACTAACGCTATAAATCTCCAACAGGGGCGAGAGTTATCAAAAGCTGTAGATAGTAGGGGTAAGTTGTTAGATGATATTGATCGATTGCAAAGTGCCCGTGACGAGTTGCTTCTGACAATCGAAGATATGTCAGTAAGTGCTTTCAGCAGTACAAAAGATAATCCGGATGCTCTCGATGAGCAGCCTGATTCCGAAGGTTCAGATGTCTATTTGGATGCACCGTCCGTAGATTTGAGAGCGGTGAACTCTTCTGAAAGCGCTATGTTAAACAAGGAAATCTCGGAACTTCGGAGCCAAATTCGTTTGCTTGAAGGTAGGATTTCTGAAGCAATGGCACTAATTAAGACGCAGGACGAGGAGTTAGTAGTAGCGCGCCAGCAAGTGGAGGTTTATGGGTCTGCGCTAGAGGCTTTGCAATCAACTGATAATGATGTTGTTTCAAACGGTGGGCATTCCAAACTTAGCGATCAATCTTTAACAGTAAATGTATCGTTACCTCTAGAATCTGACAACGATGAAAAAGTGCAAGCTTCATCGAAACAGTCCAACGATCCCACAGGTGAATTCTCGAATCAGTCAGATGATTCCAACTCTGACACAGTCTTGGAGGGTGAGTCTGCTCTGGCAGCAAATTACTGGGGGTCACGATTGAGCTTCTTGTCGGGTCTTGCCCTAATTGGATTGCTACTGCTATTTATTTTATTGCGATTAAGATTAAGGCGGGCAGCTAGAATGCGTCTATATCGGGAGACGCCAAGTGTGATTGTTAGCGATGTTGCTGGAGGAGGAAGGGTGTCAGAACCAAGGATTTCAAGCAAGGTAAATACGATATTTCAAAGTGAGTCTAAAGTTGATCAGTCTGGGGATGTTATATCTAATGGCCAAGTCAAGCCTATGGATCCTAATTTCGAAGAAGAGAATAAGCCGGTTGAGATAGAAGAGAAAGCCAGGGTACCAAATTTGGGTGAATCTCATGATAGCTCTGGAATGGCCACCAAACTCGATCTTGCGCGTGCTTATTTTGAAATGGGTGACCATCAGATGGCTCTTGAGTTAATTCAAGAGGTTGAGAATAGTGGCGACCAAGACGAAAAAAATGAGGCGTTTGATCTAAAGGAGAAGCTTGGGTTTTAGCAGCTAATCCTTGAATTATATTTGTAGTTCTCTAGAAAGTAACTTGACTTGTTGAAGTATTTCACCTGGCAGATCAACCGTTATAGCGCCATTGGCAACTTTGTTGCCAATTTCATTAACGAGAGCAGAGCCGACCACTGCCGCATCCGCGTACTTTGTGACTTGCTGGACCTGTTCCGGTGTTCGTATACCGAAACCAACAGCGATAGGTAGTGTGGTGTGTTCTCGAAGTCTGTTCACGGCAGTTTTTGTTGATTCGCTTGTTGGTGATGCTGTTCCCGTTATGCCAGCTATCGAGACATAGTATAGGAAACCAGTAGCGTTCTTTAAGATTAGATGCAATCTTTGATCATCAGTTGTTGGAGTTACGAGTCGAATCCAATGCAATCCCGCGGCAAGAGCAGGTTGACATAATTCGTCATCTTCTTCTGGGGGTAGATCGACGATAATTAGACCGTCCACGCCTTTGGAGGCAGCCTCTTTCAGGAAAGATTCAATTCCAAATTGGTAGATAGGATTAAAGTATCCCATCAAAATAATGGGTGTCTCAGTGTCAGTTTCCCTAAATTGGTCAACCATTAACAGCGTCTTTCTAAGCGTCATTCCCGTAGCTAATGCCCGTTGGCTACTTGCTTGTATGGCAGGCCCATCCGCCATTGGGTCTGAAAAAGGCATACCTAGCTCAATGATATCAGCACCCGCACTAGGTAACTGCTTAATAATATCCATAGAAGTGTCAAAGTCGGGATCGCCCGCTGTAAGGAAAGTTATTAGACCGCCTCGTTCTTGGGCGTGTAATTGATCAAAACGGCGAGTCAGACGCGTATGATCCAACGGTTGGGGTGCTGTTTTCAAAGTTGAGCTCCAAGCGCTTCAGCAACCGTAAAGACATCCTTATCGCCTCGACCACACATATTCATAACTATAATTTGTTCATCAGACATTTTATGAGCAATCTTTCTAACATGAGCTAACGCATGTGCGGGTTCTAGGGCAGGTATAATTCCTTCTGTACGGCAACAAACTTGAAACGCATCTAGCGCTTCATCATCTGTTATAGAAACATATTCAACACGGTTAGTTTCGTGGAGCCAAGAATGTTCTGGTCCTATTCCGGGATAGTCAAGCCCGGCTGATATAGAATGGGCATCAGCTATTTGGCCATCACCGTCTTGCAGGAGATAGGTTCTGTTACCATGGAGAATTCCAGGCCGGCCACCTATAAGTGAGGCGGCGTGCTGTCCTGATGCGAGGCCGTGTCCTGCAGCTTCAACACCTATAATTTCGACAGCGTCATTGAGAAACGGATAAAACAGGCCCATTGCATTTGAGCCACCACCGATACAGGCTACCAGAACATCAGGAAGTTGGTTTTCAGCTTCAAGAATTTGTTCTTTTGTTTCTTTACCAATAATGCTCTGGAAATCGCGCACCATGGCCGGATAAGGGTGGGGTCCTGCTACTGTTCCAATAATGTAGAAGGTGTCGTCAACATTTGCTACCCAATCTCTGAGAGCCTCATTCATTGCATCCTTGAGTGTTCCGGTTCCGCTTTGCACTGGTATCACGTCTGCACCAAGCAATTTCATGCGAAACACGTTTGGCGATTGTCGTTCAATATCTTTCTCTCCCATGTAGACTACGCACGGCAAATCAAAAAGTGCACATACAGTTGCAGTTGCAACCCCATGCTGGCCTGCGCCTGTTTCAGCAATAATTCTCCT
Source organism: Acidiferrobacteraceae bacterium (assembly GCA_002724185.1). Classification (GTDB taxonomy): domain Bacteria; phylum Pseudomonadota; class Gammaproteobacteria; order Arenicellales; family UBA868; genus CAJXWH01. The sequence continues at coordinate 11,523 of PBOB01000023.1, read as the reverse complement.
TTTCCCCATACGGCGTGCGAGTAGAATTTGCCCGAGCGTATTGTTAATTTTATGTGCTCCTGTATGGTTCAGTTCGTCACGTTTAAAATATATCTTAGCTCCTGCTAGTTCTCTTGTTAGGCTTTCAGCAAAATATAATGGGCTAGGCCTCCCAATATAATGTTTAGCATAGTAATTGAAATCCTGGTGGAAGAGTGGATCGAGGCGAGCTTGGTTGTAGGCTGTTTCTACATCGAGGACAAGCGGCATGAGTGTCTCTGCTACAAAGCGACCCCCAAATATGCCAAAGTGACCTGATTCGTCAGGACCACCTGTGTAGCTTTCTAGTTTTGTCGATTTCTTATCCATGAGTCAGATCTTCTGTGTTGAGGCTGCCTCTTCACAATAAGTTCTAGTATTTGCAATAATGCCCATCCTCAAGCAATTGTGATGTTGCGAATGCCTGATGAGAGATAATATGCTCGAGTTTACCTTGAAAACATATTTAGTCCCATTAATTGAGAAAAGTAACTAAATCAGGCCGGTATATGGAAGAGGAGCATATGAGCCGATATGCTTTAACAATTGAGTATGATGGCAGTAAATTTAATGGCTGGCAAAGCCAAATTGGTGTCCCAACCGTTCAGGATGCGCTTGAGACTGCGCTGTCAAGTGTGGCAAATCACTCTGTTCGAGTGCTTGGGGCTGGAAGAACTGATACTGGTGTCCATGCTTCCGGGCAGGTTGCGCATTTTGATAGTGCGAGCGAAAGAAGTCTCAATTCTTGGCTGCGAGGTGCCAATACCGAATTACCTGATGCAATATCAGTGTTAGCAGTAAGCCAGGTTAACAATCAGTTCCACGCTAGATTTTCTGCAACAGGTAGATCCTATAGATATGTCATTTTGAATCGTCCAATTGCACCAACATTTTTTAGGCGACGAGTGACATGGGAATATAGATCATTAAATATACAAGAGATGGCATTAGCTGCTCGTTGTCTAGTTGGTAAGCATGATTTTAGCGCTTATCGTGCCGCAGGATGTCAGTCACACTCCGCTGTGCGGAACTTACGTAAATTAACTGTCGAATCGGAAGGTGCATGGATATGGATAGATGTGGAGGCTGACTCATTTCTGCAGCACATGGTCCGCAATATTGTTGGCGCTTTGCTGAAAGTTGGTGCGCAGGAGAAAGATATTAGATGGCCAGAAGAAGTATTACATAGTCGGGATCGACAGTGTGGCGGACCAACGGCTCCACCAGATGGGTTATATTTTACACAGGCATCATACCCGTCGGAGTATCGACTGCCAACGATCCCGGTATGCCGATTTTGGTAGCATTTTGGTATGCATTTTTTGAATGATTATTATAATTGGGTAATTTATGTTAGCGTGTAGTGAGGTTCTATAGATCTTATGTGTTTGGGCTGAAATTATTTATGAGAACAAGAATAAAGGTGTGTGGTTTAACGTGCTCATCAGATGCTTCCGCAGCTGTTCATTGTGGCGTAGATGCGCTAGGTCTCATTTTTTTTTCGGGTAGCTCGCGGTGTGTTGAGACAGCTGTTGCTAGCGAGATTGCACAAGAAGTTTCTGGATTTGCGATGCTGATCGCAGTCTTCGTAGATGCAAAATCTTTTGAAATCGAGAATGTATTAGCTAAAGTACCAGTAAACATGATTCAATTTCATGGATCAGAATCACTAGAAGAGTGCGAACGTTTTGAGGTTCCATATATAAAGACATTAAGAATGTCTCAGAATGTCTCGTTAGATAGATTTGGTCAGTCCTACCCATCTGCAAGAGCTATATTATTGGATACCTATCAGCCGAATAACTACGGCGGTACAGGTGAAGCCTTTTCATGGGATCTGGCTGCTGACTATAGCGACAAACGGATAGTCGTTGCTGGCGGTCTAAAAGCAACGAATGTTTCTGATGCGATTGTTGCTTGCCAACCTTATGCTGTTGATGTCAGTACTGGCGTAGAGCTTTCACCAGGAGTAAAAGATCGAAGCAAGATAGATGAATTTGTCGCTGCCGTTAATGCCTGTGATCAAGGACTTAAATCAACCAAGAAGTCCTTAGGAGTCACAGAATGAGCTGGTTCGATCGCTTACGTCCGCCAAAAATTAAAGTTGCAGCGACCTTATCTAGAACAAAGAAAAGCGTGCCGGAAGGGCTTTGGCGGAAATGTGATGGTTGTGCAGTTGTGCTGTACGGGACTGAATTGGAGAGAAATTTGTATGTCTGCCCCAAATGCGGCCATCATATGCGTATATCGGCACGAAATCGTCTCCGATCCTTTTTTGACCAGACGACGTTCGAAGAAATTGGCAAAGAGTTACTACCAATAGACCATCTTAAATTTCGTGATACAAAGAAATATCGCGACAGATTAGCCGAGGCACAGAGAGTCAGTGGGGAAGGCGAAGCTCTATTAACAGGAAAAGGCACGGTTAACGATGTGCCGATAATTGCTGCAGCGTTTGAGTTTCGTTATATGGGTGGTTCTATGGGCTCCGTCGTAGGGGAACGTTTCGTTCGGGCTGGGGAAAAAGCCTTGGAATTGGGCGTCCCGTATGTCTGCTTTACATCAAGTGGGGGTGCGCGAATGCAGGAGGCGCTGTTATCGCTGATGCAGATGGCAAAGACAGTATCCATCTTGAATCGATTGAAAACTGCTAAAACACCATTCATTTCAGTTCTAACCGACCCAACGATGGGCGGCGTGTCAGCAAGTCTCGCAATGCTTGGTGATATTATTATCGCTGAGCCTAAAGCGTTAGTAGGTTTCGCTGGTCCTCGCGTCATTGAGCAGACAGTTCGAGAGGTTTTGCCAAAAGGCTTCCAACGCTCAGAGTTTTTGATGGACCATGGTGCTATAGACTATATTGCAGACCGAAGAGAGCTCCGAGACCTCATTCATTCACTTGTTGTCACATTGGGCTTCGATACGCAGGTCAAGACTGAGGCAGAATTATTGACCTCGGGCGGTTAGCTCATAAGCGTAAATATAATAGTTATTTAAAATAATATCTGCATGCAATGAAGGCGATGCCAAGCACTCTAGCAGCCTGGTTAGACTATATTCAGACTATTCATTATCGATCTCCGGATATTAGCCTGGATAGGGTTCGACGCGTTCACCGAAAAATGAATCTTGGGCGGCCCTCAATTGTAATTTCTGTTGCGGGCACTAACGGCAAAGGATCATCGGTTAGTTTGCTAGAGGCAATTTTTCGGTCTACTGGTAAAAGTGTCGGTATTTACACCTCGCCACACTTGATTTCCTATAACGAGAGAATCAGGATCGATGGAGTTGATGCGAGCAACACACAGATTACATCCGCGTTTGAATATGTGGAAAATGCGCGCCATGAAATTCCGTTAACATACTTTGAGTACGGAACATTGACTGCCTTGCAAATTTTCCAGCAAAGTAGTGTCGACATAATAGTATTAGAGGTTGGTATGGGTGGCCGATTAGATGCTGTAAATATAGTAGATCCGGATGTAGTTTTATTGACTTCAATCGCTATCGATCATGAGCGATGGTTAGGATATACCAGAGATGCAATAGGGCACGAAAAAGCAGGGCTTTTGAAACCGTATTCCCGCGCTGTACTGAATGATGCTGACGTTCCAGAGTCAGTTATTGATCGGGCAAATGCATTATCTTGCCAATATGTGATTAATGGTGTTCACTACAATTATTCGCTAGATGATTCGTTCTGGCACTGGACATCTCTTGGGGATTCGCCTCTGTCAGGCGATGAGTCTAATTTACCGATGCCTAATCTTTTAGGCCATCACCAGGTCCTTAATGCAGCAGGTGTTGTCGCAACAGTCCGTATGCTAGCACCAGATCTCGAGGTGTCTCGCGAAAATATTGTAGATGGACTCGTAAACGCGAGACTGCGAGGCCGCATTGAAGTATATTCGCTACGTCCAGACGTAGTGGTTGATGTGTGCCATAATGAATCAGCAGCTTATGAATTGCTTTTGTATTTGATGGGAAACCCAATAATTGGTCAACTCTACGCTATATTCTCTATGCTGGAAGACAAGCATATCAATCTCGTAGTTGATATGTTTAAGCATTCATTTTACTCGTGGCATATCGCCAGAATCAACAGTGATCGGGCGTCGTCGGTAGCGCATCTCAAGAACATAGTTGGTGCACATACTTCTCGGCCAATAACGTGCTGGGATTCACCGGCTGAAGCATTACGGGGGGTTCGAAGCCAAGCACGGCAAAATGATCGCATTGTTGTATTCGGCTCAACCTATCTCGCAGGTGCTATACTCTCTATTATCGATCGCGAAAGGTGCAACACCTGAATGACCGACACCACAAATGCCTCAGTTAACCTAAAGCATCGCTTGGTAGGCGCAGTAGCTCTTGTTGTTCTAGCTGTTGTGCTCCTGCCAAGGCTTCTTACTGGAACCAGTGGTGAGGGTGGCGGAATAAATGCTAACTATACAAACGGTGAAACTCGTGTTCAGCCTACTGTAATTTCTGAAATTGCTACGATAGGAACAGCCCCCCAGGAGCGTCCCGACGATACCACAATCGAAGTTATTGATGCTGTTAGCAGCAGTGAACTCATAATCTCTTCTTCCCGTGATCAGCAGGTGAGAGATGCGGATCTATCATTTAAAAAGATTCAAATTGATTTGAGTTCTAGCCCTCAAAATGATTTAACTCGAAATACTATTGTGACAGGTTGGATAGCTCAAGTAGGAATCTTTAGTCAATCAGATAATGTATCCCGCGTTGTAAAGGACTTGCGTAATGACGACATGTATCCAAAGCTTAAAGTCATAGAAACAAATGGATCTAAGGCGACAATGATATGGATAGGTCCATATATTACAAAAGATGAGGCAAGGCGTGAAGGCAACAAGGCTATGTTACTTACCGATAGTCCCCCAGTTATTAGATTGTGGCCCAGTAATAATTAACGGGCGTCGACGTGATCGATCTACTGAACGTGCAGTCTTTAAATATTCTGGATTGGATTGTGGTTGGAATTATAGTTGTGTCCTTGTTGCTTGGAATTATCCGAGGGCTTGTTAGGGAGCTTCTTGCCTTAACTACATGGATTGTATCCATCTTATTAGCCCGTGAATATGGATTGGTTGTCGGTGATAAGGTCGGGCTATGGTCAGACTCTGAACAAATCAGTAATTTTATTGGTTTGTCGTTAGTCTTTGTTGGTAGTTTTTTAGGGCTAGCTCTTTTTGGGAGATTGATAACCAAGCAGTTTCGAATATCTGGCCTAACGTTGTTTAACCGGGCATTCGGCGCAACGTTCGGTATATTACGTGGTATTATTTTAGCTGTTTTATTGATTTTACTGGCAGAGGCGATTCCAATAACTGACTCAGCTTTATATACAGATTCGGAGGTCGCGCCTTTGTTGAGGCCATTTGTTATCTTCGCCGACGATTTAGTTTTTCAGCAGTTGTTAACAAGACAATAGGTGGTTAATAGCCCTATGCAGCGATCTTCATTAGCGTTAATGCAATTTCACAGAGTGCGCTCATAATGTGTGGCATTGTTGGCGTTATTGGTGAGCCTCACGCAAACCAAGTTATATATGATGCACTGACCGTAATCCAGCACCGCGGCCAAGATGCTGCAGGAATAATGACGTGCGATAGAGGACGGGTGCACTTGAAAAAGGATAATGGACTCGTCAGGGATGTATTCGAAGACAGGCATATGGCGCAGCTTCATGGAAATCTCGGCATTGGCCATGTGCGTTATCCTACGGCAGGTTGTGATTCCCGAGCTGAGGCACAACCGTTCTACGTGAACTCGCCGTTTGGTTTAGCAATTTCACATAATGGAAACTTGACTAATCTGTCTGATTTGCGAATAGCACTGTTTGAAGAAGATTTGCGTCAATTGAATACCAGCTCAGATTCAGAAGTGCTTTTGAATGTGCTTGCGCATGAATTAAGAGTTTCGGTAGGTGCTACTAAACAAAGAGCTGATCCAAAAGATATCTTTGCAGCGATTCGAGGTGTATTTCGCCGATGCCGCGGGGGGTTTTCGGTAGTTGGAATAATCGTAGGATATGGTCTAATTGCGTTTAGAGATAGTCATGGTATCAGACCTCTTATTTTTGGCACCAAATCTGCTCCCAATGGGAAATCTGTTATGGTGGCCTCAGAGAGTGTAGCGTTAGATGTGTGCGGGTATAGCGGAGAGACTGATGTTATGCCGGGGGAAGCGATATTTGTTGATACTCAAGGAAATATTCATCGTGAAATCTGTGCAGAGAATCCGTCTCTTAGTCCATGCTTGTTTGAGTATGTATATTTAGCACGCCCAGACTCAACAATTGATAAGGTAGCAGTGTATAAGAGTCGACTTAGGATGGGGAATTTACTGGGTAAGCGCTTGTTAGGACAATGGCCTGATCATGACATCGATGTTGTGATCCCTGTACCAGATACCAGCCGGACGGCTGCATTGCAAATGGCTAATGTAATGGGCATAAAGTATAGAGAAGGCTTTATCAAGAATCGTTATATAGGTCGAACATTTATTATGCCCGAACAAGAACAGCGGCAAAAATCAGTTCGCCAGAAGTTAAACCCTATCGGGCTCGAATTTCGTGATAAGAATGTGCTCCTTGTAGATGATTCGATAGTCAGGGGTACAACTTCTCGGCAAATCATTCAGATGGCACGCGACGCTGGAGCAAAAAAGGTGTATTTTGCATCCGCAGCTCCGCCAGTTCGTCACCCTAACGTATATGGTATAGATATGCCGGCGGCATCAGAACTGGTAGCAAGTGGTCGGACCATTGAGGAGATTCGCAATGAGATCGGTGCAGACTTTCTGATCTTTCAGGCGCTTAACGATTTAATTGAGTCGGTTCGAGCAGGTAATCCAGCAATACATGATTTTGAGTCGTCCTGCTTCAGTGGAGAATATATTACAGGAGACGTCACGCCAGGCTACTTGCGTTCGTTGGATTGTGATAGGCGAAAGGATAAGTCGTTACAAACAGGCGACGCCCTCAACTTGACCGACGTAGGTCCTATATCTGAATTTGATCCTCAGTGAGTTCCACCATAGCATTGTCATGGTAGAGTCTTAAGCTATCCCGATCTATTTCGATCCAGCTGGCTCCTGACGACCAGTCGCCTAAAACAATGCGACTATATTTTGTTTCGCTGAGATTCCAGCTGTGAATGCCAGGTCTATGAGTGTGGCCGTGAATCAATAGCTGAGCGCTTTTTGAGTTCAGAAGCGTTTCGACCGTTAGCTGATTAACATCCATAATATCGGCGGCCTTATATCGTTTTTCGACGTCGCTTTGAAAGCGTATTGCCCTTCCAATTCTTTGTCTTTCGTCGATGGATTTCTTGAGAAATTCGTGACGCCATTTTTCACTCGACACAGTCGAGCGAAATTGTTGATGCCGAATATCATCGGTGCACAAAGAATCACCATGCAAGAGTAAGGTAGAATGGCCTAGGTAAGTACGGGTGGTCACTTCACCAAGTATTAATACGCCTGTTCGACTGGCGAAACCACTGCCAACAAGGAAGTCACGGTTCCCAGCTGTAAAATAGACTTTCACTCCATCATCCACTAGAGTCTTTAGTATTTCCTCCACAGGTCTATAGCCCATTTCAGCGGATGCATCATCTCCCAACCAGTATTCAAACAAATCGCCAAGAATATAGAGCTCTTGCATTGAGTCTTGGGAAATCAGGAACTTCTCTAGTAGGGGCAATGCCTCTGGAGCCTTTGGAGTAAGATGAAGGTCGGAAATAATTACTACAGTTCGATGTTCCAAACTTACCTGATTTTTGCCATTCAAAGCTAAACGGTCCTTTTTTGTTGACATCGGATTAGGTAACATCAGAGATATGAACAAAGATAATACAATTGGCGGGGACTTCGCGGTTCAGGTCTATAACAGCCTTACTGGCACAAAAGAAGCCCTGAAGACGCTGCTGCCCGGGGAGGTCAGTATCTATGTATGCGGTATGACTGTGTATGATTATTGCCATCTTGGGCACGCTCGTGTTCTAGTCGTTTTTGACTCCGTAGTGAGGTATCTTCGCTCAGTTGGCGCCAAGGTTCATTATGTTCGCAACATTACCGATATTGATGACAAGATCATCAATCGGGCCAATGAGAACGGCGAGACGTGCAGCGCTCTCGCAGAACGCTTTATCGCGGCTATGCATGAAGACGAAAAAGCCCTAAATGTTCTGCCACCCGACATGGAGCCTCAGGCAACTATGTTTATCGATGATATTATCGCACTTATTGAACGGCTTGAGAAAGCTGGATATGCCTATAAAAGTCGCAGTGGTGATGTTCTTTATCGCGTTCGACATTTTGAGGGCTATGGGCAACTTTCCGGGCGATCTATTGATGAGCTATTAGTTGGCGCAAGAGTAGAGCTGAACGTTGACAAGGAGGATCCTCTTGACTTTGTATTGTGGAAGAAGTCTAAACCAGGCGAGCCGCAATGGGCTTCTCCTTGGGGATCAGGCAGGCCGGGATGGCACATAGAATGTTCTGCAATGTCGATGAAATGCCTTGGTGAGAGCTTTGATATTCACGCAGGCGGTATGGATCTCAAGTTCCCTCATCATGAAAACGAGATTGCTCAATCTGAAGCATCCACTGGCAGGAAGTTTGTAAATTATTGGATGCATAACGGATACTTGCAAATTGATAGCGAGAAGATGTCAAAGTCAGAGGGGAACTTTTATACGATTAGAGAGATACTAGACAGCGATGCAAACATCTTACGGATAGGAGAAGTGATTCGCTTTATGATTCTTTCTAGCCACTACAGAAGCCCACTCAATTTTTCAAAACAGTCGATTGATAATGCAAAAGCATCTCTTACTCGTTTGTACCTTGTTTTATCGCGATCAGGTGATGTGGCGATGCGCAAGGAGTCTTCATGCGATTCTCGATACAGCGTTCTATTCAACACTGCAATGGCTGATGATTTTAATACTCCAGAGGCAATAGCTGTTTTATTCAGCTTAGTTCGGGAAATAAACAGACTCTTGGATAACAATCTAGTGAACGATGCTAGAGAGCTATGCTCAGAATTGAAATATTTGGCAAACGTACTTGGGCTTCTGTCGCAGGAGCCGATAATGTTTTTAAAGGGGCTTAGTGCTGAGACATCGAATAATGAGACGGCAACAGTGGAATGGATTGAGAGATTGATCGAAGAGCGAGCAACTGCGAGGATGGCCGGAGACTGGGCGAAAGCAGATAGAATCAGGGGCGATTTGCTTGAACAAGGGATTCTTCTTGAGGATGATGGAAATGGGCAAACATCCTGGCGTTTGGAGGAAGTTTATACTGGAGAATAGCAGTATATATTATACTTTGAGTACTACGTTGGAAGCCGAGTCCATTAGGCGACGTGGATTTTCGGCAGATGTAATTAATTCAGGAGACATATATGGAAATTTCGGGCGCTGAGATTGTTGTTCAGAGCTTGGCTGATGAGGGTGTAGAGCATGTTTTTGGCTATCCGGGTGGAGCGGCCCTACATATCTATGATGCTCTTTATAGGCAAGATCGTGTAAAACATATTCTTGTGCGGCATGAACAAGGGGCAACTCATGCAGCTGATGGCTATGCTCGTGCGACAGGGAAGGCAGGAGTTGTTTTGGTTACATCGGGTCCTGGCGTAACAAATGCGGTTACAGGCATTGCGACAGCGTATATGGACTCAATTCCAATGGTCATTATCGCTGGACAAGTGCCAACACATCTTATTGGTGATGATGCGTTTCAGGAAGTGGATACCGTCGGTGTAACTAGACCGTGTGTAAAGCATAATTTTTTGGTAAAAGATGTTCATCAGCTTGCTGAGACAATTAAGAAAGCATTCTATATTTCTCTAACTGGTCGGCCTGGTCCTGTTGTCGTAGATGTGCCGAAAGATGTAACAGCTGATATATGCGCCTACCATTATCCGGCTGAAGTTAGTATGAGATCCTATGCCCCAGTGAAAAGAGGGAACAAGAAGCAAATCAAACGAGCTGTAGATTTGCTTGCTCAGGCGCAGCGACCAATTATCTATAGTGGGGGTGGAGTTATTTTAGGTGACGCAGAGAAGGAACTCACATCGTTGGTCCAAGCATTAGAGTATCCTTGTACTAATACTCTAATGGGTCTTGGGGGATTCCCAGCCGATGATCCGTTATTTATCGGCATGCTAGGAATGCATGGCACATATGAGTCCAATATGGCGATGCATGATTGTGACGTCATGCTTGCGGTGGGTGCACGATTTGATGACAGAGTAACAGGCGATCTCAAGAAATTTTCCCCTGGCGCCAGAATTATTCAAATTGACACAGATCCTACATCGATTGGAAAAAACGTTCAGGTCGAGGTGCCAATAGTAGGTGAGGCGAAAGTGATATTAGCAGATATGATCAAAATCATTCCTGAGAGAGGGCAGCGCTCAAATAATAAGGCAGTAAGTAGTTGGTGGGAACAAATCCAAGAATGGCAAAATATTCGTTCATTTGACTACGATAAAAGTGATACTCTTATCAAGCCGCAGTACGTGATTGAAAAACTACATGAGGTTACAAATGGAGATGCGTTTGTCACATCAGATGTTGGTCAGCACCAGATGTGGGCCGCCCAGTTTTATCGATTTAATAAACCTCGTCGATGGATTAATTCTGGCGGGCTGGGAACTATGGGCTTTGGCTTGCCAGCGGCAATGGGTGTACAAATGGCCCATCCAGAAGCAACCGTGGCGTGTGTTACAGGTGAGGCTAGCGTGATTATGTGTATTCAAGAGCTTTCTACTTGTAAGCAATATGACTTACCGATAAAAGTGATTAATTTAAATAATCGTTATATGGGAATGGTCCGACAATGGCAAGAATTCTTCTATGATAGGCGATACTCTCATTCTTATATGGATGCGTTACCCGATTTTGTAAAACTAGCAGAGAGTTTTGGTCACACCGGCCTTCGTGTTGAGAATCCATCGGACGTTGAAGATGCACTACGTGAGATGTTTTCTCGAAAGGACGATTTGGTTTTCATGGATTTTTTAACAGATCAAACTGAAAATGTTTATCCTATGATCGCTGCCGGAGCAGGCCATAATGAAATGCATTTAAAGCCATCGACTGATGGTACAACTCCTGAAACAAGAGAAGTGGCATAAATAGATTGCGTAGAATAATTTCAATTCTGCTAGAAAATGAGTCAGGCGCGTTGTCGCGTGTGGCCGCATTATTTTCGGCAAGAGGCTACAACATTGAGTCTCTCACAGTGGCGCCTACAGAGGATGATACCTTATCGCGTATGACGGTTGTCACCCTTGGTTCAGACCAGATTATTGAGCAAATTATAAAGCAGCTGAACAAGTTGATTGATGTTGTCCGAGTGATTGACCTTTCCGACGGTTCATATATCGAACGGGAACTTTTACTTGCGAAGGTCGTGACCGCAGAAAAGTCTCGTGAGGAAGTAAAGCGGTTAGTAGATATTTTTCGT
>PBOB01000022.1 GCA_002724185.1 Acidiferrobacteraceae bacterium | reverse complement strand
TTTTAAACGTTTGCTACACTTGTATCAAAGACTGAATATTTCGATTATTTCGAGGAGATATAATAGGGCCACAGACCAACTATAATTATGTGCCTCGTCATCAATTTACAAATAATATATCATGAAACTAATTCATCTTACTGATACGCATATAGTTCCTAAGGGCGAAACACTCTACGGACGCAATCCAGCAATAATGCTTGAGCAGTGCATAGGTGATATCAATGAAAACCATAGTGACGCAAATCTATGCGTAATCACCGGAGATCTCACACATTGGGGTGAATTAGAGTCTTTTCATTATTTAAAAACAGAACTCGATAAACTTTCTATCCCTGTACAACTGCTTATCGGAAACCATGACTCCCGAGCGGAATTTGCTGAACTGTTTCCATCTCAATACCCTCAAGCAACAAAGTTTATGCAATCTTACAGAATTGTTGATACTGGTGTTTTCTTATTTCTCGATACTGTCCAAGAAGGGCATCATAAAGGCTGGTACTGTCAAGAAAGATTAAACTGGCTAAATGATGCGCTTCACGCCTCACGCGGCCGACACATTTACATTTTTATGCATCACCCCCCATTTGATATTGGGATTACCGCATTAGACAATATCGGATTTGTAAACAGTACGGATTTTAGAGAAGTTTTGGAGCCCTATATTCCATTAGTTCGGCACATCTTTTTCGGTCATATCCATCGACCGTTAGCAGGTAGCTGGCTGGGCATGCCTATATCGAGCTTGCCCTCACTAAACCATCAGGTACGGCTTGATATTGATAAAAATATCCCGCTATATGGAAAGTTTGAACCTCCAATGTACGCTGTAGTATTAATAAGCCCAGAAAGTGTCATAATTCATAATCACCAATTTGCCGATGACAGCGCTGAATTCGATATGGCGAACCCACCAATCACTGATTGGGCAACAAAAAAACACCGTTTGTAGATGTCAAAGTATTTGGCATGCTAACAATTACACACTACTATCACAATCTATCCCAATATAAGCAGTGATTCGCCAAAGTTATGTCTGATCTAGCTGCTATTAATATGATTTTGCTAACTGGACCACGTACAATAATTTTGCAAGCTGTTGTTTGAAAAAGCCTCGGCGCACTTTTCACGACCGTAGTATTATTATTTACACAAATTGTGGCCCCTATATTAGCGTCTATCACTACGCTAATCTACTACATTAATGCTTAAACTATTTCATAAGAAATCAAAGACGTCTGGTAGTCAGACTAGTGCATGGGCGCTTTTTAGTAACCCTGAGTTTTCTCGTCTTTGGTGTATTGGAGCATTATCGAACACGACACGGTGGCTGGAGCTCCTTGCGATCGGGGTGTTTGTATTTGATCTTACTGGTTCAGCTTTCGACGTCGCGATGATGACACTATTGCGCATTGTCCCATTTGCATTATTTGGCCTAGTCACGGGCGCACTAACACAGCACTTTCCATACAGGAGCATTTTGCGTATAGGTGTAAGTTTAATGGTAAGCGTAACACTAATTCTTGGAACGCTAAGCATGCTCGGACTAATACAACTGTGGCACATCGCAATTGGAACGTTCTTAAGCGGAACATTTTGGGTTGTTGACTTTACGGTTCGTCGAACATCTATAGGAGAGAGTGTACAGCAGAGATTTGTTGGGCAAGCTATGGGTCTAGATGCTCTTACTAATAACGGAACAAGAATTCTAGGGCCAGCGATGGCAGGCCTGCTTTTGCAATGGCTAGGCCTCACGGGTGTATATCTACTTAGTGGAGTTGCATATGTCGGTGCACTACTTTTTACGGCATCACTCAGCTCCATAAAGGTGAAAACAGTCACTATTGGCATGAATATTCGTGCATCTATTGTAGGTGCGAGAGATGTATTGACGAATCACCCCCCCTTAACTGGGCTTCTGATATCAACTCTTGTCTTAAATCTATGGGGCTTGCCATTTGTTTCTATGATTCCCGTCATAGGGCGAGATGTGCTGAGTCTGAACCCATTTTATGTAGGTCTTCTTATGAGCGCAGAAGGATGCGGCGCTCTTATCGGCGCCCTATTAATCACAAGTATTCGTCAACAAAAATACTACCGCAGGTTCTTTGTGATCGGCATATTCCTATATCTTGGGATCATCGTCGCTTTTTCCCAATCGCGCTTTCTGCCATATTCTGTGGGATGTCTTTTTGTGGTGGGCATAGGAGTAGCTATATTAGCGACAATGCAAAGCAGTCTAGTCATTCTCATATCACCAAAACACGCTCGAGGGCTGATCATGGGCATTCTATCGATGTGTATTGGCCTAGGCGCACCAATTGGCCTAATTCATATCGGCCTCATGGCCGATTGGGTAGGACCCCCGCAAGCAATTGCAATCCTCGCCTGCGAAGGGATTCTTGCATTTGTCCTAGTAATAAGGAGATGGCCGTCTCTCTGGCATCTACAGATTTTCCCGACATCTAAATGAAGTGCTATGCAGTCAAGGAATTCTTGACCACTTTGCCATTGGCTATGATCAGGGGTAAATGAGCACCCTGATCTTGGAATAGTCCTAAATCGTCAAGTGGGTTACCGTCTACAACAATAAGATCTGCTAACGCATCCGGCTTAATCACACCTAGTTGACCTTCCATCCTAACTACCTCAGCACCAATGATAGTCGCACTACGAATAATCTCAGCAGGTTCCAACACCTCACCCCTAATTAGAAACTCTTCTGACTGGTGCTCATGCCAAAACGCTATGTCCGTACCAAACGCCACTTTTACCCCAGCTTCTTTAGCCACCAATAGAGCCTGTGTACCGGCAGCTAAAACCTTGTCATTTTTCTCTATCTGTTCGTCGTTATATCCAGTTTCCTCACCATAGCGCTGTATACAACGAAATGCGACTAAAGTCGGTACAAGATAAGCGCCCTTCTCAGCCATGAGTTTCGCTGTTTCTAAGCTAAGCATATTGCCATGCTCGATAGTTCTTACACCAGCTTCAACGCAGCGGCGGATAGCAGCATCTGGGTACGCATGGGCCATCACATAGGTGTTTGATCGTGCCGCCTCGTCGACGATCGCATCCATCTCTTCCCTTGAATACTGAAGTTGATCTATCGGGTCAGACGCTGACGCTATCCCACCCGATGCCATCATCTTAATTTGATCCGCACCCAATCGAATCTCATCGCGCACCGCTTTCCGGACCTCAGCCACGCCATCAGCAACGCGACCGATGCCAGGACCTAGATGGACACAAGCGCAGGGTTCACTTTGGTCGGCTCTAACTCGATGATCACCATGGCCGCCTGTCTGACTGATTGACTTCCCGGCGACAAATAACCTCGGCCCGACAACATATCCCATCTCAACTGCCTGTTTATGACCCAAGTCCGCTCCAGCAGCGTCACGCAGCGTTGTAAAACCGCGCATTAGCATGTCGTGCAGAACACTTGAAGATCTCAACGCGCTCATAGATGGCAGCATAGACGGAGGTCCTGCCAAAATTTCCCTGGAAATGTGATTGTGGCAGTCAATCAGGCCGGGCATCAGTGTCCGCCCACCCAAATCGATCACTTTCACATCGGAGCCGTTCTGAACTGAAGATGAAACCTCTGCTATCTTCTCTCCGCAAATCCGGACTTCCTGCCCCGATTCTAGTTTTCCTGCCTCGACATCAAGCAAATCAAAGTTTTTCAGTAATAAATCGGTCACTTAGCGCTCCTATCTACTGTTAATTCTATATTAAAAACAACTGTAAAAATACCTGTTTAGGTTTATTCATTGACTATTTAGTTTTAATAATGAATACGATAACATAGTCGGATGTATTTGACACGCTAAGTTAGCGAATAGCAATTACCACGTTGATTGGTATCTTAAGGAGGAAACAATGAACAAAGGTTACACTGCCAGAGAAGGTAAACCAAACTTAGTCAGTAGGCGGAAAATACTCAAAACCGGTGCCGCTGCCGCTGTCACAGCAGCTACAGCATCTGTATGGAAACCGTCCTTTGCTAAATCGGACAAGACTATTCGGGTTTGGACCGTACAAAACTCACCACC
The DNA here is from genome assembly GCA_002724185.1 of Acidiferrobacteraceae bacterium. GTDB lineage: Bacteria > Pseudomonadota > Gammaproteobacteria > Arenicellales > UBA868 > CAJXWH01. The sequence goes on along the minus strand of PBOB01000022.1, from coordinate 2,258 downwards.
ACAACTCGAGGCTTATGCTGAGATTGTGAAAAGTTTTGAAGCAGCACACCAAGGGATTAAGGTCAATATTGAACCGGTATCCTCAAATGATATATGGCCCAAACTTGCTGCAGCTTTGGGAGGCGGAGATGTCCCTGATAGTATTTCCCAAATTGTTTGCCCAACAGCAATCTCACTTTACGATCAAGGATTGCTCGCCCCAATGGATGATGTCTTGAATGCTGTGGGAATGGATGATTGGCAGCAAAACTCACTTGATATCTATACTGGGAAAGACGGCGGAAAATTTGCTGCGTGCTTCGCCAATAACAGTATTAATCTTTGGTACCGCAAAGACTTGCTCGAGGACGCAGGAATGGACGTGCCCGTTACTTGGGACGAATACGTTGCAGCGGCGAAGAAGATGACAAAGGGAGATATGTATGGATGCTCTCTTCCCTATGGAAAAACCCACATGACCAATACCATTATGTGGACTTTCATTTACCAGGCCGGTGGTTTAGTTATAGGGCCGGATGGTTCCGTAGTATTTAACTCACCAGAAACTGTCGCTGCCTTTGAGTTTATGAAAGAAATGCGCCCCTATTGTCCTGAAGGAGCTAACAGCTACAGCTGGGGTGAGGTTCTTACAGCCTATGTAACAGGCGCAGCTGCATCATGCCCGTACACAGGTCGCGCAATGATCAACACCAATAATCAGAATCCAGCAATTGCAGATCACATATCTTGTGCACCATATCCCTACATGAAAGGCGGAGTGCCCTGGTGGACTAGTGCTTTTGAAACGTTGACTATTCCGGCTGATTGCCAAAATATGGAAGAGGCCAAACTATGGAATGCCTGGTGCTTGCAGGATGAACAATATATACGATTCCTACATGCGGTTCCCGGTCATCAAATTCCAGTTCGGAAATCGATTGCAACTGGTGCTGCCTATGCGAACCATCCATTACTCGAAAAATATCAGGACGAAGTAGCAGTAATGGCCGATGTATCTAGCAAAGGCGCGCCTCCAGCAAAACCGTTTCCAGATTTTCCGCTGATTTCTAAAGCAGGAGATATCCAAGGCAGCGGAATTTTTGCTGAAATCGTACAACGGGTAGTGATTAACAACGAATCTGCGAAGTCTGCAGTAGCCTGGGGTCACGATCAGATCGCTAAGATTATGGAGTATTAATAATTGGCTAAGTTTTGTCACCTCGACTGGCTGCTAATCGTCGGGGTGACAATTCCTGCCTGCCTAATTGAACAGAAGGCCATGATTTTTTCGACAAATTATCAAAAGCGTGACTTCTAGAACTACACAACTTAAAGATAGAAACTCCGGGGTCAGTCTAGAGACTCGCGATAGTCGTCTTGGCTTAGCGCTGGTCAGCCCTACTTTTATACTTTTTAGCATCCTCATTCTGTACCCTCTTTTTCAGGGAATCTGGCTAAGCTTAACCAGAACCCATACGATGAGACGAAAAAGTAAATTCGTTGGTTTCGATAACTATGTCGAAATGTTCCAGATGCCTGAATTTTGGACTTCCCTGCTTAACACTTTTATTTGGACAGCGGGCACAATGACACTACAGATTGTGATCGGTGTGGCGGTCGCAATGATGCTGCATCAGACGTTTATCTTTCGTTCACTCGCAAGGGCGCTTATTCTGTTTCCATATCTTCTATCTGTCGTAGTTGCAGTATTAGTATGGCAATGGCTATTCAATGATATCTACGGATTACTTAATCACTTTTTGTTATCGACTGGAATCATCGAACAGCAAATTGATTGGCTAGGCGTTATGCCAAACGCTATGATCAGTATCATCTTGGTCGGCGCTTGGAAGTATTTCCCCTTCGTGGTAATTGCCGTTTTAGCTCGGCTCCAAACAATCCCAGAAGAGCTTTACGAGGCATCTAAAATTGACGGCGCGAATACATGGGAACGTTTTTGGGATATAACGCTACCGCAGCTTAGGGGAGTGCTGTTTATCGTAGTTCTACTTCGGGCGATTTGGGATTTTAAGGAGTTTGATCTGATCTTCCTCATGACAGGAGGCGGTCCCGTGATTGGCACTCAAACACTTCCACTTATGGTCTACAAAGAGTCCTTCCGTCTTTTTCATATGGGCATGGCATCTGCAATCGCAGTAGCAATGTTTATAATTATGCTGGTATTTATGCTGTTCTATTTTCGTGTCTACGGTCGCGACGAACGAGGCTCTTAAGCAATGTCAATTAGAGCAGCTGCAGCACAAAGCAGACGAATAGTA
>PBOB01000021.1 GCA_002724185.1 Acidiferrobacteraceae bacterium | reverse complement strand
GTACACGGTAAAAAAGGGAGATACCGCTTGTTCGATAGCCGCAGCGTTTCATGTGCGATGTCGCGATTTTATAATAATGAATAGCTTAGGCAGAGACGCGAAGATCCAAGTCGGCCAAACTATGCAGATTCCTCGGACGCCACAAAAAGATCGAGTCTCGGTTGGCACCTCTGGAGAATATCGACTTCGCAAAGGAGATACGGTATGCGCGATAGCGAATCGTTTTGATATCCCATGTCAAGACTTGTTGAGTATTAATGGTCTAAACAGAAGTTCCATAGTACAAGTTGGTCAGAAACTTCTTATTCCCGGATTCTCTTACAATGTTCTCTCGGATCCATCTTACATAGTTCGGGAGGGCGATAGCGTATGCATGATAGCAGAAGAGTTCGGCGTATCTTGTCAATTGTTGATTATTGGAAATGGGTTAAATAAGCAGGGATTGATCTTTCCGGGGCAAAAATTACAGATCTTAGGTTCCATGAGAACTCGCGATGCAGTGATTTCCGATAACCGACGGACTGTTAATATTGAGCATATTGTTCGTAGGGGAGATACGATTTGTGAAGTAGCAGAAAGATACGCTATTCCTTGCAAACAACTGATGACATCTAATGGTTTGCACTCACAGTCAGTAATTTATATTGGCCAGGTGTTGCGTGTATCCACAACAAATGTGCATCACACAGTGCGTGCTGGCGATACTGCTTGTGAAATTGCAAGCAAGTATAAGGTTAGCTGTCTTGATCTAATTTCTAAAAATAAACTCAACAAAGCGGGAGATATCCTCATAGGACAGAAGTTAATTATTCCCAGGTAACTTTAGTTGGCCATAGTCTCTACTATAGCCAACTAAATTGGCAACTATCTCGATTCTTAACGATTCTGATCTGCCCTGGAAAAGGTTAGTGAAACAGAATTGATGCAGTATCTTTTCCCGGATGGTTCGGGTCCATCATTAAACACATGGCCAAGATGAGAGTCGCATTGGTCACAAAGAACTTCAATCCGTGTCATTCCATAGCCTCTATCGGACTGATAACGAACGCTGTCATCAGCAATAGGTTGCCAGAAACTTGGCCAGCCACTGCCGGAAGTGAATTTAGCTTCTGAACTAAAAAGTTGATGCCCACAGCATACACAACAGTATGTGCCGTCATCATTACACATATATAGTGATCCACTAAATGGAGCTTCCGTTGCTTTTTCCCGACACACTCGATATTGTTCTGTGCTAAGTTGTGTTCGCCATTGCTCATCTGATTTTTCAACTTTCTTCCCAGTCACTATGGATTCCTCCAAATTTGTCTCTATTCTTGATGAGTGCGCCGACTTAGCTCGAGTCGGTCAACAAATGCCCTACGAGCAATGTTTAAGTCTTCAATGAGCCACGGTAATTCATTGATATGCAGTGCTTGTGGTCCGTCAACCAACGCCTGCTCAGGATGTGGGTGGAAATCAACAAGAACCATGTTGGCGCCTGCGATAACGCCCTGAGCACTAACATGCATTAGATCTAGAATAGACGACGAATCTATTTCCCGCCCACCAACTGAATGCGATGGGTCAATGCAAACCGGGAGATGTGTCAGTCTCCGAACCACTGGAACCTGTGCAAAATCGACAAAATTTCGATGTGGATCACCGAGATTAGTTTTCATTCCACGAAGGCAAAATACAATTTTTTGATTTCCCTCACTTGCTAAATATTCAGTTGCATTTAACGATTCATCTAGTGTTATTCCGAAACCGCGTTTGACAAGTACGGGCAATTCATTTTGGCGTCCTACTGACTTAAGAAGTTCAAAATTCTGGATATTTCGTGTCCCAATTTGTAGCATAACACCGGTAGGGTGGCCACTATCATGAAGGGAGCTCATGATTTCATCGACGTGTGAGTCGTGTGTAATTTCCATTGCCACAACTCGAATACCATACTTTCCGGCCAGTTCAAAAATCCATGGAAGGCAAGTTGCACCATGACCTTGGAATGAGTAGGGATTAGTTCTAGGTTTATAGGCACCCATTCTTGCGCATTGTTGACCATTATCGTGTAGTGCACGCATCATGATCTCAGCATTTTGGTAGGTATCTACCGCACAAAGGCCAGCGAACAGAAGGAAACAGTCTTGATCAAACTTGATGCCGTTATATGTAAAGCCATGATTTCGTGTGTCATCTTTGTGGCGTCCAATTACAGCATAAGATCTAGACACTCGTACGACTTTTTCTACTCCAGGCAGGTGTTCAATTTCTGATTGATCCAAGGTGCTTGTGTCGCCTACGACATAGATCTCCGTAAGTAGTCGTCCAGTTCCAGATATGCTATGTACTTTTGGTGTGATGCCAGGTCGCGCAGATAGATATCGGAGTATGTTTAATCCTTCGGGGGATTCACTTGCTACATTATCTTTAAGTAGGACAATCATTTCTTGCGTGATTATTATTCAATAGGTGTATCTGGATCATTGCCCCATTCAGACCAAGACCCTGCATAGCCACGAACCTCAGAAAATCCTAAATGGCGTAGCATCATCCAGCTATGTGCCGAGCGATGATGAGTCTGACAGTAGACTACTATCTCTTGATTATGGGTAATGCCAAGTTCAGATAGCATAGCATTTAATTCATGCTGGTTCTTGAGTCTAAGCTGGCGTTTCTTGTCTATAGCCTGAACCCATTCCAGGTTGACGGCGCCCGGGATGTGGCCACCACGAAGGGCGAGGCGTCGTAATCCGAGATATTCTTCTTTAGATCGCACATCGAGTAATTGCAGACTAGGTAGGTTGAGGCGTGCCAAGATATAGTCTCGTGTTGCTAGAACATTTGCATTAACGACTTCACTAGTATGGGGTCTATTTTCATATTCCAGGTCTATCTCATGCGTGATGATCCTGTAGCCATCATGAAGCCATGCATGAATCCCTCCATCTAAAACTGAGACAGCTTCATGGCCAATGAGGTGTAGAGTCCATGCTAGGCGAGCAGCATAGCCACCACCTTCGTCATCATACGCGATTACATGCAATCCAGCTCGTAGTCCAATACGGTCGGTTAAGCGTTGTAACTTTTCATTGGAAGGTATTTGCCCGATTATCGGTTTGTTGCCATCTATTACTTCATTATAATCTATAGATATTGCACCAGGTATCCGTTTATATCGAAATTCGTTCGATCCACAGAGGCTTACAATACGGAGGTCAGGATTGTCTAATCGCGCATGTAGTGTTTTTGAATCAATAACAATTTGCATAATCAATGAATATATTGGGCTTCCTTCTGCTTAATAGCGAGAAGAGGTGCTGTATAGCATTGTGTAAGATTGCTTCATAGCAGAAACATAGGGTTTCTTCTATATCTAGATCTTCAGAAGATACTACAGTCTAGCCCATTGAATTATTTTGATCTATCCATTATTTCTACCACTAGCGGTATCTATCTTTACTCTGGGAGAAATCTTAGCGTCAAATACGTCGGATGTTCCAATTAGCAATCAATCTTGTATTAGCAAAGGATAGGGGTTGTAATCAGGTCGTAAGCAGTGTTAATTTCGGACCCGACAGCAATCTATTTAGACCAATCAAGAGATCTTTGTTAGTCGGTATCATCAGATCGTCGCTATATAAAAGCTTGGTCAAGAATGCTGATACTTTTGATTTCCGTTTGAGTCTGTAATCTTGCGGCTGAGTCGCCCGTTAGCATGGAGTAACGATAAGATGGTGAAAGCCACCCCATGGTCTTTTTTGTGGTTGAGCGTACTTATATTTCTTGGTTTTGGTTCAGTAGCGTCTTCGACTACAGACAGGAATTACATATTAGTCCATTCCACGACATCGACTGTTGGCACAGGTCTTTTTGATGCAGTTCTGCCGTTTTTTACAGAACAAACTGGTATTGAAGTGCGAGTTATATCGGCGGGGACTGGTCAGGCACTCGCTAGCGCCCGAAAGGGTGATGTCGATGTTGTAGTGGTCCATGCCAGGCAATATGAGGAAGCGTTTGTAGCCGAGGGCTTTGGTTTAGAGCGCCATGATCTAATGTATAACGATTTTATAGTTGTGGGACCACGTCAAGATCCTGCAAAAGTCAGGCAGTCTAAGGATATTGTCGATGTATTTAACCGTATCGCGAGCCATCAGTCTTTTTTTGTATCGCGTGGCGACAATTCGGGAACGCATATAAAGGAACTAAGTTTGTGGGAAGATGCGGCCGTTGTGCATAGCACCCGAGATAGAGAATCATGGTATCTAGAATCCGGTGCTGGCATGGGCACCACATTAAATATTGCTACAAACAAGTACGCCTATACTCTAACAGATCGTGGTTCTTGGATAAGATTTGGAGACAAGGGCGATCTTGAAGTTTTGTATGAAGATGATGAGGATTTGCTTAATCAATATGGCATAATATTGGTCAATCCTAACCTACACCCACACACAAACTTTTCTAGCAGTAAACGATTCCTAGACTGGTTACTCGGCTCCGAAGGGCAGAGTCTGATTGATTCCTATAGATTAGAAGGGCAGCAGCTGTTCTTTAGTAATGCTAATTGAAAAGCTACCAACTTCTACTGCGTTAAATACTCTAGAGCTAATTGAATGTTGTATTGCTTTTCATTTTATTAGCTTGCAAAGCCCTTTAGATAACTACCACAAGATTGGTGGAGGCGGCGGGAATCGAACCCGCGTCCGCAAGTTCTCCACTCACCGGCAGCTACATGCTTAGTCTGTTATTAATTTAACTGGCTACCCCCCAACAGACTGGGTTGTAGACAGCGATCTCGCTAAATTTTAGCGCTATAGTTTGCGAGTAAACCATAGTACGAGTCCATGTATTTCGACCCTTCAAATCCCAATCCATGAACAAATCAGGTGAAAGGCTGGCAGGGATTAAGCCGCCAGGGCGTAGTTGTCGTCGTTGGCAACTAAATTTATTGCAGCTAATTTTACGAGGAAATCTGCACCTCGGCATGCTCCGATGGTTTTGTAACCCACGTCGAAACCAAGTCGCCCCCTCATTAATCCTAACCTAAGGCATCGCATTGGTAATGTAATTGTAGCAGAATTGAACTTACACTAGCGGGTTGTTTTCAATAATCTACTCTGCTCTCGATCCCATTCTTTTTGGCGAATTGCTGCTCTTTTGTCATGTTGCTTTTTGCCCTTTGCCAGGGCGATTTCTAGCTTAGCTCTCCCTCGCTTCCAATAAATGGATAATGGCACTAAAGTATAACCTTTTCTTTCAACTGCACTCTTTAGATTGTGTATCTCGTAGCTGTTCAATAATAACTTTCTATCTCGAGTAGGATTAGCTTTGATATGAGTTGAAGCTGTATTTAAAGGAGAGAAGTGAGCGCCAATAAGAAAGACTTCACCATCTCTTACAACGACGTAACTTTCGTTTAACTGCACTGACCCAGCACGCAGACTCTTGACCTCCCATCCTTTAAGGAGCATACCGGCTTCAAACTGTTCCTCAATTAAATAGTCGTACCAAGCTCTTTTATTACGAGCAATGCTATTTAAACTCTTTTGCTTTTTTGCCATAATTTTGAAACTAGTGATAGAGCATCTCAGAACCCAGTATAATCTCGCTTAAGTATAGATTGACCTTAGAAATCTCGTGCATACTATTAATCGCTCTCTCATTTTGCCTTATTCTGCATCAGAGATGTATGGTCTCGTTGATGATATTGATCAGTATTACACATTCCTCCCGTGGTGCGAACACTCGGCTGTATTGGATCGGAAGGAAGCTCAGGTAACTGCTCGTATTGGCATATCCTATAAAGGCCTGCAAACGGCGTTTACGACCCGGAATCAGCTCATAGTCGACCAGGAAGTTATTATGGAGCTAGTAGAAGGCCCCTTCGAACATTTTTCTGGCCTATGGTTTTTCCAGTCTCTTGATGTAGGGGTATGCAAAGTAAGCCTAGATATGCAGTTTTCTTTATCGAGTAGACTGGCGAACCGGACATTGACACCAATTTATAAATATATCACTGGGACATTAGTCGAATCCTTTGCTAAACAAGCTAAATATAGGTATGGAGAACGCCAATTTCGTTAAAGTTGAGGTAGTCTATGCTTTGCCACGTGAGTGTTTCTTGCGTCAGGTGGAGTTGCCGGTAGGAAGCACAGTGAGAGATGCTATCCTTAAGTCATCGATACTATCAAAGGTGCCATATTTGGATATTGAGGACCTTAAGGTAGGTATCTTTTCTAAGGTTGTAGAACTTGATACAAGATTAGCGACAGGGGATCGGGTAGAGGTATATCGGCCTCTTATGGTATCACCGGCAGATGCAAGACGGCTAAGAGCAGAACGAAATAATAAAGTTATTAATCAGAAAGTCTGAGAGATTTCCAAATACGTTCTAGGTATCGTTTTGGGCTCACCCTGTCTAGTGTCGAGATGCTACGGTGGTTGCTTGAGGCCATACTCGGTTTATGTTCAGTTCTCATCAAGATTTCATCATCAAAAAATAGGCTAAGTATTTGAAAAGTGCTATCTTGGGAGTAGGCACGATGGACATATATATAATCCCATCTAGATTTATGGAAGGGGTCTTGCACAGCTGGAGTGCCAAGTAATTTTTGGACTTCCCGCTTCGTCATTCCCACATGTAATTGGGATATATCTGCTGACTCGAAAACGTTGCCTTGCTCATGCGCGCTTTGATATCCAGGATAGCATCCTACTAGTATAGAAATCAGCAAGCTGAGTGATGTTAAGACGAAATAATGCTTAATAAGTCCAATTCTATCTAGAGTCAAAAAAATATAGATATTATTGCCACTATCATGATTGGTGTTTTCCATTATTTTCCTCAATGTGTTTTACCATCGCAATCTCATCGCAATTGTTAAACTTGGGGCAATTCACGCATACACCGAAAACCTTTTCTGGTAAAGAATTCATAGGAGTAATTTCAAAACCCAATTTACGAAAGAAATCAGGCACGTAGGTTAGTGCGATTAGCCGTTGTAGACCCAATCGCATCGCTTCATTTTCGAGGTTTTTTACGAGTGAACTTCCGTTGCCCGACTTTAGGAAATTTGGTTCTACCGCAAGGCTGCGAATCTCGCCTAGCTCAGAAGTAAAAACCTCAAGGGAGACACATCCTGTTACTACTGAGTCTTGTTCACTTACAAAAAAGCTGCTAAGTCTTTCAACAATCTCTTCTCTTGTGCGTGGGAGCAGTCGTCCTATACTAGAGTAGTTGTCGAGTAGCCGAGAGATGGTTGCTGTATCTGCAACAGTTGCACGTCTAACTTTGATCATTTGTTGCTAGCCCTCCTTAACATATCTTCGGCATGTGCCCGTGTTTTTTCTGTTATTTCTAATCCTCCAAGCATTCGTGCGATTTCTTCTACTCTTTCACCTGCATTAAGGCTATTTATTTCTATTCGAGTTTCTACGTCGTGCAGTTTAGTAATTTGTACATGATCTTTCCCTTGGACCGCAACCTGTGGCAGATGTGTAATGCATATTACTTGTTTGTCAACAGCAAGTAACCGTAGCTTATTGCCGACAATCTCAGCAATCCGACCACCGATACCTACGTCTATCTCATCATAAATGTTACTAGGTATATTATCGGTATGAGACGCCGCAACTTGGATGGCCAGACTGATCCGAGACAGTTCGCCACCAGAAGCGACTTTAGACAATGGCTCAGGCTCACTATCGAGGTTGGTGGAAATTAAAAACGAAATGGCTTCGTGACCATATGCTCCACGTTGCTTTTCTGGCCGGGACGAAAGCAAAATCTTGAATGAAGCCTGACCTAACCCAAGTTCAGTTAGGTGTTGTGTAACCTCATGCCCAAGCTTTAATTGCGCTTTTTGCCGGTTGATGGAGAGCTCATCAGCCAATCCATCATACTTTTTTTCTAAAATAGAGATACTTTTCGTGATTATCGCCACTTGGCTTGAGCTTTCATTTATGGTTTCTAGTTCTTTTTGGAATTCAGCTAATAAATCGGCCAATTCATCTGGTGCAACACGGTACTTTCTCGCCGCTTCATGGAGTTGTGCTAACCTTTTCTCGGTTGCTTCTAATTTCTGAGGATCAGGTTCATAATCCGAACTCCATTTCCTAAGATCTAATGTAATATCCTGAATCTGGGAGTAGAGTATTTCTAATTGTATGGCGGGCTCGCTCATACGAGAGTCATATGCAGAGAGCGCCAACAAGTCCTGTGTTGATCGATATATGATCGCTGAAGCAGAATTGTCTTCCTGCTCATCTAATGCTTGCATAATTTGCCATGCACCTTGTGTGAGCTGCGTTATATTAGATAGCTGCTTGAGATTGATATCTAATGTTTCCAATTCTCCGGGTTGGGGGGCTAGCACGGTTAAGTCATCTATCTGGTGACGGAGATAATTCTTCTTTTCTTCTAATTGCGACTCCACCTCTTTCGCATTCTCGAGCTGTTGTTGCGCGTTAGTAAGTTCACGGAACGTTGTCTTAACTCGATCGGCGAGATCGATAGAATTAGCGTAAGTATCAAGAATTGTTCTTTGTGTGCCACTGCGAAGTAGGCGATGATGCTCATGTTGACTATGTATGTCTAGAAGAAGCTCCCCAATTTCTTGCAGCGAGTGAATTGGTACAGATCGACCATTAATAAAACCCTTGGAAGGATGGTTTTTAAAGACAAGTCTACGCAGCAAGCATTCCCCTTCTTTGGTTTCCAGTGATTGTTCTTCTAGCCAGTTATTTGCCTCTGCATTGTCTTTCAGATCAAAGGAAGCTTGTATTTCAGCATGGTCGGAACCTAACCGCACGATATCGCTCGAGGTTCGGTCGCCTAGCAAAATACCTAGTGCATCTATGATAATGGATTTTCCAGCACCAGTTTCCCCTGTAATCACAGTCATACCATGGCCAAAATTCAGAGATGCATGCTCAATCACAACGAAGTCCCGCACTTCTAGCCAAGTAAGCATTAAGGTCGAATTAGATATTAACCCCAGCCGAGTTTGGAGCTGAGGGTATCATAATGGTTATGCGCACTGCTTCGAACAAGTCTAGCAACTTTATCGCTACGCTGGATTTTGATGTGTTCATTGTTCTCAATGGACAGGATCCGTAATCCGTCAACAAAGAAATTTGCAGATGCGCCCGATAAGTCAAGCATCGCTATGTCAATTTTACAATTATCATCTAGAACGAGAGGGCGTTGACCCAAAGTATGTGGACAAATCGGTGTAAAGACAATTGCGGATGATGATGGATGCAGAATTGGTCCTCCAGCGGATAATGCATATGCGGTCGAACCCGTCGGAGTTGCTACAATGATGCCGTCACTGCGTGTGCGCGCTACTAATAAGTTATCTATTTTAGTTTCAAACTCAATCATTTTTCCGGCATCTCCTTTGGAGACAAAAATGTCATTAAGTGCAGTGCACTTTCTCACCAAACGTCCATCCAAAGTCACATTTGCATCAAGCATAGTTCTTTTCTCGATCAAGAAATTTCCATCGAGAATTTCGTCGAGTTTATCTTTCATACTATCGGCAGGAATATCCGTTAGGAAGCCAAGCCGACCCAGATTGATACCAATGAGTGGTAGCTTCTGGTTTGCTACTGTACGGGCGACATGCAGCATAGTGCCATCACCACCGACCACGATACCCACATCGATAGTTTCAGGAAACGATTGACCTGACTCTTCAACCCTTATTCCTCGGATTTCACTGGAGGTTGTGTCTCCTAAAAACACCTCCAAACCTCTGTTTTCCAGGAAATATTTTATTGAGAGAATCGTTTCCTTGACTTTTGAGTCTCCGTATCGGCCAAAAAGTCCGGCGGATTGAAATACCATAACTACCCCCCTTGTTGCTAATCCAGCATTATGTCCCGTCAACTCAAGGATAGACAGAACCTAGTTTTTTAGTCCCCGACTGCTAATTTGACTACAAAATTAGCACCTAAAGGTCAACTTGAGGTAGGATTTTACCGCTAAGCAGGATTTTTGCGGAAATACCTAGATTGTGACTGATAAAACTAAACTACATTTAAGCCATAGAGCAGAGACATTATTACAAGCTCTGATACGTCGATATGTCGACGCGGGCGAGCCTGTGGGGTCGCGAACGCTATCAAGAGAAGTTGGAATTGAGCTTAGTGCGGCAACAATACGAAATGTCATGGCAGACCTAGAGGAGCTGGGCCTAATTCATGCTCCCCATACTTCAGCGGGTAGAGTTCCTACTCCTCTTGGCTACCGGGTTTTTGTCGACACGATGCTTAAGATTAAGCCTTTGAAGGGTGATGCGTTGAATGAGATCAGTGGAAATTTACAAGAAGGGCGAGATCCAAACCAACTTGTGGAATTAGCATCGGATCTGTTATCACAAATTACCCACTTCGCTGGGGTTGTGATGTTACCAGTCGGCCAGCATGCACATCTAAAGCAAGTGGAGTTTTTGAGACTCTCGCCTGGAAGGGTGTTAGCAATTTTGGTAACGGATGATGGAAGGGTACAGAATAAAGTATTACTAAATGACCGAGATTATTCTCCAAGCGAATTAGTTGAAGCCGCAAATTTTTTTAACTCTACCTATTCAGGACAAGCCCTTAACAATGTTCGGCGTGGATTGTTAAGAGATATGCAGATGGATAGCGATGCTATGAATCATATCATGCGAACTGCAGTAGAGATGGCGCAGGGATTGCTCGATGAAGATGAGGCGGGAGATGACGTGATAGTTAGTGGTGAGACGAATCTTATGGCTATTCCTGATTTTTCTGAGCTGAAGAAGCTACGGGATATATTTGATGCTTTTAAGGCCAAACAGGATCTCTTGGAACTTCTTGATAAGAGCATGCAAGCTAATGGAATCAGCATCTTTATTGGCGAAGAGTCGGGTTACAATGCGCTCACAGATTGCAGCATAGTAACAGCCCCTTATACAAGCGATGGACGATGTGTTGGGGTGTTGGGTGTGGTTGGGCCTACTCGTATGCCTTATGAGGAAGTAATTCCTGTTGTTGATGTGACAGCCCGTGTGCTCGGGCATGCTATAGATTCACTGTCTTAGTTGTAAGGTTAGATTGGTCTGGTGCCAGCAATCCTAACCAGCAACTTCTTATGTTTTTTGGCTTGATTTAGCCTTACATAGCCCCCATCTTATGGTTAGACCCATTGTTGTATGAGCAATAGTTGCAATTATAGAACATATGACTTCCAGCAAAATTGATCAAGATACTAAGACTGATTCGATCCAAGAATCGGGTGCGAGTCTCGGTATTGAGCCGGAACACAATGAAGATATGACGACGACTGATTCTTCTGCAGCCGAATCCTTGGAAACAGATCAAGGCCATATTAGCAGAGATGCTGTTGACTTGGATTCAGAGACTGAGGGCGGCGATTCTGTAGCTGAAACTGATGAGCTAGAGGATCTCCATAAACAGGTTAATGATCTAAAAGAGCAGTATTTGCGTGCTAGAGCAGAAGTAGAAAATATACGGAAAAGGTCCGACGTTGAGATGTCTAACATCCGAAAATTTGCTCTAGAAGGTTTTGTTAGAGAGCTCTTGATGGTTAAGGATAGCCTCGAAATGGCGAGAAATGTGGATTTTCGGTCTAAGAGCGCAGATCAAGATGTCCTAGAAAATATGGTAGAGGGAATTACCCTTACTGTTAAGCAGCTTGAGGCTGTTTTTGAACGGTTTGCGATTCAAGAGGTGCTCCCCGAGCTTGGTGAGAAGCTTGATCCGGAATTGCATCAGGCGATGGGCATGGAAGAGACAGGAGATTTTAAGGCTAATGAAATTTGTAGGGTCATTCAAAAGGGTTATAGCCTTAATGGCCGTTTGTTGCGTCCCGCGATGGTTATGGTGGCTAGCGAAGTAAAAGATTCTTGATTTTATCGATACATAACCCCATTAAAGTCTGAAGAATATAGTTTAAATCTGGTTGTTTAGGTAAAGGAGAAAATATCATGGCAAATATCATTGGCATTGATCTCGGTACGACTAACTCGTGTGTCGCTGTTATGGAGGGTGGCAAGGCGAAGGTCATTGAAAATAGTGAGGGAGATCGTACTACGCCATCCGTAGTGGCTTTTACCGCCGATGATGAAGTATTGGTAGGCCAATCTGCAAAAAGGCAGGCCGTTACTAATCCCAGTAATACGGTATTCGCTTCAAAAAGATTAGTTGGAAGAAAGTTTGATGAGGATGTAGTCCAGCGTGATCTTGATCTTATGCCTTATAAGATTGTTAAGGCGAAGAATGGCGACGCGTGGATCGATGCAGGCGGTAAACAAATGGCGCCCCCTGAAGTTTCAGCGCGCGTGTTGCAGAAGATGAAAAATACGGCGGAAAGTTATTTAGGAACTGAAATTACCGAAGCAGTAATTACAGTGCCAGCTTATTTTAATGACTCTCAAAGACAGGCTACTAAGGATGCAGGCAAGATTGCTGGGCTTGACGTTAAGCGGATCATCAATGAGCCGACCGCTGCTGCACTGGCATATGGATTAGAAAAGAAAAAAGGTGATCGTAAGATCGCTGTCTACGATCTCGGCGGAGGCACGTTTGACATCTCTATCATTGAGATTGCTGAAGTGGATGGTGAACAACAGTTCGAAGTATTATCTACAAATGGCGACACGTTTCTCGGTGGAGAGGATTTCGATAGACGTGTTATAGATTATCTCGCTGATGAATTTCATAAGGACCAAGGCATGGATCTACGAGGAGATCCCTTGGCTATGCAGCGATTAAAGGAAGGCGCTGAAAAAGCAAAGATTGAGTTATCGTCTAGCGCACAAACAGATGTGAATTTGCCCTATATAACTGCCGACCAGACCGGACCCAAACATATCAACCTAAAGCTGACGCGAGCAAAGCTTGAAGCAATGGTAGAGGAGTTAGTTTTGCGCACCGTTGAGCCATGTAAGGTAGCCCTCAAGGATGCGGGGCTGAGCGCTTCAGATATTTCTGATGTCATATTGGTCGGTGGTCAGACTCGTATGCCAAAGGTCCAAGAAGCTGTCAAGAATTTCTTTGGCCGTGAACCACGCCGTGATGTGAATCCAGACGAAGCAGTAGCTGTTGGAGCGGCGATACAGGGCGGCGTTCTTGGTGGAGAGGTTAAGGATGTTCTGCTATTAGATGTTACGCCACTATCATTGGGCATAGAGACCCTTGGGGGAGTCACTACTCGTCTGATTGAAAAGAATACCACTATCCCTACAAAAGCCAATCAAGTGTTTTCTACGGCAGCCGATAATCAGACTGCTGTAACGGTAAATGTTCTTCAGGGAGAGAGGGAGATGTCTCAGCACAACAAATCGCTGGGCCAGTTTGATTTAACTGATATCCCGCCAGCTCCTCGAGGAATGCCCCAGGTCGAAGTTACTTTTGATATTGATGCCAATGGAATTCTTAATGTTTCTGCTAAGGATAAGGCAACCGGTAAAGAGAATAAAATCGTTATTAAAGCAGGCTCAGGACTTTCTGAGGAAGAAATTGAGCGGATGGTGCATGATGCCGAGATTCATGCTGAAGAGGATCGCAAAGCTAGAGAACTTGTTGACGCGCAAAATCAAGGGGAGGCCATGATCCACACTGTTCGTAAGACTTTGGCAGAGGCTGGAGATAAAGCTGATACGGACGATAAGACTAGAATAGAAGCAGCGATTGCTGAGCTTGAGGCAGTAGTGAAGGGGGACGATATAGAAGACATCACGAATAAGACTAATGCATTAATGGAGGCCAGTCATAAGCTTGCAGAAAAGATGTATCAAGAGCAAGCGAGCGAGGCTACTTCACCTGGTGGTAACGATTCTGAGACCGTGAATGAGTCTAATTCACAAAGTAGCAGTGCTGATGATGTTGTTGACGCGGAATTTGAAGAGGTAAAAGATAACAAGGATTAGTCAATATTTTATATCCCGGGCTATACTCGTCCGGTATAACGCTATGAAAAGCCGGTGACAAAATGACCGGCTTTTCGCGATTCTGGCAATAGTGAAGGGGCAATCAAGCAAGATGGCGAAGCAGGATTATTACGCAGTACTAGGAGTTCAGCGAGATGCGACTGAGGCGGATCTAAAGAAAGCCTACAGGCGTCTTGCCATGAAATATCATCCTGATCGTAATCCTGATGATGCTACTGCAGAAAAGAATTTTAAGGAGGCTAAGGAGGCTTATGAAGTATTGGCCGACAGCCAGAAACGAGCAGCATATGATCAATTTGGGCATGCGGGAGTTGACTCTGCTCAAGGCATGGGTGGGGGAGCCGGTGCCGGTTTTGGTGACATCTTTGGTGACATCTTTGGTGACATCTTTGGTGGTGGCGGGCGACAGGGTGGTCCAGTGCGAGGCGCTGACTTGCAATACCAGCTTAACTTATCACTTGAGGATGCAGTTCGTGGCACCGAGTCACGTGTAAGAGTACCTACTTATGTGCGTTGTACCCCATGCGCGGGGAGTGGCGCTAAGCCTGGAACAGTACCAGCCTCATGTGGTACCTGCAATGGCCGAGGGCAAGTTCGGATGCAGCAGGGTTTCTTTTCTATTCAGCAGACATGTCCGCATTGTCGCGGTAGTGGTACTGTAATTTCGTCACCATGCAAGGACTGTGGGGGTCAAGGCCGAGTTCAAAAGACGAAGACGCTTCAAGTAAAAGTTCCCGCTGGTGTAGATGAGGGAGACCAAATCCGCTTGGCGGGAGAAGGTGAAGTATCCTCTGGCGGAGGATCAACTGGAGACCTTTATGTACAAATACATCTAGAAGACCATTCGATATTTTCAAGAGATGGTGATAACTTGTATTGTGAGGTACCCGTCAGTTTTGCTACAGCAACGTTAGGGGGAAATCTAGATATTCCAACTTTGGGGGGGCGGGCAAATTTGAAGATTCCGCCAGAAAGCCAATCAGAGCAAGTTTTTAGATTGCGAGGCAAGGGTGTTAAGAATGTCCGAAATGGTGTAGTCGGTGACTTATACTGTAAAATGAAACTTGAAACTCCAGTCAACTTGACTCGAAAACAGAAAGAATTACTTAGTGAATTTGATCAGTCAACAAGTGAGGGCGGGGATCGCCACAGACCTCGTGAGGATTCTTGGACAGGAAAGCTGAAGTCGTTTTTTGGAGACATTGTTTCGTAAACGCTGCTCACCAGACTGTGGACCTCTCGCGCACATGATTAAGCTAATCGGAACGCCTCTAGAGGGTGTGGTGATAATTGAAACCAAGGTTTTTTCTGATGAACGTGGCTCATTTTCTGAGGTTTTTAATGCGCGTGATTTTAGTGCTGTTGGTCTTCCAGAACAATTTGTCCAGGATAATCATTCACAATCTTCGAAGGGGGTTTTACGAGGATTGCACTATCAATATCCTCGATGGCAGGGGAAGTTGATCAGGGTTGTTGTTGGTAAAGTATTCGATGTGGCTGTTGATATCAGGCGTTCATCGCCAACTTTTGGACAATGGTTCGGATTAGAGTTATCTTCTGAAAATCATAAACAGTTATACGTGCCACCTGGATTTGCTCATGGGTTTTGCACGCTCAGTTCGACAGCTGAGCTTTCCTATAAATGTACTGCGCTCTATGATCCTTCAGAAGATGCAGCTGTACTTTGGAATGACCCAGATATCAACATCGATTGGCCAGTATCCAATCCATTGCTATCACCTAAGGATAGCTCAGCACCCTTACTGTCAGAATTACCGGACCTCAGCGTCGTTAAATAGATAAATGAGGATCTTGGTCTTTGGTTGTACGGGACAACTCGGAACGTCCTTGATGGAGGTTTTACCAAAAACACATAACGTTAGATTTCTAGATCAACCAGATGTTGATTTCACGAATCCTTCTAGTTTGCGTTCAATCGTGACTTCATACAAACCCGCTCTTGTTATTAATGCTGCAGCTTATACCGCAGTCGACAATGCGGAGTCAGACAAATCAGTCGCATATTTGATTAATTCTGAAGCGCCGAGTGTTATAGCATCTGCGTGCAAGCAAGTTAATTCCATCTTTATTCACTATTCGACTGATTATGTTTTTAGTGGTTCAGGAACTACTCCATATCAAGAAACAGATGCTACCTCACCATCTACAGTTTATGGTCGGAGTAAGCTTGATGGAGAACAAGCCATAATTGCTGCTACCGATCGATATATAATTTTACGAACAGCATGGTTGTATTCTTTAGTTGGAAAGAACTTCTTGAAGACGATGTTAGGAATAGCAAAAGACAGAAGTGAGATCTGCGTTGTATCTGACCAAATCGGATCGCCAACTTATGCAGTTGATCTTGCTCGGGCAACATCGTTGATTGTCGATGAATTATCCGTTAGTTCGGATGATAAGTTTGGTGTCTACCATGCTGTAAATTCTGGTCAGACAACTTGGCATGGTTTTGCATCAAAGATTCTTACTTTGGGGGGTTATACTGATGTAAAAGTCAAAGCAATTATGGCCAGCGAATATGCAACACCGGCACCTCGGCCTCAGTTTTCTGTACTATCTTGTGAGAAACTGAATAGAGTTTTTGGCGTTGCTCTTCCGGAATGGCAGGATGCAGTTTCTCGCTGTATGGTCCGCTTCGTGAATAATTGTTGATTAGTAGAAAATTCTTGATATTACTCGGTATAGATACGGTTACTAATAGTTGCTCAGTCGCTCTTAGGCTGTGCGATGACACTATTTTGGAGCGTCACCAAGTTGAGCCACGCGGACATTCCAATCTTGTATTGCCAATGACTGAGAGCCTTTTGTTAGAGGCCAAGATAACTCTTGATGATCTAGATGCTGTCGCCTTTGACAGTGGTCCAGGTTCGTTTACGGGGATCCGAATTGGATTGGGGGTAGCCCAAGGTCTGGCGCTGGCCCTTAAATTACCTTTGCTTGGAGTATCTTCGCTAATGGCTTTGGCGGAAGGAGCCGATGCACAGTCGGTATTTCCAGCTATAGATGCAAGAATGAGTGAGCTGTATTGGGGTCGTCTAACTAAGGATAAGCAATCAAAATCGGGCTGGGTCTGGCGCGATGGACCGGAAACAAGTGGTTTTACCTCACTGCCTCATCCTCTGCCTGATGAGGTGGCTATTGGAAGTGGTTGGGATCTGTACTCCGAAGAAATAGTATTACATAATGCAGATCAAATAATACGTGGTATTGAGCCGCGCGCCGAATGGATTGTGAAGGTTGCTGCTAGGATGATAGAGCGAGGTCATGATAGCCATATTGCAGCGTTACCCACCTACATTCGCAATAGTATCTAGAATTTGTGTCGTTGTTAGTAGCCTGCACATATAAGGTCCAGTGATTTGGCGCATCCACACCTATGATCGCTGGAGAGAGATAGTGCCTTGGGTTCCTACGCGGCAAGCAGCAGATGCCCCGTTCCATGTGCCGGAATAGTGGCCTTGGATAGAACTTGAGTCACCACTCATGGTGAAAATAATGTTGTTAGTGACGCTAGAAAGTGTGGCTGTCGCTGCTGCTCCAGTCCCTCCACCTCCTGAGAATGTTATTCCTGGTGCAAAGCGATATCCGGTGCCGGGACTGTTTACAACAATGGCTTTAATGGCCCCATCCTCAATAACGGCTGTGGCAGTTGGTTTGCTACCCAATGTGTCATCAGGAGCAGTAAAGGATATAGTTGGCGGACTAGTATACCCACTTCCACCGCTAGTTATGGAGACTGACTCAATACCTTTTGAAGTTTCAGTGGAGGTGAGAGTAAGGCTTGCTGTCCCCTGATTGCTATTTTCTTGATCCGAGGTCAATGGATTGTCGCCTTCTGAATTAACTGGCATAGGAAACGATGTGCCAGTTAAATTGCCATGACTAAAGCAAGTGTGACCGGAGATAGTCATTGTGCCACTTACAGATCCACCATGATCTGATATGGTAAACGACGAAGCCAAATTAGAACTACCACCTACCTCAGTAAGCGAGCCCGTCCAATGACCTGAAAGATTGAATATTTGACCAACGGCCCCGCTACGTGACCCACCTTCACAGGCGCTCAGCAACAAAATACTGACAGCTGCAGCAACAAATCGCACCATAAATTTATTTCTATTCACAGTTGCTCCCAGATTTTGGCTCCAAGTAGTTCTCAATATATTGGGCCTCTAACACCTGGTTTTAAATCTGTTGTTGTAATTCTAACACTCGAATGGCTTTGTGTGCACTAATCGGAAATTTCATGTTTTCGAGTTAATTTAGTCTTCAGTATTTGATTGACCAGTTGAGGGTTAGCCTTCCCAGCTGTTGCTTGCATAACTTTCCCTACTAAGAAACCAAAGACTTTACTTTGTCCATCTAGGTATTGTTGTACCTGTGTAGCATGATTCTCTATAACCTTATCAATTGCGTCGTCAACTATGTCGGTATTTGAGATTTGTCCCAGATTATTTGTTTCGATTATTGAGTTAGCATCGCCTTCGCCACGCCACATTTCATCGAAAACGTCTTTTGCGATTTTCCCAGATATAGTACCGTCATTAATCTTTTGTATAAGTTCACCGAGCATTGGTGGGGCTATCTTTGAGTTTTTGATATCCAATCCATTTTGATTAAGTCGGTGTAGTAATTCTCCGGTGATCCAGTTTGCTGATTTTCGGCTATCACTACAAATCGAAACTACCTGTTCAAAATAATCGGCAATTTCCCGGTCGGAAGTAAGAAATTCTGCATCCTTTTCGTTTAAGTGGTAGCTAGAAATAAATCTTTTGTATCGGTGATCAGGTAATTCTGGGATCAATGCTTGAGTCTCAGAAAATAAATCATCACTGATTACCAATGGTGGCAAATCGGGATCGGGGAAGTAGCGATAATCGTGCGCCTCTTCCTTACTCCTCATTGACCGAGTTAAATCGTTGTTAGCATCATATAGGCGTGTTTCCTGGGCGATATTTCCACCAGCCTTAAGGACATCAATATGTCTTTTAACCTCAAAATTTATGCTTTTTTCGATATTGCGAAATGAGTTAAGGTTTTTTATTTCACATCGTGTTCCGAATTGGTCATTGCGTTTCGGGCGAACGGAGACATTCGCATCGCAACGAAAAGAACCCTCTTGCATGTTTCCATCACAAATTTTCAGATATCGGACTAGTGTATGAATCTTTTTTAGATAAGCTATCGCTTCCGATGGTGATCGCATATCTGGTTCGGAAACAATTTCCAGCAGGGGGGTACCAGCGCGATTTAGATCTACACCAGAGCAATTGTTCGCTTGTTGATGCAATAATTTACCTGCGTCTTCTTCTAAATGCGCACGAGTAATTCTAATCGTTTTATTGCCATTTGGCGTGCTAATGTCGACACTTCCACCAGAAACTATCGGTAGTTCATATTGACTAATCTGATAGCCTTTTGGAAGATCAGGATAAAAATAATTTTTTCTGGCAAATATCGAGCGGCGATTTACATTTGCGCCAATAGCAATTCCAAACTTTACAGCCATTAGGGCGGCTTCCTTATTCATCACCGGCAAAACTCCGGGCAAGGCAATGTCTACCTCACATGTTTGAGTATTTGGTTCAGCGCCAAACATAGTTCCCGCCCCAGAAAATATTTTACTTTGAGTGCATAGCTGCACGTGTACTTCGAGCCCTATAACAGTTTCCCAAGCCATTTATGTAAATTCCGTCGGTATTACTTCATGCCAGTTTGTAACCTGCTGGTACGAATGAGCGAGATTAAGTAGACCTTGTTCATCAAAAGACTGGCCTATTAACTGTAACCCTACTGGTAGACCGAGCTTATCAAAACCTACTGGGATTGAAATGGCCGGAATACCAGCAAGATTTGCACTTATAGTGAAGATATCGCTAAGATACATTGACACTGGATCATTTGTTTTTTCTCCAAGGCCAAAAGCTGTTGTGGGTGATGTTGGTCCCGCGATGTAATCACACTGCTTAAAAGCGGATTCAAATTCATCAGATATTAAGCGCCGAATTTGTTGGGCTTTTCGATAATATGCATCGTAATATCCAGATGATAGTGCGAAGGTGCCGATCATAATTCGACGTTTAACTTCCAAGCCGAATCCCTCACTACGGGTTTTCTTATACAGCTCGTCTAAATCATTAAATGAGTCTGTTCGATAGCCATAGCGCACACCATCGAATCGAGACAAGTTTGATGAGGCTTCAGCTGGTGCGATAACGTAATAACAAGGGATGGCAGCTTTAGAACTGGGTAGGCTCACTTCGACAAGCTTCGCTCCTAGTTTTTCAAACTCGGCAAGAGAGTCATGAATTGCATCTAATACTTCTGAGTTTACTGCATCATCTACAAAGTTACTGGGTACTCCGATTCTAAGTCCTGCAATCGACGTGCATAAGTGATCAAGATAATTAGGTACCTGTTTGTTTAACGAAGTTGCATCACGCCTGTCAAAACCAGCCATAACTTGTAGAAGTCGAGCAGCATCTTCAGCTGTTTGAGTGATTGGTCCGCCTTGATCTAATGATGATGCGTAAGCAATCATGCCGTAGCGGGAGATTCGACCATAACTAGGTTTGAGACCGGTAAGTCCGCAAAATGCAGCTGGTTGTCGTATAGATCCTCCGGTATCGGTTCCTGTTGCAGCTGGAACTAATCGAGCTGCAACAGCCGCAGCGGAACCGCCAGAACTTCCACCAGGTACGTGGTCTCCGTGCCATGGATTTCGCGTTGGACCAAACCAGGACGTCTCGGTTGAACTGCCCATCGCAAACTCATCCATATTTGTTTTACCAATCAATATCGCTCCACTTTTTGATAGGAGTTCTACGACAGTCGCGTTATAGGGAGAAATAAAATCTTTTAACATGCGAGATCCGCATGTTGTAGCCATGTGAGTTGTACAAAATATATCTTTATGCGCAATGGGGACTCCAGATAAATCGCTACTTGAGCCCCTTGCTCTTGCTTCGTCAGATAGTTGTGCTTGTTTTAGTGTCTGTTCAGGATCAGTAGAAATAAAAGCGTTGAGATCAGAATGTTTTTGTATACGGTCAAGAAAGCATTGAACAAGCTCAACACTGCTTATGTCGTTCCGATTCAGCATGCCTACAATTGAGCTAAGGTTTTGCCGGTATGGCATATATTTTTTGCTAGGTATTTGTGCTGGAAAAATTGGTCACCAGAATGCGCCCAGCTACTCTATTATTTGGGGAACCGAATACAAGCCTTGATGAATGCTAGGGGCCACAGACTGCAGTTTCTGTCTCATTTCGGGTTCGGTCACCTCATCATTGCGAAGGCGTAATTCAATATCTTGAGGGTGAGCTAGCGGTTCTTTGTCCTTAACGTCCATAGAGTCCATTTGCTGGAACAATTCAAGTATTCGTGCTAAATCAAGGGTATATTGCTCAATATCTGCCGTATCTATGCGAATTCTGGCCAGATTTGCGATATGTTCAACATCGTATTTTGTTATGGACATGTCGGGCTCGATAATGCGGCTAACGAGGAATTGTGATAATTATATCCTACGAGTTATCATCAGCCCACCGACTTATTGTTAGATTACCTACTGAGCAACTTATGGTTCCTTATTCTGTGTTTCGCCATTTTTCTCGTAAAAGCCTATTTGGCCTGTTTTCTAATGATCTAGCAATAGATCTTGGAACCGCCAATACACTAGTTTATGTGCGTGATCGAGGAGTCATACTCAATGAGCCGTCGGTAGTGGCGATCCGTACCGGATCTATATCGCCTGACAATACGGTACTCGCTGTAGGTAAAGAAGCTAAAATGATGCTGGGTCGAACTCCCGGGAATATTAAAGCAATTCGACCCCTTAAAGATGGCGTTATCGCGGATTTTGGTATCACCGAAGTAATGCTTAAGTTTTTTATTCGCCGCGTACAAGAAAATAGGTTCTTTTCAAGTCCAAGAATAGTTATCTCAGTCCCTGGGGGGTCAACACAAGTAGAGAGGAGAGCGATTCGGGAATCGGCTCGTAGTGCAGGTGCGAGAGAAGTTTACCTAATAGAAGAGCCGATGGCTGTTGCGATTGGCGCTAGTCTTCCAGTTGCAGAGCCAACGGGTTCATTGGTAGTTGATATTGGCGGTGGTACTACGGAAGTCGGCGTCATTTCACTAGGTGGGAGAGTTTATGCGACTTCGATTCGAGTTGCAGGAGACACTTTCGATGAGGCCATAATTAATTATGTTAGAAGACGCCACGGTTTGTTAATTGGTGAGTCGACTGCAGAGCGTGTTAAGAAAGCTATTGGTTCAGCATGGATAGATTCTGAGCTGAGAGAGATGGAGGTTAAAGGGCGTGACATTGCAGAGGGTGTTTCAAGCAGTCTTATGATTAACAGTGATGAAGTATATGAAGCTACTAGCGATGCGTTGCATCAAATTGTTCGATCAATCAGAGAGGCTCTTGAGAACACGCCGCCAGAATTGTCAGCAGACATTGGTGAGCGCGGTATGGTTATCGCAGGGGGGGGCGCAATGATGCGCGATATGGATCGGCGATTAATGGAAGAGACTGGCTTACCAGTTGTTATTGCTGATGATCCACTGACGTGCGTTGCCCGAGGATGTGGGCGCGCGCTGGAAGAAATGGATATTCTTGGAGATGTTTTTACGCACGAATGATGCTTTGTATTGTTTGGTCTTAGCACTAAGTGGCGTCTGACGCTGTGCGCCGTCATGGAATTATACTCTAACTACAAATTTGGAATCCCGGGTATATGAAACCAAAAGGATTATTCCCTTCATATAGGCTAATATTGCTGCTCACTTTGTCAATTGTATTACTACTGATGGATAGTAAGACAGAGATGTTCTCACAGGGTCGCGCTGTTGTCTCAGTTGTGGCACTACCAATTCATATGGTTGCTTCATCTCCAGTATTGTTTTTTCGTTGGATAGGTAACGATCTCGAAGACTGGGGTGAACTGAAGCAGAAATATACTGTCCTGCAGCGTCAGCATCTTATAATGCAATCACGGTTGCAGCAGTTTGATGCTCTTCAAGCCGAAAATATGCGTTTGCGCAAGATCATAGGAGCAGAATCTAAGCTTTCTGAAGAGGCGCTTTTTGCTAGAATCGTTGAGGTACATCCCGATCTATATAATCAAACTGTTCTTGTTGATCGCGGAGCGGCGGATGGCGTGTATGTTGGCCAAGCGGTGATCGGTCCAGCAGGTGTAATCGGGCAGGTGGTGAGGGTTGGCTTATTCAGAAGTTCTATAATGCTTATTACAGATTCAAGCCAAGGCATCCCAGTGCAATTTGTTAGGAGTGGGATCCGCACCATTGTATACGGGAGCGACCAAGGTAACTTGTTAAGTGCGCCATACTTAGCTCGAACAGCAGATGTTAGAAGGGGAGATTTATTTGTTACATCTGGGTTGGGCGATTTATATCCAGAAGGTTATCCGGTCGGCACAATTAAAGAAATTGATAGTGATGTAAACTCACCGTTTCTAAGTGTTGTCGCAGAGCCTACAGCTCAGCCGTCAGCTGTTAGAGAGGTTCTATTGATATCGCATAATGGGAATAAGATTACTGCAACTGATTTAGAAAAGATGAGCAATTAAATTGATTAGTAATTCGTCTCGTTCAAAAAAGTGGTGGGTTATTCCCATCACATTATTGATCGCATTTTGTTTTTTTGCTGTTCCTACTGGCGGTAGTTTGAATAGTTACAACCCTGACTGGATTTCCCTAGTTCTTATCTATTGGTGTTTCGCTGTCCCAAAGAAAATAGGTTTACTGCCAGCCTGGTTGATTGGTCTTTTTTTGGATGTTGTTTCTTTTGGAACATTAGGGCGTTATGCATTAAGTAAACTAGTTCTTGTGTTTTTCGCTGACCGACTTGCTCTTCGTGTTCGAATGTTTCCAGTTTGGCAGCAGTCTTTTATTGTTCTAATTTTACTTATCGGCGAAACTGTTCTCCTGATGTTTATTGGGATAATCATTGGAGATATAGACTTCTCTAGCAATCGTTGGATTGCTGTTTTGATTGCGGCGTTTCTGTGGCCGGTTATCTACATTATTCTTCGACGTGTACGTCAATGGGCGAGATTACCGTAGGGGAGGGTATAGTTGAGATCAATATTGAAGTCCAGCCTCTATATTCTTGACCCTCGACGGGATTCCTCGGTTACCAAATATCGCCTAATCATAGCGGCGAGCATGGTGGTGATCTTGAGCTTAGTTGTTTTGGGAAGACTATATTTCTTGCAGGTTATGAACTACGATCGTTATAGCACGTTATCTAGTGAGAATCGGTTAGGTATATTACCTATACCACCTATAAGAGGGTGGATCTTTGATCGCAATGGATCTGTACTAGCCAGAAATTATCCCGTATATGATCTAGAACTTGTTCCAGATAAAGTTCCTGATATTAATAGCACTATAAAAGAAATTTCAAATCTGATTGATCTGAATGATACCGAGATATCTCGTTTTCTTAGAGGTTTAGAAAACCGCCCCACCTTCGAATCTCATTTACTTAAAATGAATTTATCGCATGAGCAGGCTGCTCTGGTGGCTGTGAATCAGCATCGATTCGCTGGTGTCACTTTGACTGCAAACCTTCGTAGGTTTTATCCATATGATGGACTATTTGCCCATGCGATCGGGTATGTTAGTCGTATAAGTGAGGGTGATTTGCAAGATCTAGATCGATCTTCTTATAGCGGTACGCGCTATATTGGCAGACTGGGAATTGAAGCTAAGTATGAAAAACAGCTCTTTGGTGCAGCTGGCTATGATTCAGTAGAATTTAATGCACATGGGCGAGTTGTAAGATCTGTCGATAAACTACCTCCCAGCTCTGGTTGGAACGCTCATCTTACGCTAGATGCTGAAATACAGAAGGTTACTCGTGGCGCACTTGGCGGTCGTCGTGGAGCTGCTGTTGTGCTTCGACCAGATACAGGAGATGTATTGGCTTTTGTAAGCTCGCCAGATTATGACCCCAACTTATTTGCTAGTGGCTTCGGAAAATCATCTTATGAAGATTTACGAAGTTCGCCGGATAAGCCACTGCTAAATCGAGCTCTACATGGCCGATATGCTCCTGGGTCCACTATTAAGCCGCTATTAGCTGTTGCTGCCCTTAATGAGGGGCTTGGGTCAGATGCAAAGGTGTTTTGCAATGGAGAATTTTATTTGTCTGGTCGAGAGCGCGCCTATCGATGTTGGAATAGAGATGGACATGGAGCCGTTTCTTTATTGGAGGCTATTGAGCGATCTTGTGATCTGTTTTTTTATCAACTCGCGGTTGATCTTGGCATTGACCGTATGTCGACATGGCTAGGTCGGTTCGGCCTCGGTCGTATGACTGGTATTGGGCTTGACGATGAAACTAATGGTTTGGTTCCCAGTCGTGATTGGAAGAAGGAAACACGTGGTGAAGCATGGTTTCCAGGCGAAACGGTTATTGCTGGTATTGGTCAGGGCTATTTGCTAGCAACACCATTGCAGCTTGCTGTAGCCACTTCAGCAATTGCAAATCGTGGTGCTGTGGTACAGCCTAGATTGTTATCACATTTTGAGAATTCGGAGACAGGAGAGATAGTTTTGGGTCCGGAAGTTCGATTCATATCCAATGTTGTAGCAGAGGGAAAAGAATGGAATACCGTAATTGATGGAATGGTAGCAGTTGTACATGGCCTACAAGGAACAGCGCGTTCTAGTGGGGCAGGATCACCATATCGAATTGCAGGAAAAACTGGGACCTCACAACTTATTTCTATTGGTCAAGAGGAAGAATATGATTCTGAAAGTGTTCCAGAACATCTAAGAGATCATGCTCTCTTTGTTGCTTTTGCGCCAGTTGAAAAGCCGAGTATTGTGTTAGCAATTGTTATAGAAAATGGTGGCAGTGGCAGTAAGGTGGCCGCTCCCATTGCACGTAAAATTCTTGACTATTATTTTATAGAACGATTACGTAGAGCGACTTCAGAGCGAAAAGGCAGAAATCTTGGCTAGCAAACTTCATATCGATGGCGTGTTATTCTTCGGTATTCTATTGCTACTTAGTGTTGGAGTGTTTGTAGTGTTTAGTGCTAGTGGTCAGGATTGGAATCTTCTTCAGAGACATTTATTTCGAATTGCTATTTCCTTAGTGGTGCTATTTGTTGTGGCGCAGATACCTACGGATGTTCTAAGGCGGTGGTCTCCATATCTTTTTGTCATAGGAGTAGGTTCTCTTATTTTGGTTTTGTCTCTAGGATATGTTGGTCGCGGCGCACAACGTTGGCTAGATTTTGGGGTTATTCGTTTCCAGCCTTCAGAACTAATGAAATTAGCAGTACCTATGGCAGTTGTATGGTTTTTGACACGCAGACCGTTACCACCTGGATTGCCAAGCTTAATTATGGCTATTGTGTTAATTCTGGTGCCAGTACTGTTAGTCATAATGCAGCCAGATCTTGGTACGGCTATCCTGCTTATCGTCTCAGGGTTGCTCGCAGTTTTTATGTCAGGTGTGCGTTGGCAACATCTTTTCATTCTTGCAGGAATTGTTTCTGCAGTTGCCCCTTTTTTATGGTTTCGACTGCATAGTTATCAACAAGAGAGGATTATAACGATGTTTAATCCTTGGGCGGATCCGATGGGATCCGGATATCATATAATTCAGTCACAGATTGCAGTTGGTTCTGCCGGTATCGTAGGCAAAGGTTGGCTGCAAGGCACACAGTCGCAGTTGGAATTTATTCCAGAGCGTAGTACAGATTTTATTTTTGCTGTTTTTTCTGAAGAGTTTGGTCTAGTCGGAGCGATAGTTTTGATGATTCTTTATATTTTTGTAGTTGGCCGCTGTCTTTTTCTTTCCTACCGTATTCAGGATAGCTATGCACGACTGCTAGTTGGCAGTTTAGCTTTAACATTCTTTTTCTATGTTTTTGTTAACATAGCAATGGTCACTGGAGTCTTACCGGTGGTGGGGATACCACTACCACTAATTAGCTATGGGGGAACATCAATGGTTACTCTAATGGCTGCGTTCGGAATTGTTATGAGTGCGTGTACGCACAAACAACTTATGCGTTGACTAGCGAAGCGTTAGATGCAAATCAAATTACGAAAATCTCTTGCAGCCATGGCACTTAGCATGTTTTTTGTCGCTATTCCGTGTGTTGCTGTTGACATTAATTCTTACCCAGCGTTGAAGAGTCTCGTAGGAGAGCTAACTGTAGATGAAGAGATTGAAGAGCAGAAATTGATCATGTGGTTAACCGACGCCACTATCAATAAAGACCTCGTTGGTATTATGGAAAGACCAGCGGAGAGCTTACCATGGTACCGGTATAAGGACAGATTCTTGAATAAGAAAATTGTCAAGGATGGAAAAAAATATCAAACTAGATATCGTGCGATTTTGGACAAGGCGCAAATACAATTCGGCATTCCACCCGAAATCGTTGTTGCAATTATCGGAGTTGAGACTCGATATGGGAGAAATACTGGACGTCATCGTGTTTTAGATTCACTTGTAACATTAGCACTCAAGTATGATCGAAGGAGTAACTATTTTCTTAATGAGCTTAAAGAATATATGTGGTTGTCTGCTAGAGGTATATTTAATCCACTAAAAGTAAAAGGTTCTTATGCTGGTGCTTTTGGGATCGCACAATTTATGCCTAGCAGTTATAGAAATTATGCGATTGATTTCGATCATAATGCACAGAGCAATTTACTTGAAAGTCATGTAGATGCTATTGGAAGTGTTGCAAATTATCTGAGCCAACACGGTTGGCAAGCAGGAGCTCCTATCTTAGGGCGTCTATCGGACGATGGAAAGGCATTGTCAATGATTGGCGAAACACGGGGGTATCAGCCTGATATTGCAGTTCAAGAACTAGAAGATCGCGGTATTGTGCTATACGACGGATGGGTTGGAGATAAAATCGGCATTATCAAGCTGAAGCACGACGATCGGGAAGAATTTGTAATTGCTTATCCCAATTATTTTGTTCTGACTCGGTATAACCGAAGCCAGAACTATGCGATGGTTGTGTCAGAGTTAGCTGAGAATATAGATAATTAGGATTAGAGGTCATTACACTTGATCCGATGCTTTATAGCTCTATTTATTGCGTTCAACATATTGTCCGCTTGTAGTTTTATGCCAGTGCAGCGCCCCACTGAGCTGCCTGATGGAGCTTATTATGAGGATGATGGGCCTCCAACTGATAAGGGGCCAGATCCTAGTAGAATAGCTGATGCAACACCACAGGTAGAGCCGCTAAGTCGCTATGGAAATTCTCCTTATACCGTTTTTGGTAAAAGGTATTATCCATTGGCCTCTGCTAGTGGATACCGAGAAGTTGGCGAGGCTAGTTGGTATGGGAAAAAGTTCCATGGAAGAAAAACTTCAAGTGGAGAAGTCTACGACATGTATAAGATGACAGCGGCTCATAAGACGTTACCGTTACCGACATATGTTAGTGTTCGAATGCTGGATACAGATATGAGTGTCGTGGTAAAAGTTAATGATCGTGGACCTTTTTTACAAGGCCGCATCATTGATTTGTCATATGTGGCTGCTAGAAAGCTTGGCCTGGATCAGAGAGGTACAGCCGATGTTGAGGTGACAGTTGTTGATGTTGCGAACGACATGTCAATTGCTAGAATTGGGATCTTTATAGAGGCAGCACGTTTCCGATTACCAGAGAACGCAGAAACACTTCGCCGCCAATTGCTAAAAGAAGATGTGGGTTTGGTAGATATAATACCTGCAGAGGTATCTGGAGTGACGTATTATCGGGTTCGAGTTGGCCCAATTAAAGAAGAGTTATCGATAGACAGCTTTATTTCAAGAATTCAGGCTATAACTGGAATCTTAGCGCGTAAAGTACCAGAGTAATATCAGGGCAAGAATAATGAAGCAAAAAGTGACTTATTTTATCGTTATTGCATGCTTGCTTTTTCCGATGCAGGTGCGGTCATACGAGACTGACTTGTTGCCTGTAATGCAATCCAGCATGCCTCCTCCGAGTCTTGAAGTATCGTCGTGGGTTTTGATGAATCCCAGCACTGGTCTGATCATTGCTGCTGAGAATCCAGATGATAGAGTCGAGCCGGCCAGTTTAAGTAAGCTGATGACGGCCTATATTGTTTTTAGAGAGATAAGGCTCGGCAATATCACGCTGGAAGAACAAATCCTTATTAGCGAAAATGCGTGGCTTACAGGTGGCTCACGCATGTTTATTGAGCCGGGCGAGAGAATTTCTGTTGAAAATCTGTTGCTTGGCATGATTGTTCAATCTGGTAATGATGCTGCTGTCGCATTAGCTGAACATATAGCTGGAAGTGAGGAAAGCTTTGCTGGTTTAATGAATCAAGTTGCAACGGAGTTGGGTCTAAAGAATACTAATTTTGTTAATAGCACGGGATGGCCACACCCAGACCATTTCAGTTCAGCTCGAGATGTAAGTTTAATTGCAGCTGCAATAGTACGAGACTTTCCTGGAATGTATAGATATTACTCAATTCCAGAGTTCACATGGAATGATATAACGCAACGTAATCGGAATCCTTTGCTCGGTAGAGATGAGGATGTAGATGGTATAAAAACTGGTCATACAGAGGGAGCCGGATACTGCTTAGTTGGTTCCGCTAAGAAAGATGATTTTCGTATGATTGCAACGGTTATTGGAGCAGAGAGCGCTCGTTATCGTGCGGATGCTGTGTATTCACTACTAAAATATGGTTTTGCTGCATATGGGAAAAGGCATATATATGCTAGTGGTACCGCAGTAGTTGACTCAGTAGAAGTATATAAGGGAGAGAGCTCCACAGTGGCTGTCGGCGTTACGCAAGCCGTCCAGCTGATTGTGCCAAAAAGTTCAAGATCAGGTATTGAGGCAGCAGTTGCGATCAATGAGCCGCTTATTGCACCATTGTCTGAGCGGCAACAGGTCGGGAATCTAATAATCAGCATTACCGGCAAGGAAGTAGCCTCATATTCTTTAGTTACACTATCGGCTATAGAAGAGGGATCATGGTTCAATCGCGTTTTGGATAGTATCCGTCTTAGATTTCGTTAAAAAATAAGAATGAAAAGCACCGATCTTTCGTCGCAACAAGATTTACTTTCGTTCCCATGCCGGTTTGAAATTAAAGTGGTTGGAAGACAGGGTGCTAATTTTAAGAGACTTATTTGCTCCATTATCGATAGGCATCTTGGCGACACAAAAATTGTAGATACAAGTTCTCGGTTAAGTCGGCAAGGAAAGTATCTTTCTTTAACTTGTACTATAAGGGCTACTAGTAGGGAGCAATTAGATTCCATTTATCTCGATCTCAATAGTGAAGCCGACGTGTTAATTACATTGTAATCATAAGGCCGATAGTCTTTTGCTCGAAACATCTTCGGTAATTCTAAGGAATCTTGGCCAACGGGAGTACGAAGTAGTCGCCGATGCCATGCGGAAATGGACGCGAAGCCGATTATCATCAACAGTGGACGAGATCTGGTCGGTTGAGCACCCGGCTCTTTATACCCGTGGTGCGAATTGTAAGAGCTCCCCTCAATCTCTTGGTGAGCACATTCCTTTAGTTGATACTGATCGGGGAGGACAAATTACATATCATGGCCCAGGACAGTTGATTATCTATTGCATGCTAGACCTGAAGAAGTTAAAGATTGGTGTTCGGGCACTAATTCGATTGCTAGAGAACTCAGTTATTAAATTTCTTGGGAATCACGAGATAATCGCTACAACTAGGAGTAGTGCGCCGGGCGTGTATGTCGAGGGCTCTAAGTTAGCAGCGATCGGCCTGAGAATCCATGCTGGATGTTGCTACCATGGCCTCAGCTTAAATGTTGATATGGATTTAAGTCCTTTTTATCATATTGATCCATGTGGGCATGCTGATTTAAGCGTAACCCAGTTGCGTGCCCTTGGAGTCAAAGCTAGTTTAATCAAGATAAATCAGAAAATTACTAATATCCTAGTGGAGGAGTTGGGTTATGAGTGCATCATTATGGGGGAAAATCAGCTACCAAATGTTATTCTGGATCAATAATTTTTGAATTGTTTGATTAATCTATAATTAATACAATGAAATATTTATTAGATTCGGGTAACTGGTTCATCTTTAGGTGCGTTGTTAGCATCAACCTCGGTCTGATTAAGGTATAACCCCGTTGTGCATACCCCCTGGCTTTTTCGATACTCAATGTGTATAAAAAAATGCAGCTGCAAGCATGGACTCGCTGGTATGTTTAGCTTTATCAAAGATCACTTTTTGAAAACCTTAGTTTTGTTTCTAGCTTTGTTTTTTACAACTTTTCCTCGCTTTAGTTACGCACAATTATCCGGCGCCTTTTCTGATTCATCGTTTTGTTCAGTCGATGTTATCGATATTCCGGTGTCATTGTCGTCCTATCATGGAAAAGCTAGCGCCTCGCTAAATATAGAATTGATGGCTGATGAGATCGATTATTCCGCATCTGAATATGTATCACTGATTGGCAATGTGAGTGTGACCCAAGGCGGTCAAGCGGTCTACGCTGATCGTATTGCCTATAAGACCGAAGATCAACTTCTTAAGGCAGTCGGTGACGTAGTAATGTATTCAACGCGTGGAGATAGACTAAGTGCTGATTTACTCCAACTAGACCTAGTGACTCAAATAGGTTATGCAGATCATATATATTTTCAAAAAGTTGACAATGTATCAATTATTGAAGAATGCAATAGTTCGAATTGCAGAGCAAACTCAATTACGGAAGATAAAATATTTAAGCCGACTTATGCGCGAATGCGTGGTTATGCGGAAAAGACATTTTTTGATGGTCATGGTCGAGAGCGACTAGAAAATGTCAGATTGACTAGCTGTGTTGAGGGTAACGACAGTGTTGTTCTAGCAGCTAGCCGAATTACCTTAGACCACGATGCTGGTGAGGCGCGTGGAAAAGATCTACAGGTGCGATTTTTTGATGTGCCAATTTTCTATTTTCCAGTGGTCACTTTTCCTATAACAGATGATCGAAAGACAGGATTTTTGTTTCCGTCACTCGGATTTAGTAGTGAGTCTGGCGCGCGTATCCGTGTTCCCTACTATTTAAATATCTCTCCCAATCAAGATGCGACATTAACAGTTGATCACATGATTAAGCGTGGAACATTGTTGCGTGGCGAATACAGATACATGGGGGAAGTTGCCACTGGAGAAATGGCTGGAAGGATAAGTTATGAACTTCTTGCTCATGATCGGAAATTGAAAAACCACCGAGCTGGTTGGTCATTAGTGCATGACCATAGTTTTACAAATAGTTTGCGCGGGACTGTGCGCCTCGGCGATCTGTCCGACGAAAACTACCTTGATCATTTTGGAGACGATTTAGGATTAGGCCAGGCAGACTATATTCCTCAATCCGTATCGTTGAATTATAGAGATCGTGATACGTTTCAGACCGATGATAGTTTTAAGGCGGGGATTCTCTTCTCTGATTTTAAAACTATTATTAAAACTATTGACCTCAAGGAGAGTCCCTATGCTCGACTACCACAAATCACAACTTCCTGGCATGCTGACAAGGATTCTGTAGGTGGTTTGTCGAATTTTCATGCGATGTGGACAAGATTTAGACATTCTGCCTTGTCAAGAACAAGCGGTGATCGTATTAATATTCAGCCTAGTTTTAGTATATATCGCAATAATGAGGTTGGCTTCGTTCGCCCGCAGCTAGATTTCAATATCACTTCTTACAACTTAAACAGGTGGTCTTTACCTGAGACTCAATATTCCAGCTCTATAGTTCCAACATTGAGTTTAGATTCTGGTTTAACAATTGAAAGAGATGTTAGTTGGATAGAGCAGTCATATATTTACGCTTTAAGTCCAAGACTCTATTACGTTTATACACCTTACGTTGATCAAGAAAACCAGCCAATTTTTGACGATAGGGAGAGGCTGCCAAATTCCAGCTCTGATTATTTTTGGCCAAATCGATTTAGGCAAACCGATCGTGTTGGAGATACAAACCGGATTTCTTTTGGTCTTGATAGTCGTTTAGCCGATGAAATTTCGGGTAGGGAAGTAGTGAAGACTGAATTGGCGCAGATATTTTATTTTTCAGATAGGAGAGTCCGTTCTTTGGTTGGACAAGAGCCTTTGATGGATCGATATTCAGATATGTTTGGGAGTGTAAAGGTTAATTTAAACGAGCGGTTTTCTACTTCGGCATCTGCTATAT
Organism: Acidiferrobacteraceae bacterium; assembly: GCA_002724185.1. GTDB lineage: Bacteria > Pseudomonadota > Gammaproteobacteria > Arenicellales > UBA868 > CAJXWH01. The sequence continues at coordinate 70,781 of PBOB01000021.1, read as the reverse complement.
GGAGTTGGCAGCAACATTACGTTGCTTTATCAAAAATTGGTGTAGATTATATTTATAATGGGTCTAAATTAGGACTTTCGTATATTTATGATACCTATGAGTCTCAGGAAGATTTAAGTACGAAATTACATTTTCCTTTAACGGAGGGATGGGTAGTTGATTTCGAAAATGTTTACTCACTGCAGGATGCAGCGAGTCATCGTAGTGCATTAAGTGTAGGTTATGATGCATGTTGTTGGGCAATAAATGTCGATTTAGCTAGTAGTCGTAGAAGAGATAATGAAAGTTGGCGTAATGCGACAGAGGTTATTTTCACGCTGCAATTGAAAGATCTGGGTAAAATTTCAAGCAACTCACTTGACAATCTTTTCTCGTCGTTTTGATCTGACTAGGAATTATTCACAGCAATGGCTGAAATAGAGAACCAACCCATATCGCAGGTCTTGAGAAAGTATTTCAGCATTGTTTTTTTATCTTTTGCAATAGGCTTGCTGGTACCTGAGTCGATTAAAGAGGTTCAAGCTGAGTTAGACCAAGTTTATGTTGTGATTAATGATGAGGTCATAACTAAAACAGAAGTAGATGACCAATTGCGCAATGCGATATATAAGTTGCGTTCCCGAGGGGAAATTGTTCCGAGTTCAGAACAATTAGAGAGGGATGTGGTAGAAATGCTTGTAGACCTGAGGCTGCAATATCAGCGTGCACGGGAATTGGGCATTAGTGTTTCTGTGGATCAAGTTTTAATTGCGATCAGAGGTATTGCCGAAAAGAATGGCTTGTCCATGCTAGAGCTGCGTAAGGAAGTAACAAATACCGGACGATCATATGAGGAATATCAAGCAGAATTGCGCCAACAATTGTTAGTAAAAAAATTAGTTGAGCGTGAAGTAACACAGAAAATAGATATCAGTGAAGAAGAAATTGCTGACCATCTAGCTACCCATCAAGAGGGTGTAGCAGATATTGCTTATAACCTCTCGCATGTACTAATTGGGTCTCAAGATGATCGAGATGGCGCGCAAGACCTCGCAGATCAGATATACGAAAAGATAGTTGGTGGCTCCTCATTTTATAGAGCTGTTTCTGCAGTACAAAGCCAAGTAAACAATGTAAGTACCAGTCATTTGGGTTGGCTCGGCTTAGATCGGCTACCAGATTTGTTCATAGCGATTGTGGAGCAGCTAGAAGTTGGGAAAATTACGAGACCGATAGAAAGTCAGAATGGATTTCATATTCTCCGTCTAAATGGTAAGCGGGGTGATAATCTATATATCATAGATCAAGTTCGAATCAGTCATATTCTTATGGTGTCAAATGAGTTCAGAGATGAAGCGACAACTGAGAAGGAATTGCTAGTGTTACGAGAGCGCATAAAATCTGACGCCCAATTTAATGAGATTGCTCGATTATATTCTGAAGATCTAGATAGTCGCGCTCTTGGTGGAGACCTTGGCTGGGTTGATCCGGATGAACTGTTACCGGAGCTCGCATCGCTAGCAATTAAGTCTGACATTGGAGAAGTTAGTATGCCTATCAAGACAAGTCGCGGTTATCACATCATTCAGGTTGTAAATCGTCGCAGCAAGGATATAAGTGATCAGATTCGGCGTAAGAGCGCAGAGCAAGAAATTAGACTTAGCAAGTTTAACGACCAATATAGATCCTGGATTGACGCGCTCCGGGATGCTGCGTGGATTGACTATAGAATTTCCCATAACACAAAAAAATATGAGAAAAAATAAAATAACAGAGATAATGTGAATGAATTAGGAGGTAGCTCAAAGTGGAACAGATATTTTTATTTAGAACAACATTAATATACTTAAGTAGATGCTATGAATATTCCGACAAATAGAATTATAGAAATTATTGCGGATATTCTCCCGTCGGATTTGCCGAGCGACATTCGGAATAAGATCGACTTAGCAATACAATCAGCGGTCTTTAAACTAGATTTGGTATCTCGGGAAGAGATAGAAATTCAAGAGAAACTTCTTATGCGAACACGAGAGAAGATTGATCTTCTTGAAGTTAGGATAAGCGAGTTAGAGAAGTGTTCTAGCACGCAAAAAAGTAACTTATTTTGAGATTCTTTTAGTCAAATTTCCAATTAGGAGTTCTTTTCTCAATAAACGCATCTATACCTTCTTTTGTGTCTTCAAACATCATGTTATGCGCCATTATTTTACCCGCATTCTCATAAGCATCAGCTAAAGTTTGCTCCAACTGCGCATAAAATAATGCTTTACCTTCTCTTACAGAACTTTGTGGCTTGCTTGCGATATCTCTAGCTAACGAGCGAACTGTAGAGTCGAGTTGATCAGAGGGTACGGCATCATTGATAAGGCCATACTTGACCGCAGTATGCGCATCAATAAACCGACCAGTCATTAGCATCTTGAATGCATGTTTTCGAGATAAATTTCTACTCAGAGCGACACTTGGTGTGGAGCAGAATAAACCGAGATTAATGCCTGATACCGCGAACGTAGCATTGGTTGAAGCGACAGCTAAATCGGAGTTTGCAACTAACTGGCATCCTGCAGCAGTGGCTTTTCCAGTAACCTCAGCAATAATTGGTTGTGGTAGATCTATCATGCTAAGCATCACGGAGCTACATAGCCTAAAGAGATTTTGATAACGTGATTCGTCGGGTTGCGTTCGCATTTCTTTTAGATCGTGGCCGGCACAGAATGCGGGTCCGGCTCCTCGAAGGATCACGACTCGTATCGAGTCGTCTGAACTTAAAGACTTCAGCACAGTGTGTAATTCAAACAACAAGTCTTCCGACAAGGCATTATACTTTGTCGGTCGATTCAGGGTTATTCTTATAACGCCAGGATCTGCCAATTCTTGTAAAACAGTTGGCTCGCTCAAATCATTCTTGTTCGTATTTTGAATCAACTTGCTATCTCCTAAACAGTTCGTCTAAGGGTTACGTTACTGTTATAGACGAGGCTTGTAAACAAGAATGTTACCGACATCTATTGAACATGTTGAAAGGTTAGTCGTTGAAGAAATAGAAATTTGTGATTCTTCTGGTGCGTCAGTTTTAGCACGCGTTATTGAGAGCTATTCGGTATTGAGAAATGATTCCGCAGAGTAAGTTGAAGTAAGAGTGCAGCCTCCCGAGTAGTCTTAGTTTGTCGACGGAAAGATTTGGGGCTAGGCTTCGCTTTTATTGATTATCGAGGGAATATAGTGCTCCCAACCGATTGCCATGATATGTATTCCACGCGCTATTGGTCGCAATTCTCGAATAGTGTGAGCTGCTACTTCGACACTTATAGCAGCGATTTGTTCCTTATCATCACCAGCTGCCTCTATCTTCTTGATTATATCTGCAGGAATATCGATCCCCGGTACTTTTTCGTTCATGTACAACGCCATTTTGACCGATTTTATAGGTATAACTCCTGCTAATACTGGCTTTTTTGGACATGCCTTCTCGATAAAACTTTCGAATGCTGGGACGTCAAATATTGCTTGGGTTTGAAAGAACTCAGCACCACCATCCTCTTTTCGACGTATATTATCAATTTCAGCAGATACATCACCAGCGCCTGGATTAAAAACGGCACCAACGGTTAGTTGTGGAGTTCCGTGCAACTCATTGCCTGCGAGATCCTTTCCGGAGCGCAGAGAGAGGGCTGCTTCAAGCAGTTGAGATGCATAAAGGTCAAAAACAGGTTTAGCATCTGGATGGTCGCCATTTTTTGGTGAATCGCCACCCATAAACACAATATTGCCCACTCCCAAGGCAGCAGCTCCCAGCATACTGGCCTGGATGGCTATCCTATTTTTATCTCTTGAAGTCATCTGAACAATTGGTTCGCAGTCCCGATCAAGCATCAGGTGAGCTACGGCCACAGGGTCCATCGACATGCGCGCTGCATGAGATTCAGTCAGATTGAATGCAGTGACCTGATCTCGGAGTGACTCTGCTTTATCTAGGAGACCTTTCAGATCAGTTCCTTTTGGCGGTGTTAGTTCACTGGTGATGAGAAAATCTGAGCCCGTTAATTTTTGCGACAATTTAGTCATAGTAGTAGATTATGGGTAATGGAATGGAAAGTGGCTAGTAAGTGGATGAAAAAATATGAAGCCCAGTCGGGAATGTAAAGTTATGGGTCGTTATTTTGCAAGCAAAGGATAAGCTAATTATGACAGAGAAACCGTACAGTAATCGACTATTTTATGACACACATGTATTTTGTTGTGTAAATGAACGGCCTGAAGGCCATCCGAGGAGCTGTTGTAGCGCCCGAGGGTCGGTCTCGTTGCACGCATATATGAAGATGCGAGCCAAGAAGCTCAATTTAGGTGAAAGAGTTCGTATAAATCGGGTGGGCTGTTTAGATCGTTGCGAGCTAGGGCCAACGATGGTCATTTATCCCGAAGGGATTTGGTATACCTACAATAGTCGAGAAGATATAGATGAGATTATTGATAGTCATATTATTGGTGGGATGCAGGTTGATCGACTGCTTTTGCCTCCTGATTGTGTGCCAGAAAAACCTACAGGTTGAGTAATCCGAGTATTTTCGACCAACGAGTTCGGAGGAGGTCTATATGAACAAATTTGCGCAAAAGCGTGTAGTTGTTTCTGGCGCTAGTCGTGGCATCGGCCTAGCTATTGCAATGCGATTAGCACAGGACGGAGCACATATTGCGATTCTTGCTAAGACTGCAGAGCCGCATGGCAAGTTGCCAGGCACAATTTATTCTGCCGCTGAAGAGATTGAGTCGGCTGGTGGGCGAGCATTACCAATAGTCACAGATATTCGTTACGAAGATCAGGTCCAATCTGCGATTGCGAGGACGGTAGAAGAATTTGGTGGTATTGATATTTGTATCAATAATGCTAGCGCGATTTCCTTAACTCAAACTCAAAATACAACTATGAAGCGGTTTGATCTTATGTTTGACGTCAATGTACGAGGCACTTTTCTTTTGACTCGAGAGTGCTTGCCACATCTTGCGAAAGGCGCGAATCCGCACATTCTAAATATTTCACCCCCACTTGACATGAAATCAAAATGGTTCGCGCCAAACGTAGCCTACAGTATGTCCAAATTTGGCATGAGCCTTTGTGTCTTAGGCATGGCGGAGGAGTTAAGGTCTCAGGGTATTGCTGTCAACGCATTGTGGCCTCATTCTGTTATCGCAACGGCTGCAATTGCAAATGTCGTTGGTGGAGAATCGGCTTTGGGGCATTGTCGGAAGACTTCAATAATGGCTGATGCAGCGGCAGCAGTTTTATCTCGAGACGCTACGATCCACACTGGCAAATTCTACATTGACGATGTGATATTGGCTGAAGAAGGAATTACAGATTTTAGTGTTTATCGGATAGATCCAAACAAATCATTATGGAGCGATTTTTTTGTACCTGACGAGACTCCAGAAATCGAGCAGGTTGTATTGCCCTTTAATTAGAAGATACCCTTTGATTGAATGTACGCTCGGCTTTTAGCGTTAGGAATTGTTACCACATAATTATTGGATTTATTCTATTGGGGGATTTATGATTGTTTCAGATCCTGACATGATAGAAGCGAACAGCGAACCAGTTTCTGGAAGAATATGTTGAGTGAAAAATTTTGCTGTGACAAGTTTTTTCAAATAGAAGTCATTTGTAGCGCTTGATTGTTTGTTGAGGGAGGTCTCTGCTATACGTCCCCACATGTAGCCTAAAGCGACAAGCCCAAATAAGCGAAGGTATTCAGTTGCAGCCGCTGCTGCTGCCTCAGGATTTTTTTGCCCAGATTGGGCAATATAGCCAGTAGCTATTTGTAAACGGCCAAACGCTTTACTGATCGGTGCGACAAATACCTGCATCTCGTCATTATCGTTTTGTTTTTCAAGCCAGTTTTGTACAGGATGAAAGAAACTTCGTAGATACCGTCCCGCATGCGCTGGTAATTTTCGACCTACTAGATCTAGGGCTTGTATACCATTAGCTCCTTCATATATTTGAGTTATGCGAGCATCACGCACGTATTGCTCCACTCCTGTTTCTCTGATATAGCCATGACCGCCATGGATTTGCAAACCAATATTTGTAATATCAAATCCAAGATCTGTGAGGAAAGCTTTTACTATCGGGGTCATAACTTGCACAAAGTCATCTGATGATTGGCGGGCTTCGACTGTTACTGCGTTATCTCTAAAGTCAAGGTGGCGAGCGACCCAGAGCGTCAGCGCCCGAGCGCCTTCCGTGAATGAACGCATCGTTAGTAGCATACGTCGGATATCAGGATGAACCACAAGTGGATCCGCGGGCTTTTCAGGATGTTTCGAACCAGCTAATGAACGTCCTTGCAGTCTACTTTCAGCATATGTAGTAGCAGCTTGGTAAGAAATTTCTGCAATTCCTAGACCCTGCATTCCAACGCCTAGTCGTGCGTCGTTCATCATAGTGAACATAGCCTGCATCCCCTTATTAGGCTCACCAACAAGCCATCCAACAGCTTGGTCAAAATTCATTGCACATGTCGCTGAAGCATTTATTCCCATCTTATGCTCAATTGATGTGCAAGCAAGTGAGTTTCGCGATCTGAGAGTGCCATCATTATTTGGCAAATACTTGGGAGCCAGAAAAAGACTGACACCCTTTATGCCTTTCGGTGCATCGGGAAGGCGCGCAAGAACTAAGTGCACAATATTTTCGGTTAAGTCGTGTTCTCCAGCTGTAATGAATATTTTGCTTCCAGTGATTAGATAGTTGTCATCATCAGTCGGTATCGCTTTGGTTCGCAGTAGACCAAGATCTGTTCCGCAGTGAGGTTCGGTGAGGCACATAGTGCCAGACCATTCACCATTGACCAATTTTGGTAAATACAGTTTCTTGAGAGGTTCTGCACCAAAAAGGCGTAGCGCTCTATATACGCCTCGAGTAAGTCCGGGATATGTAGAAAAAGCTAGGTTTGCAGAGCACAGCATTTCTTCAAGCGCAATATTGACTGAATTAGGTAAGCCTTGCCCTCCAAATTTCTGTTCACATGTGAGCCCACTCCAGCCACTTGCCACATATTTGCTATATGCCTCCTTAAAGCCTTCAGGGGTGCGGACTGCGCCATTATTGAAATGACATCCCTCTTCGTCTCCAGATCTATTTATGTGAACAAGCTGATCCTCGCAGAATTTAGCACCTTCTTCCCATATTGTCTTAACGAGGTCGGTGGTAGTTTCTTGTTGGCTAGTTAGGTTACTGATATCGTTTGGATCAAATACTTCTTCATAAAGAAAAAGCAAATCACCTATGGGAGCTTTATAGGAAATCATTGATTGGTAACTCAATTACGGAGTGGTTTTCCCGTTTCAAGCATATGTTCCATACGAGCCAAGGTTTGTGGCATTTTCACTAAACTCAGGATTGTTTTTCGTTCAAGGGATAAGATCTGTTCCTCTGTCAGACTCTGGACGATATCTGTATTGCCACCAGAAAGAATTATAGCTAGACCCTGCGCAACCGTGACGTCATGGTCATTGATTTTTCCATTTCTATGCATATCCTCAATTACCATAGTTAGAGCTAATCTAGCCGATTCTCCGGGTAAGAAAAATACTGGCTTCTCTGGCGGTGAATAATTTTCCACGAGTGAAAGGGCAAGAGTTTTTGCATCTGCCAACAGCCTGTTCCTATTCATGGTGATGCCATCATGCTCAGTCAAAAATAGGTACTGTTTTGCCTCTAATGCAGATGTCGCTATTTTTGCGGTACCAATAATTTCAAAGACTTTAGTTATAGCGGTCATTGGTCCTTTAGGATGGTCGGCATATTGTGACCATCGGGCGAGTAATTCTTTACAGCCACCCCAGGCAGGAACTAGACCAACGCCAACTTCGACTAATCCAGTATAAGTTTCCGCATGAGCCTGTACCCCATCACAGTGCAACAACAGTTCACAGCCACCCCCAAGGGCCATTCCAGAAGGAGCCGCCACAACGGGGAAGGGAGCGTATTTGATTGCTTTGTAAATTTTTTGACCCTGAGCTACCGATTTTGTAATTTCTGGCCATGCAGCAATGTTTGCAGCAAATAAAGCTAGGCCGAGGTTCACTCCTGCCGAGAAATTGGCGCCTTCATTATGAATTACTAGAGCTTGATAATGCTTATCTTTAACTTCTCTAATCGCTATTTCCATCATCTCAAAAACTGCTGTATCTAGACTATTCATCTTAGTATGAAATTCCAGACAAAGCACAGCATCGCCGATATCCCATATGCTTGCCGATGGGTTTCCGTTAATGCGTTTTGTTTGGCGCTTGATGTCTGAAAGCATTAAGACCCCATTGGGCCTTGAGATTTTCTTGTATGTATGATTGGCGGTAAAAAACTCTTGCTGATTTTTTATGTTTTTCGTGTAGAAGGTGTTTTCGTTGATCGCTTTAAGCAAGGGTGGGATTATTAGTTGATCGCTTCTAAGCTTATTGGCGAACCACTGCGGGCCGAGTTGATCGATTATTTCGAAAGGCCCCCATTTCCACGCGTAGCCATTTTTCATAGCTTCGTCAATTGCATAAACATCATCAGCAATTTCTGGTACTAGAGAGGCGCTGTAGCTCAGCGTTTTTGATAGCACCCTCCATGCATATTGCCCGCCAATGTCAGCATGCTCTACCAGCGCTCGCATCCCATGGCGTCCGGCAGCAATGCTTCCAAGTTCTGGTTTTACTGTGGGCCGATAGGTCATCGTCTTTAGGTCGAGAACTTCTTTTATTTTTTTGCCATTAATTGAATTTAATCGATAGAAGCCGCCCTTACCTTTACGACCAGTGTATCCAGTCTTAATCATATGATCTAAAAGGTCAGACGCTTGATATATATCACGATAGGGATCGTTATCGGGCAATAACGCTAACATTGACTGTTGGACATGGGGTTGCAGATCGATACCAACTAAATCCATAAGGCCAAACACGCCAGTTTTTGGTATTCCCATAGGTTTGCCTACGACAGCGTCAGCTTCTTCTACGGAAAGACCCATTTCAATTGCATATCGGACTGCACTCTCCATCCAGTAAATGCCAATTCGGTTAGCTATAAATCCAGGTGTATCTTTACATCTAACTACGCTCTTCCCGAGCTTCACATCACAAAAATGGGTTAATGCTTCCAAAGCATCACTGTTTGTTTCTGGGCCTCCTACGAGTTCAAGGAGGCGCATATAACGCGGGGGATTAAAGAAATGTGTTATCGCAAAATTGGTGGCAAGAGGTCTAGGTAGATCAGCAACCAAATGTGATAGTGGAATAGTTGAGGTATTAGAGGTAACTATGGATTCTGTTTTTCTTTGTTTTTCTAGTTTAAGATACAACTCTTTCTTAATTTCTATATTTTCTACTACTGCTTCAATTATAAGGTCGCAATCTTTAGCTAAGTGAAGATCATCATCAATGTTTCCAGGTGTAATGTTACGTATATTGCTAGATGCCATTAGCGGCGAAGGTTTTGCTTTGAGCATTTGTGCCAGTGCTTTTTCAGGAATCGCATTACGGTTGCTATTATTAGCTGGAACGACGTCAAGTAATGCTACCGGCAGGCCTGCATTTGCGATTTGGGCTGCAATTCCTGCGCCCATAACACCAGCGCCGATGACCATAATTTTTTCAATATTCTTTGGCAACTCAGACAGTCTCCATTACTGTTGCGATACCCTGCCCACCACCAATACATTGAGTTGAGAGTGCAAAACGTCCTCCTTCGCGAGCAAGTATGGATGCAGCCTTGCCAGTGATCCGAGCCCCGGTTGCTCCAAGGGGATGCCCAAGAGCAATTGCACCGCCATCTTGATTTATTTGTTCCTCGGCTAGATTTAGATCTCGAATGCAGGCGATCGCTTGTGTGGCAAAGGCTTCGTTAATCTCAATTACATCAAGAGCGTCGGCTTTGATGCCAGCTCGTTCTAGTGCCTTACGTGAGGCGAAGATTGGTCCTAACCCCATAGTTTCTGGATCGCAGCCCGCGACTGCTGTACTTACGATTCGAGCTAATGGGTTTAGGTGGTTTCGCTCGGCGTAATCTAAAGAGCATACTAGGACGGCGGCTGCACCGTCAGTAAGTGGTGAAGATGTGCCCGCTGTTACCGTTCCATTCTGATCAAAAGCTAGTTTTAGGTCTGCCAGACCCTCCAAGGTTGTTTCGGGTCTTAGGCATCCATCTTGATCTATGTCTGTCTCGTTGGTGTTGACTGGTACAATTTCACTTGCTAGTCGTCCGTCGGCTTGCGCGCTTGCTGCCTTTTGTTGGCTTTTTAATGCAAATTTTTCTTGCTCATCACGATCAATACTGTATTTTCGTCCAACATTCTCTGCAGTTTCTCCCATAGACATATATGCACCGGGCATATTTCCATGCAACACCGGGTTAGGCATAGGGTTGAAACCAGTCATTGGCACACGAGTCATAGATTCCACTCCAGCACATATGAACGCTTCTCCGGCATTCATATGTATTGCGCCCGCGGCTATGTGAATGGATTGCATAGATGACCCGCAAAATCGGTTAACGGTTGTGCCGGCTATTGTGATTGGTAACCCAGCAAGAAGTACTACAAGCCGAGCCATATTGAAGCCTTGTTCAGCTTCCGGGAAGGCGCAACCAAGAATCAGGTCTTCAATATCCCGGGGGTCTATGCTAGTTCTAGCAATTAGTCCTTTTACAGCAAGTGCCGCAAGATCATCTGGACGAACTTTGGTAAGTTTGCCTTTATGGGCAGGTTGGAATGGCGTTCGGGCATAACCCGCAATCACCACATTTGTCATGTTGATATCTCCTTATACTAAATAATTCGTTCACATTCGACATTTGCTGCTAATCAATCGAACCGTCAAATTAGCAATGTTAAATATTGTGATTTCCAGCCTCTTCTGCTTTCAGCTCTTTCTTTGACAGCTTTCCGATCAGAGTTTTTGGCAGTTCTGATCTGAACTCTATTATAGAGGGCATCTCAATTTTGGACAGTTTATCTTTAAGAAATTCCAACAATATTTCTTCACTAAGCTCTTCATTTTCCTTCAACTTTACAAATGCTTTGGGCGATTCACCGCGGTATTCATCTGAGATGCCAATAACTGTGACCTCGGATACAGCAGGATGAAGATAGATTGCTTCCTCAATATTGCGAGGATACACATTATAGCCAGAGCAAAGAATTAAATCTTTAAGGCGATCGACCAAGAAGAAGTGCCCTTCATCATCCATATAGCCGGCATCGCCAGTTCGTAGCCAGCCATCTATAAGAGTATCCTCAGTTTCGCTATCGCGTTGCCAGTATCCACTCATTACCTGTGGTCCACTAATCCATATCTCTCCTCTCTCGTTGGGCGAGACAGTCAAATTTGGATCTTCAATGTCATGAACTGATAACAGAGTACCGGGCACGGGTAGTCCTATCGATCCTTCTTTATTTATCCCCTGTAAAGAGTTACAAGTTGCAACGGGTGAGCACTCACTTAGGCCATAACCCTCGACTAGTCGGCAGCCGGTTAGTTCTTCAAAGCGATTTTTTACCTCAAGTGGAAGGGGGGCCCCACCCGATATACAATATCTTATTGCTGAAAGATTATATTTGGATAAATCGTCCGAATTATTGATACTTGTATAGATTGTAGGAACTGCAGGGAAAAGGGTGGGCGATTTTTTGTTAATTGTTTTTAATGTTTGTTTAAGTTCATAGCGTGGTAACAGTATCATTTCTGCTCCAGCTGAAACCGCAAAGTTCATTACTGTGGTCATAGCAAAGATATGAAAAAGAGGTAGAACTCCTAGTACCTTCTCCGCCCCAAGCTCTAGACCTGGAAACCATAGCGTCATTTGTGAAACGTTAGCTGATAGATTTCCATGGCTCAACATTGCACCCTTAGGTGTGCCGGTCGTGCCCCCTGTGTATTGCAGTACGGCTATATCATTATCGAGATCAATTTCGACTTTTGTAGGTCGACCATCATTATCCATGACTTGTTTGTAGGGTACCGTTTGCTCTTCTTTAATCGTTGCAATATCTCGACGCTTCAACGCTCGAAACAAGAGACCTTTTATGGGTGGCAGTATGTGCGCCATTGGACAGCAAATTATTGTTTTGAGACTCTTTGTTCGGGTGAGCATCGTCGCAATTTTTGGGTAAATTATCTCTAGATCCATTGTTACCATGATTTCGGTCTGACTATCATCAATCTGAAAAGCGATTTCACTCTCTACATAAAGGGGATTGAAATTAACGACCGTTGCACCGATTCGTAGAACTGCAAAATAAAAGATCACAAAATATGGTGTGTTCGGTAAGCATAATCCAACACGAACGCCTTTGTGAACACCTAATTCCTGTAATCCTCTCGCTGCATGGTTTACTAGCATTTCAAGTTCAGCATACGATGTTTTGCTTCCCAAAAAATCTATTGCTGGTCGATTACCATAGTTAATTGCTGATTTCTCAATATAGGTGCCCAATGAGCATTTGTTTATATGCGCAGCCCAGTTAATATTTTCTGGATAGCTCTTAACCCAAGGTTCGAGATTATTATTTTTCACATTTTCCTCCTATTGGCGCTTTTGACCACACACTAACTTTGTTTTAGCCCGTTATATTGCAGTGAGTAATTATCTGTACTATACATCTGTGTGATTGGTTTTGGGGATACTTCATAGAACAATGCAGCCAATTAAAGTGGTCGACTTGCTTCTAGAGCAAATGCGCATAAGATTGCAGTAAATAATCTGACCAATATATTGGCAAATAGCGTTAGATGCCATAAGGAGAAAACGGAGTAGAGCGTGGATAATGATATTAGAGCTTTAAGAGGATGGTCTCCTGCTGAGATGCTCCTTCCGTGCGAAAAGCTAGATGAGACAGTTACATTTTTTGTAGATCAAATTGGATTTTCTTTAAAGATAATCTCTCCTGCGGACAATCCACGTTGTGCTGTCCTCGAAGGGTATGGAATTCAACTTCGTATTGATTGTGATGCCAAGACAACGCCAGGTTCGCTTAGGATTACATTGGACCAAAAAGAGGCTATGTGGTTCAGAAGATCCGATGTTTTGGTTGCACCGAATGGTACTCGAGTTGAAATCGTTGACAAAGATCTAAAGGCCCAGAACAATTTTCAAGCCTTGCCATTCTCTTTTCTCAAATATACGACCGATGTCTCATGGCGACTTGGCCGGGCAGGCATGTATTATCGAGATCTAATTCCCAGAGACGGAAACTATGAGATGGTTGCCTCGCATATCCGTGTATATAAAGATGGCGAAGTTGCTGATAGTGTTCACTCTCATAATATTAACTTCCAGATCATCTATTGTTATCGCGGTTGGGTTCGTGTTGTATATGAAGATCAAGGGGTTCCTTTTTTGATGTCTGCAGGAGATTGCATATTGCAACCACCTGGTATACGACATCGGGTTCTAGAGTCCTCAGGTAATTTAGAGGTCATTGAAATTGCGTTTCCTCCAGATCATGAGACCTATATCGATGAAAGTTTTTTCTGCCAAGCTATTCAAAGGATGTTCATAAGATTTATCATGGCCAACGATTCTTACATCACAAGGAGACGAAAGAGATTTACAGAAAATTACTTTCTAATGGTCTAGAAGTCTATGTCACTGATGTAAAAGAGGCCTCTTGCGGTTTTGCGGATTTGAACATTTATCGAAGTAATAGAGGTGGTGAAGCCTTTGTATATTATCCGAATGGGAAATTCAGTTTTTTCTTCGTTGTATGTGGTAGCGCGAGACTGTCTTCAGAGGAAAGCGAAAATATCTGGCTTAGAGAAGCAGATTCATTATTGATTCCTGGAGGAATGACATTTTCTTTGACTGAGATGTCTGATGATTTGAAGCTATTCGAGCTCTTAGTTCCAGCCAACTAGAAGCTGAGGCGCGATTATATAAGTTGAAGTATGAGGATGATAAACCATCATGGCCGACGCGCTACCATGTCAATTTCAACGAGAGCCTTGCGGGCCAGAGCCGTAACTCCTACACAAGTTCGTGCCGGTAGTCGATCTCTCTGGAAGTATAATTTGTAGACAGCATTCATGGCTTTATAGTCGCGCTCAAATTCAGTGAGATAGACTCTACAGGAAAAAACGTTTTCGAGCGTTAAGTCTAGTTCGGTCAATACTATTATTAGATTATCCATTACTTGTTGTGTTTGTTTCTCTATGCCTTCTTCTAGGGGTCTGGAATCATCTTTTGGGTCGGTGGGCATTTGTCCCGTTAATTGAATCCATCCATCAAACTCTGCAGCGTGACTGAAGGGTGCTACAGGCGTTGGTGCTTTTGAAAAATTATGAAAAATTATTGTTGACATAGTCGGAGTCCTAAATTGGATGCACTAGAAGCACCTGTAAATCAGCCACATTTGTTCCGGTTGACCCAGTGATCAGAATATCAGAGGAGCAAGTCAATGCGTGATATGCATCATTGTTGACGAGCATTTGTTCCGGATCTTGTCCCGTCCCAGAAATTCGAAGGATAGTTTCTTGGTCAACGATACCACCAGCAGCGTCTGTTGGTCCATCAATTCCATCAGTCCCGGCACTCAAAAAGACCCAAGGTTGTTGATTCGGCATGGTATGTGCTTTTAGAGCAAATGCTAGCGAAAGCTCTTGATTACGACCCCCTACACCAGCGCCAGTTACATTAACAGTGGTTTCTCCTCCGGCTAGATAGGCGGTGGGAGCTTGAACTGGTTCCAACAGGTATGACGCAAGATTTTCGCCAGCATTTCGTGCCTCTCCAGCAAGAGATTTGCTAATTATCTGAGTTCTATATCCGAGTGCTTTAGCCTTTCGGTTCATTGCATAGAGGCTTATAGTGTTGCTACCCACGATGGTGTGCCCTACACCGTCAAAAATACTATTGTCAGGTGAGGGTGTTTCTCTAATTATCCCGCGCAAACCATCTTCTAAGTATTTCTTGACTGAGTTCGGAATATATCCCCATAAATTATTTCGCCGACATATTGCAATTGATTCAGAAAAAGTTGTGGGATCACCGCTAGCCATCCCACTTGCGATAGTGGTGGGGTTATTGTCCAGGACGTCAGAAAGTATGAGAGAGTGGAGAGACGCAGGCCTAACTAATCCAGCAAATTGACCTCCTTTAAGAGTTGAAATATGTTTGCGAACGGTGTTTATTTCATGAATACTAGCGCCGCTATCCAAAAGTAATTGGGTAGTTGCACATTTCTCTTCAAGGCTAATGGAAGATGGGGGTGAGGGTAATAGGGCTGAAGCGCCTCCACTAATTAGCGCAAGCACTAGTTGCCCCTTCTTTGCTCGACTGATTATTTTGACAACATGTTTAGCTGCATTCAAACCGTCATTGTTCGGTATAGGGTGACTCGCCCCAAGTATCTCCATATTGTTACGAAATTCGAGATTCTCGTAATTTGTTATAACAAGAGGTGTTTCTGATATGAATTGCGGAGAGATGCAGCTTAGCGCGCCTTCCGTCATTAATATGGCGGCTTTACCAAATGCTAAGATGATTACACTATCAAAATTACCTGACTCCAATGATTGGATCACCGAACGATCTGCGTCTTCATTTGTAGTTTTACACGACAGTGTATTAACGATTGCTTCTTTTGGGTGAGCCGAATTTACGCCAGCCATAAAGATGGACTTAGCGTCGTTCCTTGTTTCTATAGACAGATCTTTCATCAGAACGTTTGGAAGTGGAGAATCCAAAGTGTAGGCAAAGAAGCGCCGAGTTAGTATATGTACTTTGTTATATGAGTTTGTCCGGAGGCTGTTCTCCGGCGAAAAATGCTTTCAAGTTTTCAATAACCCGCATGCCCATGGCCTCTCGAGTTTCAAGCGTAGCGCTTCCTAGATGTGGTAAAAGCACGACATTGTCCATGGCTAGCAATTCATCATCGATAACAGGCTCAAACTCATATACGTCAAGAGCTGCACCAGCAATCTGGTTATTGTTGAGTGCTGTCACAAGAGCTTGCTCATCAATTACATCACCCCGAGCCGTGTTTATGAGGAAGGCATGTGGCTGTATATGACTAATAGCATTGGCATCAATGAGGTGGTGTGTTTCTTTGCTTCCCGGACAGTGAATTGATATAAAATCAGAGCTTGATAGTAGTTGCTCAAGGCTCTTGCAACTGTTGGCTTCTATATTGCTAAGCATCTCCTGGGGAGGTAGAAATGGGTCATAAAATGAAACCTCCATCTCAAATCCTTGGTGCGCACGTTTAGCAACAGCTCTGGCAATCCGACCCATGCCAACAAGGCCAAGCTTTTTACCTGTGACTCTAGTTGCCATCATATGAGTAGGCCGCCAGCCGCTCCAGGAGCCATTTCGGACATGTCTTTCGCCCTCTCCCGCTCTTCTCGCGAGAGAGAGCATAAGGGTTATGGCTAGGTCAGCCGTACAGTCAGTTAGAACATCCGGCGTATTTGTTACAGTTAGTCCTTCGGACTTAGCGGCATCTAGGTCAATATGATTAAATCCAACTCCAAAACTCGCAATGATCTGTGTTTGACGTGGTTGCACAGTCAAGACTTCAGCAGTTATTCGATCTGATACCGTTGGTAAAACAGCATCAGAATTTTGCATAGCATCAATTAATTCGGACAGACTCAGAGGATAATCATCCGTGTTTAAGGTTGCATCAAATAGGTCACTTAATTGTTGCTCGACTCGAGCGGGCCAGCGTCTCGTAACAAAAACTTTCGGTTTATTCATAGTCATAAAATTTATAAGTAGTGAGTTTGGTGCTATTGATTAAAGCAAAGAGAATTAGATTGTACATTTTGGAGACAGCAAAAATGTTTTTATTAAAACCATAAGAAAGTCTGTGTATAGAAATGTCAGTATAGCAATAGAATATCATTTCAAGTTATGTTTTTTGATTACAATGTTTCTTGAATTTAGTTGGCAAGTTAATACCGAGGGTTTATGGCACGATATCCACCGTTAGAGATACCAAGCCCTGGCTGCAGGATCAGGTCTCGGTAATGCTGATCCGAGGTTTTAGATCTTCCATATCAAGCAAGAGGGGTGCAGATCATATACAAGCTGATGTACTTCGGGGAATGGTTGAGGCGAGGGAGATGCTTCAATCAGTTCTTGGAAGTAGTAATCTGTACAGTAATGTTGAGCGTGTGTTTCAGTTGGTGTCTAATAGTTTCACTCATTAGTGTAATATGGGGTAGATCTCAGTAAGCTGAGTGGTCAGCATGATTCAGCCATTACTGAAAATAATTGCTATTCGGAGTGAGGTCATTGTATTGATTGGTGACTTATCCCGACACAGAATCATGTAGTTGTTTTTGATTACGTGACGTACTATCGTTAGGTGTAAACAAACCGAATAAGTCTAATCAGGATAATTATGGATTTTGATATTGAGTGGGACCATCGAGGTTTAAGTTCACTGAAGTGGGAATTCATTGTTAAGGATGGGGAGCCACAGCCTTGGGATGGTACTGACGCGCGCCTGGGTGATAATCGTACTTTGCCGATGTGGGTAGCGGATATGGATTTTAGGGTTGCTGAGCCGATCATTTCAGCATTACGTGAGCGTGTAGAGCGAGGTATATATGGTTATGCAGGTAAAACTGAAAGGTATCTTCAAGCAGTTTCTACCTGGATGGAGACACGTCATGGTTTGAGTATAGATCCCGATTGGATCGTCCCAACCGTAGGGATCGTTCCGGCGCTCCACATGATAGTTAGGCGGTTCACGACATCGCGGGATAGTGTATTAATTCAGCGCCCAGTTTATTACCCATTTTCGTATGCTGTAGCTAACAATGGTCGGCAGGTCGTATCCAATTCCCTCCAACTGGTAGATGATTGTTATGAAATGAACTTCAGTGATCTTGAAAAGAAAATTAAAGATCATGATG
This sequence comes from Acidiferrobacteraceae bacterium, assembly GCA_002724185.1. GTDB lineage: Bacteria > Pseudomonadota > Gammaproteobacteria > Arenicellales > UBA868 > CAJXWH01. Next base: position 52,898 of record PBOB01000021.1, on the reverse strand, counting down.
TCAAGTTAGCTATCCTGTGTAATCCGCATAATCCAGTTGGTCGAGCCTGGTCAACAAAAGAGCTTTCTAAATTTGGTGAGATTTGTACTCGACATCAGGTATTGGTTATCTCGGATGAAATTCATGGAGATCTGGTATTGCCCGGATACCAGTTAAGTAGCTATGGAATGTTGGATCCGACGATTACTAAGAACAGTATAATCTGCACGGCTGCGAGCAAAACATTCAACCTCGCTGGATTAAAAACCTCGAATCTTATTATTCCAGATGCAGCTCTAAGAGCAGAAATGAAGTCGGAAATATTATCAACAGGCCTGTGGGGACTTAATCCGCTAGGCCTTGTTGCGACACAAGCAGCATATGAATCTGGTGAGAATTGGCTCAGTGAGGTTCTCTCATATATTTCAGATAATCACGAATATACTCGTCAGTTTATTGCACAACACGTTCCACTACTGCACGTAATACCAGCTGAGGCGACGTATCTTTCGTGGATCGATTGCCGAAAATTAGGTCTCAGCGATCCTGAGTTACAAAGTATGATGATGCGCGATGCTCGGCTTTATCTGGACGAAGGTTCTATATTTGGCCCTGAAGGGGAGGGCTTTATTCGTGTTAACCTTGCATGTCCTCGCTCTCTATTAGAGATCGCGCTCTTTAGGTTGAAGTCTGCTGTAGAGGAGCAGGGGGGCAGGCAGTAATCTATGTTCGATGCCTAAAGCCGTTCTGCCGTCCGCGTGCTAGTAGCGTGGCCCAGGCTTGTTCATCAATATTACTTCCACAAAGAATAGCAGCGACTTTCTTGCCTATTAGTTGGCCACACAGTGGGCCGTTAATAGCAGCGACAACTGCTGCACCAGCTGGCTCAAGAGCGAATTTCAGATTGTCATATACGAATGCCATGGCGTCACACATTTCATCATCTTTTACTAATACCATTTGGTCGATTACTTGTTGACATACTTTAAAGCTTCTCTCGCAGTGTAGTGGTGCACCCATACTATCAGCAATCGTATTAACTGTTACATTTTCAAGAGGTTTGCCCTGTGAAAGGCTCTGTGTCAGTCCATCTGCTCCCGTTGGTTCAACACCGATTACTTTAATCGATGGATACATCTGTTTCAAAGCACTTCCAACGCCACCAATTAGCCCTCCACCACCGACTGCAACCACGACAGCATCGAGATCTGTTAATTCCTCACCAATTTCGAGGCCTAGAGTTCCCGTTCCTTGTAACGTTCGGATACTATCAAAAGGATGAATAATCATACGATTTTCATTGGCTGCGATTTCTTCCAATAGTGCAAAAGCTTTATTAATATCATCTACTAGAAGTACCTCCGCGCCATATGCCTTGCATTTTTCTATACGAAACGGACTAGCAGTTTTGTGCATCAATACTTTAGCAGGGACATTGAGAGCTTTTGCGGCATATGCGACTGCTATTGCATGATTTCCAGCACTAACAGTAGTCACGCCCTGGCTGCCTTGAGCTGCGGGTTTTGTCAGAATATTATTGATGGCGCCCCTAGCTTTAAAGCTGCCTGTTCGCTGTAGAAACTCCAGCTTGAGATATAAATTGCCATTAGCAAATTGTCCGCGAATCGGCGGTTTTTGCCAGCAAAAAAGTGGTGTTTTATCAACGTAATCTCTGATTCGTTTACTTGCTGAGGTAAGTTCATAAAGACTTAGGTTAGGTATACCAGTTTTTGTCATGACAGATATTAAATTCGAGTGGTTAAATTCGGTATTGCTTGTCGGGTAGTTGATCAGCTAAATACAATTAGTATGTCAAATTGATTAAGCTGCTAGTTAGCGTCCACGAAGCCGAGGATCTAGAGCATCACGCAATCCGTCACCAATATAGTTAACACTCAAGACCGTTAGAGCAATAAAAAGGCCAGGCCAAATCACTCTAGATGGAGTAATTTGTATGAAGTTGGTTCCATCATAAAGTAGTCGACCCCATGTTGGGAAATCAGGTGGAAACCCAAGACCCAGAAACGACAAAGCGGATTCTGTAATTATAGCGTTTGCTATACCGAGAGTTGCTGATACCATTATCGGGCTTAGGACATTCGGTAAGATATGTCTAAAAACAATTCTATGTCGGCGTGTTCCTATGCTATGGGCGGCTGTTACAAACTCTCTTTCTTTGATACTTAGTACGTCACCCCGAACAACTCGGGCTGTATGCATCCAACTGGTTACCCCGATGATTGAGACTATCAAAAGGAAGATGCCTGTTTCAGGTCCAAAAGTTGCTCTCAGACTATCTCGGAACAGTAGAATTGTTACCAGAAGAAGTGGCAAGATTGGCAGTGCAAGAAAGAGATCTGTGAATCTCATTAATGGTCCGTCTAGCGCCTTGAAGAATCCAGCTAATACTCCGATTAGTGTTCCAAGTAGCAAAGCAATAAATGCCGCAGAGAGCCCAACAGCCAAAGAAACCTGTCCGCCAGCCAGCATCTGGGCAAGTGTATCGTGCCCAATATTGTCAGTACCTAAGGGATGCGACCATACTGGCCCAAGATTTCTGGCTGTGAAATCGATTGCATTAGGATCTACCCCGTGAATTATAGGTCCTACGAAAACAGCGACACTGATAAATACAAATACAAAAACACCCGCTAGAGCCCCTTTATGTTTGCGGAATTGACGCCAAACATCTGTCCACATCGATCGATGTTCCAGTTCTAGGCGTGTTCCATCAGAATCTAGTAACGATTGTTTTGACAGGCTGGCTGAAGGTTTAGTCATAACGAATTCTAGGGTCTAACATTCCATAGAGAACGTCAGCGATTAGATTAAAAATAACAATTAAGACGGCAAACAGAAAAGTCAAAGTTTGGACAGTCGGTATATCAGCTCCTTGTATAGCAATAATTAGCAGTTGACCGAGCCCATTAACTCGAAAAATTTGTTCCGTGATGATGGCGCCACCAAAAATACTAGGAATTCCAAGTGCGATCAATGTAACGACGGGGATCAAGCTATTTCGTAGCACATGAATCATCAATACAGCATTTTCTTTGCGACCTTTCGCACGAGCAGTTCTTACATAGTCGAGATTGAGATTATCAAGGATTGATGCTCGCATGAATCGACTTAGTTGTGATGCTTGATAGAATGCTAGTACAGTAACCGGCATTATCATTTGTTTCACTTGCAGGACGAAATTGTTCCAGCTATTTACCTCCAAGGTTGTGTCATAAATCATTGGAAACCACTTCAGCTGAACACTAAAAATAATTATAGCTACCACGCCAGTAAAGAATGTTGGCACAGAAAATCCAATCATTGCCACAAAAGTACCAATTTGATCAAATAATGAATATTGTCGATATGCTTGAATGATTCCAATCGGGATAGCCATTAAGATTCCGAAAAGATAAGAAAGGCCTACTACCCACAGAGTTTGTGGTGTCCGCTCTACTATTAAATCGATAACTGGGCTACGAGTCGCCCATGACAAAATACGAGTTCGGTTTTCTCCATCACCAATAACGATGCCAAAACTGTGTTCTATTATATTGAGTGGTTCGTTTACAAAGAATTGAACCAGCCACTTGTAGTAGCGTATATGCATTGGTTCGCCTAGCCCAAGAGACAAGCGAATTTTTTCGCGTACCTCTGGGGGGACGGTCATTGGTAAATTACCAGTTGGATCACCAGGCGCAAGATCAAGAATTGCAAAGATGACGAAACTAATAATCAGCAGTGTTGGTATTGCCGATAGGAGACGTCTGATAATGTACTGAACCAATTTCGAAACACCTAGGAGTTGGTGGTGTAAGTGGGTGGCTTGCGATCTTTAGTCGCAAACCACCCAACTAACATTCCAGATATAGAGTTACTTATGAATATGCCAATCCGCAATATTCCATAGTTCTGAGTCCCATTCGTTTCCAACGGGTCCCATCAAATCGTTGGAGTATGCGGAAACACCACCACGATGGATAAGCGGTATCATGGCGTAATCTTGCATAAGCATGTCATTCATCGACTTGGCCAATCTTATCCGTTCATCGAGGTTGGCAGTTTTCGACATCTGCGTAGCAAGTGCATCATAGTCAGGGTTGCAGTAGCGAGGCATGTTGTTGCCTCCCCAGTTATTGGATCTGCGTGCGACTTCTTTACATGTCCAGCTATTCATGTACGCTTCAGGGTCCGTTCCACTAAATGTATTCGTATACATTTCAATATCAGCATAGAATTTCTGATATGTGTCGGGACTACCAATATCCCCACCAAAGAAGACAGATGCATCGATGTTTCGAAGTTCTGTTTCTACACCAATAGCTTTCCACATTTCCTTAATAAAAGCTTGGGTTCCTTGTCGAACAGAATTGGTTGAGGTCTGATATAAAATAGATATCCTTACACCATCTTTTTCACGAACGCCATCAGAGCCACGCGCCCAGCCTGCTTCATCAAGTAGACGGTTTGCTTCATCAACATTTTGCGTCTTGCACTCGTCATTTGCAGTAGAAGCATAAATAGCCGGTGCGGGCAATACATTACAGCTTATCTTTCCTGCAAATCCATATCCAGCATCAACAAGTATTTGCCGATCAATCGCTAATGAGAGCGCTCGGCGTACCGCATAGTCAGAAAGGAACGGGTGAGCATTTCGGTTATTGTTGCCACCTAAATACTCTGCTCTGTCTTCACCAAGAGCAGCGTCTGGATTAGTAAAGTTCACCATTAGTCTTTCAACTGCAGTACCGAATCCTGCAATTATCGTCCCCTTGCTATCTCCCTCAGCCATCTTATTCAGGATTTCTGGTTCGACTTGCAGATTCCAGGCGTAATGCATCTCACCTGTTTCAAGGACGGCACGGGCTGCAGAGGCTGCATCTCCACCACCTTTGAATAGAACACCTGAAAATGCAGGTTTTCCTTCTTCGCGATAGTTGCTATTGGCCTCAAGGACGACCACATCATTTGGTTTGAAGTCAACTACCTTGAACGGCCCTGTACCAATCGGGTGAAAGTTTTCTTCTGTGCATTCTTGAGCTTTCGCCCCAACACAATTTTCGAATTGTGCTTTTTGAAGAATCGGTGCGTTATATCCTACAAAAGCGCTGTATGGAAAAGGCTTGGCCACGGTAAAGTTAATCCTTATCGTATGTGAATCTAATGCCTCTACCGAAACTATGTCATTATAGTAGTTGCTTTGTGTGCAACCCGTATCTGGATGCGTACAATATTCATATGTAAATACGACGTCCTCAGATGTTAGATCCGAACCGTCAGACCACTTGATATTCTTCTTTATTTTCCAGGTTATTGAAGTAAAGTCGTTAGAGACTCCACCATTTTCAACTGTTGGAATTTCTTCAGCTAGCCACGGCCACATCTTCCCATCGTTGTCATAACGAGCTAGTGGTTCAATCACAATAGAAGATGCTTCAAGCTCCTTGGTTCCGCCCGATAGGTAGGGCATCATAGTCGATGGTGCTTGCCAGTAAAGTAGCTTCAATTCACCATCTCGCCCCCGGTCAGCGGCCCAAGCACTACCAGCCATGCTAATCGTCGCGAACAGCGAAACCCAAAACAGAATTTGTTTCCTCATTCCCATTTCCTCCCTGTTATAGAGTGTTTGGCTGGCTCGAAAGCCCGCCTACATATTTTTACAAAATACAGTGGATTCAGCTAGACCTTTAGTGATCGACCATTTCTAGCTCATCCAAACAGCACCGTAGCTTGAATTTTGTTCTACGTCCACCCAATTCTTACATAACACAATGACAGGCTACGCGATGTTCCTGTCCGATTGCTTTCATTTTTGGCACCGATATTGCGCATTTTGGCTCAACCGCAGGGCACCGAGTCCGAAATGGGCAGCCAGTCGGTGGATTGGCGGGGCTTGGAACATCCCCCGATAAGATAATTCGTTCACGCTTCGCCTCACGCCCTGGGTCATGCAAGGGCACGGCAGAGAGCAAAGCCTTGGTATAGGGATGCTGTGCGTTTGTGTATAGTTCGTTAGCTGGCCCAACTTCTACTATTTTTCCTAAATACATCACTGCTACACGCTTTGAGATGTGTCGGATCATGCCAAGATCGTGACTTATGAACAGATAAGTAAGCGCTAACTTCTCTTGTAAATCCTCAAGTAAGTTAACGACTTGGGCCTGTATTGACACGTCAAGTGCCGCTATCGGTTCATCACAGATGATAAATTTGGGATTTAAGCTAAGCGCTCGTGCAATTCCTATTCTTTGTCTTTGCCCGCCGGAAAATTCGTGGGGATATCGATTAGAGAATCGTGGGTTTAAGCCGACGGCGTCTAGTAGTTCTTCCACTCGACCGCTGCGCTCTTTCCCTTTTAAAGAGGTGTGCTCATCAAGCGGTTCAGCGATGATACTTCCGACTGTCATTCGCGGGTTTAAGCTGTCCTGTGGATCTTGGAATATCATTTGCATTCTTGTTCTTAGAGACCGCAAGCGCGACGATTTTAAGTGCGTCATATCAATGCCCTCAAAGATAATCTTGCCTTCTGTTGGTTGGTAGAGTCGGAGGATAGTTCTAGCCAAGGTAGTCTTACCACAACCGCTTTCTCCAACTAAACCTAAATTCTGTTGTGTCATTAGGTCAAAGTCGATGCCGTCAATCGCTTTGATGGTACCTACTTGTCGACGCAGCAGACCAGCTGTAACCGGGAAATGCTGTTTCAGCTTTTGAACTTGGAGCAGTGGTTTTGTAGTTAATAGTTCGCCCATACGCAGTGCTATATCGAGCTTGTACTTGGTCGTGGTGAATGTCTTTCCATATCCCACCAGCATGCCACTTCATGATTTTCTGCAATTAGTTCTAATTGAGGATTTTCATGTGTACAGCGGTCAAAAGCGTATTCACATCGTGGCGCGAAAGGGCATGAAGTTGTTGGCTTGAGCTGATCGGGAGGCTGGCCCTCAATTGATTCTAATCGGTGTGAGCGGTCACCCTCCATATCGGGTAGCGTCTTTAGTAGTGCATATGTATAGGGATGTTTTGGCTTGCTGTATAACTTCGTCACATCTGCTCTCTCTACGATAAAGCCGCTATACATGACCATAACTCGGTCAGCAAGATTAGCTACAACGCCCAGGTCATGTGTTACCCATATTATAGCCATGCCCAATTCGTTTCGAAGTGATCTGACAAGATCAAGAATCTGCGCCTGCATAGTCACATCAAGAGCTGTGGTGGGCTCATCAGCAATTAAGAGTTTTGGATCGCATGAAAGAGCCATTGCAATCATTACTCTTTGCCGCATTCCGCCGGAGAATTGATGTGGATAGTCGCCAAGCCTACTACTTGCCATTGGTATACCAACCAGCTCCAGCAGTTCGATAGCGCGCGTGCGAGCAGCGGATTTCGACAAATTCTTATGAAGTCTAAGCGGTTCAATTAGCTGATAACCGATGGTTAAAACCGGGTTAAGTGAGGTCATTGGATCCTGAAATATGAATCCAATTTCGCTGCCTCGTATTTTTTGGAGGTCGTTGATACTGGTTTGAATTAAATCCTGACCTTCAAATATCGCAGAGCCCTCTGATATTTCGCCTGGTGGCATGGGTAGCAACTTAACCAGCGACATCATCGTTACGCTTTTACCACACCCACTTTCACCAACAACACCCAGCAATTCTCCTTGCCGTACGTCAAAACTAACACCATTTACGGCATGCACCTTCCCATCCACAGTATTAAACTGTGTAACAATGTTTTTCACCGACAACACAATATTAGCGTTCGAATTTGTTGGCATGGCTGTAACCGTTCCAAGAATCGGGCTAATTGGAACCGCCTGAAGTTGATTCTGTCAATGGAAGAAAGCTGGCTTTTGTTTTGTTGGTAGGATATCGTACTTCAGTCAGGCCAGTCTGTTTGAGTTTGGTGTCGTCGATTCAACTAGAAAGAAATGAGGTTTAGGATGGGAAATTCTATCAGTATACAGCAAGATTTGGTCTCTGATGGCTTTAAATGGCGGTGCATCGGACCACCTCGAGGGGGTCGGGTTGTTGCAGTTGCCGGTGATCCAGTGGAGCTTATGACATTCTATTTTGGTGCTTGCGCCGGGGGCATCTGGAAAACGACCGATGGTGGTACCTACTGGGAATGTATCTCTGATGGTTATTTGTCAAGTGCCACGATTGGTGCGCTTGCTGTATCTGACAGTGATCCCAATGTGATTTATGCAGGTACTGGTGAGACAACGATTCGAGTTGACGTTTCTTTCGGTGATGGTATTTATAAATCCACCGATGGCGGTGAAAGTTGGACAAATGTGGGCCTTAAAGAAACTCGACATATTGGAGAGATTCGTATCCATCCAGAAAATTGCGACATTGTATATGTAGCAGCATTGGGACATGCGTTTGGGGAAAATCTAGAGCGAGGTGTATATAGAACTACCGATGGCGGTGAGAATTGGGAATTAGTATTGCATCAAAGTCCGCGAGCTGGTGCAGTTGACCTTTCTATAGATACGAATAATCCTCGAATTATTTTTGCGTCGATATGGGAAGCTAGCAGAAATTTCTGGAATCTTTCTAGTGGTGGCGAGGGCAGTGCATTATTTCGTTCCATGGACGGTGGAGATTCTTGGGAAGACGTTAGCGTGAACGCAGGATTTGCAACCGGAACGAAAGGGAAGATCGGTGTAGCTATATCACCTGCAAAAAGAGGTCGTGTTTGGGCGTTGGTCGAAGCAAAAAACTCTGGCTTATATCGCTCAGAAAATTATGGTAAGACGTGGTCTTTGATTTCACCTAATATAGATTTGTTGCATCGGCCGTGGTATTACACTCATGTATTTGCGGATCCCGCGCATTCTGACACCGTCTATGTAACAAACTTCCAAATGTGGAAGTCTACTGATGGTGGAAGTGTGTTTCATGAGGTAACTACTCCGCATGGGGATAATCACGACCTTTGGATCGATTCAAAGAACAATCAACGCATGGTTCAGGGAAATGACGGTGGTGCAAATGTTAGTTTTAATGGTGGGAAAACGTGGTCAACTATATACAATCAGATGACGGCCCAGTTTTATCGTCTTGACGTTGATAATCAGTTCCCGTATCGGGTATATGGCACCCAACAAGACAATACATCAATCAGTGTGCCGAGCGCCACGGAGTGGGGGGTTATCACAATGAGTGATTGCACTTTGCCCGGTACCGGCGAGAGCGGTTTTATCGCTGTTCATCCTTCTAATCCAGATATTGTGTATAGTGGTGCAGTTGGCTCGTCACCAGGAGGTAATGGGGCTCTGCAACGATATGACCATAGTACGCGTCAGATACAATTAATCAATGTTTGGCCGGAGGAGTCAACTGGTCTTGCGCCAAGAGAATTGCGATATCGTTTTGCTTGGACGTTCCCGATTGCTTTTTCGCCACACGATATCAGTACAATCTATGCAGGGGGTAATCACCTTTTTCGTAGCCGAAATGAAGGCCACAGCTGGGAGCAAATAAGTCCAGATCTAAGTCAAAACAATCAAGAGCAGCTCGGTTTGTCAGGGGGTCCACTAACAATTGATAGTGCTGGTGCTGAGCAATATGCGACTTTGTCTACGTTTGCAGAATCGCCACATCGCCGTGGTCAACTGTGGGCTGGGACTGACGATGGACTTCTACATATTAGCCAAGATGACGGAAAGCACTGGCAGTTAGTAACGCCTGACACTCTACCCGAGTTGTCGTATATTGGCGCGGTTGAAATTTCGGTGCATGACCCAAACACTGTTTATCTATCGGCGACGCGTTACAAGTTAGATGACTATGAACCCTATCTATACTGTACCCGAGATGGAGGCAGCACTTGGAACTGTATAAATGGAGATCTTCCTGCCGGTGAGATTACAAGAGTTATAAGATCTGATCTCGTGCAGGCAGGCCTGTTGTTTGTTGGTACTGAGACGGGAGTATTTTACTCTGTCAATGACGGAGAGAATTGGACTCGTATGGGTGGAGGATTTCCTGTTGTTCCCGTCTATGACATCAAGATAAAGGATTCGGATCTTGTTGTGGCGACTCATGGAAGATCTTTTTGGATATTAGACGATATAACACCTCTGCGTAGTATGGCGGTCGAGCACGGACACAAAAATGATCTATTGCTTTTTCCACCTCGTCCTACCTATCGCCTAAAATTGCAGTGGGCAGCAGGGGTATTCGATGGCGACGGAAAAGATTATAGCCCTGCTTTTGGTCTCGCTGGCGCTACGTACCGCCACCAACTTCCAGATGGAGGAAGTGTCCGAAATCATCTAGATGTTGGAGAAAATCCGCCAGCAGGTGCTATTGTCTATTATTGGTTGGGAGAAAATTCTAAATACGATCTAGAGTTGGATATATATGACGATAAAGGTGGGGTAATTGCTCATTTTAGTAGCGCGAAATATGACAAACCAAAGCAACGACTCACAACTAAGCTTGGGCTCAATAGGTTTGTATGGGATTTATGTTACCCCGGAATTAAACCACTTGATCCAACTCTGGATACCAAAGATTATGAGCCTTTTGCAAAAACTTCTGATGCGAGAGGGCCCTGCGTGCCTCCTGGGCAATACACGGTGCGGCTAACACTTGGCGACAAGACATATTCGGAACCATTATTAGTTCTCAAAGATCCCCGAGTAGCTGCTAGCCAATCAGATCTTGATGAGCAATTCCTATTGTTGCAGCGATTGCACAATAAGAAATCGGAATTGAGGATTGCCGTTGATAATATTCGCCGTATGAAAATCCAGCTAGGAATGCTTCGTGAAAAGTTATATTCACAATCTTCAGCAGAATTTGAAGCGAGCATTGATGTTATTGTTGAGGCAATGGAGACGCTTGAAGGAACTCTTGTCGATCGATATCGAGAGAGCCCTAGAGATGTTCTACGTCGGCCAGCCGGTCTTGAGGATACGCTGGGCGAGCTTATGTGGTCTGTGACTATGTCCGATACAGCTCCCCCGGCTCAAACCAATGAGGTCTCGAGTCAGGTTATTGCTCAAGTTGATAATGAACTGAGAAAATTACAGGAGATTATTAATGGTCCTGTCAGGCTATTAAATGAAAAGGTCATAAGTTTTGGGATCTCCCTAATCGGAACTGATTAAATCTGATGGCATGAATGGAGCACCAGTTGACTTATGGCGAATAATGTCAGCGGATCTGATCGCACGGACCGGTTATCAAGTAGGTAAATCTCCATTGATGCCTCTATTCGCAGCGTCCTTGGGCGCTGGGGAGCTGTTGGTTGGCGCCATTGTCTCCGCATCTACAATCACCGGCATTGTGTTAAAACCAATATTTGGATGGTTATCTGATCGATCTGGGAGGACAATTTGGTTATTTATTGGCCTTGCTTTTTTTTCGGGTGTCCCATTTCTTTATTCATTTGTCGATAGTGCGACGGGGCTTTTGGTGATCCGACTTTTTCATGGATTAGCCACCGCTATTTTTGGACCCGTAACTTTGGCTCTAGTAGCGGAGATGACGCCTATTACGAGAGCAGAGCGTTTAGGGTGGTTTGGAATGGCAAGAAGCGGAAGCTACCTATTAGCTCCTCTCATCGGTTCATGGCTTCTGACGCGGTTGGATCCATCTACCATATTTACGCTTATCGGGCTTATTAGCTGTGCCGCTTTCTTGCCTGTTTGTATGATGGACTCAACCAATTTGGTAACTAAGTACAAGTCAGTTAAGTTACAGTCAATCCGTCGTATATGGAAAGTATGGATTGGTACTGTGGTATTCAATAGAGGGATATGGTTAGCGGGAAGCATGGAACTGGTAGTTTATTTTATGACATATTCAATCAAGGTGTTCTTACCTCTATACGCACTGCAGGTAGCAGGGTTCAATCTGATCATAGTAGGCCTATTTTTTACCGTGCAGGAGTTATTGCATCTAGTGACGCGACCTATGGGCGGCCGTCTTGGCGATCATATAGGTTATCTCAGATCTGTACAGATCGGTTACGGTATACTTATCGTCGGATTAATTAGCTTGCCATATGCTGATAGCGAAACGGCGTTGCTGCTTGTAGCGAGTCTTCTTGGCCTTGGACAAGGCTTAATTTTTCCTTCCACAGTGGCATTTGTTGCTGATAGGGTAAATCCCAATTATTTGGGTGTAGGCATGGGGTTGCTTGGAGCTGTTCGTAATGCTGGGAAAGTAGTCGGGCCATTAACAGCAGGTGCATTGCTAACAACAATGAATTACAGTCAAGTATTCCATCTGGGTGCTGTGGTAGTTCTAATTGCAGCTTTTGTGTTATTTTTGTTTCACAAAAATGGAATGGCAGAATCCTTTGTTTCTACCAAAATGTAAATCCTCACCTCAAGATAGGTTAATTTCACAATGAATAATTCACCGACTAAGCTAATAACGCCATTTGATTTTGGCAAACAAGGAAAACACTGTGATTTCATTAGATTACCGCACTCGGTACATCGATCAGCCTATGGATGGTTACCTATACCTGTTGTATGTATTGTAAATGGCGACGGTCCAACTGTGTTGGTAATGGCTGGAACTCACGGTGATGAATACGAGGGGCAGGTTACTATCACGAAGCTAGCTCAGATGATTGAGCCAAAAGATGTGTCTGGCCGATTAATTTTGTTGCCGATGGCGAATTATCCCGCAGCATTAGCGGGGCTACGAACTTCGCCAATTGATGAGTTGAATCTGAATCGTGTTTATCCTGGCGACTCTAATGGTTCGCCGACTATGATGATAGCGCACTACATTGAAACAGTATTGTTGGAGATAGCTGACTATGCGCTTGACCTACATAGTGGTGGTTCTTCTTTGCATTATTTGCCTAGCGCTGTTGCGGGCTTTGAGGAGGATCAACAACGCACTTTACGAATTAAAGAATTAATGAAAGTATTTGGAGCTCCGCATGGCTTTATATTTCCGGGAGGGCATGCAGGTGGTGGCAGCACGAACGATGGCGCCGCGCGCCGAAATACCATTATGTTGTCTACAGAAATGGGAGGTAGCGGGACAGTATCGCGTGACTGCCTTGAAATATGTTTCAATGGAGTTGGTCGCGTATTACACCATGTTGGTGTTCTAAAGGATCCAATTGTTCCGGCTTCTACGCAAATTACAAGACTACTGCATGCGCCTAATTTTGATTATTTTGCCTATGCCCGCAATGTTGGATTGTTCGAGCCTATAGTAGATCTTGGCGCCGAGGTCAGAAAAGGTGATCTAGCTGCTCGTATTTATACGCCAGAGGCGCCGTGGGAGACGCCATCGGATGTATGCTTTGATGCTGATGGCATAGTTTTGTGTAAAAGGATTCCTGGGAGAGTTGAGCGTGGCGACTGTTTATTCCATTTAGGTATTGACTTTGAATGACTTAGCTTCATGTAAATACCAAATTTTTCTGTTAATGTCAGAACTGATCTGCTTTGTTTGCGTCCCATCATCTACGATAAATTTACAACCATTGGTGAAATGAGTAGTGGTTCAAATGACTCATAAGCGAACGGAGTCGGATCTCTTTTCCACTGCTACATAGATTGCTACCGTAAAAGTAATAATATAAGTCAGTGTATGATATGGCGATGAATGATATTCAGCAGGATTTTCTGGGATGGCAGTGTCGGATACGCCAAATTGCAATGCGGGAGACAGGAGGCAAACCTTCTTCTGGGATGCAGCCAACGCTTTTTTTAGACGACGATGGGAATTCCACCAATCAGATCACTGTGCTTATAGTTAGAAAGGATGCGCGTTACGATGCAGCTCAGCTAAGACACATATTTTTTAGAACACAAGATCCGTCTGTTAGATATGAGGCTGCTATAAAGTTCTTGTCAGCTGGATATTATCAGCATCCGCATGAGTTTTCCGATGAAATCACAGCGCTGTTTCAAGCGTCGATGTTGTTACCAACCACTCTCAAAGCGCGGGGTGATTGTGTATTAGATTTCTTTCAATTTTCAGCATTTTACCGATGTCGTTGTTCGGTTCGAGAATTACATGCTCATGAGCCAGCTTACCAAGTGACGTATTGGCATAACAGTCTTTTTAATCGCAGAATGCCATCTGATGTTAGAATTTTGGGGTTCAGACTTGATTGGGAAAGCTGCGAAATACGACATCGCCACAAGTAAATTAGTGTAAATTTAGCGGTTGTTTACCGCTCCCACGAGATCTGTTCGAGCACGCTCCAGATGCAGCTCTATTGTTTGGACTGCTCGATTAAGATTGCGAGTCGCAATGGATATAAAGAGTTCCCGGTGGTGACTGTTGTATTCGTCGATTCGTTGCGGAGTTAGAATTTTGTCTTTCATTGCGCTCCATTGTGCATGACCTCGGGTTTCGTTCACCAACTGATATAGCCAAACGATTAATCGGTTTCTAGTACATTCCGCTAGTGCGAGATGGAACTTCATGTCTGCCGAGGTAAAAGTAGAAGCTTCATTGTCGGTATTTTCGACGTTATCTAGAGCTAGCTCCAATCGGTCGATATCTACAAGCGTTGCATTAGCAACTGCTAATCGCACCATTTGTGTCTCAATACCAAGTCGTGCGTCTATTAGTTCTAGCGGGCTAGTTGCTTCGGCTATCATATCTTGATTGGAGCTTTTGTCGTAGATGACAAAAGTCCCGCTGCCAACCTTACGACTGACCATGCTCATTGCCGCCAATCGTTTTAATGCTTCACGTACTGTGCCCCGAGATGCGCCAAAGTGTTCAGCGAGGTAACGCTCGCTTGGCAATCTCTCATTGAATGCGTAGTCACCGCCCAAAATCGCACGCCGAAGTTCAGCGGTAATCCCCGCTGACCCCCTTACTGTTGTTGGTTCTGGTAATTTCATCGTCAATCTAGGAAACGAACGTTTACAATAGTTCTGCCCTCACTATTATGCAGATAGCCTCAAATGTAAGCCATAAAAGGTATATTTTTGGTACACAGACAATCTAACACAATGTATCGATATTATGTTGTATAAAAGTAGTTTTTCTTGACAGTCTGAAATGGAGCAGGCTAATGTGTCTTTTCTCCGTTTGTACCGCTTGAATTTATCGGACTATAAATGGACTATAAGAGGTTGGAGCGTTATATTGCTATTTTAGGGCAGTCCAGGAGGCCATTATGAACTTTAGGATGTTTCGACCTTTAAGAGTTTGTCGATGACTATTCCATCAAGTACCCGCTATCTAATCATCGGTGCTGGTATTCACGGTTTAAGCACTGCTTATCATTTGGCTCTTCAACTTAAAGCATCTGGGCAAGGTAGTGGAAACGATATATTAGTTGTTGA
Source organism: Acidiferrobacteraceae bacterium (assembly GCA_002724185.1). GTDB lineage: Bacteria > Pseudomonadota > Gammaproteobacteria > Arenicellales > UBA868 > CAJXWH01. The sequence goes on along the minus strand of PBOB01000021.1, from coordinate 37,618 downwards.
TAAGGGTTCACTAGGCGCTGGTGCATCGGGTATTGCATGCGGTGTTGTACGTAACAACTATTTCCAGCCGGCAATGCGAGAGCTTATGTCTCACAGCGTCGATGTTTGGGAAAGTGATCCCGAAGCCTATAGTTATCACCCAGTTGGTTATATGCAGATCAGTCCGGAGTCTATGAGATCAGACGTGGCTTCAATAGCGGAACAACAGCGTGATATTGGATACGAATCTATTTTCATCGACGGTGGTCCAGAATCAGCAGAATATATGAAGGGTATTTTCCATGATTGGCAGGCAGATGGGATCACTTCTGTTTTGCATGAGAAAAAGGGTGGGTATGCGAATAATACTCGAATGATTTATGGCCTGGCGAGCAAGGCAGAGGCTCAGGGTGTCCGAATAATGACGGGGTTGGAGGTGTTGGGGTTCGAAACAGATAATAACGGCGGTAACTCGGTGACTGGGGTTAGGGTTAGCACAGGCATCATTTCGTGTGATTATGTTGTTATATGCGTTGGACCATGGGTGAAGGCCGTCTGGGAGATGCTCAATTTACCAAAATTAATTACAGTTAAAGGCGTGGATGGAAAAGTTCATGAGAATGTGCCGATGTGGGTTTTCTGGTCATTGCAGGAAGGAACTCTTGGCGTAGATCCAATGCTGCAGCGTACAAATGCAGGCGAGATGCCTCCTGTCATTCACGTTGATACTGATGCACCATTGCATTCCTGTGTAGATGGTTCTTTAATTACCGAAGAGATGTGGGGTATTTATTACAAACCAGATTTTCATTTTGGCGGTATACAAGGTGGGGCGGCTCCATTAAAGGTTGAAACAGACGCTGATCAGGTAGCGGTTGATCCCTACGGTCCCAATTCGCCGGAGTTTATAGTTGGTTCTGAGTTCGCGCATATGTGGGTATCTGCTTTGGCCCACTGCCAAAGGCGGTTTGAGGGAACCATGCCAAAATATAAGGATGAGCCGTCTGGTGGCATTGGTGCATTCACGCCAGACAGCTTTCCAGTTTTTGATGTTTTTCGTGAAAATTGCTATGTGGTCGCTGATTCAAACCATGGATTTAAGATGATCGGTGTCGGTAAATTAGTGGCAGAAGAAATTTGCGGGCAAGAAAGTACGTTAATGCGGCCGTTCCGGTTCTCACGATATATCGAGGGCAATTTACATCCGGTGTCAAATAGCCCGTTTCCATGGAGCTAACGCGAGTCAGCTACACTATCACGCCAAATTGAATAAATATATTGCAGTAATTAACGAAGAAAATTATTGATTGTAGGACAGGAGGAATAATGACAGATCTCGAAGTCTATGTGGCACAGCCTGGTCGTGATGATCTTGTTAGGCAAGTGCGCCAGAAAATCGACGAACTTGGTATTTCATATATTTATTACCAGTTTATTTCTGTAACAGGACGAATAGTAGGTAAGGGTATCCCTGCCGATCATTGGGAGAGGACAGCCGAGCGCGGTTTCCAACTTGTTTATGGCTCAACAGCAAATCTATTTGTGGATCGACACGGTGATTATATTGGTTATGGGCCAGAGGCTATGGAGTTGGTCGGCATTCCAGACCCTGAAACCTTTTGTCAACTGCCTTGGGATAAGCGTGTTGCTAGGGTATTTTGTGTATGTTTTCGCAATCGTGAAGAACGGGAAAATGCTGGTGCTGCACTAACTTCTGATTGCCGCGGAAATCTAAAGCGGTTTCATCGCGAGTTCCAAGATAAATATAAAATGGATTTTCGAGTTGGTACTGAGCCTGAAATGATGTGGCTTAAGCGAGGACCAGATGGTAAGCCCGATGGTGGATTTTCAAATCCATATTGTTACCACATAGATCAATTCGAGTCGCTCAGACCAGTATTTATGAGAGTAATTGAATACTGCCATGCGATGGGATTGGATATGATTCAAGGCGATCATGAAGATGCGCCGGGGCAGCTAGAATTAAATTGGACTTTTGATGATGTAACGCGCAATGCGGATCGACTTGCGACCTATCGCCAAATTTGCGCTCAGGTTGCTCGCGAGAATAATCTAATTGCTTGCTTTATGACGAAGCCCTTTATGGGGGTGTCAGCATCGGGGTGTCATACCAATATCTCGCTATGGGCGGGCGGTAATGAAAAAATGAATCATTTGCATAACGATAGACTGCCTGGTATGGACGATGTATTTACTTACCGAAGTGGGGGTGACAACTTGTTTATGCCTGACACAGATGATCCACAGTTGCCCGGACGGGTTGGATTGCAATGTGTGGGTGGCATTGTTAAGCATCTCGGAGCACTAACGGCTATAGGGTGTTCTACTGTTAACTCTTATCGTCGTCTTTGGGATACTGGGTTTTGGGCACCAGTTTTTGCCGATTGGGGCTATCAGAATCGGACTACCGGCTTACGTGTTTCAGCACCTGGACGATTTGAGTACAGGGCTGTGGACTCGATGGTTAATCCATACCTAATGGGTGCCGCTCTATTGAAGGCATTTGAAGACGGTATTGATAACGATATAGATCCTGGCGAACCAGAAAATAGAAATATTTATCAGGCAATGGAGGCTGGCAAGCAGGTCAAAAAATTACCGATGACACTTGGTGAGGCATTAGATCGGCTTGCTCACGATGACGTAATCAAGTCAGCTATGCCAGATGAGATGTACAAGGTATTTCATTGGTATAAGAATGATGAATGGGAGAAATTTATGGCGACTGTTACTGACTGGGATTTGGAACAATATATTGATTGTTTGCCCTAGTTTTCGTGCGCGTTACATGCGTGGTAATTCGACTAATAGATTTTTCAACTTGACGAGATAACATGGCCTTAAGGAGAGATAAGACATGTGTGGCATAGCTGGACTAATTCACCGCGGCAAAAAGTCTGATGTCGGTAGTGAGCTCACTTCAATGTTGCAGGCACTTAAGCACCGCGGGCCTGACTCAACTGGGTTTGCACTTTATGGCAGTCAAATACAGAGCGAGTATGTAATCAGATTTAAGGTTGCCGAGCAGGAAGACCTAAATTCAGGATTTCGAATTCATCATGATGTTAAATTGCGGCAAGAAGAAGTGGATAGACGTCTGGATGAGTTGGGTGTTGATGTTAAAGAAAAGGATCTTGCGACTGAGTATGCATGTCGTTATAGGTTCGCTTTTGATGGAGATATGAAGCGCCTTGCTGATTACCTTGAAGATATTGAATCGGTTGAAATCTTGTCGATAGGGCAGGGACTTGAGCTAATTAAGGATTTGGGTGATGCACAAACTGTGTCATCGCAATATGGATTAAGTGGCTTTGATGGTACGCATGCAATAGGTCACACTCGTATGGCTACTGAGTCAGATGTCGATATCCGTTCAGCCCACCCGTATTGGGCCTATCCCTTTAATGATATTGCTGTTGTGCACAATGGACAGCTAACTAATTATTGGGGATTTCGTCGTGAGATGGAGCGCCGGGGGCATCGATTTGTGTCGAATTGTGACTCAGAATTGATTGCAGTTTATATAGCAGATCGGATTAGCCAGGGTGATGATCTTGAATCCGCTATGAGTCGGTCAGTCGACGAACTTGATGGCGTTTTTACATATGTTGTAGCAACGGAAGATAAACTCGGTATGGCGAAAGATGTGATGGCAGCAAAACCAATGGTGTTGTACGAGAGCGAAGATTTTGTAGCATTAGCTTCGGAGGAGGTAGCTATTCGTAGTGTTTTCCCGCATGAGATTGACACCTATGATCCCTATGAAGGGGAGGTTCGAGTATGGCAAAGCTAGAGCAAGGGGATCCCACCGAAATGGGAATGCGAACTGAGCAGTTAACTGGCCGGACTCAGCAGGTGTTTTTTTCAGCCGAGGAATCTGGGAATCTGACATATCCGTGGGCTCCAGAAGTAGATTTCGAAAAATGTTCGGAGATTGATGCAGAAAATCTCTCGGCGAGTGATATAAATAAGCAAATACGATCTTTGATGAGCGAAGGCTATGGCACTATCACTGTTCTTAATCCTGGAGCTAAGCATTCATTAGGAGTCGGGATTTTGAGTCGGCTTAATCTCCGGTTTGAGGGGAGTTTGGGTTATTTTGGTTGTGGCTTGCTAGACGGGCCAAATGTAGTAATAACGGGGCGTGTTGGGTGGTCTTGCGCCGAAAACATGATGGCAGGAACCTTGCTTGTGGAAAAAAATGCAGGGTCAACGTTTGGCGCGGCTATTCGCGGTGGTGATCTAGTTTGTCGCGGCGATGTTGGGAGTCGGACTGGTATCGATCAAAAAGGTGGAACTATTATTGTTGGCGGCAAGACTGGAGCATTTTCTGGCTTTATGATGCAACGCGGTAGGATGGTAATACTTGGTGACGCTGGTAAGAATTTGGGTGACTCAATGTATGATGGAACGATTTATGTAGGAGGAGCAATCGCGGATCTTGGTGTTGATGCGGTTGAAGCAGATATGACAGAACTTGATTGTGAGTGGCTCCAACGGAAGCTTGCCCTTTACGGCATGGAAACCAGTAATGGTATTGAGAATATGACTAAGATTGTTGCTGGAAAGCAGCTCTGGAATTATGACAATTTGGAGCCATCTGAGAAGAAGCTGGTTCTTTAGGCAAAGGATCATAAGGTATGACGAACAAACGAAATAAGGAAAGACTTGGGAGTAGTTTTATATTCCCCCCAGAAGTTATTGATGATATTCATATTAAGTCCGAGTTGGGGCGGTATCGAATGCGCGGCTTCTCGTTGTTTAAAAAAATTCCCACGTGGGATGATTTGACATTTTTGCCGGGAACTTTGACTCGATTTGTCATTGAGGGCTATAGAGAGAAATGCCTGACCAAGACAATTATTGGGCCGACAGCAAAACGACCATTGGAGTTAGATATTCCAATTTATATAACCGGTATGAGTTTTGGAGCTTTGTCCTATGAAGCCAAAACGGCTTTAGCACGTGGTGCGACGATGGCAGGAACAGCTACTTGTTCGGGTGAGGGTGGTATGATTCCTGACGAAAGGCGCTATTCGACGAAATGGTTATATCAGAATATCCAATCACGCTATGGTTTTAATCCTAGCCATTTGCAACTTGCCGACGCATGCGAATTCTTTATTGGGCAAGGATGCAAGGTAGGATTAGGTGGTCATCTGATGGGCCAGAAAGTCACAGACCAAGTGGCTGAGATGAGATCATTGCCAGCAGGGATAGATCAGCGCTCACCAGCACGTCATCCGGACTGGCTGGGTCCTGATGATCTCGCACTCAAAATAGAGGAGATTCGGGAGGCAACTAATTGGGAAATACCAATCCAATTAAAATTAGGTGCTGCTCGAGTATATGATGATGTACGCATGGCTGCTAAGACAGGACCAGACTCGATATATATTGATGGGATGGAGGGTTCTACTGGGGCAGGTCCGCATCTGGCGACTGAAGAAACGGGGGTTCCGGGTATAGCGGCTATTCGACAGGCAAGACGCGCTCTAGAGGATGTTGGTAAGTCAGGTGAAATATCCTTGGTTTATGCGGGTGGTATTCGAAATGGTGGGGATGTAGCTAAAGCTTTAGCGCTAGGGGCTGATGCTGTTGCGATTGGTCATTCTGCAATGATGGCTCTTAATTGCAATAAGGATATACCGGAGGCCGATTTCGAAAAAGAGATGGGCGTTGAGGCAGGCTATTGCTATCACTGTCACACAGGGCGTTGTCCAGTAGGAGTCGCTACTCAGGACCCTGAACTGCGCAAAAGACTCAATCCAGATGATGCTGCCGAACGTGTATACAATTTCCTGCATACTTTGACTATAGAGTGCCAAATGATGGCGCGAGCATGCGGTAAGACAAACGTGCATTCTTTGGAACCCGAAGACCTCGCAGCATTAACGTCTGAAGCATCAGCAATGGCCCAAGTTCCGCTTGCTGGAACTCAGTACACAGTTGGTCAGCCTGATATGAATCGATTCTAGGAGGTATCACACACATGGGATATGACAAGGATATAGATCATTTTGTAAAAGGAGATGGAATTGATTCTGAGCGTGAACAATCAATAGGTCAGCATATAGGTTACCGTTATGATGTGAATCTTGTCCCTGATTACACCAGGCTGACTACGTTTCTAAAAGATTATATTTCAAAGATGGGTTGGCAGGACTTAAATTGGCTTGAAGATGTGCATATGGGTTATGAGGAGAATCGTCCTGCTGTATTTGATAGAAACATAAATGGCTGGGTTACTGTGCCGCCTGATATTGATCTACCAGATAATCAGCAGGATCGGGACATGATTGCTCGTGAATTATTAATAAAGTTTCAGATGTCGGATAGACATCCTCTAGCCGACCTTCGCAAAGCTTATGCAAAGTTTTGATTTGATTTAATAGTACGACATTTGTTCCAGTCTCTTTAGATTATCGTATATTAAGGCTAGTGCTTTTTATAGTGAGTTCGTTTGTGATTATCTCATTATGCTATATAAGAAATTGTTGCCCTTATACAAACTTTTGGGTAATGGAAACTAGTCTTTGAAATATTGTCCTGGGGTAGCTATTTTAGGGAGGGTCTGTTGAAGTGAAACGTTATTCCGCATGGAATGTATTTCGAAACGGACTTAGTGATCAGAAAAAGTGGGATCGTGTATGGAGAGATCCAGATCCAAAAAAATCATATGATGTTGTAATAATTGGTGGTGGCCTTCATGGCCTGGCAACTGCGTACTATTTGGCTAAGAATCACGGTATCAAGAAAGTAGCTGTTTTAGAGAAGGGTTGGTTAGGTGGGGGTAACGCTGGTCGCAATACAACCATTGTTCGATCTAATTATATGATGCCCGACAACCGAAGATTCTATGAGCACTCACTCAAGCTCTGGGAGAATTTAAGTCACGATCTAAATTTCAATGTCATGTTTAGTCAGAGGTCGCATGTATCACTTTTTCATAGTCCAGCAGCTAGGGACGCCGCCGCCCGTCGATATAACACGATGCGTGTGATGAATTCTGATGGGGAGTTGTGGGATTTAAATAGACTTAAACGGGAAGTGCCACATCTAAACTATGGCCCCGATGCTCGGTTCCCCATTCTTGGCGCTGCGGTCCAACCACGGGCCGGCACAGCTCGCCACGATGCTGTAGCTTGGGGTTATGCGCGTGCTGCCGATAGTTATGGTGTAGATATTCTTCAGAACTGTGAGGCCACTGGTGTAACACGAGCTGGTAATCAAGTGGTTAGCATTGAGACTTCTCGTGGTCTGATTTCTACAAAGAAGCTAGGCTTTGCGGTAGCCGGCAACACTTCACGCTTATGGAGGATAGCAGGTCTCGGAAGATTGCCAATTGAGTCCCACAAGTTACAGGCGTTTGTTTCTGAGCCATTAAAACCTCTTCTTGATCAAGTGTTGGCTTTTGGTGTTGGAGGCGCCCATTTCTATATTTCACAGTCAGATAAGGGTGGCATGGTTTTTGGTGGTGATATTGACTGGTATAAGTCATATGCGCAGCGAGGGAATTTGCCAATAGTGCAAGATGTTGCAGAGTGTGCAATGTCAATCTTGCCCTGCTTGGGTCGTGTCCGATTATTACGTCACTGGGCCGGGATTATGGACATGTCAATGGATGGCTCTCCCTTCATTTGTAAGACTCCTTTAAGCAATCTCTATTTGAATGCGGGCTGGAATTATGGTGGATTTAAAGCGAGTCCTGCCTCAGGTTGGTTCTTTGCAGATTTGATTGCTAATGATCAACCTGATCCGATCATTGCCAACTATGATCTTGATCGATTTAGTCGTGGGTACAATATTGATGAGAGAGGAGCAGGTCCGGATCCGAAATTGCATGGATAGTGAATCTAGATGATTAGAATTAATTGCCCTTTTTGCGGATTTCGCGATCATAGCGAATTTACCTATGGTGGGGATGCCTCTATCGTCTTTCCTGACTTAGATGCTTCAAGCGAAGCATGGATAGATGCTGTTTTCCACAGAGATAATATAGACGGAGTCCAGCGTGAGACGTGGCACCATGTGCATGGTTGTAGGATGTGGGTAGTGGTCACCAGAGATACCGTAACGCACGAAATTTCTGCTGTAGAGCCAGCACACCAAGGTATCAAGTTGGTTTTGGAAGCAATGACTGGCTTATCATCGTCGGACGAGGACCAACAACCATGACAGGTAGGCGTGTGAGTACGGGTGGTTTGATTGATCGTGAACGGAGCCTAGAGTTTTCCTGGAATGGCGAGAGGCTAGAAGGGTTTGGTGGCGATACTTTGGCCTCAGCTCTTTTGGCCAATGGAAAATCTGTTGTTGGGAGGAGCTTTAAATACCATAGACCACGTGGAGTTATGTCAGCTGGAGTTGAAGAGTCAGGTGCCTTGGTCACGTTGGGTAGAGCTGAGTGGTCTGATGCAAATGTTAGGGCGACTACACAAGAGCTGTATGATGGATTAGTTGCCAAAGGCCAGAATGCGTGGCCTAGTGTGGAATTTGATTTAGGATCTGTAAATAACCTCTTTGGACGTTTTCTTGCTGCGGGATTCTATTACAAAACATTTATGGGCATACCGCCTTTGGAGTGGGGCACTGGCACGGGCGCGTGGATGTGGTATGAAAAATTTATTCGCAAAGCTGCAGGCATGGGCAGAGCATCACGTCTGCCAGACCCCGACAAGTATGAACATGCACATGATTATTGTGATGTTCTTGTTGTAGGTAGCGGTCCAGCTGGAGAGGCTGCAGCAATAGCAGCTGCAGATAAAGGTCTTGATGTGGTACTTGTTGAGCAAGATAGCATGTTGGGTGGAGATAATCTAGTGGTTGATACTAGCCAGTCTCCCGTTTCGAGACTTGCTCATCTTGAGTCTCAGGGTATTAGAGTAATGACCAGAACGACTGCATTTGGTATTTATGATAATTTGGTGGTGGGTTTGTTAGAAAGGATCTCCGATCACTTAACTGATCCACCAACGTATTTACCACGTCAAAGATTCTGGACACTGCGTCCTCGATTTATTGTACTTGCAACAGGCGCTATCGAGCGCCATCTTGCATTTGGTAATAACGATCGTCCAGGGGTAATGACTGCAATGGCGGGGCGTGCATATTTAAATCGGTTTGGGGTGCTTGTTGGAGATAAGGTAGTTGTAGCTACTACTAATGACTCTGCTTATGAGGTAGCAGTAGACCTTCATCATGCGGGAGCGGTTGTATCATTGCTGGATGCAAGGGCTCAAGTTTCTAGTATTTTGACTGATGTTGTTCAATCAATTGGTATAGACCTGCATTTGGCATCAGCGCCACTAGATATCAAGGGTAGACGAGCTGTTCGTCGCTTATTGATTGCAAAATCAGATGGATCCTCTTGGCGACAAGCATTTAGCAAGGAATGCGACTCGGTTCTCGTTTCTGGGGGCTGGTCCCCAGTAATCAATTTACTGTCTCATCGAGGTGTGAGACCTATTTGGCATAGAGATAATGCGTGCTTCTTGGCAGGCCCAACTGATGAGTTTATAACAGTAGCTGGTGCAGCAGCTGGCATTTGGACTAAGGCTGGTTGTATTAAATCGGGTGAAAATGCGGGAAACATAGCGTCTTCAGCGATTAATGAAAAATCGCTATATAAGTTATCTCCCACTTCGATAGAAAATAGTAGTTGGAGCAATCCGATCATGCCCTTGTATGAAATACGTGAATCCAATAAGAAGTTAAAGAGTTTTGTTGATTTTCAGCACGATGTTAGTGCTGAGGATGTTAGGCTTGCGCATCGAGAAGGATATATTTCTGTTGAACACCTTAAGCGATATACCACATTGGGAATGGCGACCGATGGTGGCAAGATGGGTAATGTTATTGGGCTGGCACTAATGGCTGAGGCAGCAGGCAAGGAGATTCCAGATATTGGAGCTACAGTATTTCGCCCACCCTACACTCCGGTAAGTATTGGCGCCCTAAGTGGTCGGAGTACTGGAAAATATTTTCGTCCATTGCGTAGGACGTCACTGCATAACTGGAATATTGCCCATGGTGCGGTAATGGTAGAAACAGGCCTTTGGCAGAGGCCGTGGTATTACCCACAACCTGGAGAAACACTTTCTGAAGCTTATGTTAGAGAGGCTGAGACAACACGCCATTCGGTGGGTTTATGTGATGTGACGTCTTTGGGGAAAATTTCTGTTCAGGGCCCCGATGCCTCTGAATTTCTAAATCGCATTTACACAAATCCGTTTGCTAAGCTCCCTATAGGTAAGGCTCGTTATGGGATTATGTTAAGGGATGACGGTGTAGTGATGGATGATGGTACTACATGGAGGTTAACTGAAACAGACTATTTTATGACTACAACTACCGCGCATGCGGCTCAGGTAATGGCATGGCTAGAGGAATTGCTCCAAACCAGATGGTCAGACTTAAGGGTTCACGTTACCTCTGTATCTGATGCATGGGCTGGAATCGCTGTTGCTGGTCCCCAGTCCCGCGCCGTGCTTGAATCCAATGTCGATAACACTGAGGATATCTCAAACGAGAATTTCCCTTTTATGGGTGTTCGAGAGATCCTACTAAAGGATGGAACTCAATGTCGTATTGCACGAATTAGCTTTTCTGGGGAGCTCGCCTATGAGGTTTACGTGCCCGCAGATTTTGGGCCTCATGTAATGGAAAAGTTATGGACTACTGCAAAAAATTTCGGCGGTTGTCTATATGGCCTTGAGGCGTTAGGAACTCTCCGAATTGAGAAGGGCCACGTAACCGGCGCAGAGCTTGATGGCAGGGTGACACTCGAAGACGCAGCGCTGGGCAAGATGGCGTCACCCAATAAATCATTTATTGGCAGTACTCTATCTAGGCGATCCGAGCTGTTGCGTGAAGATCGACCACAATTAGTCGGTATCTTCCCCAAGGACCGCATGGCTACTTTTAACGCCGGTTCTATTCTAAAGGGCGCCACCAGTGTAGTTGAGTGTGGTGATGGCTGGATTACCGCGGTGACACATTCTCCAGAACTTGGCCATTGGATTGGTATAGGTTTTATTTCAGGCGGTCGACGCGCGTGGCTTGATAAGCAGGTTTTTTCATCAGATCCGGTGCGCAATATGGATGTAGAAGTTGAAATCGTCTCGCCTCATATGGTAGATCCAGACGGGGTTCGTTTGCATGGTTGAGCGTATCTCTGCTTTGATTGGACACTATCAATTCGGCCACTTTGGCAAAGAGGAGCAAGTTGGCGTTGTTCTCTCGGAGCTGCCCAACCTTTCTTTAATACAGGTTGCTACCTGGCCTGAAAACTTCCAAGAGCTTAGTTTTCAATTAGCGAAAAGCTACGGTATTAAAAATGCACCGGAAAAAGGGAAATGTGCTGCTATTGGCGACATCGCTCTACTACATGTAGAGCCGCTAAAGTGGTGGTGTTATGGCCCCTTGGCACCATTGGAGATACCCATCGAAACAGGTGCTTCTTTGGATATTTCCCATTCCCGGGCTCATGTGCGTCTTTCTGGTACCGAAGCACACGTATGCCTTAATCGTTTGATCTCGGTAGATTTGCGATCTTCAGCGTGCCCGGTTGGCAGTATTGTCTCAACATCTTTACACCATGTCGGGGTAACGATCTGGCATTCAAAAGACGGGTATGAGTTGTTTGTGCCCAGAGGATTTGCGATAGATTTGTGGGACATTCTTAAAGCAACAGCTGAGCAGTTTGGACTAGATATAGCTTAACCCATGTGCCAGCCACGATTTGAGCGAGCTACAAATTAGTTGCGAGACTTTCTGGATTGTCTCGCTCCTTCATCTAATACGAATTGCTTAAAACTGGCGGCAGTAGGTGTTAGGCGTTTCCCAGTTCGGTGTGCTATGTACCAGCGACGAATTATTGGTGTTCCGATTACATCGAGTTTGATTAGGCGGCTAGCAGAAAGTTCTAGATCAACCGTGTGTTCGGATAGCACAGATAAACCCAGTCCCACTTCAATTGCCTGTTTGATCACTTCATTTCCAGCCATTTCGACGGTAGATCGAGGTTTAAAATCGTAGTCTGCGAAGAATCGTTCCATGGCTAATCGTGTTCCCGATCCTTTTTCACGTATGACAAAGGTTTCATTAATTAATGAATTAAGGGGAATTTTCTCTGTTTTTACTAGCGGATGATCAGGGGCTGCTACTACGAGTAGTGGGTTATCCATGAAATCAGCAGCATTCACGTCTAGGTTGTTCGGTGGCTGCCCCATGAGAACTAGATCGGGTTCATTTAGTTCTAATTTACGCAATAGTGTTTCCCGGTTTGTAACATCCAGCTTAAGTTCTACTTTCGGATATTCTCGCGAAAATGATGCTAGCAAGCGCGCTGCGAAGTAATTTACAGTGGAGACTACTCCTATAAGTAATCGTCCAGAATCTACCCCTTTAAGTTCGTCCATCTCTTCTTTGGCAGCCTTTAGATGCTCCTGAATTGTTATTGCATGTCCAAGCATGAGTTCCCCGGCTGCGGTAAGAAAAATTTTCTTACCAATTTGTTCGAATAACGGCAAACCGATAGATTCTTCCAGTTGTTTTACCTGCATAGACACGGCCGGTTGCGTTAAGTGGAGTGTTTCGGCTGCGCGGGTATAACTCAGCTGACGTGCAACTGATTCAAATACTTCTAACTGTCGGATTGTGATATGCAACGGGGCTCTCACTTTTTGATTCTATCTATTTCTTCAGTATAATCTATTGCTTATTAGAGGATACATAAATATTTGTGTTCCTAATCATTCGGCTAGCGAATTTGGAGTCACAGGGCTCGCAGAGCTTATTGGGATTCAACTAAAAAGGGAACAAATGCCGGGGTCGTATTCTTGTGAATAGCGAAGATTTATGTGAGCAGTTGTGCCCAGGTTCCTATTTGCTTGCGTTCATTGCATTATTCTAGGCTAAGCCCAGCACCTTCTTTCTTTCATTTGCCCACGTTCGGATCACTTGATCAACAGCAAGCCCAATAAATGCCACGCAAAGACCTAGTGTTAGTCCATTGCCAGTACCATTTTTGTCAGACAAGGCTTTTAAGATATATTGCCCCAGATCATCTGTACCAATCATCGCGCCAATGATGACCATGGATAACGCAAACACGACAGTCTGGTTAACGCCCAATGCCATGTGTGGAAAAGACATCGGCAATTCAATTTTGATCCATCTTTGAAGTCGATTAACTCCTGACATCGACCCCGCATCATGTAAATCTGGTGACACACTGCGCAGCCCCTCTACGGTATAACGGGTAGCTGGAACCGTGGCATAGACAATAACCGCGATACACACGGAGGTATCGGTTACGCCAAAAAGCATAATCACGGGAATCAAATATATAAAAGATGGAAAAGTTTGGAACGTATCACAAACCAATAAAATAAATTTTGCGGTATACGCATTTTGCGCGCATAGAGTCCCCACCGTAACGCCAATAATAGATGCCACAATGACTGCAAAACTCATTAAGTACATCGTAATGAGCGCTCTATCCCACCATTCTGTCAAAGCGATAAACAATATAAATCCACCAACAATTGCTGCCGATCTTATTCCTCCGATGATGTAGCCAACGCCCATGGTTAAAACAAGCGTTGCAGCAACAGGCATACTGAGATACGCAGCTTTCATCGGCATCAGGATCTCCTGAATCAAAAATACATTGAAGCCTTTTAAGGCAAAGAAGAAGGTGTCCCATATCCAATCAACGCCATTTTGCAAAGTATCCTTAATCGTGATGCCTTTGTTGTGCGGCACAATATATAAGTAGTTATAGCCTTCTCGAAAAATGAACGTGCCAACATATGCCAATACGCTGCCCGCTACAAGAATCACGAGGAATAACAATGAATATTTGTGGCGTTTAATAAAGGTAAGTTCAGCAAAATAATCTGTCTTTTTATTTGCCCAGGCGAGTGACAGTCGATCTAAAACCACTGCGATTAGCACAATACAAATACCTTGTTCTATTGCCTCCCCAATTCTAAGCCCATTTAGTGAGAGCAATAAATTGAAACCTAATCCCTTGGCGCCAATAAAAGAGGCAATCACCGCCATGGCCAAGCACTGCATGATGACCTGGTTGACGCCAATCAGAAGATCACGCCTGGCTGTCGGAATTAATACTTTGTACATGAGTTGGAAATTACTGCAGCCACTCATCATGCCGGCTTCCAAAACCTCCGGTGACACTCGTTTCAGTCCTAATACCGTTAGACGCACCATTGGGGGGGTCGCAAAAATAATGGTTGCAATGGCACCCGCATGATCGCCAATTCCAAAAAATACCATCACTGGCACCAAGTAGGAAAAATGCGGCATTATCTGCATAACGTTAAGGAAGGGATTCAGTGTTAGTTCGACGTTCCGATTTTTGTACGCCCAGATACCCAGAGTTAAGCCTAAAATAAAAGAAACGGGCGCTGCGAACAGTACGAATGAGAGAGTTTGCATGGACGGCTCCCATTGACCAAATACGGCAAGGTATATGGTCGAAAAGCCTGCCAGCATCGCAAGACCTTTACCCTGGAGCTTATAGCCTAAAAGAATTGCGCCACCGGCAACGACCGTCCAGGGTAATGCGGGCCAACGGGCCCATTTGTTTTCGCTGACAAAATCCCAACTAGTAAAAGTAACAATGGTTTTAAATCCACCCAAAATAATTTCGCGAATCAAACCAATTAAAAAAAGGATGCTCGCTGAGATAGCTCGTGTTACCTGCAGTATTAACGGCTTTTCCTCAAATTCTTCGATCTCGGGGTCATAAACTTGAATTGGCCACCAATCGAACATCAAGTACTCGACCGAGTCATTAATTAGGTACGGCAGACCTGCGAGCAGTGAAGGAAACCGCCAGAGAACATTGGTCTCCGATGGGGCGATAAAGAAGCAGAGCAATGAAAAGATAACCAACAAACCAATAAATTGAATTAATTTAGGATGGTTTGTTAGCTGATTCATAATCCTAGAGTCAATTCCTATTTTCCGTTCCAGCCCTGCTGCCAAACAGCACATGAATTACTTTGGAGGAATGTACGGCTCCAACCACTTGGTTATCGGCACCGATCACCGCAACAGGTTTTTCTTGACCCAAGACCGCTTCCGCAACGGTTTCTATAATGGCATCTTTCGATACCTTTAAGTCGCTCAATACTTCTGATGTATCTACTGGATCCATGACAGATTCGATCCTTAATACCTTCTCTCTAGGTACTTCTTCGGTGAACTTACGGACGTATTCCGTGGCTGGATTTAGAACGATATTGGCCGGTGTATCTAATTGTTCGATGATTCCATCTTTCATAATGGCAATACGGTCGGCTAGGCGAAGCGCCTCATCAAAGTCGTGCGTTACGAACAAAATTGTTTTATTCAAGACACCCTGTAACCGCATAAATTCATCCTGCATCTCTTTGCGAATTAGTGGATCAAGTGCTGAAAAGGGCTCATCTAGAAACCAGATATCCGGCTCAACGGCGAGTGAGCGGGCGATTCCTACTCGCTGCTGCTGACCGCCGGACAATTCTCGTGGAAAATAATTTTCTCTTCCATCTAGGCCCACGAGGTCCACCATGTCTTTGGCTCTCTTAATGCTCTCATGTGTGTTGATGCCTTTTACCTGCAAGGGGAAGGCGATATTTTCCAGAACGGTTTTGTGGGGTAATAGGGCAAAACTCTGAAACACCATACCCATTTTGTTGCGTCTTAGTTCAATGAGCCTCTTATTGCTCATGGCGAGTAAATCTTCGCCATCAATGAAAATCTGGCCTGCTGTTGCATCTGTTAATCGTGATGCGCAGCGAAGCAATGTTGACTTCCCAGATCCGGACAATCCCATAACGACCAATAAGTCTCCTTTTGGAACTTCAAAAGAGGCATTATTGACACCGACGATGCAGCCTGCGTCTTGGAACACTTTGGCGTCCACATTGCCTTTGGAGGCCTGCAACATCTTTTTGGCATTATCACCAAAGATCTTGTAGACAGAATTGCACTGAATTACTGGTTGTGTATCTTGTGTTATTGGTGAGGACGAAGACATAAGCGAATTTCGAATCGGTATGCGCTAACGATAGCACGAATTAATGACGGTGAACCTATTATGGTCTCAAAAAAAACCCCCCCAGTGCAAACTAGGGGGGTTTAAGATTAGAGCACTATTAGGTATTTTACATGCCTTTCCCAATGAATGGCTTCCAGACATCTTCATTATCAGCCAGCCACTTCTTAGCGGCGTCTTCATGGGTCATACCGTCAATGTCGACCAGGGCAGCCATTTGGCCGATTTGACCGGCGTTAAACGACAATCGAGAGAACATGGTATAAGCTGCCGGATGCGTCTTCGGGAACTTATAGTTTGCGGCTTTTTTCAACCAGCCGATTGGTGAACCGCATTTACTGTCACCACCATCTTGTTTTCTGCAGCCAAGATAGTAAGGCGGCCACTCAATAAAAACAAAGCCATCTGCGTCGGTGAAATTCGGCGTCCAGTTGAATATGATGGTGCCTCGGCCTTCTTTTTTCGCTGCTGCAAGTTCCGCCCACAGCGCATCTGCACCACCAGCAAACTTAACGACATAATCATCACCCAACAAAGCTTCTACCCGGTCTGGGTACTCTTGCCCATGCCAGCTTTGTGGCCCCTCTAATATGCGGCCTTTGCCACCGGAGTCAGGTGTTGCAAAAACGTCCTTACAGTTTTTTAACGCTTCCCAATTTGGAAGACCAGGGCATAGATTCTCATCAATCACCCATTGAGGAACGCCAACTTCTTCCAGTGTCTTTGCAGCATGTGTTCCAGCATCAATGATGCCGCCTTTTGCCATTGCCGCATAAAACGATGCACCAAAAGTCGATTGCCAGACTTCATGGGATATGGTCACATCACCTTGACGGATAGACTCGTAGACAGCCTGAGTGTCTGCAGACACATATTCAACATTGTTACCCATACTTTCAAAAATCCCACCAATAACATAGGCCATGACCACTTGGCTTGACCAATTGTGGGTCGGAATTACGATGGGTGCACTGCTGTCGGCTGCCCTGACGGTGCTTGCACCGAACACCAACATTAACCCTGTCACAAGAGCTCCAAGGGTTTTGATGAACTTACTACTCATAATTTACTCCTCCTATGTCTAGAACAGATTGTTACAAAATTTTTTCCCGAGTGACAGATGAGAAGGCTTTATGTAGCGCCTTAATAACCGCTTTCCATCACACAGCGACTCCCTTAGCCCCCCTAACCACTGCCGCGTAGCAAGCGTAAGTGACTCGAATTCTGATACGTCCCAAGTGTACCGAAAGGCCTAAGTTTTCGCTATAGCAGTATTAAATTATCTTATACCATTTTTGATCCATTTGTTGTGTTTATAGCAAGGATCAAAACAAAGCTAATGAAAAACGGCAGTTATAGACGATGTTTGTTTGCCTTTCGAGAAGTCGATTTTAGTCTACCGAGGCCTCGTTGGTGCCGCCAGTCAATATGACTAGCAAGGTGCAGCCGTCGTCTGAATGTGACGAATGCTTGGATCCGGGTTGAAATTGCACGAAATCACCGGGCTGAAATACCGAGCCGTCATTATCTTTAAGGCATCCTTTTAAAACGAGAAACTCCTCAGTGCCTTTATGAATATGGGGATGCGAACTACTTCCGGGTTCAAATTCAATTAGATATATTTCTCTATCCGATTGTGCATCTAGGTTGAGTGGCAGCCATTTCACGCCGGGAAGAATCTTTCCGTAGCGATCATATGCGACAAATTGTTTGTCTGTAGTTCGGATTACAGTACGAGACTTTTGACTCCCAGTATCATTGGTTAAATTCTTCATGTTAGCCTGGTTTATAGTCTGATAGCAAAAGCATGGTCAAGCCTATTACGCTTTTACTCTTTCTTTCTTGGGGTCATAAAATGGGAATGGTACTACAACCGCAGGTATACGCTTTTGATGGCCATCCAATTTACCAATCTCTACCTTAGTGTCAATCGAGCTATAATTTATATCCAGTCTGGCTAGCGCGATATTCTTGCGTAATGTTGGTGATCGAGTAGCACTCGTTACGATGCCAATTTGCGCCCGACCCACATGTACGCAGTCTCCATGTGTGGCGTGTTCATTACCGACAAGTTCGAGGCCTACTAGCTGACGTTGGGGGTTATTCTTGCGAGTCGCAAGAGCCTCTCGTCCTACAAAATCATCTTCCTTAGTTTTTAGTGGAACCGTGAAGCCGATACCTGCTTCAAAAGGGTCGACCTGATCAGAAAATTCACAACCAGCAAATACAAGTCCAGCTTCTATACGCAGCATATCTAGTGCCTCAAGGCCCAAAGGTGAAAGTCCAAGAGGCATGCCGATCTTCCAGACTGCATCCCATACGAGAGCTGCGTCTTTTGGATGACAAAAGATTTCAAAACCTAATTCACCGGTATATCCTGTTCGAGAGACCATTACCGGTATTCCATCAAAATCACCGATCCGACCGATAAGAAAGCGAAACCATTCAAGCTTGCTGAGGTCAGGTTGCGTTGGAGGTGTCCATATAACCTCTTTCAAAATGGAGCGACTCATTGGACCCTGTACCGCTATATTATGGAGGTGGTCGGTCGAAGACTTTATCCAAACGCGAAGGTCAAGTCGCTTTGCTTCTTCTCTCATCCAGATACCACCATAATCATCACCACCGATCCAGCGGAAATTATCTGGGCCAAGCCGCATTAGGGTGCCATCATCGATCATGCCCCCGTGTGGGTAGCACATTGCGGAATAAACAACTTGGCCAATACTTAGACGCCGTACGTTACGAGTGAGGGTATGCTGCATCAAAGACTCAGAATCTGGTCCGGTGATTTCGAATTTCCTAAGGGGAGATAAGTCGATTACTACGGCTTTCTCTCTACAGGACCAGTACTCTTCGATAGCACCTCTGTTGTTATAGCTATTTGGGAGCCAGTAGCCATGATATTCCGTAAAGTTCTGAGTTAGCTCAGAGGTCCTCGGTTGAAAGCCAGTTTCTTTGGTCATACGGGTTTCGTCCTCCGGGGTCATGCGAAATGCGATAGCTTTTGAAAATACGTTTTGAGAGCCATACACCCTTACATGGATATCCGTCGGATTCCAGGCATTCGCTGCGCTGATGTCGTCAGGACAAGCAGATGATGCGCAAACAAGATCAGTCAGCGCGCGCATTAGAACGTAGTCACCTGGTCTAGACCAAGGCTCATCAAGATACATGACATTTTGGTCATCAATTCCGGTGTTATAAAAGAAATTGATTGCGGGCCAGCCACGTCGTCTCTGAATGCCATATGATTGAAGTACATCACTTAGGTTATCTGAGCAGTTTACATGACCGAAATAGCCCATCTCCTCATAATACTTTGCGGTGCATGCAAGCCCAAATGCATCATGGCGGCCGCACGTATCCTGTATAACTTCAAGTAGTGGTTGCATATCCTGGTCAAAGAATTTAGAGAAAAGACCGGGGCCTGGATAACTGCTGCTCACCAGGCTTCGCGTTGTGGTGATATCAAGTCCACGTTCAATTTTTCGGTCAAGATGACGCCTGGAGAAAGCCAAAAAATCGGAACACTCACGACCATCTATATCAATAATCTGAATGAAATCTCCAGCCTTGACAGTGAAACTTGTGGCAGTTCCTCGGTCCACCTGAAAGTCTTGCAGAGGCTCAGCTAGGGCGTCTGGCAAGGTTGAAGTTGCCTCAGGGTGTTCGGTTGAGCGCTTGATCCAGGCGACAAGTGCAGTCGGTGGTGTTTGTTCATGGACTGCCATTGGCCCACCAGGTGCTGATATAGCACAGACTGCTCGGCGGCGTGCGACGAATGAAATTTCTTCACCCGCTGGTGTGTCAGGGGCAAAAAGAGTTAATGCCTTTGCTGTTGCGATGTTTATGCCGAGCTGCTTTAGCTTATTAGCGACCTGTGTCGCGCTCCCGCCTCCTGCACCCAGAATACTTTGCAGACCAGCCGCAGGTACAGGTGACACGTCAGCTAGCGCTCCTATGTCAGAATCGCCATTTCCAGAGAAAACAGCTATTTCTCCTAGTTGCTTGCCCTCGGGGTCCACAATTTTTAAGTGATCATCAGGTAGGAGCTCAACGATTACGCAGCCTCCCCCCGGTACTGAATAGCGCTCAGAACCGATGCTGTGTCGCCACATTCCAGGCTCGCGAATTCCCGAGGTTGAGTTCAAGGATGGATTTTGCAATGTCTACTGACCAATGTTTATTAGAGACGAACTCAAAGTTAACGATTTTGATCGAGAAAAGGTAATAGTGATCATATCCAATGACACTTTATTGTTGAGAAAATAGTCATAAACTATTGAAATAATTAGTAATTAGATATTATCGTGAAATACATAAAAACCAATTTGTTCGATCCAGGTATTTGTTTTTATTATACCCTTATAATATAAGGCTTAGTCGAATTTCACATTAATGGGCGGCTAAGTGGAGAAGGTTGATGTGCAAGTAGTTTTTCCTAGCAACTACGACTTGGAGGTGTATAAATCGTGGACACTGATATTGGTGCTTTAACGACGATCTTTACGGAGTTTTACTACTGGATCACAATTCCGCTGATGTTTCTGATCCACGTAGGGTTTTGTATGTATGAAGTTGGAGTATCGCGATATAAGAACCACCAGCACACTCTGATGAAAAACACCATGCTGATCCCTTTGGTCACCGTGACGTTTTTCTTTGTTGGTTGGTGGATTTACTGGGCATTCCCCAATGGTCCCTGGATTTATCAAGGCGAAGGTTTAATCCTCAACGCAGATGGTTGGGGTGGCAATGAGTTGGCTCTGCCGTGGAAGCCAATCATGGCGGTGAACTTTAACGATCATATTATGATGGTGTTCTGGGCAGCATTCTTGTTGTTCTCGTGGACCGCTGCTTCGATCGTATCGGGGGCTGTCATCGAGCGCATTCGAACATCCGCTTTCGGTATTCTCGCGATCGCCATCGGTTCGATCTTTTGGGTTGTCGACGCTGCTTGGGGCTGGCACTACAACGGCTGGATGGTCAAGATGCTGGGTTATCACGATGCTTATGCTTCGGGAGTAATCCATGCGGTGGCAGGTGGCTTTGCCCTTGGCATTCTGGTTGTGCTTGGTCCAAGAATTGGGAAATTCGCCTCGGACGGGACACCGGTCAATATCGGCCCTCGGAATGTCTGGATGGTGACCTTAGGGCTCTTCCTAATCTATACCGGTTTTTGGGGGTTCTACGCGGCGTGTAACATTCCGATTTTTGATGTTGGAGCCGACTATGGGGTTGCAGACGCGGGTACGTTGTGGAGTGCGACTACAATCTATGTTACGCCGACGACTCTGAGCGGTATCACAGCTAACTTCCTGATGTCGCTAGCTGGGGGATTGTTGATGGGTTATGTCGTATCCAAGGGCGACCCGTTCTGGACATATTCGAGCGGTCTCGCTGGCATCATTACGGCGTCAGCGGGTAACGATCTTTATCATCCTTTGCAGGCCATGATCATCGCCGGAATCGGTGTCCTGATCATGTATAAACTGCATTACTGGGTGGAACGGCGCTTTAAGATTGATGACGCTGTGGGTGCGGTGGCAGTTCATGGTTATGCCGGTGTTGTAGGCCTCGTAATATGCGGCTTTGTTCTATGGGGTTATCCGTCTTCTGGTTACGAGGGATATGCTGCGATCAATCCGCTTGGCATGATTGCGGGCGCCATCATCATGTTCGGTGTTTTGGGTTTTCTGCCTGGCTGGATCATCGCATCGATCCTGAATGCGGCTGGAAAACTACGGATTCCGCGTGAGGTAGAACTTGCCGGAATGGACTTACCCATCATGCAGGCATCGAAGAGCGATAATGATGCGCATGCTACTGCCGAGCATTAACGGAGGGACTACGATATGGCTACAATTGAAGCATGGTCAGCGGAAACGTTTACCGCATTACAAGAGGGTACTGGTGCCATTTATCCCATGGTGGGACTAGAGTGGCTCTGGCTCATCATCGCAGTTGTGTTCTGGTTATGGTGGCATTTCAAGACCAGCGCTCGTGAGACCGAGGAGCTTGATCGTCTGAGTTCGGAAAACCCGGGCAGGGATGCCCACAAGCAGTACCAGTCCGATTGGTAGATTGGGCGGTTTATTCTTCTCGGGTTCGCTGATTTGAACCGGCGAAAGGGCGCTCCATCTGGGGTGCCCTTTCGTGTTTTACTGAGGATTTGATGTGGATAATGACAAAGAGAGTGAAAGTCCAAAGCGTCCGAGGCGGATGGCCAATGTAGCGTTCCCGCCTGCCAAATACGGGCTCTATATTGCTATCGCTATTATCGCCACAGTGGGTATCCTCATGTTAGTCCAATCTCTCTCTTAAAGCTTATGTTTGAAAGCCAACGGACTACACTCTGTCGTGATCAATTCCGATTAGCAAACAGCCTGTACTGGTTCTAGAATTGTGACGGGTGCCTTTTGGATAGCTTACAAAATCACCCGGTTTTAATACAGTGCCATCATCCTCGATTAATTCGCCTTCAAGAATAAGGAACTCCTCATTAACTTCATGTACGTGGGCTATAGTTTCGGCGCCGGGTTCTAAGCGCATTACATACCATCCTTTTCGTCGTTTAAGATCATAACTAATGTTGAGTATGGTGATATCAGGTTGCTCAGGCCCATCTAAGTCGTAGGTGATGAACTGGCTTTTATAGATATTAGTGATTTTTCTTGATTTACTCATTGATGTTTAGTTCTTTATACGCTGTTAGTTGGTTTTGTGTGACTTTTTGATATGAACAGATGAGCTTGCCTTCTGCTAAGATTCTTAAATTAATACTTTACAATACTGTAGGAATTTATTTATATCTTACAAGGCTGGCCATTGTAATGCCTTGATGGTGCGGAGGAAATGCTCAGAATACTATCCGTTGCAGTATCATAGGTGCCATAGTTCTAGGGAAATGAACGAAAAGCAATATTGTTAGGAGAATGACTATGAGTCGAATCGCAATTATTGGTGCGGGACCCTGTGGCCTCTCGCAATTACGAGCCTTTCATGTGGCCCAAGCAAAGGGTGATGATATTCCAGAAATTGTTTGCTTTGAAAAGCAGAATGACTGGGGTGGTTTATGGAACTACAGTTGGAGAACGGGGACGGATGAATATGGTGAATCGTGCCACAATAGCATGTATAAGTATCTTTGGTCGAATGGCCCAAAAGAATGCCTAGAATTTGGTGACTACAGTTTTGACGAGCATTTCGGTCGGCCAATTCCCTCATTCCCACCTAGACAACCGCTTCGGGAATACATTATTGGTCGAGCTGAAAAATCAGGGTTCAGAGATTGGGTGAGGTTTGCGCATGCTGTTAGGGAGGTAAGATTTATTAGCGATACCAATCAGTTTCTCGTCCGAGCAGTTGATCTAGTAAACCAGACAGATACTGAAGAAATGTTTGATTACGTGGTAGTTGCTACCGGACATTTTTCAGTGCCTCATTTGCCGACTTTTTCTGGAATAGACGCTTTTCCCGGTAGGGTGATTCATGGGCATGATTTTCGAGATGCTGCTGAGTTTCGCGACCAACGTCTACTTGTTATTGGAGCTAGCTACTCTGCTGAAGATATTGCACTTCAGAGCAAGAAGTATGGTGCAGCATCCGTGACCTGTAGTTATCGGACAGGGCCTATGGGCTTTGATTGGCCGGATGGGATTGAGGAGCTGCCAACCATTGAGAGTTTTGACGGCGCAACCGCCCACTTTTCAAACGGCGAAAGGCGAGAGTTTGACTCAATCATTTTATGTACTGGTTACTTACATCATTTCCCCTTCTTACCCAAAGCGCTCAGACTCAAAACTACTAATAGGCTTTATCCGGGCGGTCTATATAAGGGTATCGTTTGGCTAGACAATCCGAGACTTATATACCTGGGAATGCAAGATCAGTATTATACTTTTAGTATGTTCGATGCTCAGGCCTGGTACGCGCGCGATATAGTAATGGGTCAGATTGATCTACCCTCTCGCGGGGAAATGCAGGCTGATATAGATAAATGGCAACAGCGCGAAGAGGCCCTTACTAATCCGGCCGAAGATATAGATTTTCAGACAGATTATTGTAAAGATCTATCAACGAAAGTTGACTATAGTTTAGATTGGGATCTAGTAGCCCAGAATTTTAAGGATTGGGAACATCATAAAGAGGAGAGTATTCTCAGTTACAGAGATAAAGCATTTAGGTCTCCAGTGACGCAAACTTATGCGCCGACTCATCACACATCATGGTGGGAAGAAATGAATGATTCCACGGAAATGTTTCTTTCCTGAACATCAGTAGATCTTTGGATTTTGTCGAACTATAAGCAGAGAGAAAAGTTACTATGCCGAGAAGTCTTACAAATTTTGCAAAAGAAGCAGGAATTAAATATTTTCTAGTCAGTTTTGTTGATCTATTTGGCGTATTGCGCTCTAAATTGGTTCCAGCTCGCGCTATCGGGACGATGCAGAAGGAAGGAGCGGGCTTTGCAGGATTTGCAGCCTGGTTAGATATGACACCTGCTCATCCGGACATGTTCTCGATCCCCGATCCAAGTAGTTTGATTCAATTGCCCTGGAAGCCAGAAGTAGCATGGCTAGCTGGAGATCTATGGATGGGTGGTAAACAGGTTGAGGCTTCGCCAAGAGTTGCGTTAAAGAGACAGATTGAGAGAGCTGCGAAGAACGGACAATATATGAAGACCGGAGTTGAATGTGAATTCTTTTTGGTTAATGCTGAAGGAACTTCTATTTCAGATATAAACGATACACAGGAGAAGCCTTGCTATGATCAATCTGCACTGATGCGTCGATACGATGTAATTAGCGAAATATGTGATTGCATGATAGCGCTCGGATGGCAGCCATATCAAAATGACCATGAAGATGCGAATGGACAATTTGAAATGAATTGGGAGTTTGATGATGCATTAGTTACTGCAGATCGCCATGTTTTCTTTAAATATATGGTAAAAGCTATTGCAGAGAAGCATGGTTTGCGTGCAACATTTATGCCCAAGCCCTTTGCAAATTTGACAGGCAACGGTTGTCATGCGCATGTGTCTCTTTGGGACAAAACCGGAAAGAAGAATCTTTTTTCTAGTCGCCAGGATTCGTTGGGCTTGACTAAACTTGCCTATAGTTTTCTGGCTGGGATTCTGCATAGTGCTGATGCCCTGGCAGCTGTATTTAACCCTACTGTTAATAGTTATAAGCGTATCGATGCACAAACAACTCTTTCTGGAGCGAGTTGGTCGCCAAATGCGATTACATATGGTGGCAACAATCGTACACACATGGTCCGAGTACCGGACAGAGGTAGGTTCGAGCTAAGACTGATGGATGGTGCTGCAAATCCATATCTATTGCAGGCTGGTATTTTAGTGGCGGGTCTAGATGGTATTGCGAATAAGCGTGATCCTGGTAAGCCGGTTGAACTCAATATGTATACTGAGGGACATAAACTAAAAAATGTAAGAAGGCTGCCACCAAATCTATCTGAGGCGCTTAAGGTGTTCCAAAAGAGTAATGTGCTTCGTGGAGGATTTGGCCAGGAACTCGTCGATAGTTATGCCAAGCTCAAATTGTCTGAGTGGAAGAGCTACTCAGCATCAATAACGCCTTGGGAGCGCGATCATACTCTCGATTGCTGATCTAGCCGATATGTCACAAATTAGACTAGAAATCCTGTCAATAGTGGGATATCCGACATATTTTGATATACCATGAACACTGTCTGTCTCAAGCCAATGCGAGATCTTTGCAAATTGCATCAGACAGATTCACCTATTGCCGGAAAAAGCTGGCATCCTGAAATTTTCCATGTCGCATCTTCTTGCTGTTTTGACATGCGATAGAGCGCGACCCATCTTTTGCCATTAGTAGATTCGATACCTACGCGATAAACTGCACCTTCGTTATCCCAGTAGAGTTCAAGGAAGTCAACTCGTTTTGGTCCAATTAGAGCGTAATACCCCGAATACACCATGATCATAAAGATTTGTTCGCTAGGGAAGATAGCTTGGATTGAGGGTGCAGCTTGGGCATATGCAGTTGCTGCGTCACCGCGAGCAAATGCCTCTAATTGGGTTTCAATAACATAACGAATTTCAGGCTCAGCATCAGGATCTGGCTCTGGCTCTGGCTCCGCATGAAGTCTAGCTATAGAAAATATGAAAAGAAATCCGGTTAACAGAACTAGGAGGAATACTGACTTTTTTCTTTGGGCATTGGCCACGATTTAGAATTCTTTTGGTCCAGATAAGGGTGAATCTCGTTTAATGTTTTTGTTTTATATTTGTATGGTCAAAATAGAATAGTGTAATGTTATACGATGCAATTGTGCAGTACACTGAAGTTAATTACCAGAACAATATTGGAGCCTATATTAGGCTAGGCAAGGGTTACGGTCGACTATGGAGAGAGTTGTCGTTCTTGGAGGGGGTATATCAAAGTTTGCTCGCCAGAGGCTAGACGGTTCGCCTGTAGACTGGATTGTTGAGGCTAGTATGCGGGCACTTGAAGATGCTGGCGTCGATATTTCAGCAATCGATCATTCAGTTGTTGCCTACGAGAGCGAAATACTAGCCAGGCAGGTTACGATGGGTCAGGTGGTCCAGGATGTATTGGGGTTGACTCCAAAACCTAGTATTCGCGTGGAAGCAGGGGGAGGGACCGGTGGCGCTGCTCTGCGCACCGCTTATGCGTATATTAGGTCGGGTCTTTGCAACTCAATGCTGGTTGTTGGTGCAGATGCTGTTGGTCGTCAAGTCCCTGCTTCAACCGTGCGCGAGGTTTATGCTCTTTCGGGAGATGTTGACTTTGAGATGGCCGCCGGCGGATTTTTTACAGCCTATTACGCTCTAATGATGGATGCGCATATGCGCCAATACGGTACCACTAAAGAGCAACTTGCACGAGTTTCGGTGAAAAATCATCGTAATGCGATCAGTAATCCATTTGCATGCATGCCTATGGCTATTACCATTGAAGATGTGCTTGATTCCCCCGTTGTTGTTTCACCATATAGAAAATTTGATTGTGCTATTTTGGCCGATGGTGCCGCCGCTTTGGTTTTAGCGACAGAGCGTTGGGCTCGTGAGCATTCTTTGGCGTGGAAGAAGAGGCCGCATGTTTACTTTATTGGATCAGGCTCCGCGACTGAGCGGGTGCGATTAGGTGATCGACCGCAGCCATATCCTGGCTACGCACATTTTCGTGCGAAACAAGAGGCTGCCAAAATGGCATATAAGATGGCTGACATCAAGAATCCGGTGGCTGAACTCGATGTTGCAGAAGTGGCTGATACTTTCACAGGCGTGGAACTGCAGTCATATGAAGCCCTAGGATTTTGTGATCCAGGGCAAAGCGGGCCTTTATTAGAAGAGGGGGTTTTTGATCTTGGAGGCGATCTGCCAGTTAACACGTCTGGTGGTATGATTGGCCAGGGCGCTCCCCCCGGAGGTGTGGGCATCGCTCAGGGCGTTGAGATTCTTTCACAGCTGCGTGGAGAACGACCATCAACAGTCCAAGTAAAGAATGCCCGAAAGGGTCTTATGGATATTCATGGCGGCACTAGCAGCTACGCCGTTGTTTCAATCTTCTCGCAAGAAGACTGATTGTTATGGTAAAAGTTGAGCGCAAACTAGAAGAAATTATGGTTGAGTCACCAGACGGAATTGGTGCCTCAGATGACGAATGGGCCGCTTTTCGAAGAATAGAAGTCATCGATTTCCCTTTGACATTTGATTTCAGACATTCATTAGGAAAGCTTTCAAGATTCTTCTTAGAGCTTGAAAATCAAAGACTTATGGGTACTTGTTGTCCGGTATGCCATAGTATCTGGTTGCCACCTCGGACTTTATGCCCTGATCATCATGCAGTGAATGATTGGGTAGAGTTGGGGGGGCAGGGAGTTCTGGAGGCCTTTTCGATTAGCTCATATGCGCTTGGAGCAGATAGCGCTGATGAGTCTGTGGTGCTTGCCTACGTTAAGCTCCATGGTGCAAAAACAGCATTATTGCAGCAGCTGAGAAATGTTCCCAGAGATAAGCAAATTGAGCCAGGGATGCCTGTAAAAGTTGTTTGGTCAAAAATAGATGTTCAGCACCCTATGCAGCTATTTTGGTTTGAGCCTGATATCTGATTATAGAAGGTTGTCTAGATAAACAAGATGTTGTAATTTTTGTGAGGTTAATATAATGAATGTACCTAGAGCCATTGAGTTTTTTGAACACTTGGATAGCGCTCCAGAGCTAAAGAGTCAATTGTCGAGCGGCTCTAGCATCAGTGAGATAATTAGAATTGCTGGAGATGCAGGATTTCATTTTTCTGAAGATGATCTAAGAGGCGCCCTTAACAAAAAAATTTTAGATGCATCGAGTCTGCCTAGACCTTGGGGGTGGAAAGTTGCTCGAGAACTAGGGTTAGTTAGATCGGGGAACAATTAGTTATTTTTCTTGTCAGATGCTGTGGTCAATATTTGTCGAGGAGAGTGTTAGGAAACTATGCGCTTGGTTGATACTATTACTGTGTTTTGTGGTTCTAATACAGGCAACTCTAGAAAATACCGGGACGCCGCTGTTAATCTCGGTTTATTATTAGCCCAACGCAATATTCAGCTTGTTTATGGTGGCGCTAGCGTAGGTTTGATGGGTGTTCTGGCAAATAGTGTATTGGATAATGGAGGCCGGGTGGTAGGTGTGATACCAGACTCGTTCGAAGACAAAGAAGTTGTTCATCGTGAATTGACCGAATTACATATTGTGCAGTCCATGCATGCACGAAAGGCGCTGATGGCTAACTTATGCCAGTCATTCATTGCTTTACCAGGAGGAATAGGTACTCTTGAAGAAGCCTTTGAAGTTGTGACCTGGACACGGTTGGGACTGCACGCTAAACCACTTGGATTGCTCAACGTTGCTGGTTACTACGATACTCTTGTAGCTTTTCTAAATGAAATGGCATCTAAAGGATTCTCTAAAAATCTTTTTGATGACGCACTATTTGTATCGTCTGGCGTTACGGATCTGGTAAATCAGCTCGATATCTATAATAGTAAGGCGACTTATGAAACCTTCTAAGTTGGAGTCTTCTAAAAAAAGGTACGACACCAGCAGACATTACGGACTAAGTTGCTGTTCTGTGACTTCAGGTCGCTGTTTTCATAAATAAATATTACAATTCGTGTTAATGATTCAAGACCACCTAATAGAGTTTGATATTCCCAGTGAGTAGATCAGTGCCGCTATGGGTCGTAACGCTCATTGTGCTCCTTGGCTTACTTTTTACGGCGACATTCGGCTGGGCTGTTCGCCATGTTGTGAGTGGATACGATCGGTTAGGGCGGATGGGCCCAGTTGTCGTTGCTGTTGCGTCGTTCCCTGAGTTAATTGAGGAGGCCCTCTATGCTACTGGGCTAATGACGATTCAGCTCGATGAAGAAGATGATCAAGGACGTAGACCGCCTCAGATTATAGACAACCCATTTCCAAGTGTAGATAAATTTAGGAAGAATGGAGTGATACAAGATGGTTTCAGGCTAGACGCTGGGTACTTGTTGCTTCCCGTCTACAACCCTTCAATCAATAGTCCGACTGCACAATTAATTAGGTTAGATGATCAGTCAATAGTGCATAGCTGGGTTCCAAAGCATATTCCTCACCCAAATCGTTCGAGAGTTGAGCTATGGCATCCAATATTATTAGATGATGGCGGACTAATTTTTCATTGGCACTCAGATCAACAAAATAGAATTGATGTATGCGGTAACCTTGTCTGGGAGATCGTAGACAATTTTCACCATTCCAACGAAATAGGGCTTGACGAAACACATTGGGTTCCAAAACACGGTAGCGAATCGTATCGGGAAAAATTGTATCAGTATCAAGATGCTGATATTACACAGATATCGCAAACAGGAGAGGTGTTGTTTGAACAATCGGTGACTGAACTGCTTGCTGAGCATGGTTATAGATCATTCTTGCTTGGCATGAGTCTTTACACTGGAGACCAAATCCACTTGAATGATATTCAACCCGCTCTCTATTCGACGGACTATTGGGAGAAGGGTGATTTATTATTGAGTTTTAGAGAATTAAGCACTGTTGCTCTGTATCGCCCAAAGACTAACAAGATTCTATGGATGAAAACAGGTCCATGGATTCGACAGCATGATCCAGATTTTTTTGGTGAATCGAAGATCAGTGTTTTTGGCAACGATTATGTGCGTGGTAACTCATTAGGCCAATCTTTAATTAATGGCCATAATAATGTTTACGTTTACGACCTTAAGGATGGCTCCATTACAACGCCATATACTGAAGCGTTGGTGAAGGCTGATGTCCGCACTTGGGAGCGTGGATTGCACCGTATTTTGGACAATGGTGATCTATTTGTAGAGGAATCCAATCGGGGAAGAATACTCCGATTATCCCAGGATGATGTTATCTGGGAATATACTCCGAAAACTTCAGACTCTACAGTAGCTATGCCGACATGGAGTCGCTATCTGACTGCCGAAGAAATTGATCATGTATTACCCATTCTCGACTCTTCTAACTGTAAGTGAGTATTGCTATGAATACTAAAAGAATTATTTTGATGGGATCCCTTTTGATCCTATTCTCCACGACTGCCCAAGGTTATATTGGACCAGGCATGGGGGCTGGCCTTGGTGCTGTCATTTTGGGTATTGTTGGCGCTATTGCGTTGGCATTTATAGCGATTGTTTGGTATCCAATAAAGCGATTAATTGGTAAATCTAAAAAGAAAAAAGATGAGGCGAACTCTGATGACAAAGGTACTGATGAGGAAAGTGCGTGAACATTTTGTCCTATGCTAATCAATAATTGATCAGAGCGGTGATTAGATATTTAATGGGTCTGCAATTTAGACTGATTACAGCAGTCATTTTCTTCATTTGTATATCGCTATTAATCTATGCGTATTGGTTGGAGATTGCTAGACATCTTGATCCTTGTCCACTTTGTATTTTTCAGCGATTGGCGTTTATGATGATCGCCTTGCTCTCGTTGGTTGGTTTTTTACATAATCCAGCTACCATTGGGTGTCGAGTTTATTCAGTGCTAGGATTCATCTGCGCCCTTGCAGGATCTTTAATAGCAGGACGTCATGTCTGGCTACAATCGTTGCCTGCGGACAAAGTGCCTGAATGTGGGCCGGGTTTGGATTATCTCCTAGAGACCTTTCCCTTAAATGACGTCTTCAGGAAAGTTGTGACTGGTTCTGGGGAGTGCGCTACTGTTGACTGGAGTTTTATGGGCGCAAGTATGCCGGCTTGGGCGCTAATGTGGCTGTTGTTTATAGCTACAGTTTATTTTCTAGTACTAGTTCGTCGTTAAAGTGACCTATTGCTTAATCAGTCCTTCAGCAATTGCCTAGCTACATCTATCAAGATAGTTTCAATCAAGTTAATCATTTGAGGCCGATACCGAGCTATCTAAATTCGTCTCGCAAGGCTCACAAGGACCTGTGCAGTTCCCGAATGTTGTTGCTCCGTCTGGTAAACGTTGTTCACATGCAAAACATATTTTGCTTGCTAAAGGTGTTGTTTCGTTTGTCTTATTTGCAAAATCGCGATGTGTTTCGCATGCTTCACGGGAGTCTTCCTCAATAGCCCACCATCCCTCAAATTGTTCGCCGGATTCCCATCCATTGGAAGTGAGAATAAACACGACTAACCACCATTTCATATTTGATATTCCTTAGCAATATGTATAGCAATATTTATCCATAAATACCATATTAGAAATACTATCTTTTTAACCAACGATAAGTTTTCTTGCTGCGTAGCAATCTTGTCCCACACAGCAGCAACACTATCAAAGCATAAGTGCTAGCCCAACCGTAGTCGCTTCGCACCATGAGTATGTAGTGTATCGCAGCTAGAGTTGCTGCGACATAGACCAAAATATGTAATTTCTTCCAGGCTCTTTTTAGATGCTTCACTGCATAGTGATTAGATGTTATCGCCATCGCAAAAAGAACGCACCAAGCGCCGAATCCAAACGTGATATAGGGTCTTTCACTTAACTCTTTGGGTAAATTTCCAATATTCCATCCGAGCAAAAAGATGACGAAGAAGAAAAAGTGTGCGGTAGCGTAAAAGAACGCCCAAAGTCCTACTGCTCGGCGATATTGACGCAATTCAGGCCAGTTGGCCCATTTTGCTGCTACGGGCAACAGCAGTACCACTAGTATTAGGTTAAATCCCCAGATTCCAGTTTCCCAAATTAATGTTTTTTCTGGATCAACTCCTAGATAACTGTATTGCCATCCGGTGAAAAGTAGAATAGCAGGTAAAGCGCATGCAATATGAACGAGAGCGCGGATCACCGATACTTTTTGTTGTCGCCAGGATACAGATGAGCCACTTGTCCGCCATAGCCGTTGTAAGGCAATGACTTTATACGTTCAATATCACCATCGCCCCAAATCCGCCTTTCTGTTGATTGACTCCACCGAGGATGATCGATATCAGGATAAACATTGCTGTACCAACCATACTCTCTTGGGTTGGTTTGATTCCATGTTGCAGGAGGTTGTTTTTCCATAAAGGTCACTCGAACTACAAACTTTGCAGATTTAAAACCATACTTCCAGGGTAGTGTGATTCTAAATGGCATTCCATTTTGGGGCAGTTCACGATCTCCATACACGCCGAATGTCGCAAACGCTAACGGATGCATTGCTTCTTCTATTGTCAGTCCTTCTACATAAGGCCATTCAATAGCACTAAAGGGTGCGGTCTGTCCCGGCATTTCTTCAGGCCGAAAGATGCTGGTAAATGCTACATATTTCGCCGATCCCATAGGTTCAGCAGCTTTGAGTATTTGGCGAAGTGGTCGGCCGTTATAAGGTATAACCATTGACCATGCCTCTACGCAGCGAAAGTCATAGATACGCTCCTCAAGTTGATTGAACGGCATGCCCATGAGATCATCAACATCAAATGTACCAGGGCGATGACATAAACCATCGAAGGTAACGGACCATGGACGCATAGTGAAACCACCGGATTGATGGGCGGGATCGGACTTGTTCCAGCCAAATTCATAAGCATTGTTGTAGTTTGTAGCCGCGTATTTTTGAGTTATTCGTCGTTCCGTTAGAGAGAGAGTTGAACGATCGAGTTCGATATAGTCCTTATCAGAAGTTTCGAGCTGATCCTGTGATAACTGTGAAGCCTGAGCGGATATTCGCCCTTTATATCGCAGATTTCCAAAGGCGCCCAAGCTTGCGACACCCAACGCGCCTACGATTAGTTTACGGCGCTTATAGGCGATGGGATCAGTAACTCTTGTCATAACGCTGCAGTTCTTGTCTTTTGCGAACTGATAGACTTGCCCCATACCGCTGACCGTCTATTCTGGTAAAGAATAACGTCATCGTTAGTCTGAACCTAATTATCCTACTAATAGAGCTGTCATTTTACAATATGCATCTGCTGAGGTGCTCTTTTACTCAGATATTCTGCTCCACTTGATGTAATAACGATGTTTTCTTCGTGGACTAGTTGTTTTCCTGGCGCAAATTCCATACCTGGTTCTAGTGTTAGGATAGCTCCAGGCTGCAGTACAGTATCATCATCGTATTTCACAGAAGGCCATTCAGTTAACTCCATTCCTAATCCGTGCCCCATTCTGCCGACTGTGCTGCCTAGAGAGCCACCTCGTTCGAGCTCTTTCCACATTGCTGTCCATACATCTGACGTAGTGGCTCCCGGATAAGCAGCCCTAAAACCAGCATCAGTGGCCCGGTACACCGTTTCATGCGCTCGTGCGACATCGTCAGGGAGGTAACTAAAAGCAAAATTCCGGTCAAAATCACAGAAATAGCCATCAAAAATAGTGCCAGTATCAATAATTAAGATATCACCAGCACCGAGAATACGATTTGTTGGGCCCATTATGATACTGTCATACCCGCCATGCCCTGAACCGGCGACCATATAGGGTATGTTATCTGCACCACGCTCCAGGATGTCAATTTTCATTCGCCTGCAGACCGCAATTTCTGAATCTCCTTCAGTACTGTTGAGAGCAACAACTTCAAACGCATCAGAGACTATGCGGCACGCCGTAGAAATTTTCTCTATTTCTGCTAATGACTTTATAAATCTTAGCTGATGGAGCAATAATGCGCTATCAACTATCGTCATATCTATACATCCGACTAATGATTGAAAGTTGGCGAAGGGCATACGGAGATTGCTCTCAACGCCAATTGCTACACCTATACGTCCAAACTGGACGCGCAGGTTTTTTATGGTCTTGGCGAGTAGTGAGATGCCATCATCCTCAGGTTGCGGGGAAGCCCAGGTATGTACGTCGTTAACCCAACACGATGCCATCCCAGACGCACCAATTTCAGGAATTACTGCAGTTGGTTTTCCCTCTAGCGGTAGGACTACAAACCATGGGCGAGTGGGACTTTTGAACAATTGGGTATGGAAGCCAGTAAAGTAGCGAATCTCTGGTTCAGTCGTAAGGAGTAGTGCATCTAGCTTCTCATTACGCATTGCTACCTGCGCTCTATTAGCACGTTGCTCAAATTCTTCGTCAGTAAATCCTCTTTGGGTTTTGTCTGAGATACTAGTAGGATAGTTCATTGGTCTAGGGTTTCGAAGTGGCCGTATAGTAAAACATCAGATCGACTTAAAAAAGACAGTTTTTGATATATGCACGTTTAGCTGTATGTTTGATGTGATTCAAGAACGAGCGTTCAAGGCATTAGTTTGTCTTGGTAACAAATAATGAATCTAGGAAGCTAATAAACCACGCATGAACTGTATCATTATGTGCATCAGCAAGTTTGTCTTGTTGATCCTTAGTTTGTGAGCCAGGATGATTCCAGGGAGCCCAATCGGAGGTCTGCCACCTCCTTAATGTTTTTAGTGTGCATTCTGGATGGAATTGAAATCCATAGGTGTATTGGCCAAACATAAACGCTTGATTTGGGTAATTAGTGCCACTCGCCAGTAGTTGAGCTCCTTGTGGTAAATCAAAGCCTTCATAGTGCGCCTGCATCACATAAAGTGGTTTAGATAAAAAATCGTTATTAGTCGATATAGGTCTGATTGGATAGTAGCCAAATTCATGCATTCCAGCATCATGAGGCCTAACGGTCGCGCCAAGTGCATGCGCAATTAGCTGACCGCCAAGGCACAATCCCAGTAGGGGGATATGATTGTTAATGCACTTATTGATCCATTCTATCTCTCGAGTCAGAAAAGGGTAGGTATCTTGTTCAGAGACGCTTTGCGCCCCACCAAAAATGATGCTTCCAGCCACATTTAGCAGGGGTATATCAAGATCATCGCCATTATGAGGAGCTCGCCAATCAAGTGAAAATCCTCTATCCATTAGATGTGCTGATGCTCGATCATCGTGTGGCTCGGAATGATGTTCTATTAGGATAATTCTTTGTTTCATAAGGCTAGTCTATATAACGCACCGTAATCATTTATCTGGTCCTTGATGCCGGCGAGTCGTAGACTGTGCCATATGATGGCATGATTAGAAGAAGTAACTGGTTTGCCAAGTTCTTCTTCAATAGCCTGTACGATGTTTGCAAGACGTAAGCTAGTGCATGAGATGAAAACACCATCGACCTCATCATATGCTCCAAGTTTAAGTACAGCTCTTCGAATACTATCAGTTGTTATACGTGCTGCCCGATTATCATTTTCTTCATTGAACGAGCCAAACACTGGGACTTGAAATCCTTTTTTTTCAATGTAGTTCTTCATAATTACATTGATATCGTTACGATATGGTGTTAGCACCCCGAGTCTTTTAATATTTAGCGCATCGAAAGCGGCGAAGGCAGCAGTAATCGGGGTGGTGGGGATTGCCTCAGGTCGAGCAGCTTGGAGTTTTTCAAATACTTGCTCCTCGCCCAACACTATAGAGGCGGAAGTACAACCATAAGCTATCACATCGAATTCAACACCAGGGAGAATTACAGCAGCACAATCATAAATGTCTCGACCCATGCTTCGGAGTGTCTCAGGTGTAATCTTAGGTGAATTTGGGATTCTCGATTCATAGAATGCGACATCAGTCATGGTCACAATTTCGCGAAATTCGTGTTCAATCGTATGATCGCTTGCTAAAACTATGAGGCCAATACGGGCGCGCGCACCAATGCCATCATCAAGATCAAATGGGATATTACTTATATTGATGAAGCCGCCATTTTGATCGATATTCATGTTTCTCATTTCTTTTCGCTTGTCATAAGAGTCATACCTTGTCTCGGAATAGCTGTTGGTCGGCCTGCGATTAGGTCAGCTAAGATTCTGGCAGAGCCGCATGCCATCGTCCATCCCATATGCCCATGGCCGGTATTAAGCCATAAGTTGGGAACATGTGACTTATCTATAAAGGGTAGTCCTGTGGGTGTCATTGGTCTTAGGCATGCCCAATATTGCGGGTTATTATAGTCAGCAGCTTCCGGCATCAGTGTTCTGGCTTTTGCCATCATGGTATTAAAATCGCGTGGTTTGAACGAGGTATCATAGCCACCAATTTCCGCAGTTGCTGTAATGCGAAAATGATCGCCCATTGGACAGTATGCCAGCAGGTTGTCTTCGTCAACTCCACCAAATTTCGGCGGATTGTGTCTCGGCATTATAGGAAGAGTTACAGAATACCCCTTGACGGGATAGATCGGTAGATTGATTCCTAGTGGTCTCAGAAGGTTGGCGCTGTGGACGCCCAAGGCCATAACAAACATATCGCCCTCGATGTGGCCAGCTGAGGTATCAACAGCACAAATAGTATTCGATTTATGAACAAGTTGATGCACCGTTGTACCCATCTCAAAATGGACACCATCTGATTGGCAGATTTTTGCTAACTCCTGGGTGAAAATTCGCGAATCACCACTCTCATCCGATGCAACATACAATCCGCCAGCGATTTCGTTTCTCGCGCTTTTAAGACCAGGATCTAGTTCAGTCAGTGAATGTGTATCGAGCGCTTCGATATGCAATCCAAATTCGACGAGCAATTTCGATTTCCGTGCAGCCGCTTCAAAACTCTTCTTTGAAAGATAGAAGTAAATCAGGCCACCAGTGGTACGTTCATAGGATAAGTTGGTAGCACTTACTACCTCATTAAGACAACGCTGAGAATAGCTACACAGACGAACTTTGTGTTCAGTATTAATTCGTGATCTCGTGTTATTGCACTGGCCTAGAAACTTTATGATCCATTGCCACTGATGGATATCAAATTTCGGCCTGAAACGGATAGCTTGATCATTATTCCAGAACGATTTCAACATTATTTTAGGTGCATCAGGAGACGCCCAAGCGAATGCATGTCCTGGTGCGATAAGGCCTGCATTCGCGTAACTTGAGAAGTTCGCTACCTCAATTTCTCGGTCAATTACCGTAACTTCATGTCCATCGCGCACTAATTCCCAAGCAGAAGTTACTCCGGCAAGTCCTGCTCCAAGGATGACGATACGCACAACAAAGTCCTAGTTAATGGCGGCTATGACCGCAATCTCAACTGTAAATTGCGGTGCTGCAAGG
>PBOB01000020.1 GCA_002724185.1 Acidiferrobacteraceae bacterium | reverse complement strand
CCTTGACATACCCATAACAATACTTAAATTATATATAACAAGGCGATACGCACTAATATAGGAGGGCTTTAATATGAGCAACATTATTCGTCGAAACAATAACTTTAGCAATTTCTTCGCACCAACTTTCGGTGGCGGAGGCCTAGACAGGTTCTTTGATGACCTGTTTGCCACCTCTGGTGGACTTTCACGCGTAGCAACAGATGTTCGGGTGAAGGACCAAGAGCATGATTGGCAGATCGCAATTCCTGCTCCGGGCTTGACCAAGAAGGATTTCAAGATTTCCGTCAAGGAAACTTCTGCCCGTCCTGTTCTTTCGGTTAGCTTTGATGGCACTTCTTTTGATCATTCATTTGTACAGTCGTTCCATCGTTCGTGGACTCTTCCTGCGGGAGTCACTACGGATTCAATCGCTGCGCAATTTCGCAATGGTGTGCTGACTGTCACTGTGCAGAAGCCGGATCCCAAGGCTGAAGAAGCTGGTGAAGTTACAATCACTGTAAAGTAGTAAGTTTTTTAAAAAGTAGACATTTTTAGGGGCACCTCTTTAAAAAGAGGTGCCCTTTTTTGTGTTATTCCACTCCTTTTAAACTATTTACGTATAAAGGAAAACATATGAACACCTATAAACTATTCAAGAACCTCCGCTCTTTTGAAAGAGGGTCTTCGCTCAAGGGGGCCCTTGAGTTCAAAAAGCTGGCTTTGGCTGAGATAAGCCAACGCTCAATCGATAGAATTGAAACTTGGATGGACAACGCGGGCCCGGGCCAGTACACGTTCGATCACATGTTTGGCGGTACCGCGACCGAAGATGGTGACTGGCGACGCTCTTTCCCTATAGCGACCAGAGAACAAAGAGTTGCGGTCGATATGATGCAGACTCTTCGGAATCTAGGGTGGGAGTCGGCGTTTGAGGAGACTGGCGAGAGCTATGACAGCAAACAAAAGAAGAATGTAACGCGATATGGGATCTATGTTAAGAAGGAAACAGAGCGGGTGATCCCCAAAGGCCCCAGGGCTGGGGAGACAGTTACAAAGGTGGATAAAAGAAGAATAGCGCAGGCCATTAAACAAGAGCATCGCGATGGAAACATAGATGAAAAAAGAGCCCAAGATTATCTGAGGCTGGTAACACAAAAGCTTGATTATTATACGATGAACCCCGAGGAGCTTCTTACGGTTCCTCGGCTTTCTATTGTTGTTTCTCGCCACCCGGTTGATGTTTTAAGAATGTCTGACTGGGCGCATATTGATTCCTGTCATGGTGAGAAGGATGGTAGCTATTTCCATTGTGCGGTGCATGAAGCCAAGGGCCAGGGGCTTATTGCCTACGCTGTGGCGACTGACGATCTTGAGGGAATAGACTTGCAGGCCCATGAGGTTTTTGAGGACACTCAGAGGCACATCCGCGGTATCGAACCAGCAGGTCGGGTCCGTCTTCGTCGCTATGAGAATTGGAGAGGTGGCAGGGATGGGCAAACATACGAGTTGGCTATACCAGAGCACAGGGTTTACGGCTCTTTGCCCCCCGGCTTTCTAGACACATTAAGAGACTGGGCCCTCGATTCACAAATAGAATATTTAGAACGAAACGACCCAGACTTTAAATATAAAAAAGATCTATTTGGTAACGTTGAGATAGAAGAATACCCAGACATGGATCAGTTCACCAGAACTGGCGGAAGTTATAAAGATACTGAGGCTTCCGACACTTGGAATAGTTTCTTTGATACAGAAGAATATTACGGAGATACGGAAGAAGACTATGAGGGCGAGGAGGAAGAGCAAGAAGACAGACTCTGGGACCAGTGGGAAGAACAGCTTGAAGACACACAGAGGGTCTATGGCCGAAGGGCTGACTGGGTTAGCGCCAATTATTACATGGAAGACTACGGCGAAGGCCAACCGTATATAAGTTTTGATTGTCGAGCCTCAATTGAATTCGACGCTTCTGACTGGCTTGAGCCGTTCCCCGAGCGATGGAGTGAGCAGAGCCTGTATCTTAAAGAGATAAAAGAGTTACTAGAAGAGGTGCTCGATGACCCGGCAGTGGGGGAAGTCGAAGTTAATGTATGGAGTCGACCAACCGAGGGCCCCCGACCTTCCGAAGAACCACAGAGGGAAATCCCCGGGACAGAGAAGGTCTTCAGTACCATAACAGGTAAGCCCACGGTTGAGTTTTATATAAATCCGGAGAACCCATCAGATTATTACGGTGACTACGGTGCAGCCCTGACCCCCGATGATTTTGAGAGATTCGCAGATGATGTCGAGAATAACTGGGACGGCGCTAAAGAGTTGGTTGAGGAAACAATAAGAAATTATCTAGCTCAAGAAGGTTTCTTGGAACCCACTGAGTATGATAAATTAACCAATAAAGTGAGAGAGGAAGAATTAGAGTTCAAGCATTTTACTACTGACTTAGATGGTACCACGCTTTCAATCAATTCGACATTCCCTATCCGCCATGCCGCGGCCAGCGGACAGAGTTACATCAAAGTGGCAGAGGTGATATACCCAGCAGATTGGAACATGCCATGGCACAAGGCTATGATGATGGCAACTGGTGAAGTTGCTACCCCATCCTCCGCGGGCCGAGGAAGCCTAGCACACTCAAACTGGTTTAAGGATAGATTGTGGGGCGAGGTAGCGAGAGAAAACAAAGAAGCAAGGAGGCTCATGACACAGCAGATGGAGCTTCCTTTTCCTAAAGAAGACCCTGAGCACCCTGGTCAGTACGAGATCCCTGGCACTCCACCTAGGAAGGCCAAGTCAGTGCCCGTGTGGGAAGGTGCTGGTATATATACTGGGGTCTTCTGGCCGCACAAGGACCAGTGGGGTACTGAGAACTCAAAGACCATGGCGCACGAGGTTTACTTGTGGATCAATTTCGTGTTGGACCGATCCATGGCAGAGACGGGCGACCTCCAAAAAGCCTTAGCTTTCTTGCACTACTTGGATGATAACATGGAAGTCATCCAGAGCGCCGCTCGCAAGATCTTTGCTGAGATCTGGCCCAACTTCCACAAGGCGAGGAAGGAAGAGGAAGCAGCAGCAGAGACAAAGAGGACAAGAAGAGTTCACTACATAAAAACATTACTCAATAGAGCAAAGGAAGTGAGCGCTGAGGATATCAGGGACGCTGCACGTAATGAGGCAGGCGCAGTTTCAGCGGTGTTCGCCGCGATCGGCGCCGGCGGCGCCATGGCGGAACCGGCAGAAGAGACGGTGCAGGCAAGGTTTAACCATCTTCAAAACAAAATAAAAGACCTTGAAGGTGCCTTGCAGAGTCACGTCTCCAGTGCCGGGGTTGTTCAGACTGGTCCCCGAGCCGGCATGCACGCAACGTGGGAGGACGCCCCTTTCGACAGGCTCAATTCCAATTACCTTGCAGGCCACCTCCTCTCGCTCAAACAAAGTCTTCGTCAGTTCAATCTCAGGCACCTGATTCCTAGAGCAGACGCCCCATACAACGACCCGGTGCCAGCCAAGAGAGATGTATACGAAGAACAAATAACAAGCTTGCAAGAGCAACTTAAAAAGCTAGAAAGCGCAGGTTTCTGATGTGGCAACCGCTCTTCAGCGTAGGTCGGTTAATAGGCGCGTCAAAGCAAAAGTCGACAAGCTTATTCTCAAATATCAATATAAAAAGGCAGAACTAGAAGAAGCCCAGCTAATCATAGCGGACGCCATGCGAGACTTTAGGGCTGCCTTTGAGGGAATAGTGAAGCATCTCCCAGAGGAGCAACGCAAAGCTCTTATGAGTACTTTAGATCAAAAAGAAGAACAACAAAAGAGGCATGAAGGGCAAAAGAAAGTACAAAAAAGAGAAGAAAACGTTGAAACTGAAGCAGATTCTGAGTTAAAATCTTTATATCGAGAAATAGCCAAAGAAACCCACCCGGACAAACTTTTGGACTTAGAGGACGAGGCACTGGAAAAGAAAACAAAACTGTTTCAACAAGCCAGTGTTGCTTCTGAGGCGAATGATTGGATGGCTTTGAGAGATATTGCCATTGAACTTGGTATCGATCCCCCACCCCCATCAAAAAAGCAAATAAAACTTTTGGAGGAATCCATAGAAAAGATAGGATCAGAGATCAAAGCAATACACAACACCGTTGCTTGGAACTGGTATCATTTTGACAGTGATGCTATGAGGCACGATTACATGAATCAATATGTGAAGACTTTTATAGAATGAGGTATAAAACTCCACAAGATTTGAGGACTGAGAGTATAGCTGAGCTAGTTGCGACTATTCTTGGCGAAGACATTGCGACCCTTAAGATCGAAAAGATTGCCATAGAAGAGTTTCTTCTTGAAGGTAAAACAAAGATAGTATGCGAAGTACAACATTCGGAAAGAACATTACATATTCAGGGCGAGGGCCGCGGCGTTGTTGACGCCCTATTCGGTGGCATGACCCGTGCGCTTGCGAAAGATTACCGCTCACTCGAAGGTATTGAATTTATTGACTTTCTTGTCTCTATAGACCCGCAACGCCGCGGCAAAAAATCAGGCACCGATTCTTACGTGAATGTCGATATACAACTGCAAAACTCTTCTAAAAGTAGAATGCATTTTTCTAGTCGTTCTCGGTCCATGATATCAGCAGCAATAAATGCTTCACTATTGGCTTTGGAGTATTTTATAAATTGTGAGCGTGCCGTATTGAAAACCTATGACGCTATCCAGCGCTGCGAAAAACACAATATGCCAGAAACCAAAGAGAAATATGTTGACCGCTTGACACGTCTTGTGGAAAACACTTCATATGAGAAAACCATAGCAGAATATAAAGGAGATATAAACTAGAGATATGAAAATGATAACGGAGGTCCGCCGGCTGCAACGTCGGTGTAAGTCGGTAGGTAATGAGGAGGGTTATAATATCGGTAAAAAGCTTTTACGAGAGTTATCCCTGCATAAGGATGGCGTTGGTCTTGCTGCAAACCAAGTAGGCATAAATAAAAGGGTATGCGTGATAAATGTTTCGAAGCCGATTGTGTTAATAAATCCTGAAATAATTGAGGCTTCTGG
The DNA here is from genome assembly GCA_002724185.1 of Acidiferrobacteraceae bacterium. GTDB lineage: Bacteria > Pseudomonadota > Gammaproteobacteria > Arenicellales > UBA868 > CAJXWH01. Next base: position 16,233 of record PBOB01000020.1, on the reverse strand, counting down.
AAGAGTAATCTATGAAGAGGCTTGTTTGTCGCTTCCGGGTCAAGTAGTAAATACAGAGAGATATCGCAATATTACTGTTGTTGCATCTAATTATAGAGAGCCACTTTATTTTGGTGGCGAGGATATGCTTGAGTGCGTATGCGTACAACACGAAATAGATCACTTAAATGGCAAGACCATGCTTGATAGAAGAACAAAAAGAAATGACATCATGGGCTCAGCCTATCTTTAGGGAACTTAATTATGAGTAATGAGGAAAAGCAAGATAAAGTCGAAACCCCAGATGAGAGTCTGATTCCGAAGGCCCCATCAAAGCTGGCCGCTCAAGGGATAAGAACTTTTACGGTCTGCCGGCAGGCTGACGAGACGGGGGTTTCGGGGGAAGGAGTTGTCATTGAGGGTGTGGTGCTCGGGACAGGGCAATGTATTGTGCACTGGCTTTATCCCCCACCGCGCGGCGGCATCGCAATTTTCGACTCTATGACGGATTTCATTAAGGTACATATAGAGCCCCACCCAGCGAACAAAACCATCATAACATATCAAGATGGAGAGCAGGAAGTCTTTGGAGACTCAGAGGAGGCTGCCAGTGCGTAGTTTGATTAAAACGGCGCTTTTGATTATCGTTGCAAGCTTTTTGGCTACGTCGTGTACTACATTTAAACATTTAAGAAAGGTTAAGAAAGTTTCTGCCGAGCGCGCCGTTAAGGAGTGCAGGGAGCCCAATGTTTTCCACATGATTCCACCAACTTCGTTTGGTGTGTCGTTGAGGATTTTACGGCACAAAGATTGCATGGAAATTCCGGACATGCTCATGGTAATTTGGGATGGAGAAAAAACAGAACTGAACGAAACTGTGGCCAAGGTCATCATGTTGATGTATGTTGATAGTATCAATATAAATAACGAAAAGCAGACGGGATGGGTGTTTTTAAAGAGCGACAAAATACAAGAGGGACTATATGTTCAGTTTTATGAACTTGTTGAGATAGACCCAGAAGACTATAGAGGAAACGTTGAATAAGATATACCTATTTGATATAGATGGGACCCTTACCCCACACCGCCAATCGATTGCTCCTGAATTTTTAGAATTCTTTTTAGACTGGGCCTCGAACAATAAGTTTTATTTAACAACTGGAAGCGATTTCGAGAAGGTGCAGGAGCAGTTGCCGCAAGAATTGCTGAACCTTTCCGAAGGAATATTCTGTTGCATGGGGAACCAGCTTTTCAAATCAGGCGGGAAAGAACTCGTCTATCAAAACAGTTTTACGCCCAGTGATGGGCTTCTTGAAACATTGCAGTCGTATTTGGACAGTAGTGATTTCCCCCATCCATGGCGCACTGAGCCACATATAGAATATAGGGTGGGTATGATTAACTTTAGTATCCCCGGCCGAGGTTCCGACTTGAAGATGAGAGAAACGTACAGCCGATTTGATGAAAAGTGCAGAGAGCGACTCGGTATCAAAGAGGTTTTGATGAATAAGCACCCAGAAGTTGATGTTAGCATCGGTGGCAAAATAAGTTTGGATATTTACCAAAAGGGTAATGATAAATCTCAGAGTGTAAACTATATTATGCAACACGATAAACCTAGATATATAGTCTTTATGGGCGACAGAGTGTTTCCTGGCGGCAATGACTACGCTGTGACCTTGGCTATGCAAAGGCACAACAAGGGCGTGTGGTTTAATGTTAGCAATTGGCAAGAAACAAAGGCATTATTAAGATTGGGCACCCTATATATTAATAGGGATGGTGAGAAATAGACATAGTATACTAGTCTTATTAATGTTTTTAGCCGGCTGCTCCTGCGAAGGACTGTTCGGTAATGGCGAAGTACAGTCCTTTCCTCCCGACACTTCTTGTACATACAATAACCCTCACGCTGAATACGATGAAACCATCCCTGAGTTGTGTGATGGAAACGACAACAATTGCGACTGTCTTTCTAAGCCCGTAGAAGAGCAAGACACCAATGGTGATCTTGTGAATTGCGGCTATGGGGACGAAGGTGTGGATGAGGGGTGCGAGTGTTGGCCCCGCGGTGAGACATATTCTGTTGAGTGGTCTTCAAGTATTCGCAAGTGCTGGACCGACCCTGACGGTCGCGATATTGGGGTTGTTGAGCAGCACTCAAATGAAGTCGGGGCGCTCTACGGAGAGTGCGAATATGGGGAACAGCACTGCCGGCCGCTAGATGAGGGAGGCTCAGAGTGGGGCGCCTGGTTTGACGGTCCTGACCGCACAGGAGGGACCGAGGATGACATTTGGATAAAGGGCGGCTGTTCCGGCGCCGTGGGCCCTGCTACCGAGCTTTGTGATGGTCTAGACAATAATTGTGATACCCGTATAGATGAAGGGCTGAAAAGAATGTGTTGGTCTGGGGCGTCCGACCCTGATGGCACGCCTCAAGATTGGCTTGTGTTTGGTAGCCCGATGAATCCTGAAACCCCATGTAGGACAGGGATTGAGTTGTGTGAACAGGGGCTGTGGTCTGGGTGTCAAAATGAAATATTGCCCAGCCCAGAGCTATGTAACGGGGTGGACGACGATTGCGATGGGCTTGTTGACGATGGTGCCCTGGGTGATGGAGACTCATGTGGCTTAACCGATATGGGGATCTGTGACTATGGGACGTTTCGATGCAATGGGCAAGATTTAATCTGTGAAGACCCGCTCTTGCCCCAGGTGGAAGAATGCGACCATATGGACAACGACTGCGACGGCACTATCGATGAAGATTTATTGCGCCCGTGCGAGACGATGTGCGGATCAGGCTTTGAGACATGCGACCTTGGTGATTGGCGGGGCTGCACGGCCCCACAGCCAACGGAAGAAGTCTGTGATGGCGAAGACAATGATTGTGATGGGCTAGTAGACGAGGGCCTGGAATGCACTTGTCCACCAGAATTTCTGGGGGCACTCGTCCCGTGTATGAGTAATCCTTTACTAACATGTGGCACCGGTTTTATGGAATGCATGTGTGCCGACCCGGATTGTTCGCGGACCGCTTTTTCGGAATGCATGGCTATGTGTGCCTTTGAAGAACAAGCGCAGCAAGAGTGCGACCCAACCGGGGGCATGCCAGTTCCTGAGGAGTGCAACGCTTGGAATGACGATTGTGATGAAGAGATAGACGAGGGGCTCATTGCAGAATGTTACAGTGGTCCACCGGGAACCGCCAATGTTGGTGCGTGCACGGCCGGCACTGTCCGTTGTCAGTTAGGTCGTTGGGGTAACAGTACGGGTGGCGTCTTCGTTGATGGGTTGTGCGCTGGAGAGGTACTTCCCGAGGAAGAAGTCTGTAATCGCCTGGATGATGACTGCGATGGGGATATCGATGAAGACTTGGACAGTCATGAAAAGGTTGATATGGTTTTTGCAATCGATCGCAGTGGGTCGATGTGTGGCAAAATTCATGCGTTGCGGCAGGGGATACAGCCATACGTTTTGGAGTTTGCCAACACGGAACACCGATTTTCGCTCGTAAACATTCCTGGCCCGGGCCCATCATTCGCGCCTAACGTCGAAATCAACTTGGTCGATTCCGTGCCTTTTGCTGCCGCTCTTGCTCAATTGGACTGCAACGCCTGGAATGAAGAACCACAATATGATGCTGTTGAGTCGATTGCCGCAAACTCGTTGGGCCTCAGCTTTAGGGATGATGCGTGGCCGATGGTTGTAGTGCTCTCAGACGAGAGTGCTCAGTCTTTGCGTAATCCACGCCTGACTGCTGTTGATGTCCGAGCCGCTATCGCACCGTGCCAGATAGGCAATTGTGAGGTAGATGATATTTTGGAGGTCTATGCAATTGTGCTAGAGCCTAGTCACCCCGAGTGGTGTGCCCCCGCAAATATTGCCAAGAAGTGTTACAGGCTGTATTCGGGGATCGACGCAGGTACGATTAGGGGTTACTTGGATGATATCTTTAGTGATGTTTGTCGATAGGAGGACGCTATGTGAAGTTTTTAATTCTGTTTCTTAGTCTTTTTTTAAATTCATGTGTTCACAGTACGCATGTTTATGCACCTGCAACTCAATTTAGACCCGACCCGGTTTATAAATCAGTAGCCCTCATCCACATCAAACATAAGTTGGGCATGGCAACCGCCACTGCGTTTGCTATACAAAATATAAATAACAACACGTACATGGTTACTGTTAATCACTTATGTGAACGCCGCGGCCGTAAAGTAGTGGCGTTCACGGTGCACACCGAAGAGGCTGGCAGAAAAAGATTTAAAGGAAAAACAGTGTATTCGAGTTCGGAGAATGATATGTGTATTCTCAGGCTGTATAACACTGGAGAACAGTTTGTTCCTTTGCGGTTTGCCAGGAAAGTTCCCCAGGCCGGCGATAGAGCATACACTATCGGCGCTCCCTCTGGCACTTTTCCATCGAAAACCGAAGGTTACGTCATTGGTCACGATTTACTAGGGATGGAACCTGATGAGGAAGGAGTGCCTAAAACACTTTTGGTAACAACCGTGCCTGCTTACAACGGCAATTCTGGCGGCCCTGTCTACAATGAACAGTATGAGGTAATAGGCATGCTCGCTGCCACCCATAAAAAATACCCTCATTCCTCGATATCAATACATGTGGAATCTATCTTAAAACATCTTAAGCTATACTTCAAAAAGGATATTCGATAACTATTTACTGTGTTATAACTCATGGAGGGTTCTCATGTGGAAGATGTTATTAAGCCTTTGTTGGAGTACGGTATTTTAGGGTTATGGACAATCAGTTTGATATGGCAAGGTCGCCAAGCTCAAGGAAGATTTGACGCGGAAATAAAAAGACACGAACAAGATAAGGCTGCTATGAGAAAAATCTTGACCATGCATAGCGAACAATTAAATAAAATTGAAGACAATCTTGCAGAATTGGTTGGGAAGATAGAGATCGTCATTCGGGATTTGCAAGAGGCTCGGATGAGAGAGGCGCTAAAGGCCCAAAGCAAAACAAAGTATATTTTGAAAGATGAAAAATAACAAAATATTAAATTATTTAATCTTGACTCTGCTATTAGTTAGTTGCAGTATAATAACAGCACAGGAGCCAGCAGAGAATTATCCGGGGCCTCAATGTTATTTGGGCATGCGCCAAAGCTGCCCATGTCAAGGCTATTGGGGTTGGCAAGATTGTGAACTGATAGAGGGTGAACAATTCCTTTGGGGGGAATGCGTGTGCGAAGAAGGTCAGGAGGGCGAGGGCGAGCCCCCGGCCGAGGGTGAAGGCGAGGGCGAAGGCGAAGGAGAGGGTGAGGAAGGTGAGGGTGAGCCCCCGAGAGAGGGCGAAGGCGAGGGAGAAGGGGAATTAGAGTGTGAAGATTTACAGTTCATGTGTGATGACGAACAACAATGCATCCCTCAAGAATGGTATTGTGATTACGAAGAAGATTGCGAAGACGCTAGTGATGAGTGGGACTGTCCCCCGCCTGAACCACGCCCAGGTCAAAACTTGGGTGATGATTGTACTGGTGATAATGATATTTGCGTTGGCGATTTAACCTGCCTTGGGTATAGCCACGGTGATCATGAGGGCGTTATTTGTTCGATTGGTTGCCAAGCGGATGAAGATTGTGATGATGAGGACTTTAGATGCGCCCTTCCTCTTGACGGCCCCGTTGGCTGGTGTTTACCTTCCGACACTTTCCCAGAAGGCCCTGAATGTGAGGGTGAGGAATTTGAGTGTCACGATGGGTCTGATTGTGTTCTCCCTGAAGAGATGTGTGACGGCGAAAACAACTGTGCGGACGGGACGGACGAAGTTGATTGTCCCGAGCCCGAACCGGAAGAGTTTTGTTGTGCCGATGGCACAGCGTGTCTACCACTAGATAAACAATGCAACGGCGATGATGATTGTGTTGATCATAGTGATGAGTTTAACTGTCCTCCCCGAGGCTGTGGCCCCCTCTCTGATTGCTTTGGCGGCTGCCACTGCCCAGATGCCAATTCTGATGGCTGGTGCGATGATCGTGACCGCGGAGTGAATGATTTTCATGATTGCATTCAGGGCTGTATCGACACAATTGGTGAGGACTCATGGGAAGCTTATCAAGCGCGCAACCAGTGTATGGATGATAATTGCCCATGGGAAGTGACAGGCGGTAACGCTTGGGAAGAGTATATTTGCTCTATGCGTCACTGCTTGCCTGAACTACAGGCCTGTGGCGACAGTTATGATACTGGGGATATTCCTTTTGAATGCGAGGAGAATCAGTTCCGCTGCCCTAATCAAGAGCGCTGTATCCCAGATCACTGGGTTTGTGATGGCGATGATGATTGCGGGGATATGTCAGATGAACCCGCGGAGCAGTGCGCACCGCCTGAACCTGAGCCTGAACCTGAGCCAGAAGATTTGTGCGAGGGCTATGAATATAAAGTTTGTGCCGTTAATGCTGACTGTGGCCCAGATGGTTTCTGCCACAATATAAGATCCATGGCTGACGGTGGATCTTGTTTGCCAAGCTCATGTCAGTGTGACCCTACGACGGGAAACCCTGGAAACGCTTGCACTCGGATGTGCGTAAACATGGGGGCCCCCCGCGGGCTGTGCGGTCCGATATGATGCTTAAAGGTTTTTATATGATATGTTACAATAGAGAGAATAAGAGTGGGTTTTTAGATGTCGGACGATTTGATAGATAATCTAGAAGAGCAGTTTTCGACAGTGGCTTATGAATACTGTTTAAGGATGGAGTTGGTCGAGGCGTGCGACTGGGATGAGGACGCTGCCTTGAAGCTTTTTGAGGAAGCGTATAAAACCATTGAAAACCTGTGGGAGTATTCCCAACTGGATCCCAAGTTAATTCTCAACAACGATGATTTTATGACTCTGTTAAAATCTAACTTACCTTCAGGTACGACTGATCAACAAGCCGAGGTCGTGGCCAAGGTGGTGGATCATTATTTGGCAGAGGCCTGTGATGAAGCTAGGGGTGAACATGATGACAAAAAGGAACGTAATTGAAGTACCGCTAAGAAAAGTTATATTTTTTGGAGGGAGGGTGGTAACTTTGTCCTTGCTAGTAGAAGAGTCTGGACAAAGCACTCGGTTGAGGTGGGCTGTCTCCGTTGTGGGAGAAAGTAATTACCCAGTATCTTTTTACGAGGACAGCACGATTGCTATGAGTGAGTATAGTAAGAGAATCGGCCAGGTCGTCGCCGGCGGCGCAACAATTTCATGTAATGAGATATACGGAAATCTCACCGGTTACTATGGAGCCCCGCCGTCAAGGCCAGTGAAAGAAAAGGTTGTGGTTGCGAGAGGGGATGGCTGGCGCGCTGTGAAAGAGGCGCCACACCCTTCCCCGGTATTAAAAAAGACGCTGAGGCTAGAAGCGGGTGAAGAATGAGCAAAATGTGAACTATTTATTAGTAGGAGTGAGCATTGTGGTTTCCTTGTTGTTAAGCGCATTTGTGAGAGGGATGATGTGATTATTGTTAAACATGTTGACAAAAAAGAAATACATGAAACCTATAGAGATTGGGGACTTGGTAACTCATGTCTTAATGGACGAAGAATGGCTTGGCGTCGTTGTAGAAATAAAAACTGTCGAAACAGAGCTTGGCGAGAAATCAAAAGCTCTAATTCATTTAAGCTCAAGGCACGTTTTCTCCAAGCCCTCACGCCAAGACCCGGGCATACCAAAGAAGGGGTGGGTTGATATAGATTGGCTGGAGATAAAAAGCAGAGCAAAAGAAGCAGATGAAAACTAATTACGATATGGATTTTTATAAAATATGGAAAAACCACCTTCTAGAAGAAAAGGAGTGGAACTATCAGACAGAGTGTGATATTGTGTATGATTCAAGTACGCGGAACCAAACATACGTTTTAAATGATGTACGTGAGATATTGGGGGTTCGAATTGTGACAGTAACCGATCCTGTTGAGGTGCACGGCGGTTTAGAAATGGTGAAGGTTGCGTTGAAGTATGACCCCCCGCCCGGCCAACCTTTAGTTTCTTTCATGCCCTATCTTAAGAGGCATATGCTTCGAATCAAAGGGATTACCCGTGTCAAAATGGGCCGTACACAAAAAGTGGAGATGTGATTTTTACGTGAAAAGATTTTTAAGTATAGTGTTTTTTCTTCTGGTGTCGATAGTTGGCACAAGCTATGCCACCCCAGATATGCCACCCCCGTTAGCAACGCTTGAGGCAGAAAAGGACAATGCAAACACGGCAATCATTATTAGAATAGTTCCTAAAGAGACTTATAAATGGTCCAAAGAATTTAAAACCAGTCTGGACATACACCTGGCATACAAGGTGTCAGGTGTCAAGTGTTATGATGAGCAATGTGTGGAAAACCATGCTTACAAAATAAAACAAAATCAAATAGTGGAAGACTCAGGGTATAGACACTATGAAGCAACTTTTGAAATAGTCGAAGGGGTGCCCACTGTTGTCTTCACTTTGTTGAGCCCAAGTCAACACCACTATATTGAGACAGCGCATATTAAAATTAAATTTGCTGTGTGTAACGAAACTTCATGTTACCCACAAAAGGCAGAGAAAATTGTGAGATTCTAAACCGTGAGTTATTATGATATCTTAGGAGTCAAGAGCGACGCCCCAATATCAGAGATCAAGAAGAAATATAGGAAACTGTCAAGACAGTACCATCCAGATTTAAATCCAGATAACCCTGCTGCCGAAGAAAAATTCAAAGAGATAAGCGAAGCGTACAATACGCTTTCGGATAAAGGCCGCCGCCAAGAATATGATATGCGGACGAGTTATCGCTCGTCGCCCCCGGGGGGTTTCGCGGGATTCTCTGGGCCCGCGGGCTTTCAGGCAATTTTTGATCAGTTTTTCGGCGGCCGGCCAAACCCCATGCACCGTCCCCCGCCGCCTCGCCGCCCCAAAAAGAAAGAGCCACCGTCAGTTAACTTTAAGATACCAATTGAAAAGCTGACCAAGGAGCCAGAGGTTAAATCCTATTTTTCTTTAAAGAAAGAAACGATATGTCAAGAGTGTTCTGGGATAGGTGCAGAGTTTGTGGAAGCTTGTCAGGAGTGCGAAGGGAGCGGGATGATGGAGGTTGTTAAAACATCTGGCAACATGGTCATTACTAGCACTTTGCCATGTAATAATTGCAGAGGGACAGGCAAAAAACTAGTAAACCCCTGTGAGCCTTGTTCAGGCGCAGGGGTAAAAGAAACAGTGCAGAGATACGAAGTGAAGATGAGGTGTAAAGAGGTTAAGTAATTTTTCTAACCCACTTTGTGTGGACTGTGATTGTGTTACCGTTCTTCTCTAAAATTTCACACGAATTGCTCTCATACACATTAGCCTGAAAAACCCTTAGCACCAATCCAACTGCCCTAGGTGTCCCTGATGGGTTATATTCTACGAGGTCGCCACGTTTGATTGGTTGATAAGAAGAGTTTACCCAGGGAGGCTTCTTTTTTTCAAGCCTTTTTTCTCTTATGTAATCTTCTAAATCAAGTTGCTTCATTGTTTTGCCTTACTTATTAATGTTAAGAATTTTTTATGTACGTCGCACACAATTGCACCGTATATTCCACCAAAGAAGGTCACTTCTACATAGAAATTGTTGGTGTTGGTAGCGGTTACGACACCCTTCTCGCCATAATCGTCTGCAACTAAATCGCCAACACCCATCACAGCTTTGCTAGGGCGTGAGGCTTTTGGCGTTCACCCGGCCCACCCGTCCCCGCGGTACTTCTTTTTTGCCAAAACACATCAACATATGTAACAGGTGGCCATCCGTCACCATAAGACTCTTCGTAGGGTCCTTTGGTTACGACACCTACCGAGATATGGTTTGTCCCATAGGCTTCCGCTAGATGGGGTTTGGTAAAGAAAGATTTATGGCCCTGCAAGCATACGAGGTCGCCCACTTTGATTTTATTCATACTCCGTCGTCCCAATCGTTTTGGCTGAAGATAAACAGTATCAGGGCCACAAAGAACAACCCAAGGAAAAGTTTAACAATCATTTTGCCTCACTGATTATTTCTACAAAGTCCTCAAAAAACTTGAGAGTTTTCCCATTGTTGAATTGAACGTGGTAAATTAGTTCCGATGCTCGATGCCTGTTGTGACATACTTGTGTTCCTACGACTAGCCCGATTCTGTGTTCTGGCAGTCGGTCATCGTCTGTGCCTTCTTTAATCTTTACGAGGGAGCCAATATTCATACAGTGATATTAACAGAATTTTTTTTACTTGTCAATTTTTTTCTTTCTGACAAACTTAATTTTTTTTCCTTTGTGTTCGTTAGCTTTTATCATGGCTTCGATGACAGAGTTCGGTGCATCGACCTCAATGGTCTCGGCGCCGCTAACGTTTTTTTCTTCCTTGAACACAAAAGTAGAGCCCCTCACTCTTGACCAGAAGTTTGCGTCATTGGGGATTCGTTCCAATGAAGTCCACGGCCCGCCGTAATCGACAGGATTTCCCGCAGGGTCAAAGGCGTTAATAGTCATTTTTCCGGTCGAGGCCCCGGGCTCCCCGAAGATAAACGCATCTTGCTCAAACTCCGCAGAAAGAGTTTTTGCCAAATCAAAGAGCATCACCCCAGGTTGTCTACCGACATCGCCACGTTCTTCGTCGTATATAATGATAGAGTTTTCTGTCACCCTTACATCATTGCCCGCCTCATCTTGTTCGACCCATGAGCCTACAACGTTCGCGAACGGGTACCCGGCCTCTTGGACCGCAGATTTCAGAGCCTTGTTCCTCGCTCGGTTATCTGGGGCATCGTGCCTGTCGGCCGACATGACCACGAAGGGGATTTTTTCTTCTTCGATCTTGGAGCGGACCCGGTTGTATGTTGTTTCATTGAGCGTATCGAGAGTCTCTCGCCACTCGGTTAATATTTTTTTCATCATGTAATAAGTAGTTTATTCTCTACTAAAATCATCCTCTAGACGCACAACATCATCAAGTTCGGGTGTGCTAACCTCCATGAGTTCCACGTTGCCGTCGTAGGCACAAAACCTGTGGACGGTACCAGGGCTGATGTGATAAGTGTCAGACTTGAATAGCCTGTGTTGCACAATGTCATCGCCCTCACCAATTTCCAAGGTGAGTGGGCCTCTGATGACATAGATTGTTTCATCTTTTTTTTCATGGTACTGCCGCGACAAACGCTTGCCTTCCGCGATAAGCAACTTCTTCCCGACATACTTGTCTGTTTCGGCCCAGATAAACTCAAGGCCCCACGGCTTCGTAACTGTTCTACTCATTTTTCTCTCCATTATTGTTTATGCTTACTGTTTCAAGTAAGAACCCATCAATCCAAAAGTATTCATGGGCGTATTGTACTTTATAGTGAGTGGTACTCATATCTTCGTACATGTCCAATACGATACCAACTTGGGAGCGTAGTTCGTCCCAAGTTTGCTCATTGACATTACTTTTTATTTTTACCAAATCACCTATATTCATTTTTTTTCAGCACCCTCGGCAGGACTCGAACCTGCAATCTACGGATTAGAAGTCCGTTGCATTATCCATTATGCTACGAGGGCATGGGCTCTAATAGTACTGCGGCAAACCAGTCAGGCATTTGTTCAACTTCATTTGTGTCTTGCCACAAAACTTTTACAGTGTGGCCCCAACTGTTGTCGCTGAAGTTCACTTCTACGATGCTCACAACAAGACCTCGCCTTCCCCCATCGTCGTGGTCAAGCCACTCACGGGATGTGACGAGTTGTCCAACTTTTAGCATATCAGTTATAGCAATTTCCATAGGCTTACCTATGACACCATAATACACATAAAACCCTCACTTGTCAAGCTGTTTTTCTAAATAGTTTGAACTTCTTTGGTTGACTGTAAAGATTGTGTCTTATAGATAATTCTCTAACAACTTTTAGAGGGCCTTCCTCCCATTTTAGTAGTGATTCCTTCACTGTTTCTGCACTTGGAAGTATCTTCCAAAAATAATGGCCTTGGTCGCCCTTGAACCGCTCAATGAGCAGGAAGGTATTGCCAGTAGCTAGAGCGACGATTAGGTCGCCCTCTTTTAGCTTAATTTTGTGTGCAGGGTGAGCCACGTCATAAATATAACAGAGTGTCTAAAAAATGTCAAGGATTTTTTTGCCGCCCTCTCCCCAGATAGACGCGCGTGCGTGTTGCAAAAGTTATGCCAATTTCGCGAATTTTTTACCGAAAATTTTTTCCAACGATACTACATACTTGAACAACCAATTCCCCTAAACACCTGGAATCATTAGGAAAGAAAATCCTTTACAAAGGGGTTCGTTTAGGGTAATATGGCTGTTCGCTTGAAAAAGGAGATTGCGAAATGGATTATGTACCTTTGATTATGTGGCTCGGCGTGTATGGTGGCGGACTCGGTTTGGCTCCCCTCGTTGCGAAGCTCGTCCGATGATTTTTTACTTGACAACCCCCCCAACATTTGATAGGATGGTGTCATGTTTGGAGACAGATCACGCCAAGTCGAGGTGGGCGACTTGATTATCAAGCGCCCCACTAATCGTGGGTGGGCAACCGAAAGACAGATTGCCGCCCGAGAAGCAGGGATGCGCCATATTGGTATCGTGCATGAAATAGACCACGATGAAAGGCGCTGCTTTATTGCTTGGTGTGGCGAAGCACCACCCGCTTACCACCCCACTATGGGCTATCTTTGCGTAAACATTCATAATTGTCGAGGCGAGTTTGAGTTGGTGAAGGCACGATGAGGCGGCTAATCAACATTCTGCTACCCATCTGGCTACTCTGTGTTGTGGATATTGTGGAGGATAACCTTGCAGTTATCGAGGTGCCCCAAGGTAGGGGCTTCACCTACATTCACGCTGAAACAGAGAACATGGGATGCACGCCCAAAGAAGGCGGGCATGTATACGTGCGATACGAGGGTAACGGAAAAATTGCCGTAAGGTGCCAAAAAGTTCTTGACAACCCCACCAACCTTTGATATAGTATATACATCATCGAGGAAAGGAGAAAAAATTGAACGTAGGAGATTTGGTCACACTGTCTGCCGCTGGGAAAAAGACCGACAAGGTTATTGCACAGCATAAGCAATACTTCCGCGGCCCCGAGAGCAGTTATTACGGACTATGTTCCGAGGATAAGAAGCGGTTCAACGAGTATTGGGAGAACGATAAGGTGGTCGGCTTGATTACCAACATTTGGCGCAATCCAATCAAGCGTTATTGTTGGCAAAGCCAAGAGTACATTCAAGATGGCGACAGGGAGAAGGTGATTTATTATGTTGCTTGGCAGGCCAACCCCAGGCCGATGCGTACTGACCAACACCCCCGAAGTCACTTGAAGTTTGTCAAGCGAGGGAAGAAGAAGTGATTATGGCACTGGCACCTAACGTGTTTTTTTTCTACGCAATCAACAGCGTGCAACTGGTAATTTTTTTTTAGGAAACAATGCGCTCGTAGCTCAACCAGGCAGAGCACTGGGCTTTTAACCCATCGGTTGTAGGTTCGATTCCTACCGGGCGTACCCCTAAACTATAAAGGAAAAATATTGAATTACGAAAAAATTTCTCTTGACAACGAATAATTTTTTTGCTATCATAGGTTTATGAAGGTCGGAGATTTAGTTCGCTACATAAAGAGGAACGAGGCCGGATATATGTATGACACGAACCCGTATGCCCTTTGGCTCGGCGTCATCTTGTCCCAAAACAATGGGACTGCGGAATACCAAACTGTCCTTTGGAATAGGCGGGGCGGCATAACGTCCTCGATTCCTGCCCGAGACTTGGAGGTGGTTAGTGAAGGTCGGTGAAGAATTTGATTGGAGTGTGACGGCTGTGACCGCCCTGGAAATTGGATGCACTTGTCGAAAAGAATTTCAAGTGCGAGCAAAATCTTTGAGGCAAGCTGCTCTCAAGGCGCAGAAGAAAATCAAGAAAGATATGGGCGGCGCTTGGCAAGTTAGAGCAATCTGGTGGCTGGACCCCGGCCGAGAGCATGCGGTCTAATGAAGGATGGTTTTTTTGTGGTCAGCGAAAAAAGTTCTTGACAGCCTCCACAATCTTTGCTATTATGGGTATAGAAATTGAGGGAGTCATCCAATGGCAGTTTTTCGGGTAAGTTTTCGTCAAGAGGTTTTCATCCAGGCTGATTCGGAAGAAGAAGCCAAGGAATTTTATAAGCGTATGGACCTTGGGGCAATTGACCTTGAAGTCAATCATGGGAATCTCCCTGGCGACGGCAACGCAATCGCTATCGACGCTGATTTCGTTGAAACCTGCTCGTTTGAGGAATACGACTGGTAATGAAAGTCGGTGATTTGATTAGGTACGTCGGAGGCGACCTCGTGCGGCGAGGCGACCCCATCGAAGGTGATGGGAGGCCAACCGGACTCATAACAAAAATCGACGGCGGCCACATTTGGTACTTTTGTTTTCGCCTGGGGCGAGAAACTTGGTCATCCTCGTTGAACATGGAGGTTGTCAGTGAAAGTCGGTGATTTGGTTAGAGTAACGAGGCCCAGCCTAATCAATCGTGTGGGAGACATGGGTGTCGTCGTCAAAGTTTTACCGGCTGATGCGTGGCCGCAGATTCCGGCCTGTGAAGTACATTTCCAGCCGTGCTATACCCGCACGGGTGGGCGTCCGTACCGCACGATTGGTGAAACCCACCTAGAAAAAGTTGTGGGATAACAAAGAAAGTTCTTGACAGCAGGGGTCAACCTTGCTATACTGGTATCACAAGTTAGGGAAATAAGGAAAATCAAATGGCAGTTGAACTGGCAAATCACGTTCACGAAATGACTAATGCGGAGCTAAATTCTGTCGCCAAGTTGCGATTCACGGACGAGGCGACGCAGGTGGCGCTAGCCAAGCACCCTTATCTTTTGTGTCGTAAGTATCTCGCACACAATCCAAATCTTTGCGAGGAAGCCCGAGACATTTTGCTCGCCGGAAAGGCGAATAGTGTCAAGGCGAACCTTATGGTTGAGGGCCACTTGAATCACGCTCCTGAAAAGATTTCAGAACTGTATTTCTCGATGAAGCGTCGAGGATTCAACTGGTGGAATGTTTCGGCTTTTATTCGTGGCTACTATTGGTCAGACAAGAAAGAGGCACCGAATACCCCTGTCGAGGTTTTGGAAGATATTTATGAGGGGGTTGCCTCGCCCGAAAACAAGTCGTATGGGAAGGAGCGAACCCTCGCAGACGTTGTGAGACACCCTAATTCACCCATTGAAATGGCTATCCGGGCGTCTACGAGTGAAACTGAACAGGTCAAGCAGGCTGGTTTTGCTCGCTTGATTGAAATTGAAAAGGCAAAAGAAAAGTAAGATGGAAATTGATTTCTCAAAGTTTTTTTCTGGCGACAAGGTAAGGCACGTCGATAACCTCCCTCACAAGGCTAGTGGGTCAGTGGGGGAGACTCGCAAGGACAAGGTTTTCGTCAACTGGTTTGAGGGGTACGGCGAGTGGGAAAACGCTGACGAAGTAAAGTTGGTCCGATAGTTTTTTTTTTCTTGACAAGCCAGGAATTTTTTGTTATGATGTAATCAAGACGATGTTGGAAAAAGGAAAGCTAGCCCGGTGGGTTGAAAGATTCCGTGAAAACGATAGCCAAGTTTGCTTGATTCTTTCTCTTGACCCACCTACACGGTGTTGCGGCTGGGAGCCGTGCGGCCACAAAACAGCGCAACATCGAATGAACCCTGCAAAGGTTTACACGCCGATGGTGAGAATCGTGTGGCAGTCGGGGCCAAAGGCTGGGCAAGAATCTATGGTTATGGCACACTTACTTGAGGTCGTTGAATAATGTATAGCCAAGATGCCGTTGGGCAACTGGTTACAATCGACCCTGTGATGATGCCATACGTCGCATCCTCTCCCATCATTGGTTTGGTCCTTGAGGTGGACGACGATGCACCCCTCCAGCGAGAGGCCAGGGTTTATATTACCACCGCCGTCCCTGGCATAGCCAATCGAACTTGTTGGATTCCCGTCGAATATCTCGATTACCTGTAACTTTTTCCTTGACAACGCCCACCCACCTTGCTATAATGGGTGTAGAAATTGAGGGAAGCTGATGATTGAGTTTGCTGCTAGTGCTGGTCCGATGGAATGGTTTGCGCTCGCCTTTATTGGCTGGAGCACCGGATTCCTCCCGGCCCTGTATACCCTTATTTTCAAGTAGGTAACTTTTTTCCTTGACAACGCCCACCCACCTTGCTATAATGGGTGTAGAAGTTGACGATTTACCACCAACGGAGAAAATATATGGGTTAT
>PBOB01000019.1 GCA_002724185.1 Acidiferrobacteraceae bacterium | reverse complement strand
TATCATTACTACTTGCAAATATAATCCCTAGCCCGCCGTGTCCGTCGATTGGTTTAATTGTTACCCGAGAAAACTGTTCAGAAAACTTACGGATTAGCCTTAAATCTCGCGATACAAGCGTCCGTGGAGTCAAATTTGGGTACTGTAACGCAATTAGCTTTTCATTCCAGTCGCGAATAGTTGATGGTCTATTAATTATCTGAACATTATGTGGTACTAGATCTAGTAATAAGGTCGTATAGAAATAAGCTCGATTAACCGGCGGATCGGTCCGAAGCCAGATGACGTCCATATCACCTAAAGACTGGCGCTTGCCTTTCTCGAGAGAAAAAAACTTGCCGCGATTCGAATCAATGTGGACGCGCTGGAGACATCCGGTAACTTGGTTATGATCTGCAGCTAGCTCTGACGAATTAGCAAAATAGACTTCATGGCCACGACTATAGGCCGCGACCATCAAAAAATAGGAAGTATCCTTGTCAACCTTAATATTTTCTAGAGGGTCTGCAATAAATAAATGTTTCACATTAGCAGGATACTCTCTGTAAGCTCGAAGTGCTAGTTACGCCTACGACGCCGACTCTCATTAACTCTTTTTCCATTGCCATCAGAAATTTGATTATTAGCGTTATAGAATTTTTCAGCTCCCTCTGAAAGCGGCCCTAGAAGTCTGACTAATTTTTCAACATCCGGAGGTGGCTCCGCAGGCCTGCTTTCCAGCGTAGAACGCATCGCGCGTATATGCTCTGGGGTAGTCCCACAACACCCACCAATAATTCTGACACCAATGTCCCTAACCAAGCAGGCATACTCGGCCATCAATTCTGGAGTACCATCATAGATAATTTCACCATCTACAAACTGAGGAATGCCGCAGTTACTCTTAGCCACTAGTATCTCGTCATCTGTAGAATAAGCCCGCATAGCAAGCATCGTACCAACCAAATCTGATGCGCCGACACCACAATTAGCACCGTAGGCAATCGTATCGGACATATTTGCTCGATAAATATCGATTAGCTGCTCCGGTGAAAGGCCCATCATCGTTCTACCTTTCGTATCAAATGTCATAGTTGCAACTACCGGAAGACCTGTCTTGCTGGAACCGACACCTGCGGCGATTAGCTCCTCTGACGAAGACATAGTCTCAAGCCAAATGACATCGACACCCGCTTCTGCGAGTGCGTTTGCCTGTTGCGCAAAAATATTTACTGCATCTTCGGTTGAAAGTTCACCAAGTGGCTCAATCAGGTCACCTGTGGGCCCAATTGATCCTGCTACGATTATAGGTCGATCTACACTATCAGCTTCTCGCCTGGCAATCCCAGCCGCAGCTTGATTTAACTCAACTACACGATCTTCTGAGCCGTGTAATTTCAAGCGACTACTTGAACCGCCGAAGCTGTTTGTCAAAATAATATCGGCGCCGCTCGCGATAAAATCGTGATGCAAGGACGCCACGCGATCTGGATAATCAATATTCCATAACTCTGGAGCGTCACCTGCCTGTAGCCCATTTGCAAAATAATTCGTACCAGTAGCACCATCCGCAATCAACCAATCTTTATCCTTAAGCAAAGTATGTAATGTTGCTTTAGACACCAGTAGCTCCCATGTTTTACACTGCCGTGAAAATTTTCGATAAGAACAACACGATATAATGCCTAAACTACTATGAAACTAAAACGGAGTCATTGCTAACGGTCGTTTTAGTAGGTCAGTAAGCTTATCTCAAACTGACCATCAATTTGGCTCGACCAAGCGCACACTACTAATATGAACAGACTATGTCAAGAATGCGTAACAGTATATGCCAATAGTCAATATGTCTAGACGATGCCAGAAAGTGGATCTTCGGGTAGCGCGTCGTCATTGAATTGCGCCTTACGGTCGGTTCCCGTTATACGATTGACTAACGTCAACCAGTTACCAAACACTACCTCTCCTGCAGACCGCCAGGTGTTATTAACGTATAAGCTATCCTCAGGAAATTCTGCGATTCGCGAATCTTTTTTCTGGCTTTCTACTCTGGCTGCCCGCTCGTAAGATGACAATACATCAATATCAGACTCTGAGAAATAGTTGGCTGGAACTTGAGGATAATCATCACGCTCTTCTGCTATAAAGCGATTTACTTCTCTCTTATACTCTTTAAGCAGACTATTATGATCATACTCTGGATGCCCTTGAAAAAAAATAAACCGACAGCCATCGGGGCTTGTAGCAAGATGCACTCCTGCAGTTGAGCTCTCCGCAAGGACACGAATACCGACATCCTCCATTTGCTGTCTGCTTATTTTGTTCCACCGAGAATGGGGAACATCAAAAGGACTTTTCATATCTTTGACTATAGGATGAGGCAGTGTCACCTTATGCTGAAATACGCCCCAGCACTTCTCGGAAAGCGGAATGCGCTCAATCCCATAAAAATGCAACATCGCTGCGTGACTAGCAAGGCATGCGCACAAGGTTGAACTGATATTATTCTTCGCCCAATCAAGTACCTTACAAAGTGGCTCCCAAAAGCTCTCCGCAACTATATTGGCAAACTCGGGGTTAGCACCGCTAATGATTAGAGCATCTAATCCCGAATCTTGAAGATCGTTAAAACTAAAGTAATATTGACTAATATGTTGTTGCGCACCGGGCCCACGTATAATCTCATGAGGACAAAAAGGATAAACAAATATTGGAGAAGTAGAAGATGTACGCCCTAACAGTCGAATAAACTGACGTTCTGTTGGTTCGAGGGCTGCGTCCGGCATCATATTCATTAATCCTACATGCAGGCCACGGTCACTTAACTGAATACCCTTCTCGAGGCTCACAACGTCTCCACCTTCTCTTTGAAAGCGCTTATAACTCGGGAGAGCAGTGTTAGCAACAAGAGGCATAACTAAGGCAGCGATTCACAAACTAGCTCAACAAAATCATCTTCATCTTTAATATCATCAATTTTGTCAGCTTCAACAACTACTCCATATTGGTCAGCAATTGCTTGATAAAGAGGCAGGCGATGCTCAACGAGCCTAGGAAACATCCAGGCAAAAAATTGATCTGGTACAATTTCTAGAGGAGATTTTAAACCCTGCTCTTTAAGATACTGTGGCATCACA
Source organism: Acidiferrobacteraceae bacterium (assembly GCA_002724185.1). Lineage (GTDB taxonomy): Bacteria > Pseudomonadota > Gammaproteobacteria > Arenicellales > UBA868 > CAJXWH01. Next base: position 19,794 of record PBOB01000019.1, on the reverse strand, counting down.
TTATCCAGAAACTGATTCTGATAATACATGGGCTTTGGATTAAGTAATGACCTCTCCACTATCTGATCTAAGAGCATGTCTGATGGCTTGAGATACACGATTAGTGTGTCCTCTGCTAGCTGTTGAATCACACTTGACTCATTCAGCTCACACAAGCTACCTCCAGCATCGTTGATAAAATATGGATATCCGTAGGTATCACGCGCTTTAACGATAAACTCTCGTACATCATACATCGCCGAGACCTCCGCCTCTCGATGCAACTCCTGCCTCCGCTTGAACTCTTCGACAGATAAGCCATTTCGGTCAGGATTACCGATCATACCAAGAAAAGAAGCAATTGGCGCTAAGTTACTTATTGTTATATTGTGACAAAGATAAATGGAATCAGTTCGGAGAAGATCTGCAAGAAACGGCACTTTCATTGCCTCCCTCTTCACATTATCAAGAATAGGCTCGTCTAGATAGCGCGTTCCTATACGATAATCACCCGAGTAGTGAAACCAACGATCCCTAGGCAACTTACTCGCAAGGGTCGTCTTTCCCGAACCTGACATACCAAGCAAAGTTACGGCCTTCACAGATGAATTACGGAATTTTGAACTATCTGGATACTTCATAGATCGCGTTTAGTCGTTGAATTTAGACCCCTCTCACTCTAATAATTTCTTTAAGCTGGACCTCGCCTGCAACGGTATAGTAACTGGCTTTCTTGTCGCTCTGTCAACAAAAACATGGGTGAACCCACCAACAGCAGATACTTGCTCTTGATCTTCAGCAAATATGCCTACGTCATAAAGAACACTGGTCCTACCTATATTTTGCACTCTTAACCCAAGCTCTACTAGGCAAGGATAGGCGATTGCATCGAAAAACTCACAATGTGATTCGACAACAAGCCCAACTATGCTTCCCTGCGATATACCTAAAACTCTCTCCTCTAGCAAATAAGCGTTAACCACAGAGTCAATGTACGTGTAGTAGGCAGCGTTATTTACATGTCCGTATATATCATTATCAGACCATCGTGTGGTCAATAATCTCCAGTATTTATAGGAGCTACGCGGTGGAGGCAAAGATCGTCGACTGGACAAAAATCCTACTCCCCAATTTTGACTACAGTTCGCCCAATAACTCGCCCCTCTATATACTGATTGAATGCGCCTGGCAGATCATCAAAATTTATAGTTTGCCGGACTATTTCATTTATGTGCTGCGGCTTTAAATCACTAGCCAAGCGTTGCCATGTTGCCTCTCGTAACTTACGCGGCACGTTGGAGTTTATCCCGTGTAATGATACGCCCCGAAGTATGAACGGCATGACTGTAGTCTCTAAAGATACCCCGCCAGCCAATCCAATACTAGCAATGTTACCCCAATGTTTTACTGTTCGAGTAATCCAAGCTAGCGTAGGGCCTCCAACATTATCGACAGCGCCACCCCACTGCCCCCTTTCTAAAGGTCGGCCTCCTTTTACAACTGAGTGTCTATCGACGATCTCAGCTGCTCCTATACTCGATAAATATTCTGCACAATCTTTTTTGCCAGTTAGTGCAACAATCTCATACTTTCTTTTTGACAATAAATCGATAGCAAAACTACCCACACCACCCGTTGCACCAGTAACCACGATGGGACCCATTCCTGGCTCTTGACCATTAAGCTCCATTTTTACAAGTGCAAGCGCTGCGGTAAATCCAGCCGTACCGATAGACATTGACTCCTTGCCTGTTAGACCATCCGGAATCAGCGACAAAGATTCCGCCTCAACCCTTGTATATTCTGAAAACCCACCATCTGCTGTTTCTGAAAGTCCGGCTCCGCAAGACATAACTTTATCTCCAACGGCAAATCGGTCGCTTCTAGATGCGACCACCTCGCCCGCCAGATCAATACCCCCATTGAGTGATGGCGCGCGAAGTATTTGGCCTTTGCCGGTAGCGGCGAGGGCGTCCTTGTAATTGATTCCCGAATATTGGACGCGAATATCAACCTCACCTGCGCTAAGGTCATCGATATTCATCATCTCAAAACCTGAAGAAACACCCTGCTCGCCCTGATGTATCCTAAACGCCTTAAATGACATCTGTATCTTCTCCTCACTCAAAGTAGAATATTAGTAATTATAATTTTACAGGGTCTCAGTGTAGACTGCCGAAATTATCAGAATTTCACGCAATTAAACATCTTACATATAGTTATATAAGAGGTATTCACCCATATGACAGCCGATACATTATTCAGCAAAATCGTAAAAAAGGAAATTCCTGCTGATATCGTGTTTCAAGATGAGCACGTAACTGCATTCCAAGACATCAATCCACAAGCACCAATCCATATTCTTATTGTCCCAAATAAGATTATTCCAACAATTAACGACGTCAGTTCTGATGACGAGGCGATATTGGGGCATATGATTGTTATTGCAAAGAAGATCGCGAATCAAACAGGTATCGCTGATAAGGGCTATCGATTAATAGTAAACTGTGGCGAACACGGTAATCAGGAGGTATTTCATTTGCATATGCATCTGGTGGGAGGCAAGCCACTTGGGCGGATACTTGCCCCACCAGCAGAGTAATTGCTGCCGTCTGCAAGGCTACCAATATTCTAGGGCCCGTGTATAGATGTCTTTCAGTGCTTGTTCTGACACTTTACGTGGTGACACAGATAACAAACGCTCCTGAGCCAACGCCCCAACTACCAAGTCATCTATATCGCTACTCTTGAATCCGATGTCTTTTATGCCATTAGGCATTCCTGTCTGTTGCATCATATTTAACAAGTGTTCCGAAAGCAGAGTGCCAGCCTCATTCAGTCGAATATCTTTAGCTTGAGCACCAAGCAGACTAGCACCCTCTAAATGACGTTCAGGAGTTGACTTACAGGTAAACTCATATGCTGCTGGCGCATTCAGAATCACTGAGACCCCATGTGGACACATCGGAGTTTCCTGAGAATAACCTTTAGGAGGGTGATTCCTAACCAACGCGGAAATAGGATATGACATCGCATGCGGTAGATGACATCCAGCGTTTCCAAAGGCTGCTCCCGACAAGGTAGCAGCATACATCATTGCGCCTCTAGCCTTAAAATCATCAGCGTCGTTTACAGCCCGCACAAGATTCTGCCCAGCTAGCCTAAGAGCCTCCGAGCAAAGAAGATCGCTCCACGGGTTTGCGCCCTGAGTCATAGGCCTAAATTCTGGAGACTGTGGTCGCGCGCGAGTATGATATGGACGTGCCGTGAATGACTCTAATGCATGACTAATCGCATCAAAACCTGTTGCCGCTACTACTTGTCTCGGCAATGAATGAGTCCAACGTGGATCAATGATGGCCTTATCCGGCAACAAGTGTCGCGACATAATGCCAGTCTTGCTACTCGCACGTGCGAAGTCAAAGACTGCGATACCTGTACATTCACTTCCGGTACCACAGGTGGTAGGGCAAGCAATGTGAGGCTTGAGCGGTCCTGGAATGGCCTGACCATCACCAAGAGGCGCATTTACGTACGTCTGGAATGCTGCGGGGTATGTACTGAAAAGATTAGCCGCCTTGCAAGTATCAATTACAGACCCTCCCCCTATCGATATGAATCCATCAACGCGTTGCTCCATTGCAAATCGACTTGCGTCTTCGAACGATCCATCTGTGGGTTCAATACACACTTCATCGTAAATGTGGATTTCGACGCCCGCGCTCTGTAGAGATCTTACCGCTACATCAAACAACTCAAGGTTCTTAACAGTGGAGTCAGTAAATAAACCGATGCTTCTGGCCCCAGTACCATTTATCTCCCAGGCCAATTCATTCAACGAGCCGGGCCCAAATCGGATTCGACTAAGATCTATTGAGAAAAGATGGTCTCCAGACTCAGTCGAACGATAGTAATGGCAGCAGTCCATGAATCTTCCTCGCCCGCATAACCAACTTTGCTACTAACACACTAAGCCTGAGACTTATCCAAAGCTTGTTCGACATCCCATAGGATATCCTCAAGAGTCTCGAGCCCCACCGACATCCTAATCATGTCAGGCGTGACCCCTGCTGTTATCTGCGCCTTTTCATCTAGCTGACGATGTGTAGTAGATGCTGGATGAATAACTAGAGTCTTTGCGTCCCCAACATTTGCAAGATGACTCAGGAACTGTGCCCCCTCTATAAACCGGATACCGGCTTCCTGGCCACCTGATATACCAAATGTCAGAACCCCTCCCGCACCATTTGGCAAGAATTTGTGTGCTAGGTGATGGTAGCAACTATCACTAAGACCTGCATACTTTACCCACGTCACTGATGGATGTTCAGCTAAATACTCTGCCACAGCTAAAGTATTTTCGCAGTGACGCTGCATGCGTATAGGAAGCGTCTCAATACCCTGCAAAAAAAGAAATGCGTTGAACGGGCTTAGGGCGGGCCCCATAGTTCTAAGAGTCTCCATACGCGCTTTCATGGTAAAACCAAAACTTCCGAATGTCTCAAAAAAACGGATGCCATGATATCCCTTAGAAGGTTCGGTCATGCTCGGAAAATTTCCATTATCCCAAGGAAAGGTCCCTGACTCGATGATTGCACCTCCTATCGAAGTTCCATGTCCTCCGATCCACTTAGTAATCGAATGAACAACAATATCCGCACCATGCTCAATTGGGCGACAGAGATAAGGTGTCGCAAAAGTGCTATCGATAACAAGCGGCAGACCAGCATCATGAGCTATCTTCGCTACTGCAGAAATGTCTAGAACATTATTTAAAGGGTTTCCGATAATTTCAGCATACAACGCTTTGGTCTGACCGGTTATTGCGTCCTTAAAGTTCTGTGGATCGTCCGGATCAACAAAATGTGTTTTAATCCCTAACCGACTAAAACCATAATCGAACTGAGAGTAGGTGCCGCCATAGAGCGTGCTTGATGAAACTAATTCATCTCCAGCCTGCAACAGAGTAAGCAATGTGACCATCTGAGCAGCCATACCCGACCCCACAACTAATGCTGCCCGGCCACCCTCTAAAGTCGCTAAACGTTCTTCTAGCACTGCGTTCGTCGGATTCATCATCCGCGAATATACGTTTCCAAACGTTTGTAAATTAAAAAGACTTGCCGCATGATCCGCGTCATCGAAAACATAAGAAGCGGTCTGATAGATAGGAGCGGCTCGAGATGAAGTAGACATGTCAGGCAACTGTCCGGCATGAAGGCATAAAGTCTCAAAGCCAAATTGTCGATCAGCCATCTTAAAAACCTAGTAGGTAAGCCATTTCGGTCGCTTGCTTGAGATAACCCCAGTAGCGACACCGAAGAGACCAAGGCCTCCGAGAAGCCTGCCATGTTCAATCTTCATGCATCGATCCATAACCACATCCAGCCCACCAGCGGTTGCTATAGAAGCCGCTTCTGTATTTATCACTCCTAGTTGCAGCCATAATACACGTGCACCAATACTGACGGCACTTGACGCAATATCCGGTGTCACTTCGGAGCGCTGAAAAACATCCACCACATCTACAACCTCTTCAATCACTTCCAGAGATGGAAAGCAGGTTTCACCCAGAATCCGCTCATAGTTAGGATTAACGGGAATAATGCGATAACCGTGATCTTGCAAGTATTTGGCCGCAAAATAACTGGGACGCCACCAATTTGCTGATAGCCCCACTACCGCAATCACCCTTGTCTCTCCGAGAATTCTTCTAAGTGTCTCTATATTTGCCATTGTATTCCTACAGATCTTTTCATTATCACAGCAGCGCCAGCTCTAATCGCCTTTCAGAGATATGGCCTGAAACCGTTCCTCGTCACTAGCAATCCCGTGCGGTAACTCCGAGTATATAGGCAACCAACCATAAGCTGGATAGGATCCCGAAGAGTTTGTTTCTCTAAATCCAATTATGACGCCTCACGAAAGACCATTCCGATCTCTAAGTTGATTGCTAAACCATACTCTATGGCTACCAAACGACACACAAAGACCGATATATGCTCAATTGAGCATCGTACCCGCCATAGCCAGTTAATGTTGATTCGCGCCAGTGGGGTTTTTCCCATTTCTAGCACTATCAAAAGCAAGAGATGGGCAAATGCCCTTTTTGTAACTCTAATTTACTATTCAATTATCCTTATTTTAAGTGCTCTTTATGCTTAGAAGTGGTTTTTTGCCCATTCTAAATCTTAACAAAAAAACAGCGGAATATTTGCATAGTCTACTACGATGACGTATTGTAACAACGCGTCTGGTATGGAAATGACTATGTCTGAAAATATTCAAAAGATCTCCTCTGCGACTAACAATCGCAAGTCAAACGAAAACGTTCACCCAGTTACCCAATTACTACTAGAAATTGAACATTTCTGTAAATCAACCAACACCGCTGAATCAACATTTGGTCGACAGTGTGTTAACGACGGGAAGCTATGTAGCAGGCTTCGCGCAGGGAGAAATGTAACAGTTAACACCGCCCAGAAAATACGCAGTTACATTTCCGCAAATAGTAATATCAATTATGCTGGTAGTACAATCCGAACTAACTCTCGACTAGCTGATGTACCCCACCTTATAACTCATACGAGACCAACGCAGAAGCGGCATTTTCGTTTCTATGACCATCGTCAAAAATATTTAGCGTTCGTTAATACATGCAATGAAAAATGGAAGATCGGGGAGCGCGCAGCCCATGAATTAAGTCACGTGCATCCTAACCCACCTGCCTTGCGTCTCTTCGATGCAGGACTCGGTGATGGCTCCGTGTTGAGCTACTTGCTGCGTACGATGCATAGGCGATTTCCAACTATACCTTTCTTTGTGGTAGCAAAAGAGATAAGCCTTGAAGATGTGCGACTCTCTCTAGAAAAATTGCCTGACCGTTTTATCGAACATCCTTCGAGCGTTATTGTGCTAACAAACCTCTATTACACAGAGGCCCCCTGGCTTATGCCAAGCGATGTTACTTCCGCTGCTGCCCTAAATTGGCATGAGCTATCCCTACAAGGCGGATCTGCTCAAGAATACGGCGAGCAGTTAAGAGCAATAGATGACATTTTAGTTAATGGCTGGGAGGTTCGGGCAAGCTCAAAAACAGCTAACCCCCTGTATGTACGTCCATCTGTTCTAGTCATTTTTCGTGAGGATAATCGGTTCTTGCTAGACTCAGTAATCCCGCGTCGAGGACAAGTAGAAGGCAATTATGATCTGATATTAGCCGCGCAACCATGGCGGGCCAGAATGGATGCTACATTCAAGGTAAAAAAAGTCCTGGCACCACTAGTTCGAGCTTTGTCTCCCGGAGGTCGTATGCTGTCCGTTCAATCTTACGGGCAAGATCCCGGTCTTGAGCTCGTTCGCGAGATTTGGCCAGAAGAGAACCCCTTTACAGATAATCGACACGCATTACTTAAAGTCCTTAAAGACATTTTGGGTCGGTCAGCAGCTAACTATAACTTTAACGCTGGGTCCGATAACAAATCCATACTACGGTACGAAATGCACACCCTCCCGAGCGAAATTGCGGAGAGTATCGGAACATCGACGTTATTCGCAGCCTGGAATGCATCGATATATGTTTCACAGATTGAGGATGAACGCTTAGAGCCGATTATTACTTCAGGGGCATATCTTGAATCCACAGCTAAAATCCTCCAAAAACACAATGGCATGTGGTTTAACGACGAGACATTTGTAGTATCTCGAAGACGTAATACTACTAGGGTCGGGAGCACCATCTCTTCAGCCATTAACGGAGGGTCTATTGATGTCTAGAATGATAAGAATTGACGATCGTCAAGTCGTCAAATTAAATATTAAGCTGTCCCCGCCTATTAATCAGACAATGAAATTTACCAGCAATTTATTTATGATTTTTGCTCCATAAATCAAGCATTTGATATGAAAGAGAATTTCTATTTTGATAATGCGGCAACAACTCTGCCTAAGCCGGAAAATGTCTATAAATTTATGGACGAATTTTTCCGTACCCATGGTGTAAATCCAGGACGTTCAGGACATCAGTTAGCCGTCGAAGCAGAATCCATGATTGTAGAAACTCGAAGACTGCTAGCTGAGTTCTTTGGCTATGCTGGAAATCCAAATCGAGTAACGTTTTCTATTAATGCGACGGATTCTATGAATACCGCACTATTGGGCTTACTAGAGCCGGGGGACCACATGATTATCACACGGATGGAGCATAATGCAGTGCTACGCCCCGCTAATCATATGGAGCGTGACAATGGTGTTTTTGTTACCCGCATCCCTGCAGATTCACTCGGCTATGTTAACCCCGACGATATCCGGAAAAGCCTTCAAAGTAATACACGCGTTGTAGTTGTTAATCATGGCTCAAACGTGATTGGCTCTTTACAAGATATCAGAGCTATTGGTGAAATTGTTCGCGAGTCCAATGCTATTTTTATAGTTGATACTTGTCAAACTGCTGGTGTTTTACCGATAGAAATGGATATGTGGTGCATTGATATCCTTGTCTATACTGGACATAAGGGTCTATTCGGGCCGATGGGCGTTGGCGGAATGATTGTGGCTGATCACGTCGAAATCAAGCAGATAAAAACAGGAGGCACTGGGGTGAATTCAGTTTCGCCGTTCCATCCAGATGAATATCCATATCGTTTGGAGGCAGGCACGGTTTCTATACCAGGCATTGCAGGACTTAATGCAGCCCAAAAATGGTTTGCTGAGACTGGGCGAGCGCAAAATACTTCATCGGATTCCCACCGAGAACTATGTCATGCAGCAGTGAAGCATATCCACGAAACTGAACTCATAGCAACAACGCGATTAATCGATTCATTTAAATCGATCCCTGAAGTTATCTGTTATGGCCCATCGCATAATGATCCACGCGTATCAACCTTATCAATCAATATCGGGAATCTGCCAGCGGAGCAAGCGGCTGCAATGCTTGATGCCGACTACGGTATCTGCGTAAGACCAGGACTCCATTGCGCCCCAATTGTGCATAAAGACCAAGGTACATTAGAACGCAATGGAACTGTGCGTTTTGCTCCTGGATATTTTACAGATGACGAAGATATAACTCAGGCGATAACTGGAGTTGCATCTATCGCAGAATTTAGTGTGTCGTCTGGCAGCGATTAGCTGCCCGGATTTATTGGAATTCTGATTAATGAAATTTTATAGCAGTGTTCTAGAATTAGTGGGTGAGACACCACTCGTACGACTCAATAATATAGTTGAACCAGGCATGGCAACTATTTTTGCCAAGATGGAAACGTTGAACCCAACTGGATCGGTAAAGGACAGAATGGCTATCAACATGGTTAAACGAGCTGAAGAATTAGGTCTACTGAAGCCTGGCGGCACTATAGTAGAAAGCACATCGGGGAATACTGGCCTTGGCCTTGCCATGGCAGCGGCGGTAAAAGGCTACAGATGTGTCTTTACTATTCCAGACAAAATGAGTCAGGAAAAAATTGATATGTTAAAAGCCTATGGCGCAGAAGTAATTGTTACTCCCACTGACCTTGACCATCATCATCCAGACAACTATGTGCAGGTAGCTAAGAAAGTAGCATCAGCTACAAACGGTGCATTTTATACAGATCAGTATTACAACATGCACAACCCCGAGGCGCATTACTTGACAACGGGTCCTGAGATTTGGGACGCAACCGACGGCAAGATCGATGCTTTTGTAGCAGGACTAGGTACGGGTGGAACAATCTCTGGCGCGGGAAAATACCTCAAGGAGAAAGCGGGAGACGTCGGTCGAGAATTGCGTGTAATTGGTCCAGATCCTTATGGAAGTATTTATAAAGAAGCTTTTGAAGTGGGCCAATGGAGCGAGCCTTCGCTGTATCGAGTTGAGGGAATTGGTCATGATTTTATGGTGGGTACCCTTGATTTCTCTGTTGTAGATGAAGTGGTCAACGTATCAGACAGAGACTCGTTTTTGATGGCTCGTAGACTAGCCCGAAAAGAAGGAATATTTGCAGGTGGGTCTACCGGAACCGTGTTTGTTGGCGCCCTTGAAGAAGCACGCAAACTCGGCCCGGGAAAGATTGTTGTCGCTATTGTGTGTGATTCTGGTGATCGATATATCAGCAAAGTATTTGACGACGAGTGGATGCGTGACATGGGCTATTTTTCACCCGACTCACGATTAGGCACTGTTCGAGATCTGCTCAACTTTCATACTCGACCGGTTTTGCTTGCATCTCCAGATGAAACTTTAGAAGATGTAATTGCTCGGATGGCGTCTCTTGGAATTTCTCAAATGCCTGTAATCAATGGACAAAAAGACCTAAGAATGATAGAAGAGCTTGATATTCTGCGGGCTGTAGCTGGTGGAGAATATACACTGAAGCACTCAGCCATCGATATCGCAAGACCTCTGGACGGCCAAATACACCCTGACCAAACACTGGATCAAGTACAACGTATTTTTGAGCAAAACAATGTTGCGGTAGTGGTAGATGGTGGGGTGATTTTGGGAATAATCAATAAAATTGACGTACTAGAATTCATTACGGAACGGAATACTCGGACAATGGGGACGACTAATAGCCCGAACTAAAGGAGATATAGATTTGAAGTTTGACACTAAGGTTGTTCGCTCTGGAATACATCCCGATCCTACTACAGGATCCATCGTGCCGCCAATATATGAAACGGCTACCTATGTTTTGCCAGGTGTTGGTCAAGATAAAGGATTTGACTACACACGATCATCAAACCCGACACGTCAGATTCTAGAGAATAATCTCGCAGCAATTGAAAATGCGAAGTATGCGGTTAGTTTCGCTAGCGGTATGGCGGCAGTCGACGCTTGCCTTAAGCTTCTGAAAGCAGGTGATCATGTAGTGTGTGGCGATGATGTCTATGGTGGTGTAACACGACATTTTGATAACGTTCTCTCCGCTTATGGAATAGAGTTCACCTACGTGGATACAACTGATATTGCATCCGTCAAATCTGCCCTAAAAAACAATACCCGGCTATTGTGGATAGAAACGCCAACCAATCCTTTGCTTAAGATAACCGATATAAATGCAATGGTAGCAATAGCGCAGACTAATGAAATACTATTGGGCGTTGATTCCACTTTTGCAACACCTGTTTTTCTGCGCCCCCTTGAATTCGGTGCAGATATAGTAATGCATAGCACTACAAAGTATTTGTCAGGCCATAACCAAATAATTGGTGGTGTGCTGGCTACTAATAGTGATTCGATATATCAAAAAATGAAATATATCCAAAAAACAATCGGCGCGGTTTCTAGCCCGTTTGATTGCTGGCTCAACTTGAGCGGCTTAAAGACGCTCCACTTAAGGATGCGACAACACGAGACCGCAGCTATGCAAGTAGCTCAATTCTTACAATCTCATCCAAAAGTATCAATGGTTTTATATCCGGGGCTTGAATCTCACCCCCAACACAAAATTGCTACGGAGCAAATGACTGGATTTAGCGGCATGATTACATTTGAACTAAATGATGGGACTGAGGCCGGGAAAAAGCTCATGAATAGCGTGCAACTATGCGGGCTAGCTGAAAGTCTAGGAAGCGTAGAGACCATGATAACGCACCCTGCAAGTATGACACATGTCGATGTCCCCCCTCAAGACAGACGCCGCCGTGGGTTGACTGACGGATTGGTACGCTTATCAGTAGGCATCGAAGATGTAGAGGATATCATTCAAGATCTCGAGCAGGGGTTAAGCCGTATATGATCTAGTAAAATATCTTCATCTAGTACCTATGCTATTGTATGCATAATGAGTCTATTCAAATACCTCGCTCGCTATCAGCAACATAAGATTACGCTAACCCCAACTGAAAGAATATATGTCTACTCCAAACGCCTAATACTATTTCTTGATCATACTTCTTCTGAACAGCCAAGTTGACGAGCTCATAGAATACAGATCGGCTAATGATCGCTTCAAGACCATGGCGAATCATAATATAGGGTGAAGGCTCGCCGGTCTCCTGGTTTTCGCTAATGCGGATAGGATGATCAATGCCAGCGGCAACAACATCCTCAACATTTGTCCTAAAGACCAGGCTCTGCTCTTCGCCACTACCATGCACTTCCATTTCAATAGCAACAAATGGTGCATCATCAACATTCACGCGCAACTTCTCAGTCGGAGTAACGAGATAATACTCTCCATCAGAGTCGAGTCGCAAAACAGTCGATAACAGACGAACCAAACGATGACGACCAATAGGAGAATCATGGTATGACCATGTTCCATTGCGATGAATACGGATATCAATTTCACCGCAATACTCTGGGTGCCATGTATGTACAGGCGGGTTATGCTGATCTATATCTAGTTGCTCTACCAGGCTCAAAAACGAATCAGTTCCTGACGCCTTAGTTACCAAAATACATCATTCTCCAGATAGTTCAATTGGACGAGGCCGTCCATTCGAATCTATAGCCACAAAAGTAAAAATCCCCTCTGTTACCTTCTCGTGCCGACCATTAGATCGTCTCTGAACCCATGTTTCAACCTTTACGACCATTGAAGTCTTCCCAAGCCTTAACGTCTCACAATAACAACTTACAAGATCGCCAATCTGAACCGGCAAATGAAAAGTCATTGCATCTACTGCAACGGTCACTGCACGACCCTTAGCCTCCTGATAAGCATGTGAACCACCAGCAAGGTCCATTTGTGACATCAACCAACCTCCAAAAATATCGCCATTCGCATTTGCATCAGCCGGCATCGCGACAGTGCGTAGCGACGGCGAGGTGGTTGGAAAGCAAGATGTATTACTCAAAATTATAAACAATAAAATAAATATAAATTAGCCTGCTAAATGTTATTCCTTGGAACGCAAGGAAGCAGTCATACACTATCGATATAGTTAACAAAACTTTGAACGTCGGCAAATGTTCTACTTTTTCTATCGCAACGCCATCGGCTAAAACGGAATGTCGTCATCCAAATCACTATCCTGGCCTTTCGGGTTACTAGCCTTGCTAGCCTTAATCGGGGGCTCCCCAAAATTAGCTCCTGACTCATCTCCACGTCCACCAAGAAATTGAACATCATTCGCAACAATTTCGGTAGACCATCGCTCAATTCCATCCTTGTCCTCGTATTTATTGGTACGCAAACGACCCTCTACATACACCTCGCGACCCTTTGTCAAATACTGCGAAATGGCTTCCGCGCTTCGGCCAAAAACTACAACCCGATGCCATTCAGTCTCCTGAGTCCACTCGTCCGAGTCCTTTCTTTTATATGAACGATTTGTTGCAACACTAATGGTACTCACAGCATCACCATTGGCCGTATAACGAACCTCGGGATCAGCCCCTAGATTGCCCACTAAAATCACTTTATTTACACCTCTAGCCATCTTTAACCTCCTGTTCTCCGCTTTGCCGTATGACGAACAACGGGCCCACTAACGAAGCGTTAGTCTAGCCCAATAATGTCCGCTGTACTGTCATTATTAAAGCGCTTTGGATCCACTTTCAAGTACACAATATACTCTTCCGGCAAAAGAATAACGTCATGCACGCCGGGGAGATCACGAAACCTTTCCATTAAGCGCGAAAAATCCCCAATTGGAGCCTTTTTCAGAGTAATCGTGACACTTTCTAGTAGCTGCGGGACTGGGGAAACTAAGAACAATATGAATAATCCCAAAACTGCAACAGTGCCAAACATAAATACGCCGCCCCCTCCATTAATGCCAAAAATCCATCCACCTATAACACCGCCAATAAACGTGCCCATAAACTGAAATGTGTTGAAGACACCAATGTAAGACCCTTTAGCTGAGCTTGGCGCCAATCGCGTAACAAGAGAAGGCATCAATGCCTCTAAAAGAGTAAAAGCTAAAAAGAACAACCATAATCCGAATAAAAACAATCCGAAATTAGCGTCTCCAACAAATAGAACTATCGGCGATAACAATAAGATACCAATACCAGTGCGAAGGGCTAGAAATACTTTACCTCGTGACATACTAAGGGCTAACAGAGGTAACACACCCAAAACAGCAGCAGCTAAGACCGGAACATATACTTGCCAGTGTGCATCAATTGGAAGGGAGTAGTTTTCCAATAAATATAATGGAACTGCAACAAAAAATGCAGTTATCATCATATGCGTCACGAAAATTCCGCAATTAAGTGCAAGCAACTGTCTGCCTTCTATGGTTCTAAGAAAATTCGAGGGTGATCCACTACTAATCACTCGCATATGAGATACACTGACAGTCGGGACCAGCCAAATCACCACTGGTATCGCCGCTAGCGCCAGAAACGCGGTACTCCAGAAAATGCCTGGAAGCCCAATCCATGCATCCAATATCGGTCCTAATATGAGGGCTAGCACAAAGGAAAAGCCGATTGACATTCCCATTAGCGCTACTGCTTTCGTTCTCTGATTCTCTCGTGTAACGTCAGCTAACAAAGCCAAGGTAACAGCAGCGATAGCACCAGACCCCTGAAGTGCTCGGCCGAGAATGACAAACTCAATTGAACTAGCCATAGCCGCAACGATGCTACCGAGAGCAAACAATATCAGACCAATAACTATCAATCGTTTCCTACCAAATTTATCTGATAGAAAACCAAATGGTAATTGCAGAACAGCCTGAGTCAGCCCATATATACCTAGCGCCAGACCAATCGTCAGCGGTGTTGCTCCCGACATGTTATCAGTATAGAGAGCAAGCACCGGTAGAATAAGAAATAACCCGAGCATTCGGAAGCAAAGTATTGATGATAAGGCAGTTGTTGTTCGTCTCTCTATTGAATTCATTGGGCTATTATGACTAGCCGAGCTAAACCTTTTATACCTTAAACCAAAACTAGAATTGAAAAGTTTCACACTGCTCTATCCTATTTAAATAGCCCATCTTGGGCCCCATATATGCTCACCACTAGCCTAGAATACGCTCAGCAGTACGTAATGCTAAGTAACGGATCGAAAAAGTTTTTGATTCGTGAGCACGCCAAACCGTAATATTAGCAGTTTTGGCACGAGACTAGTTTGAGCAATGCAGCAGATCCATATTCGAGGTGCACGCACGCACAACCTAAAGGATATAGACCTTGACTTACCTAGGGATCACTTTATCGTAATCACTGGTATATCAGGATCAGGAAAATCTTCCCTGGCGTTTGACACCATATATGCTGAAGGGCAACGTCGCTATGTTGAATCATTATCTGCATATGCTCGCCAGTTTTTGTCGCTCATGGAAAAGCCTGACGTTGACTTAATTGAAGGTCTATCCCCTGCAATAAGTATCGAGCAAAAATCGAGCTCTCACAATCCAAGATCGACCGTTGGGACTGTCACTGAAATATATGATTATCTTCGCCTCTTATTCGCAAGGGTAGGTGAGCCGAGATGCCCAGAGCATGGGAAACGATTGGCCGCCAGCTCGATTAGCGAAATGGTCGATCGAGTAATGACTCTACCAAAAGAATCACGACTATTATTACTTGCACCAGTGGTTCAAGACCGAAAGGGTGAACACCAACAACTTCTTCAAGGGCTGTACACACAAGGCTACATCCGCTCTCGTATTGATGGCACTGTCTATGAGCTAGACGAGATTCCACAACTTGACAAAAATAAGAAACATAATATTGAGGTAGTCGTCGACAGAATAGTCGTTGAGCCCAGCAACACACAACGGCTCGCCGAATCATTTGAAACAGCTCTCGATCTAGGCAACGACGTTGTTTTAGTGCAAATCCTTTCTAAATCCAGCGATGATATAGGCGAAGAAATCACTTTCTCTGCTCGCTACGCATGCCCGCATTGTGGCTATAGCCTTAATGAGCTCGAACCAAGACTGTTTTCATTCAATAATCCTGCTGGGGCTTGTCCGGACTGCGACGGATTAGGTATCAAGCAATTTTTTGATCCTAAAAGCATCATCCAAGATGAAAACTTAAGTCTAGCTTCTGGCGCAGTAAATGGGTGGGATCGCCGCAACGCATTCTATTTCAATTTACTACATTGTCTGTCTGAGCATTATAGTTTTTCGGTAGATATGCCATTCAAAGACCTGCCAGCAAAGATACAAAAGATAATTTTGTACGGTAGCGGTAAAGAAAAGATTTTGTTTACTTATCCGCGGGCTCATCGGCGACGACCCCGTCGGCGCGAACATGCGTTTGAGGGCGTTATACCAAGCATGGAAAGACGTTATCGCGAATCTGAGTCGAATGTGATCCGAGAAGAATTATCACGCCACATCAATAATCAGTCGTGTAGTCTCTGTAGTGGAAGTCGATTACGACTTGAATCACGTAATGTCTTTATTGATGAATTGTCACTGCATGAAATTGTCGCGAAGCCTGTAGAGGACTCGTTGACATTCTTTAAACAGCTCTCTCTACCTGGGAAAGAGGGTGAGATAGCTAAACGAATTGTAAAAGAGATTGCAGATCGACTCCAATTTTTGGTCAACGTAGGTCTTGAATATTTAACGCTTGATCGTTCTGCTGATACGCTTTCCGGTGGCGAGGGCCAGAGGATTCGACTGGCGTCTCAAATTGGCTCGGGCCTTGTAGGCGTAATGTATATCCTCGACGAACCATCTATCGGCCTTCATCAAAGAGACAATGCCCGACTTTTAAAAACTTTATGTCAATTGCGTGATTTGGGAAATACAGTTGTAGTTGTTGAGCACGATGAAGAAGCAATTCAATCAGCTGACTATATCGTCGATTTGGGGCCTGGTGCTGGCGCGTTTGGTGGAGAAATTGTAGTTGCGGGAACACCAAAAGAGATTATAGCTCACCCTACTTCGCTGACTGGCCGTTATCTTTGTGGCAATCTTCAGATCGAGATGCCAGAAAAGCGATTTGATTGTGACCCACAAAAGGTTTTATCTGTTTATGGAGCTTGCGGTAATAATCTACAACATATTGATGTGCAGATACCTGTTGGACTTTTTACTTGTGTAACTGGCGTGTCGGGGTCTGGTAAGTCCACTCTTGTCAACAATACTATTTTTCCTGCGCTAGCTCGTAGACGATCAAAAGTAAGCCATCGGCATCCGAATTATGATCGGATCGAGGGAATTGAGCATTTTGACAAAATTATCGACATTGATCAGAGTCCAATCGGTAGAACTCCCCGCTCAAATCCTGCTACTTATACTGGCTTATTTACCCCGATTAGAGAGCTATTTGCTGCTACCCAGGAATCAAGAGTTCGAGGCTACAAGCCAGGAAGATTTTCTTTTAATGTCAAAGGTGGTCGATGTGAAATCTGCCAGGGTGATGGTCTAATCAAAGTTGAAATGCACTTTCTTCCAGATATATATGTACCCTGTGATTCATGTAAGGGTTCGCGCTACAACCGCGAGACTCTTGAAATTAGATACAAAGGAAAGGCAATAAATGATGTTCTTAGTATGACTATAGCTGAAGCTTCCGATTTTTTCCGAGCAATACCAGCAATAAGCAAAAAACTTGATACACTAACTGATGTTGGGCTAGGTTACATCCAGCTTGGACAAAGCGCCACAACCTTATCTGGGGGTGAGGCGCAAAGAATAAAACTATCAAAAGAACTATCTCGGCGTGATACTGGCCGCACTCTATATATACTCGATGAACCAACCACTGGATTACACTTTCATGACATTAAACAGTTGCTTGCAGTACTGCACAGACTGCGCAATCGAGGCAACACTATTGTGGTGATTGAACACAATTTGGATGTAGTAAAAACTGCAGATTGGATAATTGACCTAGGACCAGAGGGAGGACAACGCGGCGGTCATTTAGTAGCTAGCGGCACACCAGACGAAGTAGCCTCTATAGCCAGCTCCTACACCGGCCAATTTCTACAAATCGTACTCGCTAAAACAAGAAACTCTCGATAAAACTTCTACCGTTATCCAGATTCGCTCGGCATATCAACCAACCCACTATCATACAAATAATCAAAGATTTCTTTACAGCACTCTGCGGGCTTCAGTTTTGATGTATCAAGAACTAGTTCGGCATGTTCCGGCGGTTCGTAGGGGTCGCTAACTCCGGTAAAATGTGCAATTTGCCCAGCACGAGCTTTTGCATAAAGACCCTTCCGATCCCGCTCTTCGCATACAAATAAAGGAGTTGAAAGGTATATCTCGATAAATACGCCACGAGCTTCAATTACACTTCGAATCTCACGTCGAATAGCTCTATAAGGAGCAATTGGGGCGCAAATAGCAATTCCCCCATTCTTACTTATTTCGTTTGCGACAAATCCTATACGGCGAATATTTAAATCACGGTGTGCGCGAGAAAACCCCAGCTCACTAGATAAATTCCGACGCACGATATCACCATCTAAAAGTGTTACAGGGCGTTGGCCATTCTCAATTAACTTTGCCCTCATAATGCCCGCTAGTGTTGATTTTCCCGACCCCGAAAACCCTGTAAAGAATAATGTTATTCCGACTCTATTTGATGACGGATAAACAGTTGATAAACACCTTGTAACATCAGAAAAACTGAACCAATCAGGAATAGTTCTATTGTTCGACAAAGCCTGCCTAAGATCGCGGTCAGAGAAATTAGTGGGTTTTTCTTTATTTTTTTGCATCGCCGATAGCGGCAAAAACGTACTATGTCGGGACGAGTAGCTCCGCTCCTCAATGGGCAGCATTTCAATCCCTAGCTCTTCACCAAAATTCGCAATATAGTCTTGCGCAGCGTACTTAGTGTAAAACTTATCACTGCCTCCGATGCTTGGCGGTGAACTATCATCAGGCCCAACGATAAAGGCTGCACACCCATAATTTCGATGGATTAGTCCATGCCATAGCGCCTCACGCGGACCCGCCATCCGCATAGCAAGAGGCAAAAGCGATAACAAAGCCATATTCTGAGGGAAATGTTTTAAAATGGCTTGGTAGCAACAAACCCGAGCGTAATACTCTAGGTCACCCGGCTTAGTCTGTCCTACGACAGGATGGATTAAAACGTGCGAATTCTCTGACTGCGCAACCTCCAAAACTAAATCTCGCTGCAAACGATGCATTGGCCGTGACGTCTGGAAGGCTACTACTGATTTCCAATTTTTTTTATGAAACTCTTGTGTAAGCTGATGCGGTGTATGTCTAAGCAGTTCAAAATCGTAGTGCGTTGGTAATTCTAAAACTTCTATATTGCCTCCAATATAGACCGTCTGCATTGCCTCTAGGATTACATTGACGCCAGGATGTTCGGTAGAAGTTGTTCCATAAACGGCCTCAGCCTCTAGTATACGATTAGGCTTCCATAGATCGCCGACATTTAGAGCCGCCAGCATGAAACCCTCAGCATCACGAAGAGCAACCACATCACCAACACTAATATGTTCAGATAGTTGGTCAGAAATGGAAAGAACAATAGGCATTGGCCAAAGAGAGCCATCGTAAAGACGCCCCTCCTGTACAACCTGGTTATAGTCTAATTGAGTCATAAAACCAACGAGGGGACTGAAAGCGCCATTAGCAAGCAATTCAAGATCGCATTGCTCGCGTCTATTTAGAGTGATCGATGGAGTGCCATTCGTCAGCTCTCTGAGTTCGGCTGCTCGTCTCTTATCAACGATGTTCATGTTACGCAGGTGAATAAGGTCCCGAAACTAAAGCAATCACTGGGCGGACATTGGTGAGTTCAGATAAATTAATACTACCAAAGATTATACTAAGCATCTTCTACAGTTTCCTTGATTGTACGCTATCCGCAAGACTAGTGTTAAGTAGATCTGGCAAGACCATTGGCAGCTTTCACCCAGAATTCGCTTAACACCGTGGTAAAATAGGACCGTTGAGGATTATTAAGAG
>PBOB01000018.1 GCA_002724185.1 Acidiferrobacteraceae bacterium | reverse complement strand
CTATTGAGCTTACAGGGCCAGGTGACAAACTTGATGCCTTTCTTGATTCCCTAAGCGATGTTGCTATTATTGAGGTTGTCCGATCAGGGGTTTCTGGTATCGCTAGAGGCGATAAATCGCTGCGGCAATAAACAGATTGAAGTGAATATTTTTCAAAATTAGCAAAATGCTTCGGGAGAACTGAGCAATGCAAGTTTTTTATGATAATGATACGGATTTAAGCCTAATTCAAGAGAGACAGATAGCAATAATTGGTTATGGATCACAGGGTCATGCCCACGCGAATAATCTTCGAGACAGTGGTGTCAATGTTATTGTCGGGCTGCGCAAAGATTCACCATCTGTAACTAAAGCACAACAAGCTGGTCTGTCGACTGCTTCTGTGTCTGAAGCGGCAAAAAGTGCCGACTTGGTGATGATTCTTGCCCCAGATGAACTGCAGGCCAGTATTTATGAGAATGATATAAAGCCAAATTTACGCTCCGGTGCAAGCGTCGCATTTGCGCATGGCTTCAACATTCATTTCAAATTTATTGAGCCTTCGCCTGAACTCGACGTCATTATGATTGCTCCAAAAGGTCCTGGTCATCTTGTCCGATCCACCTATTCAGAGGGTGGTGGTGTTCCCTGCTTAATAGCTACTGATCAAGATGCAACGGGACAGGCGCGGGATATCGCCCTATCTTACGCATCTGCAATTGGCGGCGGGCGGGCAGGTATAATTGAGACGAATTTTCGTGAAGAGACTGAGTCGGATCTCTTTGGAGAGCAAACAGTGTTGTGTGGTGGAATTACATCACTTATACAAGCTGGATTTGAGACACTGGTTGAGGCTGGCTACGCTCCTGAAATGGCCTATTTTGAGTGCCTCCATGAAACCAAACTTATCGTGGACCTTCTGTATGAAGGAGGCATTGCAAATATGAGATATTCAATTTCTAACACTGCGGAGTATGGCGATCTTACCCGAGGCCCTCGACTAATAACTGAAGATACCCGAATTGAGATGCGGCGAATCTTAAAGGAAATTCAAAGTGGGCAATTCGCTAATGAGTGGATGGATGAAAATCGTTCTGGAGGTAAGAGTTTTAATGATCTACGAGCGCGTGGCCAGAAGCACGAAATAGAAACCGTTGGAGAAAAGCTTAGGGCTATGATGCCGTGGATTCAGCAAGGAAAGCTTGTCGATAAGTCCGTAAATTAGACTCATCATTTAAGCGCTTTGAACGTTTGACCTCGATTTATTAACAGTTGATACAACTGTCATGAAACGGAGTTATTGTATGCAGAGACAGCGAAGTTCTAGATTACACCTAGCCTATATCTGTTCGATACGATTTGGAGGGCGCCTAAGCGATGGGCTTGATTGCTGGCTATACAAGACTATACTTTGCCATAACAAGTAATTACCTTATGGAGTGTGCTCGGATAAATGAACACCCAGAAAGAGTCGTATTCCTGTCCTCCCACGCCATGCGATATTGCGGGGCCGTCTGACCCCGATGATAGTTACGCCTATGAGGTGTCTTCAATGCTTGGGCAAGATTATTACTACGATAATGCCCGTGACAGCTTCCTAGCTGGAAAGCGCGCACTATTCTCAACGAAGTACAGGCTTAATAGAAAGATAATACGCTTGATTTAGGAAGGAGAATAGCTATGCAGGAGAGATTGATTATTTTTGATACAACCCTCCGTGATGGAGAGCAAAGCCCTGGCGCTTCGATGACGGGTGGTGAGAAGATGCGTATTGCACGGCAGCTGGAGAGAATGAAAGTCGATGTAATTGAGGCTGGATTTCCTGCGGCAAGCCCTGGTGATTTTGATGCTGTGAATGCGATTGCTCACGAAATTAAAGACAGCGTGGTTTGTGGATTAGCGAGAGCTAACGAGAGTGATGTATCTCTAGCTGCAAAGGCGATTGCCTCTGCAGCTCAAGGAAGAATACACACCTTTATTGCAACCTCTCCAATACATATGGAACACAAGCTTCGAATGAGTCCTGATGAGGTTGTCGAGCGCGCTGTTGCAGCCGTAAATCAAGCAAGGAATAGCACCGACGATGTGGAATTCTCGCCTGAAGACGCTGGCCGGTCAGATCTTGATTTTCTTTGCAAGATCCTGGAGAAAACAATAGCAGCGGGCGCTCGTACGATCAATATTCCTGATACCGTAGGCTATACATTACCAGATCAATTCGGTAGGCTGATCTATAGGTTGAAGGAAAAAATTCCAAATTCAGACAAAGCGATCTTTTCAGTGCACGCACATAACGATCTGGGCCTTGCTGTAGCTAATTCACTTTCTGCGATATTGAACGGAGCGCGACAAGTTGAGTGCACTATTAACGGATTAGGAGAGCGCGCAGGAAATGCCTCGCTTGAGGAAGTCGTCATGGCAGTGAGAACCCGACAGGATGTTTTTGGTTGTGACAGTAATTTAGATACAAAGCTAATCGTTCCAATTAGTCGGCTAGTTTCGAACATCACAGGGTTCTCAGTACAGCCAAATAAAGCGGTTGTCGGTGCCAACGCTTTTGCTCATGAAGCAGGTATACATCAAGATGGAGTGTTAAAGCGAAGAGAGACCTACGAGATCATGCGTGCTGAGGATGTAGGTTGGGCGGCGAATAGGATGGTTCTTGGTAAGCATTCCGGTAGGACAGCGTTTCGAGATCGCTTAAGGATTTTGGGTATTGATTTCACAAATGACAAAGATCTCGATTTAGCCTTTACTCGCTTCAAGGAGCTAGCAGACAAGAAGCATGAAATATTTGACGATGACCTCCAGGCAATTGTAACGGAAAGAGATGCAGAGCAATCTAATGAATGGTTACGACTAATCAGCATGTCTATCACATCTAAGACGGGGGAACATCCTACAGCCGGAGTGACTTTGTCTGTAGGATGCAACGAAGTCTTTGCTAGTGCAACGGGTGATGGAGTCGTCGATGCTGCGTTCAAGTCGGTCGATGAGGCGACTGGAGCAGTTAGTGAATTACTTCTATATTCTGTGAACAACATTACTAGCGGTACGGATGCTCAGGGAGAAGTTAGTGTTAGATTGCAGAGAGACGGCCGGATCGTCAATGGACAGGGATCTGATACAGATATTGTGATAGCTTCTGTCAAAGCTTACATCAATGCGTTGAATAAGCTAGAAGAGCAAATAACTAGAAAGCATCCTCAAATAGGTGATACTGTTTAGTAGGAACAGCTTGTGCAAAACGTCAACAGCGATGACTACTTAGCGGCGTTAGGATTCGTCCAGTGGGTCAACCGAGACCGATCATCTACTTCCTTAGATGAAGCGCCTGAGAAGCGCACAGGATCAACTGCTGATTTTTTGCAACAGCTTGCGGCAAGAGTCGAATCCTGTCGGAAATGCTCTTTGTATTCAGGAAGAAGAAATTCAGTTTGCGGAGAGGGCCATCCTGAAGCTGATTGGTTGTTTATCGGAGAGGCTCCTGGAGCGGAGGAAGACCGCTTAGGTGTGCCATTTGTTGGTCGTGCTGGGCAACTCCTCAATTCGATGATTATCGCTTTAGATCTCACCCGGACAGACACATATATTACCAATGTTCTGAAGTGTCGCCCTCCAGAGAATAGAAATCCTAAGGATGATGAAGTTCAAGAGTGTGAGCTCTACCTTCATCAACAGATAGAGTTTATTCGCCCAAGAATAATAGTTGCGCTTGGAAAATTTGCAGCGCAGACACTGCTCAAAAGTTCAAAGCCGATCGGTAAGTTGCGTGGTGATGTCCATTCATATTCACAATTCAATATCCCACTAATAGCAACTTATCATCCAGCATATTTGCTTCGCTCCCCAATAGAGAAGCGTAAAGTTTGGCAAGATCTCGTCTTGGCGAAATCATCATTAACTTGAGAGCGGACCCACAAAGAAGATATGCCTTTAGACATAACCCACAATCTGTGTTTATCCCAACTGAAAGAATGGTTTAGTACAGAGCTTGGACAGCATCTAATCGATTGTGAATCGCGTGAATTTGCAGCAATAGTTCCTAGCTCTCATTGGCCTGTTGCGGTAAATCAGGGCCCAGGCATGGCAGATTGTTTTGCAAATCGTGATATTGAACTTAGAATGAGGATTGGTAATGAGATTGATGAGATGCCAAGGCCTACAGTAGTTGCTCTTCATGAAGAATTGCCATTAGGTCGAAATTCTGCTGATTTAGTTGTGTTGCAGCATACACTTGATTTTTCCGAGGACCCTAGACTTGTGCTCCGTGAGGCAATAGAAGCACTGCGGCCAAATGGTTGGATAATTATTTGTGGGTTTAATCCATTCAGCTTGTGGGGGGCTGTCCGGTTAATGAGATTGCAGTCTGAAAAAAGAGCGCCATGGTCAGGTAAGTTCCTACAATCAAAGCGCATTATTGACTGGCTAGGTTTGCTGGGAACGGAGGTAGAGCAATGCAAGTACCTACTTTATGGGCCGCCAATCAAATCATTAGCCATGCAGAGGAGATTTGCTTTTTTGGATATTTTGGGGTCCTGGATATGGCCAGGTTGTGCGGGCATCTACATGCTTAGTGCTCAAAAGAGAAATTTCGCAGGTCATAGAGATCTCAAATCAAGTATCCGTACCCGGCAGGTGGTGCAAGCATTACATACCGTCAAGCTTGGTGCCAAATTAGAATCAACCAGCGTTAAATCGAGAACGCATTAGCAGACAGAACCATGATAGGCGTCTTAGCTCAAATCTACACAGATGGCGCTTGTCGGGGCAATCCTGGTGTTGGTGGTTGGGGCGTAATACTATTTTCTGGAAGTGAGGAAAGAGAACTATCTGGATCAGAAGAACACACTACTAATAATCGTATGGAACTTATGGCCGCGATACAAGGGTTAAGGATGCTTGAGGAGGAGAGTAGTATTGTGCTGTATACTGACTCGCAATATGTTTGCAAGGGGATTACAGATTGGATGCCAAATTGGAAGCGAAGAGGCTGGAAAACTGCATCAGGTCATTTAGTGAAAAATCGCGATCTTTGGCAAGAGCTTGATCTTCTTAGAGCGCAGCATGCGATTGAATGGCGATGGATAAAAGGACACACGGGCAATCCTGGGAATGAGCGTGCGGATGCGTTGGCAAATCTTGCTATAGATAGATTTCTCGAAACAGCCTAGTCAAAAAATTCGTATGCGACAAGTAATATTGGATACAGAAACGACGGGGCTTGAATGGGAGCACGGTCATCGCGTGATCGAGATCGGATGCGTGGAGCTGCTAGACAGACAGATGACAAAAAATCAATTTCACTGTTTTTTAAATCCGGAACGGAATATCGACCATGATGCTTTACATGTTCATGGAATATCCGAAGAATTTCTGGCAGACAAACCAAAATTTGGAGAAATAGTAGAAGAATTTATGACGTTTATCGAAGGGAGTGAACTTATCATACATAATGCGCCATTCGATATCGGCTTCCTAAATAACGAGTTATCGCTTATTGACAAAAAGTTAGCTACGATTGGTGATATTTGTAAAATTCAGGATACCCTACAGCTTGCACGTCAACTGCATCCCGGTCAAAGAAATAGTTTAGATGCGTTATGTAAAAGGTATAACGTAGATAACTCTCATAGATCTTTACACGGCGCGTTGTTGGATGCGGAAATATTGGCTGAGGTGTACCTAGCAATGACAGGTGGTCAGACAGAATTACTTTTTCAGCAACCTGGGCCGCATGAAGGAGGGACTGAAGACCGCGACACACTCGGATTTGTATCTAGCGCAGGCCCTGAACTAAAGGTTATTTATCCAACTACCTTGGAGCGAGAACAGCATGATTTGTGGGTATCGAACTTATCAGATGATCAGCTTTGGAAAAGGATTGATTAGAATACATGCTGGTATAATTTTGAGACTTGTCTAAAGGCAAATGAGGGCACACTATGTCTGTTGATAATAGCTATCCGGTCAAGAAGACCATTTT
>PBOB01000096.1 GCA_002724185.1 Acidiferrobacteraceae bacterium | reverse complement strand
TACGGACCTCCAACTCTTCAAATTTTCTTTCAAAATTATAATCATTTTCTGCAACCCACATCGTCCTCCATCTATGTATCTCTTCATTTTCATCGTAGGTACTTTCAAACGGACATCTCTCTGCATTATCATCACATTCGAAATTCATCTCGCTGGCCTGCCTTTCTGAAGTTACTTCTGGACTATTTATTGTGAATTCATCTCCATAGAACATAGAAATTCTTATCACTTCATGGTTTCCATTACTATCGGCCTCTTTCGCTCTCATCTCTATCTTACTAATTAGAATCCCCATTTCTCCAAACTCATAGCCAACCATCTGCTCTCCCCAGTTTGGATAAACTCTAAAATCTAAATAGAAATAGTAAGTTTCATTCTCACCGGTCACGTTCAGTAACCAGTGATCCGCTTCCTCTCCGCTAGGATGGTCTTCCGGTGCAGTCCAAGTCAATATAGGGCTATAATCTTCCACCACTACTGAACCTGTCATACTCGTATGGTAACCACAATAATATTCGTAGGTCCCCGTCATGTTTCCAGCATTACAACTGTATGACCCTCCCGAAGGTATGTTACCGGAGTTAGCACAGTCTCCCGGTGCCTCTCCATCCCACACTATGCTATGTGTATAACTATCATAGTTGTACCAAGTAATCATCGCATCTCCAACCGTCACAAGCAATTCATCTGGATTAAATTGCATGTTACTTATCTCTACTTCCCTATCATCACCATCTGAATCACCTCCTAACCAATTCAAGTCACGCACCGGATCGCCATAGTATGGTATCTCATCAACACCCCATGTAGTTATCTCCATATCCATTTCCCTCCATCTGGTAAGCATGTATACGTTGTACAATGTACATCCATATTCTTCTTCTCCTTCATCCGGACAGTTGGGTCCCTGACGCGTATATTTTTGGGTAATTATGGTCTCTCCCTCTTCTTCATCTTCCATACAGACTTTGAAATGAACATCATATAGCTCTCGGTTGTTGTCCTGTCTGACTTGATACTCTATCAAACAGATCCCCATATCTTCTTCACCTTCACCGCCACCCAGTAAATCTCCAAAGTTCGGATATTCGTAATGAATCTGGTAACCATATTCGCCATCATGTAAACCTTGTATCAGTTCATCATCAGTCCAATCACCAAAGTAATGCTCCATGAAATAGTGAACGTCGAGTTCATCAAAGTCGGGAGAGTCGCCCGAGTATTCACAGCTGCCATCATCTTCATTCGCTTTCTCCCAATAGTTATCCGCTTCAGGATCCATACAGCCACTGAATATGCAACTGCCATCATCTTCATCAGCCGTTTCATTATAGTTATCCGCTTCCTCATCCGTACAACCGTAGCCAGGGTATTCACAACTGCCATCATCTCTCGTAGCATCTTCATTATAGTTGTTCGCATCCTCATCCATACAACCATCAATGTATTCACAACTGTCATCATCTTCATTCGCTTTATCCCAATAATTTTCCGCTACAGGATCCATACAACCACTGAATATGCAATTGCCATCATCCGTATCGGCTTCTGAATTATAGTTGTCCGCTTCATTATCCATACAACCTAGAACAGGGGTTATGCATGACCCATCATCATCAGTAGCATCATCATTGTAATTATTTGCTAGTTCATCTGTACATCCCTTTACACAATCATTACCATAGACTAGTACATCTTTTGAGAATCTATTATATGTCTCAGTTAAGGTTGTACCATCCTCTTCTCTCTCCATTGTTAAGACATCATTAGAGATTGTTAATTTTGTATCAACACCTTGATGCACATCACCATTCGCATCTGTCCATGATGTGGTAAATTGAGTTCCTGTACCGCTGTATGCTAGAGTAATCAGAGTCTTATCATAACAGGTAGTACTGGCTGCAACATTCGGATCCATTATATGTTCTACATAATTATAGGGCATGTAGAAAATCATGTTTCCGGAAGTTTCACCACTCGCTTCTATTGTGAAAAAAACAGTTGTTGTTCCATCAAGAGTATAAGTCCCTTCAAACACATTCACTGGGTTCGTTTTGTCCTCTTCCTCTGTTGGAAGGAATTGATCTATACAGCCCGTTGTGGCCGTCAAAATCATCACACTAGCTAATAGGTATGCACCAATTTTCATAATATTATCAATCAAATATGGATATTTAACTTACACACCAATACCATATCCGCGAGCGCACGCGTACGATAGAGCGAACTCAGGCTCTTCTGTTCAAATATCTCTTAAATTTGAATTTTTAAGTTCAAATATGGTCGTTTTTCAGTTCGTTATTCGACGTAAAATTCTTTTTTATAGAGAATCGAAAGGCATTTCTGTGTATACTACTAATTTTTTACCATTATTTTAGGTGGGACACCGTCTAAAAATTAAATATTAAATACACTCATTTCTATATCTTAGACTCTGTGTTTTGTAGGAAGAACATAGAAAGAGGAATGAAAATGTTTTCAAACGCGAATCTATCAAAGATAGCTAGCGGTCGAGTTTGGGTCTTAGCCCTATTCGCTCTCGCCACAGTTTTATTGGCAGGAGCACCAGGTGCTGAAGCAGCTACAGTCGAGATAACCTCGGCTCCAAGCAACCCAGATAACGACCAGAGCCCAAGTGTTGAGTTCACAGTAACTGACACTACGGGAGATGTAACCATCGAATGTCTATTCGATAATAGTGATTGGGCAGAATGTACCAGTCCTTATCAAATGACAGATTTGAACGATGGTGATCATTACTTCTCCGTAAGAGCCACTGACGATACAGGCACTAATGGAGCAGGTCATGATTGGCATATCGATACCGTAGCTCCAACGATAAGCTCAGTATCAGGTCCATCTAATCCATCTAACAGTGCCAGCGCTAGTTTTACTGTCACTTCGTCTGATAACTATCAGGAAGGTTCAGAGGCATGTACGCTCGCCGGTTCAGTTGATACCGATAGCGTAGCTCAGGATTGTGATGGTTCAGTAACCAACCTAGGTGGGGATCAAACATGGACGCTCTCTGTCACAGTAACAGATGCAGCTGGTAACACGGCTACAGATTCATATTCTTGGTATTATGATGCTACTGATCCGACAATTACAATTGATTCAAATCCAGATGCAGAAACTAACGCTCTTACTGCTAGTTTCACATATACTTATGGAGATACTTACGACAATAATCCAACTTTGAGTTGTTCACTTTCCGATGGAACAAGCTCCTCAACACCGGACGATTGTACATCTTTGTCAGGATTATCAGAAAATGCATACACATTGACTGCAACAGTAACTGATGAAGCTGGAAACAGTGCATCAGCCTCTTACAGCTGGATGGTTGATACAACCGCACCATCTGTCAGTCTATCTGACAGCCCAGATGCAGAGACTAACAGTCAAGCAGCAGATTTTACAGTAACTTCAGCTGATGAAGACGGAAGTCAAAATTCAGAGGGAGTGGAAAATACTTGTACAATTGACGGTGCTGCCACAGATTGTGGTTCAGCATTATCTGACCTTGCAGAGGGTTCACACACATACATTGCAACTGCAACTGATGACGCTGGAAACAGCGCTCAGGCTTCCTACACTTGGCTAGTCGACATAACTGCACCATCTGTCAGTCTATCTGACAGCCCAGATGCAGAGACTAACAGTCAAGCAGCAGACTTCACAGTTACCTCATCCGATGAAAACGACGGATCAGGTCTAGCAAGTACAACCTGTACAATTGACAATACAGCCACAGATTGTGGCTCAGCTCTATCAGGTCTAGCTGAAGGTACACACACCTATGCAGCTACAGCAACTGATGATGCTGGAAACAGTGCTTCAACTTCCTACACATGGTTAGTCGATACGACTGCACCAACTGTCAGTATATCTGACACACCTGCAGCAGAGACCAACAGTCAAGCAGCAGACATGACCGTAACATCTTCCGATGAAGAGAACGGTTCAGGTGGAGTAGAAAATACATGTACAATTGACGGCACTTCAACAACTTGTGGTGATGCTCTAGCTAATCTAGCAGAAGGTTCACACACATACGTTGCAACTGCAACCGATGACGCTGGAAACAGTGCATCAGCTTCCTACACATGGTTAGTCGATACGACTGCACCATCTGCAGCAATCACCAGCACTTTCGCATGGGATAACGACGGTTCAGTAACAATTACTTACACCGCCAGTGACGATTCCTCTGGAATCGCATCCTGTACGCTAACAATGAGTGATGCTCAGACAGCTGATTGTTCAGGCGGAGACGGTTCAGCAACATTCACTATGGCCGATGCAGCTGCTGCTACAGCAGACATCGCAATAGCTGATGATGCAGGAAACAGCGCAAACGCTGTCACCTTCACATTCGGTGTAGATGACACAGATCCATCTGCAGCAATCACCAGTGACCTAACCTGGGACACTGACGGTACAGTAACAGTTACTTACACAGCCAGCGATGGCGGTTCAGGAATTGATGATTGTACACTAACCATAGCTGGTCAGACACATGACTGTTCAGCTGGCGACGGTACAGCAGACTTCACAATCGCTGACGGTTCAGATTACACAGCAAACATCGCAATAACTGATGTTGCAGGAAACAGTGGTTCATCAAATACCGATACATTCGGTATTGATACAACTGATCCATCTGCAGCAATCACAAGTGATGTTGTCTGGGACAACGATGGTGTTGTAACAGTCACATGGACTGCAAGTGATGCAACTTCAGGAATCGACACCTGTACTCTAACTGTAGCCGGTCAGACACATGACTGTGCTAGTGGAGACGGTACAGCAGACTTCACAGTCGCTGACGGTTCAGATTACACAGCAAACATCGCAATAGCAGATAACGCTGGAAACAGTGCTACATCCAACACTGATACATTCAGTATGGATAACACAGATCCAGCCGCAGCAATCACAAGTGATGTTGTCTGGGACAACGATGGTGTTGTAACAGTTACTTGGACAGCCAGCGATGGCGGTTCAGGAATTAACACCTGTACACTAACTGTCGCAGGTCAGACACATGACTGTTCAGCTGGAGACGGCTCAGCAGACTTCACAGTCGCTGACGGTGTAGATTACACAGCAAACATCGCAATAACTGATGTAGCTGGAAACAGTGGTTCATCCAACACTGATACTTTCAGTATGGATAACACAGATCCATCTGCAACAATCACAAGCGACGTAGTCTGGGAAAATGACGGCGTTGTAACAGTCACATGGACTGCAAGTGATGCAACTTCAGGAATTAACACCTGTACTCTAACATTAAGTCACGCAACTGAAGACGATCAGACAGCTGATTGTTCAGACGGTAATGGTTCAGCAGACTTCACAGTCGCTGATGGTACTGATTACACAGCAAACATCGCAATAGCTGATGTTGCAGGTAACACAGGTTCATCGAACACTGACACATTCAGTGCAGATAATTCAGATCCATCAGCAGATGTTACCAGCGATTTAGTCTGGGATACAACTGGTACACCAACAGTCACTTTCACAGCTAGTGATAACGGCCCTTCAGGAATTAAGGAATGTACACTAACTGTAAGTCACGCAACTGAAACAGATCAGACTTATGACTGTTCAGGTGGATCCGGTTCAAACGCATTCACTCTGAATGATGCCGGTGATTACACCGCATCTATCGCAATAGAAGATAATGCAGGAAACACTTACAGCGCCGGTAGCACCGACAGCTTCGGTGTTGACACAACTGCACCAACTGCAGACATTACAGATGGTCCTGGCGATGCTGAGAATGAGTGGCACAATCCAAGTGCAGACTACTCGACGCATTTCGCATTTTCGATGTCTGATGCTACCTCAGGAGTTGCTACATGTTCTTTCACAATAACTAACATGGCAGCCGCCCATGAGGATTGGACCGATAACGGCGATGGAACATTCACATGGACCAACACAGAGTGTACTCATACTGGTCAGTGGTTGTCTCCAAACTTTGATTATGTCCATAATGATGGAGCTCACACATTCACAATGTCTGTAACTGACGCAGCTGGAAACAGTAATTCAAATTCTTATTCATACAATACAGATTCAGTTGCACCTGAAGTATCTATTACAGATGGTCACGCAGATGGTTCATCAACAACCAGTACTACAGCAGACTTCACAGTTACAGC
>PBOB01000095.1 GCA_002724185.1 Acidiferrobacteraceae bacterium | reverse complement strand
GCAACACTTGGTCCGAACTGACTCCTTGTAACGCGCACTTTTCGATAACTTGTACTGTTCGACACACCCCTTATCGTCAACACCCATAACCTGTTGATTAGATAGGGTTCGTCTTTAAAAACAAGCCTACTGCTCTAAGAGAAGTGCCGGCACCGGACTCCCTATCTCACAGGTCCCAAGTTTAGTGTGACTACCGTCACAAAGAGGTGGATTAGCACTTGCCTTGCACTGACAAAGAGTAACACGAGCAGTGTTTTCTGCTATGAATTTAAGCGGCGTAAGTTCTGTTCCACGATGTGCACCATCGCAAAAAGGCTGAGTCATAGAAAGTCCGCATCGACACCACGCATATTTTTCGCCCTTTTTTAACTCAACAGTTGCGGGTAAAGTTTTTGCAATTATTGGGATTGAATTGGTCATAGCTCGCTCTATTCTTGATTGCATGCACTTAGGATGAGCCAACCTACTATACAAAAACCAAACAAGATTGGATAATCTTAGTGTGTGTATTGCTAAAATCGGCCAGCGTTGTAGTCATTGATAGCCTGCTGAATCTCAGTTTTCGTATTCATAACAAAGGGGCCATATCGCACAATCGGCTCATTTAGGGGCCTGGCTGCAACGAAAAGAAATCGAGCGCTGGCATCACCCGCCCTAACCAAAAAACAATCGCCTTCATTATTTAAAACTCCTAGTTGTTTAGCAGCAATAGGGCAACTACTGCTTCCGCTAATCAGAGAGAGATTCCCCTCGATAACAAAAATAAAAGCTGCGTGACTGTTCGGCAGGGGCTCGCTCACACTGCATCCTGCGGGTAGAGTGACATCGAGATAGAGTGGGTCAGTGGCAACGCCACTTACAGGCCCATGTATTGGTGTGCTGGTACTTCCCGCGATGACCTGGATCCTGATTCCGTTGTCTCGAATTTCAACTGGTATGTCAGTAGCTG
The DNA here is from genome assembly GCA_002724185.1 of Acidiferrobacteraceae bacterium. Lineage (GTDB taxonomy): Bacteria > Pseudomonadota > Gammaproteobacteria > Arenicellales > UBA868 > CAJXWH01. Next base: position 46,156 of record PBOB01000095.1, on the reverse strand, counting down.
GGTATTCGTGATAAATGGGTTGGCACATCTTGTCCACTGATGGCAGATTAACCCATAGTTGAACACCGGCTAGTCGGCCTTTTTCTTGCTCTGGCATTTCTGAATGAATGATCCCTCGGCCAGCAGTCATCCACTGAACACCACCGGCCTCGATGATACCCTCGTGGCCGACACTATCTTCGTGACGCACCCTACCAGCGAACAAATAGGTAACAGTTTCAAATCCTCGATGAGGGTGGGATGGAAATCCTGCGATATAGTCATCGGGATTGTCAGATTCGAAAAAATCTAATAACAAAAAGGGGTCTAGATAATTGAGGTCTGATGAGCCAATATAGCGGGTTAAACAAACGCCTGCGCCATCGGATGTTGGCTGGCCTTTGATAATTCGATCGAGATTCCTGTATGCCATTTTGGTGTCTGAAGGAAAACTATCTAGAGTCATACTGGCGACCCCTCTAATGAAACATATTCAAATCAGATTCTTTAGGCTTGAAAATGGGGTGACCGATGGGGCTCGAACCCACGACAACCGGAATCACAATCCGGGACTCTACCAACTGAGCTACGGTCACCATATTTATTGCTGTATTCGCAATTATCCCCAAAACCACCTCACCATACCAGCAAGACTTTATGACTTGAACTATTCATTTCTGCAAAGCTTGTCTAGAATGAAGCCGACACAATCAGAACTCTTGGCATCTATAATTTGATGGGCTGGCTAATCAACGTCAATTCGCTAACGGGCTGAGACTTTTTGAACCGCCAAACCTACACCGCATAAAGACTAAACCATAATTGCATTAGACAATCCTCAATTTATTCGGCAAACAGAATCTGAAAAGTCATCGTAACTGATTGATTACATTGGCGCGCCCGCCAGGACTCGAACCTGGAACCTACGGCTTAGAAGGCCGTTGCTCTATCCGGTTGAGCTACGGGCGCAACACTGCACCTAATTAGATGGTCGGGGCAGAGGGATTTGAACCCCCGACATCCTGCTCCCAAAGCAGGTGCGCTACCAGACTGCGCTATGCCCCGTGCTATGCCTCCATTTTACCGAAAAATACTGCGTCTAAGAAATTGGTTTTTTTTGTCTTTTTCATCTAAATTCTTGATATCCTAAAGATCGACCCCATTTTTGGGGTTCGTAGCCGACTCAAATTATTCGAAATCCCAGAGGTGTACAACGTAATGCCCGTCGAATCCAAAGAAACGCACAATTTTGAGACAGAGGTGCAGCAGCTACTGCACCTCATGATTCACTCACTTTATTCGAATAAAGAAATCTTCCTTAGGGAATTGATCTCGAATGCTTCTGACGCATGTGATCGATTGCGATTTGAAGCGCTCACTGATAAAGGCTTGATCGATGAGGGTGATCAATTATCAATCGAGGTTAGTCTAAACGACAAAGATAAAACAATCACTGTTCGAGACAACGGTATCGGGATGAGCAAAGAGGACGTTATTGCAAATATTGGAACGATTGCTCGATCTGGTACGAAGCAATTCTTGAACTCTTTATCTCAAAAGAAAACTGAAGACACACAACTAATCGGACAATTTGGTGTTGGCTTCTATTCTGTCTTTCTTGTTGCGGACCATGTGGAACTTATCACCAAGCATGCTAGCACCAATAATGGCCATAGCATCCGATGGTCATCAGATGGCAGTGGAGAATACACCCTAGAAACAATAGAAGATGATAGACGTGGAACCCAGATCACCTTAAGACTGAAGAACGAAGCCAACGAATTTGCTGACTCATTGCGTATACGTAATATTATTGAACGATATTCAGACCACATCTCATTTCCAATAAATATGCTAAAAAAGGATACTGAAGATGAATGGGAGCGAGTCAACAAGGGAGCACCCATATGGGCGCGACCCCGCAATGAGGTATCAGAAGATGAATATAAACAATTTTACTCGACGTTAAGCTACGACTCGGAAGCCCCACTTGTAACACTACATAACCGTGTCGAAGGAAATATAGAATACAGCACACTCTTTTTCATTCCCGCAAAAGCACCTTTTGACCTATTTGACCGGGAGCGAAGGCATGGCATTAATCTGTACGTCCGTCGTATATTTATACTAGACGACTCTAAACATCTCATGCCTAATTATCTTCGATTTGTTCGTGGAGTTGTCGATGCAAGTGATTTGCCTCTAAACGTTTCAAGAGAGTTCTTGCAAAGCAATCGTGATATTGATCGGATTAAATCCGCATCCACAAAAAAGATATTGACAGAGTTGCAGAGGATCTCTGACAAGGAATCCGATAAATACCAAAATCTGTGGAACGAATATGGACAAGTCATAAAAGAAGGTATAGTAGAAGACAGCGACAATAAGACAGCCTTAACAAAATTACTAAGATTCAATAGTACGCACTCTCCCAGTGATACGCAGAATGTTTCTCTTGATGATTACGTCAAGAGAATGGCTATGAAACAAAAAGAAATCTTCTTTATTACCGCTGACTCACAAAATATGGCACGTACGTCGCCACACCTAGAAGTATTTCAAAAAAACAATATTGAAGTTTTACTTCTAACAGATCCCGTGGATGAATGGCTCGTGTCATCCATGCCCGAGTACGACGGGAAAATGCTCAAATCAGTTGCGAAGGGAGGTCTAGATCTTGATTACCTGAACACACAAGACAATGATAAAGATAGCAAGCAAGATAAACCTGATTTATCGGATTTAATATCGAGAATGCAAGAATTGCTTGGTGAGCGAGTCAAGGAAGTCAAGATTAGTCAGAGACTGACAGATTCTCCAGCATGCCTTGTCGCAGATGACCAAGATATTGGTGCTAATCTTGAACGGATACTGCAACAGATGGGTCAGCAATCGCCGAAATTTATGCCTATCTTGGAGATCAATGCAGAGCATCCATTGGTACGACAACTTTCTCCTGATCACGAACAACTTGAAAACTGGACTTTTGTACTGTTTGAGCAAGCAATGTTAAGTGAAGGTGCTTCACTCCCAGAACCAGCTGCTTATGTCTCGCGAGTCAATCAACTTCTAGGCAAAATCAGTTTACTAGGCGGCTAGATAGGACATGGGCTAAATCTTGATGCTCTGATAAATTACACAATCTCCTTTTACGAATAATCGCGCGCATCACCTACCCAATCAAAATCACCCTCTGACAAGCTCACATTATTTCCTTCTCTATCAACACAGTTCCGCCCAAACACAAGCGCCTCAGTAACCCTACCTTGGGAGCCAATTCGACTATACTCAAACAGAATGCTTCTCGAAATTCGAGCGCCTGATTCGAGATGACATCCGTGCCCAATCCAGGTAGGACCAATGATCTCACAGCCAGCATCTACCTGAGCCGCCGAACCAATATAGATTGGACCTTCAGCACGAATCCTATCAAAATCAACGTTGACATTTAGACCTGCCCAAAGTCCCGGCAACACCTCTGTTCCTGGCATGCGAATATCTTTCAATTTGCCCTGCATCAATAGTTGATTTGCTTCCCAATAGTCACTTAGTCGACCTATATCAATCCAATTAAATGGAATTGATATAGCATTGAATAAAACCTCCTTATCTACGAGGTCTGGAAACAGTTGACCACCGATATCGTACTCAAAACCCGCAGGTATATAGTCAATGATCTCTGGCTCAAAAATATAGATACCAGAATTGACGAGATTCGAGTTCGCTTCTTTGGCGCTTGGCTTCTCTTCAAAATTAATTACTCGCCCTTCCGGATTGCAGACTACAACTCCATAATCGCTGACTCTGTCTCTAGGAACCTCACTAACCACAACACTTGCCGAAGCACCAGACTGCCAATGTTTTCGTAATACCACCGACAGATCAAGATCAATCACTGCATCTCCACATACTACGAGAAACGTGTCGTCAAAAAATCTAGCAAAATCTTGCACGCGCCGGATCCCTCCTGCCGATCCTAGAGGTTCAGCGATTATTGCTCCATCACTAATATGACCTTCAAACGAATAGCCGATTTCCACCCCCCAACGGCGACCATCTCCAAAGTAGCTCTCAATCTGGGAACCGAGATGGCTAGTATTGACCATGATCTCCTTAAAGCCACACCGAGCGAGTTGCTCAACAAGATACTCCATCACAGGCTTTCCCAAAACTGGAATCATTGGTTTTGGCATCTGGTGTGTTAAAGGTGCGAGGCGAGTCCCTTTGCCAGCTGCTAATATCATTGCCTTCATAAAATATCTTTAATTACCTGTAAAACAGGAATGTCTCCAAGAAACATTACTTTAGCCGTACATAACTCGCCAGGTCAATCCAGCCAGATTAAGGACGCCATCCTCCCACAATGCTTCTGACGTCGATAAGAGAACCAGCTACTGTCATCTGTATAAGTACAACTTCTACTATCCCAAATCGCTGTAACTCCAAGTGAGTTTAGACGTTGTTGCGCCATCTTTCCGAGGTCTGCTCGCCACTTCCCATTGATCTCTTTTAACGCAGTAGTGTGCTCGGGAAAACTATGGATAAGTTGTTCTCTAACATCCTCACCAACTATGTATGCAGCTTTTCTAATACATGGTCCCAGCCAAACAAGTAACTTAGCTGGCTCTGTATCAATAGCAGCTATGCCGGACTCAATAATGCCTGCGACCAGACCACGCCAACCAACGTGGAGGAGACATACTATAGTACCGCCTGTATCGGTCAAGAAAAGTGGTAGGCAGTCTGCAGTCAAAACAGCGCATATGATACCGTTTTGAGTCGTATAACTTCCATCAGCTATTCCGTCTCTCATAACAACATTAGCCTGAATTACACGACAACCATGCACTTGATTTAACCATATTGGCTCCTCAATTAATCCCATGTAACGACATAAGCGTGCACGATTTTCTATAACTGCGGTATGGTTGTCTCCAACATGAGAAGCCAAATTTAAACTACCAAAAGAATTCCGGCTTACTCCACCGTATCTGTAGGTAGTTACTGCATTTACGTGTGGCGGTGCCGACCACTTTGCTTGTTGAACGCTAATTCTTTCTTTCATGGCGCTCATATTAATCAGTTTGCTTGACAGCCTCAATTAACATAATGAAATCCTCGGGTAATTCACTAGTCCACTGTAGCGTCTCACCTGAAGCCGGATTAGTAATTGCCAAGGTGGTTGCATGCAGTGCCTGTCGCTTAAATGCTCTCAGTGTCGCGATAATCTTAGAGTCTGCGCCTGGCGGGATGCGTAAACGGCCACCATACAACGGATCCCCTATGACTGGTAACCCGCTATCCGCGAGATGAACACGAATTTGGTGCGTCCTACCGGTTTCAAGTATGACTCTCAATAACGTATGATATTTATAGCGCCGCTCAACTCTAAAATGTGTAATCGCAGCCTTCCCTTTGTCAGAGACAGCCATCCGAAGACGATCTTTTCGATGTCGACCAATCGGCTTATCAATAGTACCTCCCGCAACAACTCGTCCGTATACTAATGCCAAATACTCCCGTTTAATGCTTCGATTTTCTAGATCGGCTATTAATCGTTGTCTCGTGCCCTCATTTCTAGCAATCACTAGTAAGCCGGTTGTCTCTTTGTCAAGACGATGTATGATCCCAGCACGTGGAAGCATGGAAGTTTCTGGATAGCGATGTAGTATTGCGTTAGCGAGGGTAGAATCTGGATTTCCAGCGCCTGGGTGCACAACCAATCCAGCTGGCTTATCAATCACAACAATATCATTATCTTCATGCACTATCTTGAGTTCTATACATTGCGGCATCCATGTATTGTCTTTTGGCGCAGGAACCATAAGTGTCAGATGCTCCCCACCTTGCACAATTTGTCTTTGAGATGGAATTGAACCCTCCATCATCAGCAAGCCATTGCGAAGCCATATCTGTAACTGGGACCGAGAATATGGCTGAAACAACGTGGCAAGCACCTTATCCAGTCGCAACCCGGCAGCTGTTTCGGGCACTACTGCTCGAATAATTCTCTGCTCGTTCATTTGAATTCTATTTTTAGGCGACATACCAAACAGGGAAGTATAATTCACCTATATCTAACTAGTAGATCATTATGCGCCAATACTCAATTCTTCTCATAATCAGCACCATGATAATAGTCGGATGCGCCAGTGTTAATAAATCCGATAATAGGACAATGGAAGAATTGCATGCTAACGCTCGAGCACTATTAGATGGCGAACAATGGATTGAAGCTATCAACTTATATAAGAGGTTAGAGCGAGATTACCCATACAGCAAGTATGCTGTGCAATCACAGATGGAACTAGTATACGCATACTACCAAAACAGTGAGCCTGAGCTTGCTATCTCTCTAGCGAGCGACCTTATTCGGACCCATCCAACGCATCCTCACATTGACTACGCCTACTACATACGTGCCTTATCTATTTTCAACGCCTCTACGTCTATGCTAGATATCATCTCGCCATCAGATCCCAGCAAGTTTGATACAGAACCAGCAAAAAAATCATTTGAGGCATTTAATGAGTTAGTCACCTTATTTCCAACGAGCGATTACGCAGATGACTCAACCAATCGAATGGCTGAGCTACTAAATATACTTGCACGCCAAGAAATTAATATAGCAGTATTCTATCTTCAACAAGGCTCGTACATAGCGGCCCTTAATCGGGCTAGATTTGTTGTTGAAGAATATCCGGAGACAACTGAGACCGAACCAGCTCTTGCAGTAATGATTGCAGCATATCAAGCCCTGAATCTAGAAGAATTGAGCAAAGATGCTCGACGGGTACTAGAAAACAGCTACCCTAACAGCATCTACATATCAAAAGATACCGATTGATATTAATCAAAACCAGAGGTTATTGGATATCGACGATCTCTACCAAATGCGCGCTGACTGATTCGTACACCAGGAGCTGCCTGTCTTCGCTTATATTCATTCGCCTTTACACGCTTTACAACATCATTGACAAGATCTCTATCTGGCCCTGCAGAAACAATACTATCAATACTCTGGTCATCTTCTATAAATGCCTGCAATATAAAATCTAAGGTATTATATGGCGGTAACGTATCTATATCCTCCTGATTCAAGGATAGCTCGGCTGACGGCGCCCTATCGATTACCCTTTTGGGAATTGCGCTACTTATGGCATTTCGATATCGAGCTAATTTATAAACTAAGGTCTTTGGAACATCCTTAATGGCAGCAAACCCCCCTACCATATCACCATAGAGGGTTGAATATCCAACAGCCATTTCGCTTTTATTGCCAGTTGACAACACCATGGCACCGGTTTTGTTAGACAACGCCATCAATATGACACCGCGAATTCTTGCCTGGAGATTTTCCTCCATAGTGCTAGAGCTTCCCTCAGAACCAACAGAATTCAATTGACTCAGAAACAATTCGTACAACGGCTCGATATCGAAAATACTATATTCAACACCTAGCATCTCTGCCTGAGCTATGGCATCAGTAATACTCATCTCACGAGTGTAACGTGAGGGCATTAGAATTGCCTTCACACTATCACATCCCAAGGAGTCAACAGCAATAGCTAAAGTTAATGCTGAATCAATCCCACCCGATAAACCAATAATCACATTCTCGAACCTATTCTTTACAACGTAGTCTCTTACCCCAATTACTAATGCTTCGTAAACGCTCTCTTCTAGCTGGGGAATATTTGAAACGCTCTGCGGGATCGGATTGCCCTCCCGATTTAACTCTACCCGCACAAGCTCTTCTTTGAAGAAATGGCCACGCTGAGTGACACGGCCAACATCATCAACAACAAACGATCCGCCGTCAAAGACTAACTCATCCTGCCCTCCTACTAAGTTAAGATAGATAATAGGAATATGATTGCGTCGTGCTTTCTCACATACAACTTCTGTTTCCCTCTCTCTTGCCTTATCTATATGGAATGGAGACGCGTTAATATTGATTAATATATCGGCGCCCTCCGCGGCCGAATCCTCAACAGGTCCCTCATGCCAAATATCTTCACAAATCGTAATTGCTATCCGGAAATCGCCAACACGAGCCACCATGGGTGTTCCACCAGAGGTAAAATATCGTTTCTCATCGAACACGCTATAGTTGGGGAGTTTACGTTTATGGTATGTGCCTAAAATCCGACCTTCAAAAATAATTGAAGCGGCATTATAAAGAAAACCACTGGATCTAGACGGGTGCCCCAGTACAACGGTAATTCCATATGTTTCGGCCGCAATGCGATCTACTTCGCGGTCGGTTTGACCCATAAAATCATCCCGGAACAATAGATCCTCTGGAGGATATCCTGTCAAAGCTAACTCTGGAAAAACAATCAAATCGGACTGAAACTCTTCCTTGGCTTGCTTGGTAGCATAGATAATACGTTCGGCATTTCCAGCAATATCACCAACAGTAAAATTAAGCTGTGCGACAACGATTGAAAATGAGCTCAAAAAACATACCCCCAAAAAGAAATAGTCTTAACACTGTCCCCATTACTCCTAATATAGGCAATGATAAAGGCTTACAGGGTTATGCCACAATCCATAATTCTATCAACGATATTCCACCAGAAATATGGAACGAGCTAGCGCCTGCTGACTCGCCTTTGCTTCAGCACCAGTTTCTCTCTGCATTAGAAAATACGGGCTGTGTTAGCACAGGTACAGGCTGGCGACCAAACCATCTTGCTATATATGGCAACAATCAACTATTAGCAGCTGCCCCTTGTTACTTAAAGTACCATTCCTATGGAGAGTATATCTTTGACTGGAACTGGGCGCATGCATATCGCCAGGCCGGCCTGACTTATTATCCAAAGCTACTTTTAGCTGTACCTTTTACACCAATCACAAATATCTCATTGCTTTCTCATCCAGATACAAATAGTTCTGCAGCGAGAATCAATCTGATAAATGCCGCATACGATCTCGCGAAAGATAAGTCCGCCTCCTCTATTCACTCACTATTCACTACACACGAAGATAACGAAGCATTTAATAGTAAAGGATTTTTTATTCGAAAGGCCAATCAATTCCACTGGACTAATCATGGGTACTCGGATTTTTCCGATTTTCTTTCTGAACTAAATTCTAAAAAGAGAAAAAATATTGCACGCGAGCGTAAGACCATAAACTCCCATCAGATTACTTTTAGATGGCTTGATGGATTCCAAGCAACACCAAACGATTGGAGCTTCTTTTATTCATGTTACGAAAATACTATTTCTGGCTATGCAGCGATTCCCTATTTGAACTTAGAGTTTTTTCGGTGCGTCGGAGAAACAATGGCCAGCAAAGTAAGACTTCTTATAGCAAGTCATCATGGAGTTGACATTGCGTCTGCCTTCTTTTTACGCGGCAAATCTGCACTATTTGGAAGATACTGGGGCTCAATAAAAACTCTACCAAATCTTCACTTTGAGACTTGCTTTTATCAGCCTATTGATTACTGCATTAGACATCAGTTAACAAGCTTTGAGGCTGGCGCTCAAGGTGAACATAAACTAAGTCGAGGATTAACGCCAACAACAGTTTTCTCAGCACATTGGCTCAGCCATCCAGATTTTGCTTCTGCGATTGGGACGCATATCGACCAGGAACGAAGATATATTGAAGAGTATCAAGCTATATTGTCGAGTCATTCTCCCTATAAAAACAGACCCTAGAGTTACCCGTTTAAATAAATTAGACTGTCTACAGCAGCGTTTGTGAAAAACTTTGTGAATAATTTATGCGGCGATACCAGGGATTTCATCTACCTATGACCACAAATTTGGACTATGCATTCCCACCAATAGATGAAGCAACTGAGGAAGGCTTGCTTGCAATCGGTGGTGACTTAAGTCGGGAGAGACTACTAAGCGCTTATCGCCAAGGCATCTTCCCCTGGTACAGCGAAGGACAACCAATATTATGGTGGTCACCACAACCCCGTACAGTGCTTATCCCGGGAAAGCTAAAAATATCTCGAAGCTTAAAAAAAACTCTTAGAAACAGCGGCTTCCGAATAACTATGGACGAAGCATTTACTGAAGTGATTGAAGCATGCAGTCGACGAAGTGACGATAATGAGGCAATATGGATCACAGATGATATGCGCATGGCCTACTGCGATTTGTTTCAATGTGGTAATGCCCATTCAATTGAAGTATGGTCCGAAAAAGAGCTTGTGGGTGGACTATATGGTGTTGCGCTTGGTCGGGTGTTTTTTGGAGAAAGTATGTTCTCTCACCAAAGGGATGCATCGAAAGTAGCCCTAGTTGGACTTGACTGGCAAATGCAAAGAAAAAACTTCAGCCTAGTCGACTGTCAACTTCCTTCCAAACATCTTTTCTCTCTTGGCGCCGAAAATATTAGTAGAAACTACTTTATGCAAATACTTAAGGACAACATAGGAGTAAATGCTGCTGACAATTCATGGTACTGCAGGATGCCTGTAGCTAATTTAACATGACGCAACAACAAAGTATCCCTGACCTCTACAAGTCGACAACTCATTCATGTCCCTACCTGAAGGATCGCGAAGCTGCTAACCTCTTAGTAGATCCTAGATTTGAGGTCACACCTCCACTCTATGACAATCTGATCCGTAGTGGATTTCGTCGTAATGGAAAGCTATATTATCGACCTCACTGCCCTGCTTGTATGGCATGTCGGTCAGTCAGAATACCAGTTAAAAACTTTACCCCTAATCGATCTCAAAAACGAACCGTCGTCAAGAACGATGATGTCCGTTATGATTTTCGTTCGCCCTCGTATAGTGACGAGCATTTTTGGCTCTATAGGAAATATCAGGCAATAAGACACAGTGGTGATAGCATGGATGACTCCGATCCTGAGAAATATCAACAATTTCTTGTGCAATCTAATATAGACACTTTCTTGATCGAGATGCGGATTAGACGACGTTTAGTTGGCGTATCGGTAGTCGATCATGTCGCGAATGGATTGTCCGCAGTATATACCTTCTTTGATCCTATTGAAGAGCGCCGCAGCCTAGGCACACTGGCCATTCTCAATCAGATTGAACTTGCTCGACAAATAGACTATGAGTTTCTTTACCTAGGATACTGGATCGCAGATTGCTCAAAAATGCGTTACAAGGAAAATTTCTCACCGCTAGAAGCGTTCGATACCGAGATTGGTGAGTGGTGCAATATAGCCTAACTATTTGCCCAGCTTCCGCTCCACATTGCTTAGACGCTTTATTGACTCATCTAACTGTCGGAATCGAATTGCACTTCTTTTCCATTGCCCGTGAGGCATGTGAGCCGTACCAGAAGAGTACGTACCTGGCGTAGTAATAGAAGCTGAAACTAAGCTCATTGCAGTAATATGAACATCGTCACCTAGTTGGATATTGTCAACAAGACCGACTCCCCCTGCCAGTGTACAACGTTGACCAATTTCTACACTGCCAGCTATCCCTACACATCCTGCAATACCAACATGGTCACCAATATTACAATTATGACCAATATGTACTTGGTTATCGATGACCACATCATTTCCAATAGTCGTATCCTCTAAAGTGCCTCGATCAATCGTCGAGTTAGCACCAATCTGTACATCATCACCAATCCTCAAGGAACCAACCTGTGGAATTCGCACCCAGCGATCAATATCCTTAGCATTCCCGAAGCCATCACTACCCAAAACGGCACCACTATGGATTATGCAACGCTTACCGATTGCCACATCATGATATATAGTCACATTACTGTGTAAAGTGGTCATAGCACCTATAGATACACCTTCGGAGACAATGCATCCATGCCCCACTACTACACCCTCGTCAATCTTAACACCGGGCTCTATAACGCAGTTTACTCCAATCGACGCTAGAGAATTAACCTCTGCGCTTGAAGATATGGTTGCCGTATCATGTATCCCAGGCTCTAACGCTGATGTTGGAGCGAGCAATTGGGCAGCCCGAGCGTAACCAACGTAGGGATCCTCGCAGATAATTGCGGAGCCGCTCCAATCAGAAAGGTTATCTTTGCGGAGGATGACCGCAGAGGCGTTACAATTGCTAAGAAGACGACGAAAGCGATTTTTTGCTACAAATGTTAGCTGTCCAGGACCAGCTGCAGTCACTGAGGAAACGCCATAGATCTCAGTATCTCCATCACCACGATAATCTCCGTTAATTCCAGTAGCAATGTCTCTCAGTTTCAATATAGTCCACCTCTCTAAACAGGAAATGACCCGACAATTACTGATGGGTCGGTTAAACTACAAGCATTCTACCTTGTGTTACTGACTTCGCCCGATAAATAATTCAAAGAGCACATTGTATCAAACCATATGGTCTAATCCTTTATTTTGAAATTATCCTAATGAATTGCTATGAAACTCAATAATCAGGTTGCTATAGTCAGCGGTGGCGCCCAAGGCATTGGCTATAGCATAGCCCAACTATTCTCTAAAGAAGGCGCCCACGTTGTCATTCTAGATATAAATGATGAAAATGGATCGCAGGCATGCGCTACGATTCCTAATTCGGAATTTATTCATTGCGATGTAGCGCAAAACTCTGACATTCAAAATTCCGTTAATGAGATCATTGCTAAACATAGAAAAATCGATATCTGTGTAAATAATGCTGGGATCCTAAGAAGTGGTGATGTTCTCGATATAACTGAACAAGATTTTGATGATGTGATTAATGTAAATCTGAAGGGAGCATTCCTGCTTAGTCAAGCTACAGCTCGCCACATGGTGTTAGCTGGTCATGGAAGCATCATTAATATGTCTTCTGTAAATGGAATTACGGCGATACCTAATATTCTTCCCTACAATATTTCTAAAGGCGGTTTAGATCAATTAACACGAGTTATGGCAATAGCGCTTGCTAGTAGTGGAATACGCGTCAATGCAATAGGTCCCGGTAGTATAATGACAGAGCTATTGGAGCAAGTTATGACGGATGACGATAAACGGCACTCGATCCTATCGAGAACGCCCATGGGCCGATGCGGCACAACAGAAGAAGTGGCCAAAATTGCAGTATTCCTAGCCTGCCAAGATTCATCATACATTACGGGACAATGTATTTACGCAGACGGGGGGCGACTTGCTCTCAATTATACCGTTCCGGTAAATGATTAAATCTCGATATACCCCTAAGATCATCTCTAGTGTTAGATAAACCTTCAGCTATTGACTAACATTGTCAAGAGCTGTAATTATCTCGGCCTGTAGAGACCTGGCTGCTGAAAAAGGATTTTTTGAATCGCGTATTGGGCGACCCACAACAACATAGTCGGCTCCGGCATACAGCGCATCCTGCACAGTTACCACTCTTTTTTGATCATCGTCATTTTCAACTGGTCTTATCCCCGGCGTCACAATGACCAAAGCTTCTCCAACCTCCCTTCGAACAATAGCTGCTTCTTGACCCGAAGCTACTATACCAGCGCATCCATAATCCAAAGCTCTTGCAGCTCTAGACAGTACCAATCTATCTATATCGCATTGAAATCCCAAGTCAACTAGGTCTCCTCGATCTAAGCTGGTAAGTGCTGTTACAGCTAATATATTCACATCACTACCCGCCTCAACCGCTGCTTTAATCATTGAATCGTTCCCATGCACGGTAGTGAACGTGATGCCTCTACCGTTTAACTGCTTTATAGCGCGTGCCACAGTTGCGGGTACATCAAAGAGCTTTAGATCAACAAATATTTTTTTATCACGATCAAGCAACCAATCTAGAAAATGAAATATTTCTCCACTCAAAAAAAGTTCTAGACCTACTTTATAGAAGCGCACTTGATCCCCCAATTTTGCAACGATCCTAGATGCCACTTCTACTGATGGAACGTCTAGAGCAACAATTAAGCGATCTAAATTATGAATATTTCGCATTGTCATTATTACCGTTTGCTCGGGAAGTATCTTCGAGAAAATCATTGATTGACCCAGCGGCGCCTCTCCCTTCATTAATAGCCCACACAACTAATGACTGTCCCCGACGACAATCACCGGCTGCAAAGACGCGAGGCTCGCTGCATTTAAAATCGCCATAAATGGCCTGATAATTTGAATTAGAGTCATATTGCAATCCAAGATCTTCGGAAACAGCATGTTCTGGGCCAATAAAACCCATCGATAGCAATACCAGATCACATTGCCATAGTCGTTCACTATTTGGTATTTCTTTAAATGGTGTAGCTCCTGCATTGGCATCCCATTCAACGTCAACCGTTCGGATACCAGTAACTCGACCTGTGGCGTCCCCAATGAATTCCTTAGATAGCACACAATACGAGCGAGGATCTTTACCAAATTTTGCCTCAGACTCGGCATGTGCATACTCAACTCGATAAATAAGTGGCCACTCAGGCCATGGATTACTGTGTAACCTATTTTCTGCCGGTTTAGATAGTAATTCAAAATTTGTAACGCTACGACATTCTTGGCGTAGCGATGTAGCTATACAGTCCGCACCAGTGTCGCCCCCACCAATAACAACTACATCCTTATCTTTGGCAGACAACGATGAATCCTCATCGCCTAGCACCTCCCGCGTACTGCGAGTCAGATATTCCATAGCAAAATGAATCCCTAAAAGATGTCTTCCTGGGATCTCTAAGTCTTTAGGAGTAGTTGCGCCAGTTGCAAGCAATAGAACCTCATGCTTCTCCAGTACTTGGGTCACTGGTATATGCCTAATAGCTTGACCAGCTGCTTCAAGTATTTTAATCAAATGTCCATCATCGCAGGGAAATGAAGAACCGATATTAGTTTCTGTAATAAACTCGATCCCAGATTGGCTCAGTAAATGGATTCTTCGATCAACAATATCCTGTTCTAGTTTCATATTTGGAATGCCATAGGTTAGTAACCCACCAAGCCGATCAGCTCGTTCATAAACTGTTACAGAGTGGCCACACTGATTAAGCTGATCAGCGGCAGCTAGCCCAGCTGGGCCAGAACCAGCAATCGCAATGCTGTAGCCAGTGCGAGCTTTTGGAATATAAGGAGCAACCCACCCCTCCTCATAACTGCGATCAATAATTGCGCTCTCAATACGCTTAATAGTAACAGCTGGATCTGTGATACCGAGCACACAAGCACTCTCACAGGGGGCAGGACAGACCCGCCCAGTAAACTCAGGGAAGTTGTTAGTTTCTTGAAGACGAGCAAAGGCCTCCTTCCAAGAATCTTGATAAACTAGATCATTCCACTCAGGAATGAGATTATCCACAGGGCATCCATAGTGAGACTGGCAAAAAGGAACACCACAATCCATACATCGAGACCCTTGAATCTTTATTGCCTCATCAGATGAGGGAGTTGTAATATCTGAAAAATCGCCTATACGCTCAATTGGATCTCGGTATTGAATACCTGCCCGAGCAAACTCTATGAAACCGGTTTTTTTACCCAACTATAATCTCCAAGAAATCGTGCAACGGAAATTTACTATCTCCATATATAGGATCACTTCTTAACTTATCTTTTTTCATGACTTATCACTGACTGATTTGACCACGTGGTTCTTTTGTCTAGCCATAATAATCTTCTGGTAGTCTCTTGGGATTACCCTGACAAACTTCGTCCTGGCCGAGCTCCAGCTATCCAATAAAGCTCTCGCTATCTTTGAACCAGTATGTGTATAGTGCTCCTCAATTAAACCCAATAATTCTGCGTCTTCAGTATTATCTACTATACGTTCTAGAACAATCATTTCGAGGTTACAATTAAGGCTTAGTGCCTCCAGATCTGGTGCGAACACATAGGCAATACCTCCAGACATTCCAGCCGCAAAATTCCTCCCAACAGGCCCAAGGACAACAACACGCCCCCCCGTCATATATTCACAGCCGTGATCACCAACACCCTCAACTACCGCTACTGCTCCACTATTTCTTATACAAAATCTTTCGGCCGCCATCCCTCGAACGAACGCTCGCCCACTAGTCGCTCCATACAAAACTACATTACCGACAATTATATTCTCTTCCGCGCAAAATTTACTTTGATTTGGAGGATAGATAATGACATGACCACCCGACAATCCTTTACCTACATAATCGTTCGCATCACCTTCAAGTTCCAGCGTTATACCTCTCGCAAGCCAGGCACCGAAACTCTGCCCAGCGGATCCAAAGAACTTCACGTGGATAGTGTTATCTGGTAAGCCAGCTTCTCCCCATCGCTTTACCACTACATGACTCAGCATTGTGCCCGCGGCACGATTTACGTTGGCAATTGGTAACTCTATCTTAACTGACTCTCTCCGGGATATCGCGCCTTCAGCCTTAGGAATCAAGTCAACTTTATCTACTGACCTATCTAAACCATGATCTTGGCTAATACTACAATATACACTTGACTCAGGATGGAGTTTTTGCGCTGGCTGTAACACGGACTTCAGATCAATTCCTCGTTCGTTCCACTCGTCACTGTGCTCTCCAGCTCTCAGGATATCTGAACGGCCAATCATGTCATCAAATGTTTGAAATCCAAGCTTCGACATGTATCCACGTACTTCTTCTGCTACCATGAAGAGATAATTGATAACGTGTTCTGGCTTACCCTGAAACTTTTTTCTTAAATCTGGATCTTGTGTTGCAATTCCAACAGGACAAGTATTTAGATGACATTTACGCATCATGATGCAGCCTAGAGCGATTAGTGGTGCGGTTGAAAACCCTATCTCCTCAGCGCCTAACATAGCCGCGATAACAACATCACGGCCTGTCTTTATACCGCCATCGGTCTGCAAGATTACGCGACTGCGTAAGTCGTTCAGTACCAAAGTCTGATGAGCTTCAGCAATCCCCAACTCCCACGGTAATCCGGCGTATTTAATGCTTGTTAACGCCGAAGCACCAGTCCCCCCACTATCGCCAGAAATTAGAATCAGATCTGCGTGTGCTTTCGCGACACCTGCAGCGATCGTGCCAACGCCTACCTCCGAAACAAGTTTTACACTAATGCAAGCTAATGGGTTAGCGTTTTTTAGGTCGTATATTAGCTGTGCTAAATCCTCTATGGAATATACGTCATGATGGGGTGGGGGGCTAATTAAACCAACCCCAGGTGTTGAATAACGAATACGAGCGATTTGCTCATCGACTTTAATGCCTGGTAACTCACCACCTTCTCCAGGTTTAGCTCCTTGAGCGACCTTGATCTGAATTTCGTCGGCATTGGTTAGATACCATGCTGTAACACCAAATCGCCCAGAAGCAACTTGTTTGATTGCTGAGCGCCTGGAGTCGCCATTAGTCTGTGTCTCGAAACGATCTGGGTCTTCACCTCCCTCGCCAGTATTACTCCGTCCTCCTACACGATTCATCGCTACAGCTAATGTTTCATGTGCCTCTGGCGAAATAGAACCAAAACTCATAGCGCCAGTGCAGAACCGTCTAACAATTGTTGCTGAAGATTCCACATGCTCAATAGGAATCGCATCTACTCCATCAAAGTCAAAGTCCATTAACCCACGCAATGTAAGTCTGTTGCTAGATTCACAATTCACTTGATCGGCAAATACTTGGTAGGCAGATATATCATTATGTATAGCCGCTTTCTGTACATTCGATATAGTCGTTGGATTCCATGCGTGCTTATGCCCTCCCGGCCTCCAATGATATTCCCCTGGGTTCGGCAAATTACCCCGCTGATTAAAGCTGTCCTCGAAAAATGCAGCACGATGCCGATCAAGAATATCTGATGCAATGGCCTCAAATCCAATACCCTCAATACGGCTTGATGTATGGGTAAAACATAGATCAATCACTTCACTGCTCAGACCAACAGCCTCAAATATTTGTGCACCTTTATAGGACTGCAATGTGGATATACCCATCTTTGCCATGACTTTCATAATACCCTTTGAGACAGCAAGTCGATATGCCTCTACAACTACCTCGTCACTATCTAGAGAATCTAACAGCTTAGAATCTCTTCGCGCTTGCCACAGTGCTTCATAAGCGAGATATGGATTAATTGCATCGATGCCATACCCTAATAATAAGCAGTGATGATGGACTTCGCTTGCCTCACCAGTCTCGACGACCAACCCAATTCGGCTACGTTTGGCGCTACGCACCAGATGTTGATGCACCGCGCTACCAACCAGCAGCATACTGACCCCGGGTGTCTTTCTACTAACGCCGCGATCACTTAAAACTACTAAGCTATAGCCCAAATCAACAGCTGACTCTGCCTCAGTACACGCCCTCTCTATGCTCTCTCGCATACCAGAAATTCCCAAACCGTAATCAAAAGTTACATCAATAGTTTTGGCTTGCCATTCTCCAACTTGAATGACTTGTATTGCGCGAAGCTGTCGATTAGTCAAAATCGGATTATCCACCAACAAACGATGGCATGTCGTTTCGATAGGTTGCAATAGGTTTCCTTCGGGCCCGACATAACATGAGAGCGACATAACTATGTCTTCCCGAATAGGATCGATTGCAGGATTTGTCACTTGAGCAAATAACTGCTTAAAATAGTCATATACTAAGCGTGGTTTGTTGGTTAAAAAACTGAGGGGCGCGTCATTGCCCATAGATCCTATGGGGTCACGAGCTTCATTTACTAAAGGAATTAACATAAACTGAAGCGTTTCTTGCGTATAGCCAAAAGCATGCAAACGTGACAAAAGCGTATCTGCATTCAGCCCTCTGATATTTTCTTCATCGACCGGCAAATTAGATAATTTAATCCGCTGTTTACGCAGCCAGTCTGTATAGGGTTTTGCACGTGCTTGCTTCTCTTTCACTTCTGCATCTGGAACTAATCTCTTATTAAGAAGATCTACCAAAAACATTCGGCCTGGCTGGAGGCGACCCTTCTCTCGAACCTTATTTGGGGGAACTGGCAAAACACCAACCTCACTCGCCATAATCACACGATCATCAACTGTTAGGTAATACCGACTTGGTCGTAGACCATTTCGATCGAGAATTGCGCCAACATATCTCCCATCGGTAAACGCAATTGATGCCGGCCCATCCCATGGCTCCATTAATGTAGAGTGATACTCGTAAAACGACCGTTTCGAATCTTCCATATACCTGTGTTTTTGCCATGCTTCAGGCACCATCATCATCATTGCTTCTGGTAACTCCCTTCCCGACATCAATAGAAATTCCAACACATTATCAAAACTACCTGAATCGGAGCAATCTGGCTCAATGATAGGAAAAATCTCCTTTAATTCTTGTCCAAATAGCTCACTGTCCATCACACCCTCACGAGCGCGCATCCAGTTGAGGTTTCCACGCAAGGTATTGATCTCACCATTATGTGCCATAAGGCGCTGTGGTTGGGCTCGATCCCAACTGGGAAAAGTATTTGTTGAAAACCGAGAATGGACCATCGCAAGATTACTAATGTAGTCAGTATCGCAAAGGTCGGGGAAATATGTCGCCAGTTGCGATGTCCGCAACATTCCTTTATATACTAGGATCGAATTGGACAACGAACAGATATAAAACATACCACTTTGATTACCAACGTGCCCATTCTGCAAGTAGTGGCTCGATTTTTTTCTTATCATATAAAGACAACGTTCAAATTCATCCTTGCTCGTACTATCTGAAGCTGCAATCAATACATGTTCCATATATGGCTCAGATGCTCTCGCAGTTTCACCTAGTTCCGATTCTTCAGCTAGAACCGGCACCCTCCGCCAACCAATTAATCTCTGACCCTGCTCAGAGACGAGATTATTCATCACATCTTTACACTTTTTTCGCTCCTGATGATCATGTGGTAAAAATACTAATCCAGCTCCATATCTATCTCGAGCTGGCAACTGTGCGTTCAATTCATCATGTGCAACACGCTCGAAAAATTCATGCGGCAAGGCAGTCAGAATCCCAGAGCCATCACCAGTATTAGATTCAGCACCGACAGCTCCTCGGTGGTCCATTCGAAGCAGGATCTCCTGGGCGTCCTCAATAATTGAATGGCTATGCTCACCCCCGATATGAGCAACAAAACCTACTCCGCAACTTTCATGCTCAAAAGAAGGATCATAGAGTCCAATTTTTCCAGGCCTAACTTGCATCATTCTTATACCTGCAATCGTGTATTCTTTAAAAGCATCACCTGTACGGGATCAACTATTTTTTGTTAAATATGCCCATTGAAGCTCGACAGTCCGTGGCCGTACCAAACTATCACTGAAAAATGAATTTACTAAATTTATTGAAAAGCGGAGGTTAGTTTGCACCCAAGAATCTCGACGGTGCAAAGTATAGCGATAAATGTCAACTAGATTCAACCAGCTAACAGTTCTAAAGGATGACGACAAGCACAAAGACAATAGGCAGTACTTCTTCCTTTAGCAATAACTCCACGCAGACTCAAAGCTCATTAAGTATTTCAGTTAGGATGTGGTCTGGGTAGTCAGATATCAATTCTGCACTGCCAATTGATTTAAGCAAAACGAGACGAATCCGATCATCTGAAACTTTTTTATCTCGAGACATATGACGAAGAAAATCATTGGCAGTCATCCCAGATGGAGCACGCAGTGGAAGCTTTGCTCTCGCCAGAAGATCGCATATAGCTGCTACATCGTTTGAACACAACCATCCTAATCTTTCTGACATCTTAGATGCTAACACCATACCTGCAGCAATAGCCTCTCCATGCAGCCACTCATCGAAACCTAATTCAGTTTCGATTGCATGTCCAAAAGTATGACCCAAATTCAATAACACTCGGCTGCTTGTTTCGCGCTCATCAAGCGAAACAAGCTCGCTCTTTATTTTGCATGAAACTGTTATCGCATGTTCAAGACACGCTTGATCACACGCCAATAATCCATCAATATTCTCAGATAACCAAGAAAAAAATCCAGCGTCTCTAATCAATCCATACTTAACTATTTCTGCAATGCCCGCTGAAACTTGGCGCGATTCCAGTGTTTGAAGAGTATCTAGATCAGCAATTACACAACGCGGTTGATAGAAAGCGCCGATCATATTCTTTCCTAATGGATGATTAACTCCAGTTTTCCCACCAACAGATGAGTCTACCTGGGATAGCAAAGTCGTGGGAATCTGCAAGAAAGGCACACCTCTTTGATAACAAGCAGCTACGAATCCAGCTATATCACCTACAACGCCTCCACCTAGTGCAATAACGGTCACATATCGACTGCAGCGAGCGTCAAGCATGCCGTCAAATAGCATGCTCACTGTTTCCATACACTTAACTTCTTCTCCAATAGGCAAGATTTTGTTCTGTACTCGTAGACCTCCGAGTATCGAAAGTAAATTGTCTAAGTACAATGGGGCAACTACTTCATCAGTAATGACCATTACTTCAGAACCTACAATATGCTCTCGAATTAATGCCTCATTTCGTAACAATCCACCATCAATATAAATTGGATAACTCCGATCGGCCAAGTCGACATTTAAGACTGCCATTTTTCTCGTATTTCCTCTGCAATTTGCTTTGCGGCGGTATGTGGTGACCGACTATCTGTATAATAAATAATATCTGCCTCCTGGCGGTAGAGTGGTTCGCGTTGTTTCATGAGCTTTTGAATTACATGCTTCCGATCACCATTATTAAGTAGCGGTCTATTACGACTATTACGCGTCCGCTCCAATTGCATCTCCACGGTAGCATGTAGATATACTACTAGACCAGTATTCCTAAGTATCTTGCGATTTGTTGAACTCAATATGGCTCCACCACCTGTTGCCAACAATATACCTCTTCTTTTTGCGAGCTCGCCTATCACATTCATTTCACGCAACCTAAACCCTTCATCTCCCTCAATATCAAAAATAGTCGTAATAGAAACGCCTGTACGATTCTCTATTTCTTGATCGGAGTCTATAAATTCAAGCGCAAGCTCTATCGCCAGCGTCCTACCAATAGTGGTTTTTCCGACACCCATTGGACCAACAAGGTAAACATTGCTAGAACTAGTCACAATAAAACTGGCCTCTGAATGCTAACGCGAAACAAACAAGATAAGCATGGCTAATCTACTCCGATGACGATGGCGATGGATTGATTATCCTAGGTGTCAAAAAGACTAGCAGCTCAGTTCTTTTATCGATCGTACCTGTCTTCCTAAATAATAAACCTAATACAGGTAAATCACCCAAAACCGGTATTTTGGTGGTGCTTTTGCCAATTTGCTGTTCGTAGATACCCCCAATAACCACGGTTTCACCATTATTAAGAAGCACTTGAGTGCGAATCTGCAAGGTATTAATATTTTCTTCCGTAGCTGACACAAATGAATCTTTGGTAACAAATACATCAAGTATAAGCCGATCATCTGGCGTTATCTGGGGAGTAACGGTTAATCCCAAAACTGCCTTTTTTGTTATTACACTACCTTCACCCATAGTGCTGGTTGTGAAAATTCTTTCCTGTCCTTGTTCTATGTGAGCTTCTTGTTTATCAGCAGTTAACAATCTCGGATTAGCAATTATTTTGCCATCCCCTTCTGCCTCTAAAGCAGAAAGCTCAAGATCTATCAACGAACCAAGTCCATTTGCTAACGTAAAAGCATAAGAACCCGGCGCATTACCACGGATACTAGTGGCTGGCAGGTCAACACCTAACGATCCGTCACCTGATGCCGATATTCCGTCACCTCTAATAGCTCCAGTATTTTCAATAGAACCAGACCCTATTAAACTGCCCAATGGTGTGTTGGTAATACCAGATAACCCCAGTCTCGCTCCTATGTTGCGACTAAATTCGTCATTTGCCTCCACTATACGAGTCTCAATCATTACTTGCTTAACTGGTCTATCAAGCTGCCCGATTAGCTTTCTTATTTCACCTATCTTCTCTGCCGTATCTTGGATTAGTAGTGAGTTGGTACGATCATCAACTGTCACACTTCCACGCTCAGACAAAAGTCTATTCTCTTCGGTTGGAACCTCTCCAAGCGAAACGCTACCAAAAACAGATTGCTGCATGCCCGGATTCACTGCTCGAACAGAGCGCAGGATATTGCCAATGTCACTAGCTTTCGCATAATTAATCTGAACTAACTCTGATACCAACGGCTTAAGCTCTATTGCCTGGCGAGAGGTCTCTAGGGCCAGTCGTTCCATTTGGGCAACCTCTTCGGCTGGAGCTATCCATATAACATTACCCTGATTTCTCTTTACCAACCCCTTTGTTTGTAAAATAGTATCGAGCACTTGGTCCCATGGAACATCAGCTAAACGCATGCTGAGGCTTCCGTTCACAGAATCACTGATCACAAAATTCAAGCCTGATTCCTGCGCGATAATTTGCAAAGCTCCACGTACGGGGACATTCTGTAAGTCTAAACTGATAGGTGAGCCTGAGTACCCAGACTCATCAGTTCTAGATTCCGTCTGTTCTAAGCGTTTGGGTACAACACTCAAAATGAACGAAGTACCCTCTTGATAAGAAGACTGACTATATTGCTCATCAACTGATAACACTATATGAGTATTGACATCAACCTGAAAAACGTCGATAGATTTTACTGGCGTCGCAAAATCTGTTACATCGATGCTACGCTGTAAACCAGATGCGGAATTAACTCCTTGCATAATAATCACAAGCTCGCTAGCGCTTTCCTGCACTTCTATCTCAGAAATAACATCATCAAGCTCGAAAGTAATTTCTCCGCCGCCGCCCCTACGACGAAAATCGATGCCGTCAAGAACAACACCGCTCTTCCCGTCCGTGATTCCTAACTCTTCTTCAGAAGAAATATCGTCCGGAATTACCGCAACTGAACTATGGTCAGTAGGTCCAACAACTAGTAGGAATTTCTGATCCTCAGCGCTGGACCGAAAGACAGACTGATCTATTAAATTTACTATGATACGAGTTCTTCCCTCTGATCCGATAGTTGTAATGCTATCAACTGACCCCTCACTAACTTTTATCATGCGATCAGGAATTTGGTTAGAAACACCGAAAAAATCGAGGACAATTCGGGGAGGGGCCCTGGTAAGAAAATAGCGGGACTGCACCTCTCCTTTTGGCATATCTATTTGGATCTCTACCTCGCCACTTGCTAACAATCTATGACCAATACCTGTGATGACGCCATCGCCCAGCACGGGCATAGCACAGATGGACAAACTCAATATGAGACCAATTAATATTTTTGGCGCTCGATTCACTATACAGTTCTGTCCGTTTAGATAGCGTAAGTCTAGCTTCCTATCGTCTTTCATGCACCTATACAGTCTTGAAATGATAATTTGGCCTATTTTATTCTTAACGTCGAAACGCGTTCCTGCCAGTTGCCGCCAGAATCCTGGATTATCTCACGCACCTCCACCAAGCCGTCAATCCGGTCAACATGTATTACAATTCCATCGTTATAACCAAGAAAGTTACCTATTGAGGCGCGATGCGTAGTACCATCTGGCGCCTTTATCACAGCCCATACGACCTTATTGGCGACCATCGTACCGACCATCTCTAGAGAGTCCAAAGCGAAATCCTCAAGGCGTTCCCGCTCTCGACCAGAATTAGGCGGCTGGACAATTACAGCTGTGGAATCGATTGATGTACTATTTTCTGTTATGCCAGCATCTGTGGGGGGCTCGAATGGGTCACGCATATCTTGTGCGCTATATCGAAAGACATCTGGACTTATTGGTTTGGATATATCTTCAATTGGGACTATATCTCTATCGCTTCCTTCACGAACAAACTGCTCTAAATCTCCAAAATTACTATCGGTATTGCAAGACATCAACAATAAAATCGCACATATAAATACAATTCTCGTTAAGACGCCCAGCCAGCGGGGATTATATAAAGCAGATGTCATTTCTGCTCCCTTGAAAGATATCGATAAACAAGAATTGTTGCGGTTGCATTAAGGGGCGCAACCCTATAAACATCACTAGAATTATTGATGTCCGCGGTGATCACTAGATCACTTACCGTTACAATACGACCAATTCGAGCAAGATCTCCAAGAAACTGTGCTAGCTCGTGAAAAGACCCTCTCAGCTCAATATAAATTGGCGTAACAACAAGAAAAACCTGGTCCCGCTCCTCCTGGGGATCAAATTTAATGAACTCCAAACCATGCGATTGGCCCAGCTCTGATATTTCCTCTAACAACGCATCAATTTTTGCCTCATCTGGTAGCTGCGCACTCACACTCTTCCACTGTTGATCTAATTCCATAATTTGTTTCTTATAAGCGGGCAGTTGGCCAACTGTGGACGATACCTCCAGAAATGCATCACGCAATTGTTGCTCATAATCTTGATATGTACCAAGCGTATCTAACTGGGGCTTTAGAACGAAATACCAACCCGTATAAAGAAACGTAGCACCGATAACAAATGCGATTACGATAGTAAACGCAGGTGGCCATGAAGACGGATGATTTAGATCAATATCTCTTAGTCGATTGATATTTATCATCATATTATTCTTAGGAATTACTGTCCCTAATAACGTTCTGCCGAATGGCAACAATATTGTTACTGGGATGGATAACATGACTTAGGTTGGACGAGCCGCTATCCAACATTTCTATAGTGACCACAACATCAAAATAGACAAATGACTCCTTACCTACTTGACCTCCGTCGACAATGTCCAGATCGGAACTACCAAAAATAAGGCTATCATCAAGATTTCTCATTAGCTCAGCAACTCTTGAGTTAGATTCGGCAAAACCTTCTAGGCGCAGTGTAGATCCTATTTGTTCTGCTAACGTCAGGTAGACACCTATTGGCGTGCAACGGACCAATTCGTCCATAAACTTCACTACCATACTTCTTTTCATCTGGAGCTGATGGACTGCATGCATATACTCGAGCAGCACTCGCCTTTTCTCTTTAATCGCATCAATTTCCCGCAACGTTGACTCAGACATTCCAATTTTGGACTCAAGAAACCTGTTCCGATCAATCTGTAAATCAATCGAATTATTCGATAGCCACCACAGACCGCCAATGACAAAAACACAAACTGCCCAAAATATGGATATCGAAGCTATAAGCCGTTGACGCTTCGCTCTACGACGAGTCTCCCGCCATGGAAGCAAATTGATTTCAATCATTTGACGTAACTTCGCATAGCGAGGCCACACGCTGTCAGTAGCAACGAAGCATTTTTCGATGCCGAATGAACCTTACCCTTATATGAATGTTCAGGAAATGGATTTGCAATCATTGTTGGAATGCCAATCTCCTCCGCAATATTTCTTGCTATCCCTTCAATACAAGCGCAGCCTCCGGTTAAAAAAACCAGATCAATTCCCTCATAACTTCGACTAGATGATGCAAAGAATTCTAGAGCTCTACTTGTTTCTCTAATCATCGCATCTTTAAACGGGTCTAACAATAAACCTTCATAATCTTCTGGAGGAGTCGCAGTTACCTTAAGGTCTATAGCCTCTGGAATTGAAACGCCATAATGCTCAATAATTGAATCTGTTAAATTCCGGCCACCAAAGGCATGATCGCGACTATAAACAAGACGGCCATCTACAATAACATAGAGGCGCATGCCGAATTCGCCATAATCAATCAGGCCGATTGTTTGGTCTTGCTTGGTGTCTCCAAGAGCCGTGAGAACCAGCGAGAAGCCCCTCTGAAGTGCAAGAGTATCAATATCAACAATAGCGGTCCTCAAACCAGATCTATCAAGAACATATTCATAATCATCAATAATCTCCTTTCTGCAAGCATAAAAGATTACCAAATCCTCATCTGGATTATTAGTAGAAACGCCAAGTTTGACAAAATCTATCCGAGCCTCGGTTATAGGAAATTGAACAACTGTTTTTGCTTCCTGGTTAATATAGTCTTCCAATTCCTCGGACGAAAAATCACGAGGCACGCTGAACGAACGACTTACAACATGTGAAGACGCAATAGCTACGACTGCATTCCGGGACTGCGCTCCAGCTTGCTCTAATGCCAGCTTAAGATTTGATATGACCGCCTCATGATCACTGATACCCCTTTCAACGACTGCATTGTTGGGCAATGACTGCACAGCAAAAGGACCAACTTGAAATCCAGCACGAGTAGGATTTAACTCCAGAACCTTCAACATGGAGGTTCCTATATCAATCCCGATTGTTCGCGCCTCAGATTTTTTCCAAATCGTCATGAAGCTTAAACATTCCCCAGTGCTGGTAGAAGGCATCCTAAAAGATAGGACAAGCGAATGGTACTCGAAAACCGCGCAATTTGCTGCCTTTTTGATATGCGCTTAAATATGGCTGTTTTATGCGCTAGCTAATAGAGTTATTTCGCTTAGCTCTGGTACACTGCCCAAGCACTATATATGATAGGTCGGCCAAATGACGCAAGGTTCACAACGCAAATCGAGCTTTTGACTTTGAACAGAGCATTGCGAAACTTTTTGTGGTTCTTTATGAGCGTGTTTTCTCTAGGTGCTATCGCGTTTGGGTTCATTTTCTTTGCGATAATGCCAACTCTTCCTCCAATAGACACCATACGAGAAATGGACTTAACAATCCCTCTTCGAGTTTATGCTATTGATGGTAGTCTGATTGCTGAATATGGTGACCATAAACGCAACCCCGTTCCTATCAAAGATGCACCGGATGAACTAGTAAATGCGATTTTAGCAGCAGAAGACGACAGATTCTTTGAGCATCATGGTGTCGATCTCGGTGGAGTTGTCCGAGCCTTTATAGCAAATATTGAGTCTGGGAACATCGTCCAGGGTTCTAGCACTATAACTATGCAAGTTGCTGGAAACTATTTCTTGGACCGTCGTGAAAAAACATATTCGCGCAAATTGAAAGAGGTATTAATTGCGCTAGAACTTGAAAGAACATTAGACAAACGCGAAATACTAGAACTCTACTTAAACAAGATATTTCTTGGACAGCGATCATATGGCTTTGCTGCGGCTGCATCGATTTACTTCAACAAGTCATTAGATGACCTAACGCTATCGGAAATCGCAACACTTGCTGGAATTCCCAAATCACCATCTACAAGAAATCCAATTGTTAATCCCGAGGGCGCCAAGAGCCGGCGTAATTATGTACTTAAGCGAATGAGAGATCTTGGTGATATAACAAATGATGAGTATCTACAAGCGATAAATGACCCGGTTGGGGCGAGACGTCATTCTTTAACGGTAGAGCTTGAGGCGCCTTATATAGGAGAAATGGTACGGGCCTACATGTTCAATCAATACGGTCAAGCCGCATATACAAAAGGATACAAAGTGTATACCACAGTTAATACTGTATATCAAAGGGCGGCAACTAACGCCTTAAGAAGTGGATTAATTGCATATGATCAGCGCCATGGTTTTGATGGTCCGGTTGGCTTTCTAGATCTAGATGCGGATACCGACAATAATCTGTCTGAACGACTACGTGAATACCCTGATATCGGCGGATTAAAAGCTGCGATTGTTTCAGAGGTCCGGTCGGATGGAATCGACGTGATAACACCGCCGAATAACATTCTGCAAATTGATCCTGTCGGCTGGAAATGGACCTCTAGAAATATGCCAAAGGAATTGAGGAGTGGAGATATTGTCTATATTAAGGGGGATGAGGATGCCACTAACCTGGCTCAAGTTCCTGAGATTCAGGGAGCGCTTGTGTCATTAGATCCAAGTGATGGAGCGATACTAGCCTTAACTGGTGGTTTTGATTTCTATGCTGGAAAATTCAATCGCGCACTGCAGGCACGGCGCCAACCAGGCTCTAACATAAAACCATTTATATACTCCGCTGCACTTGATAATGGGTTCACTCTGGCAACTCTGGTTAGTGGCGCTCCGATAGTCATTGAAGATACCCTTGGGGACACCTGGCGACCAGAAAACTATAGTAAAAAAGTCTTCGGCCCTACGCGCTTACGCAAAGCGCTAGCACAGTCATTAAATTTGGTTTCTGTGCGGCTTGTTAGGGGGCTAGGCACACCTCTTGTAATTGAACATTTAGAACAATTTGGCTTTGATAGAGAACAGCTGCCCGCAGGACTTTCCTTGGCGCTCGGATCTGCGAGCTTTGCACCAATTGAAATGGCGCGCGCCTACGGCGTATTCGCTAATGGGGGATATCTAATTAATCCCTACTTTATCGTACGTGTAGAAGATCAAAAAGGCGCCATCATTGAATATGCAAATAGAACAATGCTGTGTGCTCAGTGTGGCCTATCTGAAAAATCATACGAAGATCAGAGTGAAGGGATTCTTTCTGATCCCCGATATTCAAAGCGGGTACTGTCTCCCGAAAATGCCTTTCTTATGAACGAACTGATGAAAGGTGCTATTCGTGAAGGAACAGGACGTCGAGCATTATCTCTAGATCGCAGTGATATAGGAGGAAAAACAGGAACGACAAACAACTTTCGTGACGCATGGTTTAGTGGATTTAACAAAGACGTCGTGACTAGTGTTTGGGTCGGATTTGATGTCCCTCGTGACTTAGGATCCAAGGAGTCTGGAGCACGCGCTGCACTACCGATATGGATTGATTACATGGCAACGGCCTTGGAGGGTAAACCTGAAACAGCACTTCCGATGCCTGAAAATATAATTCGGGCTTGGGTGCATAAGGATACAGGAGAACCGGTTACAATCAATGATGTCAAAGGCTATGAAGAATTTTTTGTTATGGGCACTGAGCCGCATGCACTTGTTCATGGGGGCGCTCCTGGCGTACAAAATAAGGATATCGATCAAACTGCTACATCTGTAGAAGAGATATTTTAGGTCAACTACATAAGCTTGAAATTTCTGCACTCACCAACTTTAATGAGTTAAGGGTCAAAAATACAATGCGGCATAACACACCTAGTAACAACTACATTTTTACATGTTTTGCGCTTGAACTGGCTTTCCTCTTTGTAGCTTTCTTCCTCTTGCTGGGGTGATCCAGTGTCGCATCCTTATTGTGAGTGTTTTTTTTCTTTTTTCGAGGAATTGAACGCACACGATCCTCTACCTGCCACGACCCATCCCTAAAAAACGCTTTCCAGCCCGTGGGTTTTTTGTCAACTTCCGTGAGTACATACTGCTGCTGCATCTTCCGGCTAAATCGCACCTGAGTCCTATTCCCATCTGAATCTTTGACCGGCGCGCTCGTCAAGAACCGATACTTTGGGTCAAGCTGATCTTTTACATCCAATATTTCATCAACAAATGGAGCTCGTGTTTCGCGATTCTTTGGAAATTGGCTGGCTGCTAGAAAAATTCCCGATGCACCATCACGCAATAAATAATAATCATCAACCTTTTCACAACGAAGATTCGGCATTTCAATAGGGTCCGCTCTTGGCGGCGCTGCCTCCCCGCTCTTTAAAAGTTTTCTGGTATTAGTACAATCATCATTTGTGCACTTGAAATATTTTCCAAATCGGCCGCTTCTAAGCTGCATCTCCGAGGAACACTTGTCGCACTCTAAAGTCGCGCCATCATAGCCCTTGATCTTAAATACTCCAAATTCAATTTCATATCCAGAGCAATCGGGATTATCACCACAAATATGCATCTTTCGTCCCTCATCAATAAGATACGACTCCATAGCCGTTTTACAGACTGAACAACGTCGCATTGTTACCAGCTCTCGTATCTCGCTATCTTCGTCGGAAACATTAGCTGCGATCTCTTCGGAATCAATCAGATTTATCGTCTGCGTACACCTTTCTTTCTTAGGCAAACTATAGCCGGAACAGCCCAGGAAGACCCCAGTAGCGCCATTCCGTATTTGCATGTGTCGCTCGCATTGGGGGCAGGCAATATCTGTGCTCGTTGGCTCGTTGGAGCGCATTCCTCCATTGGCTGCAGTATCAAGCTGTTCCCTGAATTCACCATAAAAAGAATCGAGCACGGCTTGCCAACTCTTGTTACCTTTGGCTATTTGATCTAAAGTTTCCTCCATCTCCGCTGTAAATCCATAATCCATAAGATTCGAAAAACTTTCTGTCAGCCGGTCAGTAACGATTTCCCCTATTTTTTCAGCAAAGAAACGCCGGTTCTTGATTGTCACATAGCCTCTATCCTGAATAGTCGAGATTATTGATGCATAAGTAGACGGCCGACCAATACCCCTCTTCTCAAGCTCTTTAACTAAACTGGCCTCGGTATATCTAGCGCGTGGCTTGGTAAAATTCTGTTTTGGGGTCAAAGCATCAAGGGTAAGCGAATCTCCGATCTTTACATCAGGAAGCTCTATGTCTTCTTGTTTGCTCGTCGACGGAAGTACGCGAGTATAGCCATCAAACTCTACAATTCTACCCTTGGCACGTAGCTCAAATTCCCCTGACCGCGCGGCAATAGCTGTACTTAAATATCGCGCATTACTCATTTGACAGGCAACAAAATAACTGTGAATCAATTCGTATACAAGTTGCTGATCTCGATCAGACGCGACAGTTGAACTAGCTACCCCAACATTCGTAGGTCGAATAGCTTCATGGGCTTCCT
This sequence comes from Acidiferrobacteraceae bacterium, assembly GCA_002724185.1. GTDB lineage: Bacteria > Pseudomonadota > Gammaproteobacteria > Arenicellales > UBA868 > CAJXWH01. The sequence continues at coordinate 14,764 of PBOB01000095.1, read as the reverse complement.
GAGCCGTCTCTATACTAGTATAGAAGATTGCTTTTTCAGGCAAGTATTTAGACCCATACTTGTCCAAAACATAATTCCTACAGTCAGCAACTGCATCAGAACTTAGATTTGTTGAATCCGTCCTCATATAAGTAATATGGCCACTCTCATATAATTGTTGTGCAAGACGCATAGTTCGCTTTACTGAAAATCCTAAACGTGTACTCGCTGCCTGCTGCAGAGTTGAAGTAATAAGGGGAGGATTCGGTTTTGAAGATGTCGGGCGATCCTTACGCTTTGTGATCTCATAGGAGTTCATACTTAATATTTCTAGCGCTTGATCAGTCTCGCTCTTTGATGCTGGTCTAAAATTCTTTTCACCATGCTTAATTACCTGCAATTGCAATTTTTCTTTACCCCATAGGGTATCCACGTAAATTTCCCAATATTCTTCTGGCGTAAACACACGTATTTCACGCTCCCGCTCTATTAATAGTCGAACTGCGACTGACTGGACTCGGCCAGCCGAAAGACCTCGTGCAATTTTGGCCCATAAAAGGGGTGAGATCATAAAGCCGACAACACGATCCAAAAAACGCCGTGTCTGTTGCGCTTCTACTTTATGATTATTCAAGCTACTAGGATGCTGGAAAGCTTCCCGAATTGCCTTCTCAGTAATTTCATTAAAAACTACGCGGCGATAACGATTATCGTCACCACCAATTACTTCCCTTAAATGCCATGCAATTGCTTCACCTTCCCGATCGAGATCAGTAGCCAGATAGATATAGTTTGCACTATTAGAAGCCGCTCTTAACCCTTCGACAACTTTTACTTTGTCTGGCAATATCTCATAGTCAGCAGCCCATCCAAGATCTGGGTTAATACCCATACGCTTGATTAGAGTTTTATGAGCCTGCTTTTTTTTGTACGCAGCTTTAGTCGCGGGGTCCATTGTTTTTGTTTTTGCCCGTTCTCTAGTTCTTTGCGCTGGGTCACCCTTAGTCCTTCGCCCACTTGTAGGCAGATCTCGTATATGACCAACGCTTGACTTAACGACGTACTCACCACCAAGATACTTACTAATAGTCTTAGCTTTCGCGGGTGACTCAACAATTACCAGTGACTTGCTCATGTGTTGTAAACCAGATTACTAAATAAATGCCTAAATTGTGTAATTAGTGGACACAGAAAACGCTTGATCGAGTTTATAATTCACAATCGGTCTGACCTTGATAATCGATATCGACCAATACCTACCAGTCAATACGACCAAATTCTTGGAATAAGATATGGCTATAGAGCAATGTCCCGATCCCCAATTAATTTAGTTTTTTCTATCCCCAATCCCACCAGCATGGAGCAAACTTTCCTAGCCGTCAATCACCTATACTAAATCAAGGCACTCTAAGCTCGCATATATAACCCGTCTATTTCTATCACATATTTCGCTCAAACCATAAAAATCCGTTACAATGGCCGCACTATTTTGAGCTAAAACTGATCAAATCTTGGGGGCGCAGGAGATAATAGGCCTTCTTGAGAAGCCTTTGGATCGACGGATTTTAGAGACGATAATAAGATGGCAATTTTAGATATCTTAGTATATCCAGACCCAAGATTAAGAAGAAAAGCACAGCCTGTCGCAGTCATCGACGAAGACATTCATCAGCTCGTGCAAGATATGGCCGAAACAATGTACCATGCTCCAGGCATCGGGCTAGCCGCAACTCAGATCAATGTAGCTAAACGCGTCGTTGTTATAGACTGCTCTGAGGAGCGTAATGACTTGCTAGTATTAATTAATCCAGTAATTTTAAGCACAAGTGGTGAAATTGAAACAGAAGAAGGATGCCTTTCTGTGCCAGGGATAGTTGCACCTGTTACGCGAGCCGAAAACATTTCCTTTAGCGCGCTTGATGGTAATGGTCAAGAAAATCTGTATACAGCAGATGGATTGTTAGCCATCTGCGTTCAGCATGAAATAGATCATCTCGATGGTAAAGTTTTCGTGGATTATCTATCCCGGCTGAAGAGAGTAAGGATACGGAAACAAATTGTTAAAGACGCCCATGATTCAAAAGAATCGGATGAGCGTGCTGTTGCACTATGAAGATTAGTTCAGCTTGTGTGAACTGGTAACCTGATTTGCGTCTTATCTTTGCAGGGACATCAAGTTTTGCAGTACCTGCTCTTAATAAACTATTAGAAACAGAGCACGATGTTGTTGGAGTTTATACGCAACCTGACAAACGATCTGGACGCGGACGCAAAATCCGGACAAGCCCTGTCAAGGAATTTGCACTTCAGCATAAGCTACCGGTGTTACAACCACGCAATCTAGATAATGAACATTATTATCTTCTTGAGACCAAGCCCGAACTAGTAATCGTTGTATCTTATGGGGTAATTCTACCGCAGCATATCCTAAATATCCCAGATAAAGGATGCCTTAATATTCACGCGTCGCTCCTACCCCGTTGGCGTGGCGCGGCCCCTATACAGCGCGCTATTGAGTCTGGGGACGAAAGAACTGGTGTCACATTAATGCAAGTAGATCAAGGCCTAGATACAGGTGATATTCTCCTTCAGTCGTCAATTCCTATCAATAAAGCAGACACCTATGGCTCTCTGCACGAGAAGCTTGCTCAACTAGGCGCTATAACGCTAATAGATGTTCTACGTGATATTGCCGACGGAAAGACTAAGGCAACCAAACAAAACCATTCGGAAGCAACATACGCAAAAAAGGTTACAAAGGAAGAAAGCTGGATCAATTGGGACGGGTCGGCTAAGGCTATCGTACAGAAAATTTGCGCTTTTAACCCAAAACCCATTGCCCGTACCATGCTAGATGATAAAGTAATACTATTGCTGATCGCGCATGAAGGCCCAGAAACTAAAAATGCGCCTCCGGGAACGATTATCAGAGCGCAAGGAAAGATCATTCAAGTACAGGCTAATGATGGTACTGTAAATTTAACAATGGTCCAATTAGCTGGAAGTCGGGCCATGAAAGTATGCGACTTCTTAAATGGATTTTCCATAGATATAGGCCAAAAGTTTGAGTCAGGAGATAATGCCAGCTCCTAACATCTGCGCTACAGCATCAAGTATTGTCTGTGATGTCATTCACAAACGGATATCCCTGGATAAAGCAACCGTTATTCGCCTATCGAAGTTGCCACAATCTAATTGGGGCGAAACTCGAGAGATATCATGGGGCGCTATACGCTGGTATCACTATTATCTTCAAATAATCAATAAACTGCTCCAAAAGCCTCTCCACAAAAACGATCTCATGCTAGAGGGGTTGCTATTGTGTAGTCTATATCAACTAGATCATATGAGAGCCCCAAACTATGCAATTGTATCCAGCGCTGTAGAGGCGTGTCGGCTTCTAGATCGCGCAAAAGCCTGTGGCCTAGTAAACGCAATACTGCGCCAATACCTGAAACAAACCAATACTAATAAATCTGCCAAAAACGATGAATATAAGACCATGCCAAGCTGGCTGCTAAATATCCTAAGAACCCACTGGCCCCACCATCTAGAACAAATTATCGATGCCTGTAATGGACGACCTCCAATGACCTTGCGGGTTAACCGACAACGTTGCACCGTTAACGCATATTTAGAACATCTTGAAAAGATCGGCTTACATGGGTCAAAGTCTACAATATCGGATGTAGCTTTAACGCTTAGTAAACCACTTCCAGTCAATGCAATTCCAGGATTCAACGAAGGTCAGGTCTCAGTGCAGGATGCTGCCGCACAACTAACACCATTGTTTGCTGGAAAACTAGAGGGCCGCATTCTAGATGCATGCGCGTCACCAGGTGGGAAAACATGTCATCTTTTAGAAAGCTCAGATGGCAAATTGGATTTAACCGCTCTCGACTTGCATGGTCACACAGAACTAATTGAGTCTAATCTACAGCGACTTGGATTGGAGGCAAAGATAGTTGCGGGAGACGCTACCAAACCCGAATCATGGTGGGATAATCAATATTTCAATTGCATAATCTTGGATGCACCATGTTCCGCTACTGGCGTTATTCGACGTCATCCCGATATTCGAATTCATCGCCGCAACAGCGACATCTATCACCTCGCAAAGCGTCAGTTGGAGCTCCTAACCTCTCTCTGGCCTTTGGTAGCGAAAGGAGGTCGTATTGTGTATGTTACGTGCTCCATTATTCCCGAGGAAAATGACCATATAATTGAGCAATTCGTTGATCAGAAAAATGACGTTATAGTCAAATATCCGCCTATAAAAACAGGCTTAAAAACCAAATTTGGCCGACAGCTCCTCCCACAAGTCGGAGATGCTGATGGATTCTATTATGCAGTTTTGGAGCGAAATCAAAGCTAGCCTGAGAAAGCCATTAAACAGGCGTATAATTGAAGTCTAAAATCCATTAACTCAAGAATCCCTGTCGGAGATTTGGCGTCAACACAAATAAGACGGATCACTAGCAGCGTCATGCTGTTATCCCTGCTATGGTTGGGCCCTCAGATCGCACACGCTGACTTTTCGGTACTCAGTGGGAATGCCAATATTGACCAAGGATCCATTCGAATAAATGCCGAACTAGATCTAGCACTAGGCAAAGACCCTAGTGAAGCGCTTCTATCGGGAATTCCTCTAATGCTAATAGTGCATGCGGAGATCTATAAACTTCGAACTAAGCTCTGGAAACATAAAATTCAAAGCTGGGAGTATCCATATCTTCTTAACTATCATCAATTATCTGGACGATTTTCAATCGAAGATCAATTAACTGGTGAGATGAGAACATATGGCACACTTGTCGATGCATTGAACGTTCTATCAGTAGTGCATATATCAGAGAAAATGGCTATACCTATCGCTAACGATGAGCATCTCTATGCGCGCTTGAAGGTACAGCTCGACAAAAGCAATCTACCTCAACCACTAAATCTGATCTCAATATTTTTTCGAGACTGGCGAAATGCTACTGACTGGCACCGATGGAAGATCGCTCATTAAAATCATACCTGCTTGGACCTGGCCCAGCAATAGCTTTGTCAGTCGTCCTATTGATAGCATCATTTCTATTAACACCCACTGCACAAAATTCAGAGGTGTTTGGCAACTACTATATTGCTTTAATTATTGTAAACGTTGGGGGGGTTGTAGTATTAGGCGTTCTAGCCACATTAAATATATGGAACCTAATCCGTCAGTTTAGAGCAGGCGTCCTAGGGTCACAATTAACTCTTCGATTCGTTGGCTCTTTGGCCATTCTCACTCTGCTGCCTCTGATCATAGTGTATTTCTTTGCAGTTAATTTCTTGAGCAAGGGCATTGATTCCTGGTTCGATGTACAGATCGAACAGGCACTTGACGATGCGCTACTATTAGGGCAATCATCTCTTGAAACTATCAAATATGATGTACTAGAAGATGTACGATATGCCGCTAATCGCGTCGCCCGAACTAATTCTGCGCTAGGCATGGCAAGACTGATGGATGAACTTAGAGAGGATGGTGGATTCATTCAGATCAGTCAGCATTCCAACACCGGGCGCATCTTGCCTCCATGGAGTAGTGGCCTTACCGGAACCCTCGTGCCAGATGCTCCAGATGAATCAGTACTTGGCACCATCCGCCGTGGTCTCGACTATGCGAAGATCGAACCGGTTTCTGGAGGAGGATTGCAGCTGAGAGTGGCTGTTTCTATTCCGCAATCAAGTCCATTACGGGTGCTGCAAGTAATCTACCCATTGCCACTTCGCCACTCTCGACTCGGAGCAAGCCTGCAATCTGCAACTGCCGAATTTGAGCGCCTAAAGTTCCTACGAAATCCGCTGAAAATTAACTTTGTTATCACACTGTCTATGGTCGCTTTAATGACAATGCTTATCGCTCTTTGGATAGGCATATACCTAAGTCGAAAAATGGTTGCACCACTTGGCAATCTAGCTGAGGGGACTCGTGCAGTCGCTGACGGAAATTATCAAACACAGTTACCAGTTATGAGTTCTGATGAACTAGGTGTTTTAGTTGAGTCATTTAACGAAATGACTCGGCAGGTAAACAACACCCAAACAGCACTAACACAATCTCGACAATTCGCCCAAGAGCAGCATGGATATTTAGAGACTGTACTAACTCACTTGTCGTCAGGTGTTATGTCATTTAAAGCCAATGGTCAATTACGCACACATAACAGTAGCTCAGATCGCATCCTGAATACTAATCTTGACCAGTTCAAAGGAGGCACGCTGGATCAGCTGATCGAGGCCCTGCCTACTGCTATGCCTTTATTTACGTCGATCAGAAACCATATAGCCCAAAGTGAACCTGAATGGAGCCAGCAAGTTGTGCTACAAAGTCGTCAGGGTCGGCAAACTCTTATCTGCAGTGGGACACGTCTGCCAGACCAAGCCAACGAGGGGACCGGATACGTAATTGTCTTTGACGATGCGAGTGAACTTATAAGAGCCCAACGTGATGCTGCCTGGGGAGATGTAGCACGTAGACTTGCCCATGAAATAAAGAATCCGCTAACACCAATTCAGCTTTCTGCGGAACGTATCCGGCACAAGTTCTTTGATCAAATAGACCCGAATGAACGAATTAATTTGGACCGTGCAACTCGTACTATTATTGAGCAAGTAGAATCAATGAAGTCTCTGGTCAATGCATTCTCCGAATACGCGCAACCGGTGCAGTTAAAGTTATCGTCAATTGATTTACATCAGATGATCCATGATGTTTTGGAGCTTCATAAACACGAAAGCGATCAGCCATCCTATGTATTTGACTTTGAGAGTGACCTGCCCTATATCCTAGCTGACCAAACGGGCCTTCGACAAATTCTCAACAATGTAATACTTAATTCGCGAGATGCGCTTATGGATATACCTGATGCTCAAACGGAAGTCATTACTTATTCTGCGAAAATTAAAGATAGACTGCACGTGATCCTAAAATTTGTAGATAATGGGCCAGGATTTCCAGAGAAAATGCTGGAACAGATCTTTGAGCCATACGTGACAACGAAGAATAAGGGGACTGGCCTTGGTCTAGCAATAAGCAGACGACTTATTAAAGAAATGGGTGGAGAAATAAGAGCCGAGAACGGGCCTCTAGGAGGAGCGGTGGTTATAATTCAATTGCTGGCCTCTACCGAAAAAATTTCCATTGCCTCCCAAGCTTCTGTGGGCAACAGCCTTGAAGGACCAACAACGTGAAACCACCATTTGTACTTATTGTTGATGATGAGCCTGATATTTGTCGCGTCGTTGGCGAGATTTTACGCGATGAAGGATTCGAGATAGATACCGCAGAAAATGCTGAGATTGCTCGGTCCAAATATTCAGCCCGAACCCCCGATCTCGTCCTTCTGGATATTTGGATGCCTGACACTGATGGAGTTACATTATTAAAGGAGTGGAAAGTGACTGAAAACGCCCCCCCTATAGTAATGATTTCTGGACATGGAACAGTCGAAACAGCTGTCGAATCTGTAAGAGCTGGCGCATATGACTTCCTTGAAAAACCTCTTTCTACCGCTAAGATGCTTGTCACTGTCGAGCGAGCTCTTGAGGCTCGTAACCTAAAAGATGAAAATTTATTACTTCGGAATCGCCTCGCGCCTTCCTCTACACTCATTGGCAAGAGCATTACGATTGAGAATCTTCGCAAACAAGTTAAGCTACTGGCTATCAATAGCGATCAGATTCTAGTTTTAGGAGAAAGTGGTTCTGGAAAAAGTGTCGTTACAAGAGCGCTTCACCGCGCAAGCTCTCGCGAGTCAGCAGTGTTTCATGAGCTTAAAATCATATCAATCGCCACTAACGCAGTGGCACAAAGATTATTTGGTCAAGAAAAAGGCGGTAGGACAACAGCAGGGGCGCTTGAAGAGGCGGGTGACGGCACTCTTGTCATTGATGAAATCGGATATCTTAATCTAGAGATACAGAAAATATTATTCGAAGCATTAATAAATAGATACTTTTATACGAAAACGAGTGCCGCACCAATAGCACTCCGCGCGAGGGTAATCGCAACCTCTTCGGAAGACTTAAAACAAAAAGTGGTTACAGGGACATTTCGAGATGATTTATATCAGTACTTCGCCAAAAACTCTATTAACGTGCCGCCACTAGAAGAACATCAAGAGGACATACCAGAACTAGTGGATTACTATACTAAGATTACGATAGAAAGTGAGCATCTACCCTTTCGAAAGTTTTCAACGGCAGCAATAAATCTAATTCGAAATCAAAAGTGGCCAGACAATGTGCGGGGACTTCGAAATGCAATTCAACAACTTCTGCTGACGGCCAAAGATGAAGAAATAGATGCTGAAGAAGTGCAAATTCTAATGCATAGCACGAATCAAATTACGAGTACGAATAGCAAAATAGAAATAGTTGATTCCTATGATCAACCACTGCGCAAAGCGAGAGAACAATTTGAAAGAGCTTACTTCTCATATCATCTAAGCTGTGCGGGCGGCAATATGACTGAACTCGCAAATCGAACAGGAATGGAAAGGACACATCTATACAGAAAGCTAAAAAGTCTTGACATTAACCCTAAATTAGCAAAAGAGAAAACAGATAGGAATGCCTGAGATGGCCGGAGCTGCATGAAAATTATTATTCTGGGTGCTGGGCAAGTTGGTTTATCCATGGCGGAAATCTTATCGCGGGAGAATAATGATATTACCCTAGTTGATAATGACCCCTATCAGCTTGAAGGTCTGCAAGATCGTCTTGATCTCCGAACGATCGAAGGCTCCGCCTCACACCCAGATGTTTTAGAAAACGCAGGTGGTACAGATGCGGACCTGATTCTGGCGGTCACAAACCAAGACGAAGTAAACATGGCGGCCTGTCAGATTGCATATAGTTTATTTCGCACACCAACAAAAATTGCGCGTATCAGATCAACCTCATATCTCGAACATCCCGACATCTTCTGCGATGAAGCAATACCAATAGACGTACTAATTAGCCCAGAAGACATTATTACTCAACAAATACTTCGACTAATCGAATATCCGGGCGCTCTTCAAGTAGTTGACTTTGCGGGAGGCCGAATTCAGTTAATTGGTCTCCGTGCGTATTTTGGCGGTCCACTAGTGGGTCATGAATTAGGTGAATTAAGAGATCACTTACCAACTGTTAAAACTCGTGTAGCAGCTATATACCGACAAAATCAAGCAATAATCCCGCATGGAGATACTGTTATTGAGCCAGACGATGAAGTGTTCTTCGTAGCCGCTCATGAAGATATTCGCGGAGTTATGAGTGAACTGCGTCTCGTTGAACAACCAGGAAACCGTATCATGCTGGCTGGCGCAGGTAATATTGGCTTACGCCTTGCTCAACTTCTAGAAGAAAGCCATTATCGAGTTAAGTTAATCGAGTCAAATCGGAACCGAGCACGTCAGGTATCAGAACTTCTTGAGCATACTGTAGTGTTGCATGGTAACGCAGCTGATGAAGACCTGATAACACAGGAAAACATCGAAAATGTGGAAGCATTTTGCTCCATAACAAATGAAGATGAAGCCAATATCTTGTCAGCAATGCTGGCAAAACGACTCGGTGCACGACGCGCAATGGCCCTAGTAAATAGATCGGCTTATGTCGACCTAGTTGAAAGCAAAATGCTTGATATTGCTATTTCCCCAAAAACTGCAACTGTTGGTATTCTGTTAGCACATATTAGGCGTGGCGATACCGTAGCTGTGCATTCACTTCGTCGAGGTGCTGCAGAAGTAATTGAAATAGTGGCACATGGTGACCCCTCCAGCTCACAAGTAGTAGGTAAACGAATAGATCAAATTGAATTTCCGCCAGGAACAACACTTGGTGCTATTCTTCGTAATGAGGAGGTAATTACTGCAAGTAAAGATATTGTTATCGAACCCGGAGATCACGTAATCATATTTGTAATTGATAAGCGACACATTCCTGAAGTCGAAAAATTATTCCAAGTGTCGGTCACTTATGTATGAGTAAGTAGTACTATTTTTTATGCGACCGCAAGTAATCACACGAATTATGGGGGTGCTACTCACGCTCTTTAGCATTTCTTTACTGCCTCCAACTGTAGTGTCATTTCTATTTAATGATGGCAATGAGATACCTTTCTTATCATCCTTTCTAATGACAATAATTACCGGCCTCTCTTGCTGGCTCATGACCCGACGCCACCAGAAAGAGTTAAGAATAAGAGATGGATTTGTAATCGTTGTTCTCTTTTGGACGGTTCTTGCTATTTTTGGCTCGCTTCCATTGTCGTTATCTACTAATCCTTCCATGTCAATTACGGATGCTTTCTTTGAGTCAATGTCGGGGCTTACGACTACGGGAGCAACTGTGTTGACTGGTATAGATGATCTCCCCATTTCAATTCGCTACTACCGTCAACAATTGCAGTGGCTTGGAGGCATGGGAATTATAGTGCTTGCCGTCGCGGTAATGCCAATGCTAGGCGTCGGAGGAATGCAATTATATAGAGCTGAGACACCAGGCCCAATAAAAGACAACAAATTAACACCTCGAATTAAAGAAACAGCTAAGGCGCTCTGGTATATCTATCTGGGATTAACTGCAGTCTGTGCAATAGCTTACTGGGTCGCGGGTATGTCTCTGTTTGACGCTCTTTGCCATAGTTTTTCTACCGTAGCGATCGGTGGTTTCTCCACTCATGATCAAAGTATAGGTTACTTTAATAGTCCGACAATTTCCGCGATTGCATCACTCTTTATGCTAATTGCTGGTATCAACTTTGCTCTTCATTTTGTTGCATGGCGTTCTAGAAAATTTTCTGTATATTTCCGAGATTCGGAGGTGCGGGCTTTTCTTTGGATTCTACTGGTACTAATTAGTATCACGACTTCAGTTCTTCTTATGGCAAATACATTTCCAACATTAGGTGAAACGTTTTGGCATGGAAGCTTCCAGGTAATTTCAATAGCTACTACAACAGGGTTTACTACATCAGGCTTTCACTGGTGGCCATCTTTCCTTCCTGCCATGCTGATACTAGCTAGCGCTATCGGTGGATGTGCTGGGTCAACCGCTGGCGGAATAAAAGTTGTTCGCAGTATCCTTCTTTATAAGCAGGGATTACGACAAATCGAATTGCTGATTCATCCAAAAGCCCTCATTCCAATTAAACTCGGAGGAAAACCCGTTTCAGAACATGTTCTTGAATCTGTCTGGGGATTCCTTGCACTCTACGTGCTAAGTTATGTCATTCTCGGTCTTGCCATGACCGCAAGCGGAACGGATTTGGTAACAGCATTTTCAGCAGTTACAGCATGTCTAAATAATCTGGGTCCAGGGCTCGGTCAAGTTGCTGAAAATTATGAAAATATTAGCAATAGTGGGAAGTGGATTCTATGCGGTGCTATGCTTATGGGGAGACTGGAACTATATACGTTGCTCGTACTGTTGTCTCCAGCATTTTGGAAAAATTGAGGTACGCTCGATAACCCTTAGTACAATCATTCAATTTAGTTGAAGATTAGAAACTGCCTAGAATCTTCTCGATCGCATCAGAAACTTGCTTAGGAGAGATCTTTTCAACACACTTATTGGGGCAGCTCTTGCGTCGATAACAACGACTGCAGTTAGCTTGTGGGGCACGTACGATAATCGTTGATCGATTATTGGGTCCGACTCTTTTTTCATCCGTCGGTCCAAATAGCGCTACAGTGGGACGTTGTTTTGCAGCTGCAACATGTAATGAAAAACTATCCATAGTCACGACAACAGGAGCCTGGCTAACAAATTCTGCGAATTCGCCGATCGATAGCTCTCCAGCTAAGTTAATCAACCTGGATTCTGGCAATCCCCCTATTGAAGCATCAATTGCAGGACGATCTGATTTCAAACCACTCAGAATAATGCGCACATCTTCTGGTAGTAGATTCGCTAGCTGCCTATAGTTGTTTAGTGGCCAGTCTTTTGTAGGCCAGCGACTAGTTGGACAACACAAAATCCAGCGCGCATTTTCCAAAGCATGTCTCGATATGATGCTACGAACCCGCTCTCGGTCTTTTCCTGATGCAAAGAGCTGAGTTTCATGCCCCCCTGGGCCAAGCCCAGCTAACTTCAAAAGGCCATTCATTTCATCAATCGCATGCCACTTTGGCTGGTGAAACCTATGTGCGAACCACCAGCGACCTTTAACGAATTTTTGCGATGCGCAAGCACCCCAAAGAAAAATAACAGTTTTCCATCGACCCTGAAAATCAATTGCTAACTCGTATTTTTGTTGTCGCACACTCTGAAAGGTTTGAATTAGATGCTGTACGACCCATACAGGCCTTCGCCACCACATCTCTTTTACCCGATATCTATCAAAAAGAATCACTTTATCGACATTTGGATTATGTCGATAAATGTCATAGGCTGTAGTTGAAGTCATTAAAGTCAAGCAGCAGTTCGGTAGCAACTTTTTGATCGCGTTAACTTGTGCGGTTGAATGCAATACATCACCCAGTGATGTCTGCTTTATCACCAGGATATTTAACCGGTCTGTGGGTAAATAGCTAGCTGTAGGGAGATTCTTTGCCATCAGGCCTATTCTTGAACCACTGAAGCGTCCAAAGATATTGTTCGGGACTGAGCCGAATACCTATCTCAAACGCATTATTTAAGGTGGATGCATCGATGAGCATATTACCTGTAGGGAACCCTGTCAGTGATGGGCAAATTTCTACTACATAACACCCATTAGCTAGGCGGCGTGTAAACACAGGGAATACCTTGGCGTCGGTTAATCGAGACAATCGATCCACTACTGAAACGGTAGCAGTTGGAACGCCGAAAAAAGAGGTGAACACTCTCTTTCTCGCCTCAGATACATCTTCATCAGGCATTATATATCCTGCATATCCGCTCCTCATGTGTTGAATAAACTGTCTTATACCTTGATCACGGAAAATTATTTGGGCCCCAAACCTGCCCCTGCCTTTCCATAAACGCCAGTTTACCAGTGGATTTCTTGTGCGCTTCATCATAGAAACAATCGGGTAAAATCTAGATAAATAAACGCCACCTATATCCATGCCGGTAGTGTGTGGCGTGACTAAAATTGTGCGTTGACCGCTATTAGCAATTTGCAGCCAGTTCTCTAGGCCCTTCACCGTGAATAACTGCTCAAGTCTAGCTTCTGAAGCCCACCAAATGAGACCGAGATCAATAATTCCTTTGCCATAAGCGCGAAAATGCTCCACTAGCATGCGCTGTCTTTCAGATGAATTTCGCTCTGGAAAGCAAAGCTCCAGATTAATTTCAACTATCCGTCGCCTCTTTCGGTTAGCAAGACGGAAAAGATCGCCTAACTGCGCACCGATTGCGCCGGCGACCCGTCTTGGCATCATTGAAGCCAACCAAATCAACTTTAATAGAGCAACATGGGTCCAATACTTAGGCCCCAGAAACTTAAATTGGAAGCGTGGTTCAGGCAACAATAAATCCGTAGACGATATTTTACCCCGAGACTTATTTCTGGCGCGCGGCGATACGCAGGCGAAGCGCATTGAGACGTATAAAGCCTTCGGCGTCACTTTGACTATACGTTCCACCATCATCCTCAAAAGTAACAACACCTTCATCATAGAGAGAATTGTTTTCAGAGGACCTCCCACGCACAATCACGTTTCCTTTGTACAGATCAAGATCAACAGACCCATTGACTGTAAGCTGAGACTTGTCAATCATTTCCTGCATCATAAGACGTTCTGGTGCCCACCAGTAGCCATTGTAAACAAGCGATGCATACCTGGGCATTAATTCATCTTTCAAATGTGCTACTTCTCGATCAAGAGTAATCGATTCGATTGCACGATGAGCGCGAATGAGTATCGTGCCACCTGGCGTCTCATAGCAGCCGCGTGATTTCATACCAACATAACGATTCTCCACGATATCGGCGCGACCTATCCCATGCTTAGAACCTAGTCTATTTAACACTTCCATGATTTCACCAGCTGGGTACTCAACACCATTTACCGCTATCGGATCTCCATGTTGAAAAGTTAGGTTAACTGATTCTGCCTTAGCTGGGGCAGCTTGAGGAGAAACAGTCCAACGCCACATATCATCACTGGGTGGAACACGAGGATCTTCCAGTTCACCGCCCTCATAGGAAATATGCAGCAAATTGGCATCAGTGGAATATGTCGAACTACCATCTGGCCGAGTGTCTACTGCAATATTGTTAGTCTTGGCAAAATCTACAAGTTTTTCTCGTGAGTTGAGTGCCCATTCGCGCCATGGAGCAATAATTTGAATCTCGGGATCTAGAGCATATGCACCTATTTCGAATCGAACCTGGTCATTACCTTTCCCGGTAGCACCATGAGCGATGGCATCGGCATGAGTCTTCGCTGCGATACGCACAAGATGCCTCGCTATCAGAGGTCGCGCAATAGAAGTTCCTAATAGATATTCTCCCTCATACAAAGCGTTGGCCCGAAAGATCGGAAATATGTAATCACGGGCAAACTCTTCCCGCAAATCCTCAATAAAAACGCTCTCGGCACCCATATCGATAGCTTTTTCCCTGGCGGCGTCTAACTCCTCGCCTTGACCCAAATCGGCTGTGAAGGTTACTACTTCACACTGGTACTGCTGCTGCAACCATTTCAGTATTACTGATGTATCAAGACCGCCAGAATAGGCAAGCACCACTCTTTTTATTTTATTCATATATAATAGTCGCTTCTAAAACGATCGTTAGTAAACACAAGTGTAACTATTTTCGCTAGGCTTAAATTAT
>PBOB01000094.1 GCA_002724185.1 Acidiferrobacteraceae bacterium | reverse complement strand
TTGCGTGTAGGTAGACGTAAGCGATACCCTGCGGGTGCTAATCTCCAGCCATACCAAACAAAACGAGTAAGAGCTGGATTCAAACGTTTTAACTCATCTTCCTCTACTCCAAAGATAGCTATTAGCCGCTCCATAGACGCCGGATTTCTCAATACAATCGTCTCGTATTCTAGAACTGCACTACGTGAGTTTATGGAAAAATAAACATTGGCGTGCTTTGCAACATGCCTAGCTGCCAAAAAACTCGCATAAAAATTCTTAACTGCTACCTGAAATGCAGGAGATCGATGATTGTTCACGACTGATACATAGTCAGGACCATGTTGCTCGATGGCACGACGCATTCCATTGATCCCATAGTTATAGGACGTAACAATAAATGGACTAACCATCGTAGGAGTTGAATCAGGTTCAATTTTCTTGGCGGCTGCCATCAACGCGTGAAAGCTTCTTACGAAATACCGTGCCGCGGCCTTACTAGCCAGCTCTGGGTCTAAGCGTTCATCAAGTTCCGCAGTAAGCTTAAGACCTAGCTCTTTAGCGGTCGCAGGCATGATTTGCCATAGACCAGCCGCCCCGGATCGGGAATAAGCTACTGGGCTATACAATGATTCTACGAATGGCAAATATTTGATATCTGCAGGCAATCCAGCATCGCGCAATACTGGTATAACCAGAGCACTGTACCGACTATATCGATCTAATGCTTGCCTAAAACGGTCGCGGTTGCCACTTTGACATCTAATCCGATCAGCGGCTATTTCTATTTCATGGGCGGACTTTGAGGGAAATAAAGAGAGAAGGCTGCTCTGTCTTGGGCTCAAACCAGTGTGACTAACTCTTAGTCTGCTAGCAAGACTATGTAGCTCGGATGCAATAACATGCTTGCGCGCTTCGATAGACGACGATTCCGCCGCTACACCACAATTTTCCCCCACTGCTACCTTGTAAACTCGACTTGGATGTTCACTGTCATGAAAAATGGCATCATTACTATTCCATCGGCTATAGACATCTATCCAAAAATAGACACGCGCTATAATTTCCGGTGGGCACGGAAATGCCTTAGAACAGATTAACTTTGGGCTCTCCTCTTTCGCTGCAAAGGAAAAGCTCGAATTAAAGCTAAACAACAAAATAACATGCAAGGTAATAAGCACGACAATACACCACCCGGCTACCCGAATAATTACATTATTCATAAGGAGCAATCAATAATGATCAAAATACAATCCCAACTGTACGGCAACGATGATTATCGCAGTAACCAAGGAAATTCAATCTACAATTACCTCCATAATGAGAAGATTGTTGCGTTTGACAACATTGCTGGAATAGTCAGACTTACAGATTACAATACAAAACCATAGAATATAGGCAAAACTATGTGTATAGCGTTCATTAACAACAAGGCTCAGTCTTAAATTTATCCACCATAATAATCCCACCGCCTAGGTTCAAAAAACTAGCATTAAAGACTAAATGACTATAATAAAACAGGAAGACTTCATAAGCAGTATTGCGGATAGTTTGCAATACATCTCGTATTATCACCCTAGTGATTTTGTTAACGCAATGGCACGCGCATATGAAAAGGAAGAATCTGAGGCTGCACGCAGTGCAATAGGACAAATTCTCATTAATTCCCGAATGGCTGCTGAAGGTCACCGACCAATGTGCCAAGATACCGGCATCGTCGTCGCTTTCCTAAAAGTGGGAATGGATGCAAGATTCGACGCAGAACTGTCTATACAAGATATGGTTGATGAAGGTGTACGCCGGGCTTGGACTAATCCAGATAATCCACTCCGCGCATCTGTTGTATCGCCACCAGTCGGCGCAAGAAAAAATACCAAAGACAATACACCAGCGGTAGTTCACAGCGAACTTGTGACTGGCGATAGAGTTGAAGTAAAGATAGCAGCCAAGGGAGGTGGATCTGAAAACAAGGCTAAATTTGCTATTTTGAACCCCGATGATGATGTATCGTTATGGGTAACCGAGATGGTTCCAAAGATGGGTGCTGGCTGGTGCCCACCAGGCATTCTTGGCATTGGTATTGGTGGAACCCCAGAAAAAGCGTTTCTGCTTGCTAAAGAATCGCTTATGTCTCCAATTGACATTGATCAAATCATTGCAAAGGGAGCACAAACAGATATTGAGCAACTTCGCCTTAACATTTATGAACAAGTTAATGCATTGGGTATCGGAGCACAGGGGCTGGGTGGCCGCACAACAGTTCTCGACGTCAAGCTACTAACATACCCAACGCATGCCGCTTCACTGCCTATTGCGATGATTCCAAACTGCGCTGCAACTCGCCACATACACTTTTCCCTTGATGGTACTGGGCCAGCTAACTTCGATCCACCACCACTGGACAGTTGGCCAAAACTCGATAATCAAATTAATACAGGTATTCGTAAAGTGGATCTTGACAAGGTTACAAGAGATGAAATCAAACAGTGGAAGTCAGGGGAACGACTACTTTTGTCTGGGAAACTATTAACTGGAAGAGATGCTGCGCATAAAAAGATCTCCGAACTAATTGAACGCCAGGAAGATCTGCCTGGTGAAGTTAACTTCACAAATCGGTTTATTTATTACGTTGGTCCTGTCGACCCTGTAGGTAATGAAGTGGTAGGCCCTGCAGGGCCAACAACAGCAACGCGTATGGATAAATATACAGATACAATGCTGAATCATACTGGATTGCTGGGCATGATTGGCAAAGCAGAAAGAGGACCAAATACAATAGACGCGATTCAGCGCCACAAGTCAGTCTACCTTATTGCGGTAGGAGGAGCAGCATTTCTAGTATCCAAAGCTATTCAATCAGCGAAGGTCGTTGCGTTTGGAGATTTGGGCATGGAGGCCATTTATGAATTTGTCGTGAAAGATATGCCTGTAACGGTAGCTGTCGATAGCGAGGGAGAGTCTATCCACGACACTGGGCCGTCCGTTTGGAAACACAACATCGCTAATATACGTGTTGAAACACCATGAGAATGTCAGTGAAGGAAACTTATAATATCCCAGCAGGATTAATAGTAGTTTTGTTATGAAAAAATATAGTGAGCCACAACTACCCAGCACTCCATTGGATCTTAGTCAACTCGATGCAGATCCATTTGCGCAGTTTCACATTTGGTTTAAAGGGGCCCGTAACCGCAATTTCCCGATGCCTCATGCAATGTCCTTAGCGACTTCTGCTGCAAATGGTGTAACAACTTTACGTACCGTACTCCTAAAAGATTATGACCAGACAGGATTTATTTTTTTTACGAATTATGGGAGCCGCAAGAGCCAGCAGATAGAAGAAAACCCGAACGTATCACTATTGTTTCCTTGGATCAGTATAGGTCAACAAATAATTATAGTCGGTACTGCAAGCAAGGTATCACGAAAAGAGTCATTAGAATATTTCAAATCTCGTCCGCGAGGCAGCCAGATTGGCGCCTGGACTTCGAACCAAAGCCGTACAATAGAATCAAGGAAGAGCCTTGAGGAAACGTTTGCCTTAACGGAGAATCGGTTTAAACACTCTGACATACCGTTGCCAGATTTCTGGGGCGGTTATCGCGTCATTCCCGATAGTATTGAGTTTTGGCAAAATCGAGCCGATCGCCTACATGACCGCTTTCTTTACAAAAAATCCGGACAAAAAAAGTGGGAAATCAACCGGCTCTCGCCGTAAATGATCTATAGCAACATTAGTAGCGTTAGCCGCAAGCTAGTCACGCCTTACCATTTTATCTCGCGGCAATCGAACCGGAAATTTCTCTCGGATGATCCTGTCAGATGACTCTCCAACATGCCTCGGAAAATGATTGTGCAAAATCTCTTTTGTTTTGCGTAACGCTGCGTCTAAAAGATCGGGTCGGTCTGCTTCATTCCACTCTTTTGGACTCTGCCTGTTTCCCACATCGGGGTACACATAATCGCATTCCATAAGTGACAAAGTCTGATTGTGACCAAGATAATGGGAGGGGCCATCAATGCACACATCTCTCATAACCTGAATAGACAGTGTTTCGTCATTAACTTCAATGCCACGTATTGTCCGATTAATTGCCCCCAACATATCATTATCAATGATGTAACTCTCTAGGCAGCAACCCAAAAGACTCGCTTGCATGCCGGCTGATTCATAGACTAAGTTTGCACCACTATGTCCAGCTAAAACATCTGTGTATGCTTTCTCATATCCTGATTGTGCATCTGGTAACTTGGAATCCGCCATTCCGGCAGCAATGCCGGTTGGTAAATTATAGAAACGCCCCATTTGACCACAAGCTGCCATCAAGATTGCTTGCTCACCACTTCCACCGCTCATTGCACCAGTTCTAAGGTCAGAAACAAAAGGCCAAGTACCAAATATAGCTGGGTGACCTTTTTTCAAAAGATTTACATATATGAAGCCTGCGAGCACTTCAGCAACGGCCTGAACCACTGAACCCGCTAATGCAGCGGGACTTGTCGCGCCTGCCTGACCAGCAGAAAGTAATAGAATAGGCATCCCGCGATTGACGCACGCCTCCAAAACACGACAAGCATCTTCAGCGAACCGAAGTGGTGGAACCACAAAACAGCATGAACAACTTACAAACGGACGTTGTAACCATAACCTTTCACTGCCCGAAATGACTTGTAACATATCTATACATTCGTTGGCATGATCCGGCAGGACAAAACTCGTTCCCACATGCTTAGAAGTACCTGTCACTGAAGCATAGCACGTGTTTAAATCCATCTCCCTAGGATCTTCTATGTCTCGAGGCACCATAGATCGCTGAAAAAAATGAATGTGCTCCATTTGGTCCACAATGCGTGCTGCATCGTATAAATCAATAATAGTTGAATCCCGGGATTCACGCGTCTCAACATCAACTAGGTGAACCGCCGCACCCGCAGTACCGAAATAAACACGCTCATCTGTAAGATCAAGATCATGCTTTTTATCTTGACCATAAAGCACAATATTTTTGGAATAACTATGTGATACGACATCCTCAACTAATGATCTCGGAAATCCTAAACGTCCTTCCTTGGTAAGGAAGCCGCCAGCTGATGTTATTAGCTCGACTTGGGCAGGCAAAGGGTCAGCGATACCAATTGTCTCTAGCGTATCTAACACAGCATGATGAATCTGAGTTATATCTGAGTCAGAAAGAGGCTTAAATCTACCCCCCAGGTGTCCGGGTCTAACAGGACGCTCATCTTTCGATAAGGGGGTGGAACGCAACACCCGACGCGCCGCCCTACCACCCATCCGATGCTTTATTGCCATCGACAGCCCCTATATCCACCTGTTCTATATATACCTAGCATTGTAGGCTTGAATCAAAACGGGTACCACCCTCAGTGCATCTTTCGAAAGAAATGCCCCCCCTATATCCCAAATAATTAGCTTATTTCGCATTACTGATGGCAATCGAGCAGATCATGGAATATCCAGAACTCATTGAAATCTTCGACGCTATCCAGCAGTAAGAAGCCCCATAACGCTAAATATTCTATGGTGTAATAGTCGTGGCAGTAGCGAAACGGTCTTAAAGTAAACACGAAAAAGAGAGTGCTACACTGGTGTCCATAACAGTTACATATTGATCTATTGGCTTGTCAAACTTAACGTCAAAGCATTGCCTCTCTCACGGGCACCCTCACAACCAACTGGCTCAATTGCAAGGCGATCAATAAGACTTAGCAAAACCACTGATGTACCACCGGTTGCCCAGGCTGCGCCTAGTTTTACACTTGTTTCTATAAGATTTGCGCCTTCAGGGTCCGGTTCGACTTTTGGGCGAAGTAGCGTACCCACAATTCTATAAAATGGAGGGTAGAGAGGCGATAGGCCAGCTTGCTCAATTAATGTTGCTGCAGACAATCCTAGTCGTCGAGCTTTAGAGCGCACCGATAGACTGAGCGATTCATCTGACATATTTAACTCACCAAACCCTGACAATCGGAATTCTTTTGCTTTTATTGCGATAGTGTGATCGGGGGGTACAGAGGCACTACCAACGCCATTTTCTAACTTTATTGCTATGACTCCGCATTCTATCTCAAAGAATTTTCTCCTCTTAGCCCATGGGCTTACTTCCCGCAATATTTGCTCAGCAATATTAACAGGTGAGGTGGTGAGTAATTCCATCCCGCCTCGCAAAAAACGCGCACGATTTAACTCCACAGAAAGGTAACCATTCCCATCAGCCATTATTTGATGAAGGGAGTTTCCTGATCCTAAAATTTGTCCATGTAAGTCTAATTGACCATTTATCTCTCTATCGAATTTTTTTGCAGCCGGTAATAAAGCTAAGTCTAATCCACGCCAATCGTAGCGATAAGTTGCTTCATACGGCATTGTTTTCGTATCCAAATCTAGGCTAAGACTCAAATTACCACCAAACGCTGATGAGCTAGACGATGCTCTTACCTCACCATCATAAGCTGTTACAGTTCCGGATAATTTTCTTAAGTCATAGTTTCGGCGCAACAGTCGTTGCAGCGTAATAGTGATATCCATATCATGCGTTTTGGACCACTCAAAAGGTAATGGTTCTTGACTAAAAAGAAACTGACGTTCTATAGGCGGGAAGAGTTCATTAAGATTTAAGTATGTTGATGCTACCTTGCCAGAAATTCTTGGTCTTGCAACATCAGGACCTGACAAAGAGTAGCTGACTGATCCACCAATATCGTTATCTCCGACACTGAGTGAAAAATCTTCTAGGTATATTTCGCTCCCTCGAAACCGAACTATTGAAGTACCGAAAAACTTGTCGACAATCGGGTTAGTATTCAATGTGAAGATTAATGAAATTAATTTCGATATGGAATTCCCTTGAACGCTAACCTCGAAGTCTGATCCTTGTTGACGTTCAGGGTAAAGTATGCCAACTGCATTCATTGTGCCATAATTCGCTTGAATCACCTCCATAGAAACTTCGACTGGCATAGCAATTCCAACTGATCTTCTTACTGAGCCTCTAACCTGATAGCTGTTTAATTCTGATAAAATTCTAGCGAGCCAAGCCTTACCTATCGTCGCCCCATTGATAGTCGCTTCATACTGCAGATCAAATCCGAAATTGGAGTCAATAGAACTTATCTTCCCGCGTGATTGCATGCTCATTAATTCGGAGTTAATCTCAAACTTGAGGTCCGTAGTTTGGTTATCAACAACAGCGACGTGTAACAAAAACTCACCAGCTCCAAATACTAAAGGATATATACTACTCCCTCCTATCACCTCCCCGATATCATTAGCTACTATACGCAATAGCCAATCTGCGTTGCCTTGATAGCCCAATAATGGTAAACGACCAGAAAAATAGCCGACCGAACTTTGATTGGCAATTTTCAGTAAGATATCTGAAGCCACAACGATTCCACCCTTGGCAGTAAGCGATCCTCTCGCTTTGAATGGAACTCCGCCTGAATTAGCAAATGTCCAATGATGAGCACGCAAAGGTGCCGCAATATTTTGGATAGAGATATCAAAATCTAATGACAAGCCTGGAATTTCCCCCAAATCTACCCTGCCAGATGCACTCACGTTAAGTTCAGGGCTTTCGATAGAAATCGATAAATCTTCGATAGAGTACTTCTCATCATTAGCAACCACCAAACCCGTAACAGTACCAGCACCATCTACTGGAATATTCTGATCTAAGCGTTCAAGTAATCTCTCTATTTCGGTTGTTGATAGTGAAAAATTGAGCCCGAACTCGTTACTTCTATCGGTAGAATTTGACAAAATCCCTAATTGATTTATAAAACCTTCGATAGTAATTGTACCCAGACTAGTTGAAGCGTCTAACTTAACATCTCTTAGATGTAGATCCTGGAACTGCTGTCCCAATAATCGAGCAGAAGCCACGCCAACTCCTTCGGCTAATATACTTTCTCCAATTATTTCAGATACCCAATTAATTGAACTAAATTGCGATGTCAAATTAATATCAATGTTACTTTGGCCAAACATGTCACTAACTCGACCTCTAAACTGAATACCAAAGTCTTGGCCAACTATGGTTCCGTTTATTGCCGACAGACTTAGCTTGTTCAAGCTGCCCTGGACTTTAGATCTCGCAGTAAACGAAGAACCAGGCAACGAAACAATTGGCTGTAGATCAAGTAATTCATACAAATACCGTAAATCATCGCCCTGTGTAGTGACGTCAAGATCAACAATCCCTTGCTGGAAAATATCCTGTATGTGGCCTACTACTGTTCCATCGATACTGCCTATCCTGTATCGAATTGAAATGGGCTGTAACTGGCCATCAATTAGATGGTGAAGACTGCCAACCAAACTGATTGGACCCTTCCCATAATCTGTTACCAGCTCAAATCTTAAGAGAGCCGGATTAGCAAGGATTTCTAATTGCGCGCTTGTGACAACAAATGTCCTGGAATCTTCCGAGTGTTTATTGCTAATAATTACCTGGGCATCTTGGATATTGAGCTGTCGTGCTAATACTAACGAACTACTACTGAGACTACCAATAGATTGACTGACTAGAGCATTCCAACTTTGTCGATAATCCCGATCACTGTCCAGATATATACTCGGCTGTTCTATACTTAAGTCGTTAAAAACAACTCTACCTAAGAGAACACTATTTATGTCTAGAGAACCATTAATTTTTTTGATATTTGCAGATAAAGTAATGTCGCTCGCTGTTGGAATACCCACTGCAATTTCAGACACCTTAAAATGTGGCGTGGGGAATAAATTCACATCGATAGATCCACTGATGTCAATCTGGTATCCCGTATAGGAGCTCATCCAAGATGCCAGGGGAACCCTGTAGCGATCCCAATTTAACCATTGCACCAGCGATACCAGAATCAGGCATATAGTAAAAACGGTGATCAAACTGATCAAAATCGTTTTTTGTAGTTTATGCAAGAATGACTCCTACCATCATATCAATATTTGACTCACAAAAATTAACACACTAAACCACTCGACCCAAATCTACAGTTACAAACGGATACCTGCAATGATTCAAGAACATAAAAAATCAACCAGCTCCAACAATCCCCCAGCAAGTAGCATTAAACATGTTGAAAAACTACTACGCCGGGAAACTGGAAAAGCGATTCAAGACTACAATATGATTGAAGATAATGATCATGTAATGGTGTGTATTTCTGGCGGAAAAGACTCCCTGACACTACTTGATATTCTACTAAAACTACGTCAAAGAGCGCCTGTAAAATTCTCAATTACAGCTATCAACCTAGATCAGCACCATCCTGGGTTTCCTATTCGCCAGCTTGCGGATTATCTTAGAGACACTGGGGTTGACTACAAAATTATAAGCGAAAATACGCATAGGATTGTGAAAGATATTGTTCCAGAGGGGAAAACCATGTGCAGCCTATGCTCCCGATTACGAAGAGGTATTTTGTACAAATATGCCCAAAAGAATGGCATGAACAAAATAGCTCTTGGCCATCATCGTGACGACATTATTGAAACACTTTTCTTAAACATGTTCTATGGAGGGAAGCTTAAAGCTATGCCCCCCAAATTGCTCAGCGATAATGGCTACAACATAGTTATTCGCCCATTGGCATATTGCCGAGAGGTCGACATCAAAAAATATGCTACGCTCCGTGGCTTTCCGATTATACCCTGCAACCTTTGTGGCTCCCAAGATAACCTACAACGACAAGTAATTAAGCGTATGCTCGCTAAGTGGGAGCGAACGAATCCAGGACGTACCGCATCGATATTCCGCAGTCTACGCAATATCGTACCAAGCCATCTTGTCGACAATAAGCTATATGACTTTTCTAAACTTGGCGATTTGAAAACTTCTACTGTAGCATGGTTGCCAGAGGGAAATGGTAAGCCTAACGCAAACAGCGTTAGTCAACAAACCGGGAGCAAGAGCTCTATGGAGGTCATAACTCCATCAGATACCTAAGCTACTAAATGATTACATAAACTACTTCGAACAGCAAAATCTCTTATCGATATTCAGCAGTCGAAGTACAATAATATATCTTGCTTTTACTCACCATCCCCTCAGTGCGTTTTCTATAGTCTGACATATGCGCTGAATTCTTGTGCATCTCAAGTGCCGCAGCGTCTTCATACGACTCTACCAGGATTAATTGGTTTGAATTTTCCTCTGGAAAAAGCACATCAAACTGCAAGCATCCTGGCTCTAAACGTAAACTATTTTGGGCATGCTGCGTAATTAGTTGAACATAATCATCTAAACACGACTCATTCACATTGAGGTGAACAACTAGAACTACCCGAGTGCAATTTGTCATAATATATTACTCTTTAAAGCCACCGTTCATTTAAGTTAAGATGGATTGAGGGCTTATACGATGATCTATCAATACTTTCAACTACATTATAACTCTCTTGTCTTTTTGAAAACTAAATTCGGCCACCTTTCTTCCGTCAATCGAAGATTGGCTTGATTTGGTGCCATATAAGTTAACGCCCCCCCACTATCGTGAGCAAGATTGCTGCGTGAACTCACCTTGAATTCCTGCAGCGATTGAAGATCTTCACTAGAAACCCAGCGCGCCGTTGCAATCGCCACTGATTCAAATCGACAGTCGACACCATATTCATGCTTTAATCGGTGTGCAACCACGTCAAACTGCAGGATGCCGACCGCTCCTAAGATAACATTGTGACCATCTAGCGGCCTAAAGACTTGGGTAGCACCCTCTTCACTTAATTGATCCAATCCTTTATTTAGCGCCTTTGATCTAAGTGGATCGGCAAGCTGTACTCGTCGGAAAAGGTCAGGTGCAAAACTCGGTATTCCAATGAACTTAAGGTCTTCACCCTCCGTGAATGTATCACCAATCTGTATTGTGCCATGGTTATGCAGACCAATTATGTCTCCAGCTGTAGCGGCATCAACAGCTTCCCTGCGTGATGCGAGAAACATAATTGCATTGTTAACTGTTGTGTATTTCCGAGTTCGGACCTGATAAATTCGCATACCTTTACGATAATTACCTGAAGTTATCCTCAAAAATGCTATGCGATCATGATGCGCAGGATCCATATTTGCTTGGACTTTGAAAACGAACCCTGTAAAAGAACTCTCGGAACTCTTCACAGTCCTTAGCTCACTTATGCGATCTCCCGGTGGTGGTGCATAGCGCACAAAGGATTCAATGAGCTCCTCAGTACCATCACCGCTCAACGCTGAACCAAAATATACTGGCGACAAATTCCCAGAACGATATTCGTCTAGGTTGAAGTTATTGCTAGCTCCTCGAACAAGGTCGATCTCATCTTGTAATTGCTCAATTACTGCAGGCAACAACTCATTGAGTTTAGGATTTGATAAGCCTGGAATGATCTGATCGCTAGCTTCAATGTTATTGTCAGCTCCACGTCTTTGGAATAAATGCAACGAATCATCATAAAGTCTATAAATTCCCTGAAACCGTCGACCAATACCTACGGGCCATGTCATTGGAGCGCACTTGATAGAAAGAACAGACTCGATTTCATCCATTACTTCCATCGGGTCCCGTCCTTCACGATCAAGCTTGTTAATGAAAGTCATAATTGGCGTAGCCCGCAAACGGCAAACATCCATTAATTTAATCGTTCGCTCTTCAACCCCCTTTGCAAGATCAACCACCATTAGCGCCGAGTCAACTGCTGTAAGTGTGCGATAGGTGTCTTCTGAAAAGTCTGAATGTCCTGGCGTATCGAGCAAATTAACCACATAATCTTTATAAAAAAACTGCATCACAGACGAAGTGACAGAGATACCGCGTTCCTTCTCTAATTTCATCCAATCTGACGTAGCGTATCGGCCCGTCTTTCTAGCACGAACAGTACCAGCTAATTGAACTGCCCCCCCAAGATGCAGAAATCGTTCAGTGAGTGTTGTCTTACCAGCATCAGGATGAGATATGATGGCGAAAGTACGGCGAGACTTAACAGGAGGTTCTTTGTCAATCAAAGTCATCTATGCAGCTCCACGAATTGCTCTAATCCAAAAAATCAGACCAAAAAAGACCATCGGTAAACATAATAGTTGGCCCATTGTCATCCACTCTAATAGAATTGGACCTATATGAAAGTCTGGCTCGCGAAAGAATTCTGCTAGGAATCGTAAACTACCATAACCAACAAGAAATATTCCAGAAATAGCTCCTACAGGTCGGCGCTGCCTCGAGTAAAACCACAATATCAAGAATAGTACAACACCTTCCAAACCAGCTTCGTATAGCTGAGATGGATGTCGCATTTCAGGACCTGCTAGCGGAAATACCAAACCCCACGGCATATCTGTAACCCGGCCCCACAATTCCTGATTAATAAAATTACCTATGCGTCCAAGACCAAAGCCGATAGGGCAAAGTGGCGCAACAAAATCTCCGACTTCAAAAAACGTTTTATTTTTTCTGCGAGCGAATAAATATAAGGAAAAGAGAACACCAATAAGACCGCCATGGAATGACATCCCACCAGACCATAAAAATAGCAATTCTATTGGATAATCGAGATAATAAGTGAAGTTATAGAAAACGACGTAGCCCAACCTTCCACCGATTACAACTCCTAGCACAACGAAAAACAAAAGATCCCAAATATCCTGCAATTCCCAATTCACATGCGATTTCCGAGCACGAATCCTGCCCAGGAAGATACCAGCACCAAATCCGATCAGGTACATTATGCCGTACCAATAAATACTAACTGGACCTAGCGATAGAGCAATAGGATTAATCTCCGGATAGGTCACAAAAGAATACTCAAAAAGCAACCAGATCTTGATTCAATATCTGACTCCTAGCGCACCTTTGTAAACGATAATTGCTTGTTATATCAACGTACGTGATTGTTGGTGCCATTGTTTTCAAAACAACTTAGTAAGGAATTTTTTCGAACTAGTGGTCTAATTCGGCCAAGTTACTGTAAAGATCTAATGCTTCTGGGTTTGCAAGGGCTTCTCGGTTCTTTACTGGTTCACCGGTTATAATCTGACGGACAGCAAGCTCTACTATCTTCCCACTCTTTGTCCTTGGTATGTCTGCGACCTGGATCACCCTGGATGGCATATGCCTGGGTGTCGTATTATCCCTGATAGAGTTGCATATTTTCTGTGAAATATGCTCATCCATAGTGATGCCCTCGCGAAGACGAACAAAAAGAATGATCCGAGTATCTCCCTCCCAAGGCTGACCAACAACCAGACTTTCGACAACTTCATCTACGCGCTCTGCTTGGCGATATATTTCTGCTGTACCAATCCTCACTCCTCCTGGATTTAAGGTCGCATCAGATCGACCATAAACGATAATGCCGCTATGTTTAGTCTCTGCTACATAGTCTCCATGACACCAAATACCAGAAAACTTTTCAAAATAGGCAGCTTTGTATTTCTGGCTCTTAGCATCATTCCAAAAACTTAATGGCATCGATGGAAAAGGGTTACTACAGGTAAGCTCTCCTTTAACGCCTATTTCAACAACTTCGCCATCATCATCACGAACCTCAATCTTCATACCAAGGATTCGACATTGGATTTCACCTTTCCAAACTGGCAATGTAGGATTCCCCCCAACAAAACAAGCCACAATATCAGTGCCCCCTGAAATCGATGATAAACATAAGTCTTCCTTAACAGCATCGTAGACGAAATCAAAACTCTCGGGCATCAATGGTGAACCGGTAGATAGCAATGTCCTCATGCTGCTAAGATTATGCGTCTCAATGGGCCGAATCCCCGATTTTGCTGCAGCATCAAGAAACTTAGCAGATACACCAAAAATATTGATGTTATGAGCCTCAGCGTAGTCAAATAGAATATTCCCATCGGGGTAAAATGGTGAACCGTCATATAGCATTATCACAGCTTCGCTAGCTAATCCAGAAACTAGCCAGTTCCACATCATCCAACCACATGTTGTGAAATAAAAAAAACGATCATCTCGACGGACATCTACATGCAAACGCTGTTCTTTAAGATGTTGTAATAGCGTACCCCCAGATCCATGGACGATACACTTAGGAGCGCCAGTCGTTCCCGACGAAAACAAAATATACAATGGATGGTTAAATGGTAAATCCACGAACGGAATATCATTAGAAACACCAATGAAATCATCCCATAACACCGCATCAGTAACCGTAGTTATATCTGGCAGGGATGAAAGGAAAGGCACGATCACTACTTTCTCTAAAGTAGGTAAATGTTTCCTAAATTCTGATAATTTCAAGATGGAGTCGTGTTGCTTGCCACCATAATAGTAGCCATCCGCACTGAACAAAATCTTAGGCTCTATTTGCCCAAATCGATCCAAAACGCCCTGGACGCCAAAATCAGGCGAGCAAGATGCCCAAACAGCGCCTATTGCAGTTGTAGCCAGCATTGCAATGATGGTCTCGGGAATATTGGGCATATAAGCGCAAACCCGATCACCAGGCTTCACACCTAAATCTCTCAACGCTGTCGCCAAGCCCGCAACGCTATGGTACAACTGGGAATAGGTAAGACTACGCTCTATGTTATTTTCAGTACGAAAACAAATCGCTATGCCATTATCACGACGACGAAGTAAATTCTTAGCAAAGTTAAGTCGCGCATCTGGAAAAAACCGGACACCCGGAATATCTTGTATATGACTAATGATACGACTACCACGAGTCGAAGCTTGAATGTCGCAGAAATCCCAGACACTGAGCCAAAATTCCTCCGGATGATCTACAGACCATTTATGGAGAGCGCTATAATCTTGGAATGATCTTCGCCACTGAATTTCTGCTTCTTGCCTAAATTTGGTTATAGCCGCTGCATTTACTTGGTCTGGCTTAGGGAACCAAAGCGGTTTTTCAGACTTATCCACGGATAATGTCATACTCAATTCTCAACTCGAATATCAACGAAAGAACATAGTGATTAGTTCTATTTCAACGATATTCTATACTGTACCAACGTCGCCATGATTAAATTAATTATTTGCTATAGTCAACCTTCAGACCAAAAACTATGTTTTGCAGCCGAAACAAATTGATCTTTAGGCTTGCTGAATACCCTATGTCCATACAATACCTGCGCAACTCCCACCCATTTGCGTTAGAAGACAGGTACACTAGAGCTCCAAATCCCAACTCCGTGTGAACTTGTATGCGCACCTCTCAATTCCTTCTTACGACCCTTAAAGAAAATCCAACTGATGCTGAGATCGCTAGTCATCAGTTAATGCTTAGATCTGGCATGATTCGTCAAGTTGCAGCGGGAATCTACGATTGGTTACCCCTGGGATTGCGTGTTTTGAGGAAAGTTGAATCAGTTGTTCGTAAAGAAATGAACAGGAGCGGCGCGCAAGAGGTTTTACTTCCAGCCGTACAACCTGCTGAACTTTGGCAGGAATCAGGTCGATGGGAAGCCTATGGACCAGAACTATTGAGATTTAGCGATCGCCATCAACGGGATTTTTGTTTCGGGCCAACTCATGAGGAAATCATTACGGCGCTAGCGAGAACTGAACTCAAAAGCTACAAACAATTGCCCACGAACTTTTATCAGATTCAAACCAAGTTCCGCGATGAAATCAGACCAAGATTCGGAGTTATGCGAGCACGAGAATTCATAATGAAGGATGCGTATTCGTTCGATATCAACCCTCAGGGTATGGCAAAAAGCTATGAGATCATGTACGAGGCATATGAGCGCATTTTTAAACGATTAGGTCTGGAAGCGCGCGCTGTCGAGGCTGATAGTGGCGCTATCGGCGGCAATTTCTCTCACGAGTTTCATGTGATGGCAGATTCCGGTGAAGATGGTATCGCAATCTGCGCGTCTACCGGATACTCTGCTAATGTGGACAAAGTCGACTTACCAGCACTTAGCGCGAGTGAGCTTCCCACCTCAACAACACCAATGAAAGAAGTCGCGACGCCCAAACAACATACTATTGAAAATCTGTGCAGTTTCCTCAATATTAATCCAGAAAAAACTATCAAGATGTTGATAGTAGAAGGTTCTAGTGATGGCCTAGTGGCTATCCTATTAAGGGGCGACCACGAATTAAATGTTGTAAAGGCAGAAAAACTGGATGCAGTTGCAACACCGCTAAGAATGGCTAGCCCTGAACGAATCCAGATGGCAATCGGTATTGGCCCAGGTGCTATTGGGCCAGTCGGATTGGAACTTACCATGATTGCCGATCATTCTGCTCTCTTAGTCAGCGATTTTACGTGTGGTGCAAACGTACCTGACGTTCACTTTCAGAACGTCAACTGGGGGCGTGACTTACCGTTACCTCGATCTGCGGATCTACGAAAAGCAACAACCGGGGATCCATGCCCAGGCCATCCAGAGCACAAAATAGAAGTACGCCGTGGAATCGAAGTAGGTCATGTGTTTCAGCTTGGAAAAAAATATAGTGAGTCGATGAATGCGACAATCCTAGATGAATCTGGTGAATCAACACCGATCTATATGGGCTGCTACGGAATTGGGATAACTCGTATTGTGGCGGCAGCGATTGAGCAAAATCATGACAGAGATGGTATCGTATGGCCCGCGCCGATCTCTCCATTTGACATATGCATCGTACCTATAGGTCTGAAGCGATCACAATCTGTAGCAAAAGCTACTGAAGAAATATACATATCACTTACTGATATTGGACTTGATGTACTGCTTGATGATCGAAATGAAAGACCAGGCGTGATGTTCGCTGAAATGGACCTAATTGGCATTCCTCATAGACTGGTTATTAGTGAGCGAAGTTTACAAAATGGAACCGTTGAATACAGGGATCGTAACTCTGGCAAGAATACGGATTACCTGCTGTCCGACCTCACTGAGACCCTAAAAACAATCAAGATGATGTAATTTGCCCTCTCCTGCTATCCCCATTACTCGAGCGAAGCGTCACACCCAATAAAAAGGCCCTGAATCTATTCAGGGCCTTTTTATAATTTTCCACAGCATTCGAGAACAGAGCTCGGTAATTAACGCTCCCTCGAAAGATATTCAATGTCGCTGAGTTCCGTAATCCCTAAAACCCAAGCACCCCGTGACTTAGCATGATCTATAGCTCTTTGAACCTCTGCGGTTGTCAAATCCCGCTCAATTCTAAGTATCTGTCCGGGATATATTAGATCAGCATCCTCAATCTGATGCCGATTTCGCTTGAAGAGTAAGGGCCACTGATAGGGATCGCCGTAAACTCTCTCGTGAGCAGATATACCCCAAAGGTGATCGCCCTTACCGACTACCCAGAAGGACTGTAACGGTTTACCACCATCTCCCGTCGCTGTTGAGTCGCCACTGGAAGCGGCATCCGAGTCACTGGAAGCTTCAGCTACAGAACTGTCCGAATCTGAGCTGCTGGCGGAACTGTCGGAGCTGCTGGCGGAACTGTCGGAGCTGCTGGCGGAACTGTCGGAGCTGCTGGCGGAACTG
>PBOB01000093.1 GCA_002724185.1 Acidiferrobacteraceae bacterium | reverse complement strand
GGAGATGAGACGACCCTACATGAAGCAATAATTAACCTAGAACGCCGAGTAATTACTTTGGAGAGAATCATTGAGGCTCTTCATGCGCCAAGAAATCAACCGGACCCCGACTGTGCAGTTGATCCAACTGGAGAGTGGTATTAATGTCTGAAGAAGAGTCGATTGGTGACTTTACTGTGAGAGTTTGGAAAGAATGCAGAGAAGAAGCGGGTATTCATGTCTTTTTCATGAATTGGTGTATTCAGAATCATTTTGATATTGTTAGGGAATTCCTAGAATTCGATTCTATGATGAGTGGTGAATAGAATGAGCGGAATATGCCCGACCTGTAAGAAAAATAGTGTGATGTTTGCCAACACAGCGGAGATTTTTGGGATGAAGCCCTATTGTATCAACCCAAAATGTCCCGATTCCCAGTTTGGAGGGATTGAATGAAGGAGTTCGTAATGTTAGATCTATGCTCCGGCTTAGGTGGTGCTTCTGAGGCCATGGTCCAGGACGAAGACTGGTTAGTTGTTAGGGTTGATTCTGACCCTCAAGGCATCCTTGAACCTGATTGGCCTCGCTATACTGTTCATGAGTGCGTCAAGAATCTATCAAATAATTTCATCAAATCTTACGGTCTGATAGGGGTCTCTCCTGTTCAAGATATCACTCTGCTTTGGGCATCTCCACCCTGCAGAGATTTTTCCAGGGGGTATCATGCCCCAGGCCCTACAGCACTCAGGGCAGGTGAGTCATTTGAGCCGGACATGTCTATCCTCGAAGCATGCATTGATTTGAAAGAACACTGGGAGCCTAAATTTTGGTGCATAGAAAATGTGATCGGTGCAATTCCTTATTTTGAACCTTATTTGGGTCCACCGACTCAGATAATCGGACCGTTCGTGTTATGGCACAATCTCCCGACAATAGCGGTTGATTATTCCTTTACTCATTTCAAAGCCGATTCGGACGTATGGAGTACGAACCCTGTGAGAAGTAATCTGAGGGCCAAACTTCCAATTGAGATATCCACGGCTGTCATGAAGGCTGCAATGTCTCCGACCCTGGAGGACTTCTCATGAGTGAGGTCGGGCCTACTGGCAGGTTGCACAGAACTGCAGGGACTCTTGACCGAGTCTCAGGTGCAACCCATTCATTCAGATTGAGGCCTAATGCTTCCAAGTTAGTTAATGCGATCACCAACCCCAGGAAATTCGGCGGGAAATCTGCCAAGGTCTCCGAGGCGATTGAATGGTATTTTGGTCCTCGTGGAGATAACCCAAGTTACGAAGAGTTGCTTACTAACGTAGCTGCCCTTCAGACGGTCATTACTAAGCAAGGCACAGAGTTAGAGGAATTGCGACAATTCACCAGAACCGGCCAAATAGCCCAAAATGAAGGCGAAGAAAATAGGCAAAGTGCGCTCCAAAGCAGGGGTATTTGGCACAAGTTGCGACATTTCTTAACCTCATCGAAATAGAATCTTGAAAATAGGCCCAGCACCGGGTAAAGAGCCTAGCATGAACTCGGTGGCGACTTGGGCTTGCGCTCCCTTCTCGTCCAGGGAGGACTTGAACCCGTCGTATTGATTCTGGAAGTCCTCAATCAAGTCGCCTACATTTTCTATGCCCGGTCCCAGGACGAATTTCCACCCAAGAAGAGCCGCTATCGCTGAAAATATGACAGTTAATGCGCTAATGTCTTTCAGAATTTCAACGAAAGGCTCCGTAAATTGGTTGAATGCTTTGGCTGTACCTTCAACATAGACTAAGTGTTCAAGCAACTCTCGTTCTTTATCTTGTAATGAAATCCTGTATTCGATGACCTTCTCAGGCTTGCGCTTCGTCATCTAAT
Organism: Acidiferrobacteraceae bacterium; assembly: GCA_002724185.1. Taxonomy (GTDB): domain Bacteria; phylum Pseudomonadota; class Gammaproteobacteria; order Arenicellales; family UBA868; genus CAJXWH01. The sequence goes on along the minus strand of PBOB01000093.1, from coordinate 3,322 downwards.
CACTCAGGAATTTCAGGCCAATTGTCAATCGCATCGTTTGCATGCTCATGGACTTGGGGAAGATCTCTCAAGGCTTGGCGATAGTCTTTCTTCGCTTGGCTCATTGTCAAGTCCTTCAAAGCCCACCAATCAGAATCGGACAGAGCCTGATCTCTTTGCCTTCTAACTTCTTCCCAATCGACATCACGGGTTCCCTGTTCGATGATTTCGGTTCCGTTGAATCTCGTATATTTCCTATCCATTGACTCACCTAATATTTGATTACAATTGTTGCCAGGGTTCCACCTGTATATTGAGTAAGACTCCCTATGTCATCTGCTGGAACATTAGGAGAAATCCAATCGGTAGTCCCGTAAGAAGCGGCGTTGTTAGTGTTGATTGGTGAGTTTGCTATACCTAACCCCATTCTATGGTCGTCCTGGATTCCCTTAATTGAGGCGTAAGCGCTAGTACCCTTGGCATAAGCGCACCAATACTGAGTACCTTCTGTTAGTGTAACTGTCGAGGAAAACGAGGTTTGACTAACTGCCCCGGTAGAAGTAGCTGTATCAATCGTAACATATCCTAACAGGTCGCCTGGGACATGATTTGTTGTATCATCTTCATAGAATGCTATCACGAGGGTACTACTAGCGGTGGTCGTGTTTATCCATATTTCAACCTCCGATAAGTCACCTGATTCGGGAGCCACAAAGGGAAACGCTGTTGGAACAGCGGGGATATTCAGGTTTTGAGTCGCAGAACGTTGAGTACCCCAAGGGGCCATTGCAGTAATTTCAAACCCGTCATATGTGCCCGTTGTTGTCTCAGGGAGCAAAACACCGTATCCAGAATCACCACCCCCGGCAGTTAACAGTCCTGACCATTCACCTTTGACGCTTAGACGGGCCAAATTGACTAAAACTAACCGTCTTAATTCATCTTCAGACATCTCTTCTATTGAGATAGGTTGGCCGATAGACTGCATTGTAGCAAATGCAAGGTTTTCGAGGTCGGTATTCTGTGTTAATGTATATACTCTCGGAGATTTCTTATCCGCATCAGGCAAAGGAGTCATCCTAGCAACCCATCCCATTCTTGTTTCACTGTCAATCTCGCTAAGTTCACTAACACTAGACGCCTCAATTCGTCCTCGTTTAGCATCTCTACGGATATAGGGTCGCCTACATTTGCAATATCAGTTTGAGAAAGACTGTTTGGAGCCTCTGCATCCAGGGTCTTCACCTTGAGTATCTTATACACGCGAGGCGACTTTGAGGGCGCGTCTGGAAGCGGCATACCATATCACTTCAATTGCTTAGAACGGGTTTTTGCGATGCGCTCAATGGCTTCTAGGTCTTTAGTTGAGATATACCCAACCATGAACAATTTCTTCGCCTTGGATACAATCTCTGAGAGTCGGCGTCGGCCAGCTGCTTTAGTCATCTTCGGCATCTAATCACGCCTATGCATTGGTAAGGTACTGAGCCTTGAAATTCAAGTTTACTGGAATCGAGCAATCGTTGAAACCTGCTTGGAACTTTGAGGGATCTGTCGCTGAAACAGAACCGACAACATTTCCAAGAGCGTCGACAACAACTGCGCCTGGGGTTTCAATCTTAGCACCATCAACAGAAGTGAAGAAAGCCTTGACTATTCTTTGTCCCTGGACGGTATCTCCAATTGAGTTTGAAGTCTGGAGATCTACAAGTTCGTTAGTTGCTCCACCAGTAGGAGTGACTACTGCAATTCTAGAAACTCCTTGAGCAGTGTAGTAACAAAGTGCGCCTTCTCTGTCTGCGGCGGTGTTGTTCATACAGCGGAGTTTGTCTCCAGCCTGCAGCGTGAAGGGGGCGCAAAGGGCCGGAGTTGGAGATGAGACGCCTTTGATAGCGACCGGAATGATTGCAGCAACTAGACCCTGCCTCAAGATGTATGCATATGCAACTCCGTTGTCGCAGGTTACTAGACCACTAACGATAGTTTTTCCCAGCCCATAGTCGCCTATGTTCTGTGCGCTAACTGTATAGGTGGTGTCGGTCGTTAGATCGGACTCCGTACCCTCTGCGAGTTCTGCCTTTAGTGGAATGTTTGTTCCATCCGAACAAACTAGAATTCCGTTAACTGTGTTGGTTGCCATAAAATCACAACCTCACTCCAAGAGCAAGGGGCCGGATTAGGGCATTTGCTTTGTTGAATGGTTGTCTCATGACCCTGCGGAAGATTTTCGCACCTGCATTGAGCGTAATTGCGCTAATTGCCATCGGCACCATATTGCTCTGAGCGTTTGCCATCATTTGGTTTGCTGCTAGTCCAGGTTGATTCAGGATGTCTCCAAGAGATATTTCACTAGCACCAGTGAGGGTCATTGAGGTAGCGCCTAGACCTCTATCTGCCACGGTCTTGTAACCAATATCTGTGGCTCCTGTTACTACGCCTATAGGCGAAGTTCCCATAATCCCCTCAGTAAGAATTGACAGATTCAGATATGAGACGGCTGCATTATACAGACTGAACGTTTTCGGTCTTCTTCGGCGTTTTGACTTCTTTCGGCGCGGCGGCATGAGGACAAAACTGGAAAAACTCGCTAATCAACCTTTTCTGACTTGAATTGACCGTTATCTTCTCTTGGTAACACCTGGGCAGGGATAATTTGCTTCTGTTGGTCGGCCCATGCTCCAATCAATTGACTGATGGCTATTTGGATCGGATTAGGGGGTTCAATCCCTTCAAAACCGCCTTGAGTGAACTCATTGACGAGGCTCTGCAAGGCCTCAGCTAGTCGTGAATCTAACTCTTCGACAGCAATCTCGATTGAACGACCTCCTAAGTAGGCGATCACCAGAAGAAGAAGGATGTTAACCCCACCCAGGACGGTCAAAAGCAGCATTTCAGGGGACATACATCCACCCACCACCCGCCTACGGTCCATCAACCTACCGGGGAAGGGGGGATTTTCCCCCCCTGACCCGGCATCTTGATAGACTGTGGCGAGCAGAGGACTCGAACAGGTATATCGTGGCTGTAATAGTGAAAGTGATTGAAAGTGATTGAAAGTAAAGGAGTTGTAATAGATTCTTCAGGTAATATTATAGGCAATCACTCATTCCGTTATATTATGGGAGATGAGACGACCCTACATGAAGCAATAATTAACCTAGAACGCCGAGTAATTACTTTGGAGAGAATCATCGAGGCTCTTCATGCGCCAAGAAATCAGCCGGACCCCGACTGTGCAGTTGATCCAACTGGAGAATGGTACTGATGTCTGAAGAGGAATCGATAGGTGACTTTACTGTGAGAATTTGGAAGGAATGCAGAGAAGAGGCGGGTATTCATGTAT
>PBOB01000092.1 GCA_002724185.1 Acidiferrobacteraceae bacterium | reverse complement strand
TGCGGTTTAGTACGTTCAAATTTCTCTTTGGCCACTTTTCTTCCCCTAAAATATCAGCTCGCTTTCCTTACGATCACATCAGCGACACTAAAAATAATACTTGGTACAACTTTACCTGGAGCCCGCAACTGGATTTGAACCAGTGACCCCCTCCTTACCATGGAGGTGCTCTACCGACTGAGCTATGCGGGCACAACCGACTGCTGGAGCGGGTGATGGGAATCGAACCCACGTCATCAGCTTGGAAGGCTGAGGTTCTACCGTTGAACTACACCCGCCAAAATTCGTAGATCTGTCGGCAAACCCTCATCCTCCTAGTACTAGTAATTGGTCTCAGCCCGGCATGAATCCGCCCAACCACGTGGTGGAGGGGGGAGGATTCGAACCTCCGAAGGCTGAGCCAACAGATTTACAGTCTGCCCCCTTTGACCGCTCGGGAACCCCTCCGAAAATTTCAAACAAGAAATTTTCTCCTGTTTCCTTCGGATCGTCAAGATTTTTAAGAGAAAAAGGGTCTAAATTACCAGTTAATCTCCTACCTACAACCTACTGGCTTGGACTATGGCCAGCCTGGGACTCAAACTTTCCAGTCGACAGATGGGTTTTGCTCACACTTAACTGTAAGTGTGATGAGCGCCCAACTAGCCAGCCATCCAAGTCAACCTGACCTGATGACAACCTGGAAAGCCCCTAAAAGCCCCTATTAATGCTGGAGCCCGCAACTGGATTCGAACCAGTGACCTGCGGTTTACAAAACCGCTGCTCTGCCAACTGAGCTATGCGGGCATCAGGCGCTCGATAATATGCTTATTATTTTAGTTAGAGCAAAACAATTTCACAATGTGTGGGCATCATATTTAGCGTTAATTTACAGTATTACGAGCATGGGACATCTAGAATTTCAGCCTTGGCATCGCCCCACTCATGTTGATGCAGAACATCTCTGCGTTCGTCATTTACCACATCTGCCACCTCCAACCAACGCCAGGGACCTAAAGTCCTCGCCTCAGATCGTGCTTCAGCATCAAGGCCAAGTTTTTTTAGCTCGGCAACATACGCGCCAGCTGCAACACCCTCTGTAAACAATTCGGCGACCGACAGCAACTTACCGTCTTTATCTCCATGCTCATAATAATCAATACTCTCCTGCTGTAAACGATTTTCAGCTGTATCCCGGGCAGCCTGTGTCAGAAATGGCCCCAAATAAACTCTGAATTTTCGCTCCTCTCTTTCACTAAAAACTTTCCTCGTGAACCCAAATCCTTCATTAATCAAAAAGCGTGATGCTCGGCTATATGTATCTGCAGTTGAGAATGGTCCAATGCGCACGCACTCATTCAAAGAGTCGGCGTCGGCTATGCTACGCTCATGAACCAACTCCATGCCCCTTGGGTTAAGCTCTAATTGCTCCTCGGAAAATTCTAGACTGTCGCCGACCGGGTAATTGGTCGCCCATAAGTAAAGCATGGCATTTATAGTAACCAGGCCAAAAAAAATCCATTTCATCGACGATCGCGTTCCTAAAATATTTTTAGTTTCCAAGCGGCGCTCTCTCAGCAAATAATGGTATTCGTGGCCGCTATCTCGCAGTAAACCTGCCCATTTACTGCTAGATTAATCCGCATGCAAAAACTTCCTAACGAAGTCTTGCCTCTCCAGATACCAGTTTGTGGACTCGGCCCAATTCATCTCGAACCAGATACGCTCCATATTGATCAACTCCCATGCCACAGCCAATAATGCGCTGATCACCATTAGTACCAACAACTTCGCGATCCCTAAATATATCGCGATCGTTCCAGTTTTCCATAAATGACCGAAATCCAAGCCTTTCCATTTGGTCAAATGCCTCAGACATGCTGGCTATAAGGTTTGCAGCGAGCAATGTTCGATCAATTGCCACTGTAGAGCTTGAAACTGACTCAAGATCGCAAACAGGTTGTTTCGCTACATGGTTGATACTAGTAGACATCCTAACGTTGAGTCCGACGCCGACAACGATAAAGACGTTGCTCGATAATCTCCGGTTAGTTTCAACTAGAATGCCTGCGAGTTTACCAGATGGAAGCATGACATCGTTAGGCCATTTGAGCCCAATTTTTTCATATCCCATGTTGTCTAGACAAATGCAAAGTGCTAAAGCAGCAACAAGGCTAAATGCAGGAAGTTTAATCCCACTAAGATGAGTAGCCCACGCCAAAGATAAGGTTAGATTTTGGTAGCCTGCAGCCTGCCATAGCCGACCGTCTCTTCCACGCCCTTTGTCCTGAAACTCAGCTATAAAAACCCGCCCATGAAGCGTTGTTATGTCTCCCCATGACAGCAATAGATCATTAGTAGAATCAACGGCATCTAAAACAGATAGTCTTTTCGCGCATACAAGCTCTGCTTCTCCTAGCAGCTTCTTGAGCTTTTGCTCATCAATCAGCGTGACATCTTTACGTAACCGAAAACCATATTTAGGATGGGACTCAACGTGTAAACCTCTCAATAGTAAAATATCAATGGCATCCTTAAGACCAATGTCACTATAACTAAGCGTGTCTCTAATTTTTTTCTCAGTTGTCCACTGCTGACGACTCAAAAGACGCACAACAGATCGTAAATCATTCATATATTAACCAATACGAGATTTTGCTCTAAATTCAGCTAGTTTCTTCGCTATTTGCGATTCAAGACCTCTATCAACCGGCTCATAGTAGCGTCGGCCTTTCATCTTATCAGGAAAATAATTTTCACCCACTGCATAGCCATCTTTCTCATCGTGCGGATAGCGATATTCTTCCCCATAACCAAGTTCTTTTAATAACGAGTTTGGGGCATTGCGAAGATGGATTGGCACATCGAGAGTACCCAAATTCACAGCATCTTTGGATGCAAGATTAAATGCTTTGTTGACAGCATTAGATTTAGCGGAACATGATAAAAATACGGTAGCCTGGGCGAGTGCTAGCTCTCCCTCTGGAGAACCAAGCCTCTCATACGCATCTGCAGCATTAAGTGCAATTGTTAACGCGCGTGGATCTGCATTGCCAATATCCTCGCTGGCAATTCGAATCAATCGACGCGCTGCATAGAGCGGATCACCGCCACCATCAAGTATCCTTGCCAGCCAGTAAAGTGCTGCATCAGGATCAGTGCCACGAACAGATTTATGTAGCGCCGAAATCAGTTCGTAATAATAATCTCCGCCTTTATCAAAGCGCCGACTAGAAGCTCCGATTACATTAGATACGATCTCTGAATCAACAATTTCTGGTCTCGAGCTCGTGGAAAATAGCTTCGCCAAGGCCGACATAAAATTAAGTAAACGTCGGGCATCTCCATCCGATGCACCAACAAACATAGCTCGTGCATTATCATCAATAGTAATTTCTTTTCTAAGCTTAATGAAGCTTGTACTTGCCCAAACACGATCGAACAGTAAGCCAAGTTCAATCTCTGTCAACGGTAATAACTTATAGACATGCAACCTAGACAACAGCGCATTGTTCAACTCAAATGAAGGATTCTCGGTTGTAGCTCCTATAAGCGTGATTGTGCCATCTTCTACATATGGCAAAAATGCATCCTGCTGCGATTTATTAAAACGATGGACTTCGTCGACAAAAAGGATAACGCCGTGGTCTTCTTGTGCAGCTGTATTGATGATCGACCTAATTTCGCGAACTCCCGCTGCTACAGCGCTTAGAGTTTCGAAAGAATGTTTTGTTAGCTTGCCAATGAGCTTAGCGAGTGTAGTCTTTCCGGTGCCAGGAGGGCCCCATAGAATCATTGAGTGTGGATAACCCGAAAGAATCGCATTCCTTAGCGGCATACCATGCCCAAGAATGTGCTCCTGACCAATCACATCCTCAAGATTCTGAGGCCTAACGACTTCCGCCAGAGGTTGCTTTTCCAATATCGGCATTAAATCATTCTCATAGTAAATCAATAAACAAAGCGCGTGACCCAAGCCTGATAACAACTACCCATAAAAACTATTCTTCTATAGTGATGCTCAGCAATAGGCCTGATGTCCAGAAACCCATCTATTGCGGAAGTCGCCGTTCAACAACAATAGAACGGCTCAATGCAATTGCTTAATTGTAACGCCATAAACTGCTCTGGCAACGATTTGACAGCAAAGACAATCGCTTTCTCCTATAATTTCGTGTCAAGAACATGCAGGCCAACACAAACCTAAGTTTAGGTAATATTATCTGGAACTTTCATGCTACTTCTGATCGACATCGGCAATACCAATATAACTGTCGCTATATCTAATGATAAACGACTACTTGATGACTGGCGTATTGCTACGAGCCGCTATACCACTTCCGATGAACTTTGGCTCGTCTTATGCATGCTTTTAAATAATAACGGCTATTCTCCTGCTACGATTACAGGCGCAGCTCTAAGTTCCGTTGTACCGAATCTCACCTCTACTGTTGAGAGCCTACTAATTGATCGTCTAGAAGTGCCAGTTATCAATATCTCCACAGAACTCGATCTCGGAATTGTGATTGACTATGAAAATCCAGAATCTGTAGGTGCAGATAGAATATGCAACGCTGTTGCAGGCTATCAGAAGTACGGCGGTCCGCTAATTGTTGTTGATTTTGGCACTGCTACAACGTTTGACATAATATCCAGCGATGGAACCTATCTCGGTGGCATTATCGCTCCCGGGCCAGAAACTTCTGTAGCAAGTTTGCACTTAGCTGCTGCAAAGCTGCCGGCGGTAGAACTTCGGTTCCCAGAAACCTTGGTGGGTCGGACCACTGAGTCTAGTATGCAATCTGGTGTAATGCATGGAAGCGTAGCAATGATCGATGGAATAAATCGACAATTAATCGGCGAATTGGGCGGCACAACATCAATAGTTGCGACGGGTGGTTTATCAAGTTTATTTGCTTCTGAGCTTGAAACAGTGGATATATGGGAACCGACACTTACTCTAGATGGCCTACGATTGATTTTTGATAGATGCGTAGATCTGAGATAAATAACTCATTCTGATAGATAGATATTGTCTATCAAACGTGCCGAACCAACCCAAGCGGCTATTGTTATGATGGCAGTGGTTTCTATAACCTCTAGCTCATCCAGCGTTTCAACATTCCCAATACTTAGGTAATCTAATGAAACAACATGCTCGGAATTGATAATTGACATCATTGCATCTTTGAGATCCTTGCAATTTCTCGCGCCATTTCTATACAAATAATGTGCTTTAGTCAAAGCCTGGTATAGAATTCCTGCAGCGAGCCTCTCTGTATCACTTAGGTACGAATTCCTACTACTTAATGCAAGCCCATCAGACGATCGGATCGTTTCGCCAAGCACAACTTCAACCCCAAGATTCAGGTCTCGTGAAATTCGGTCTATTACCAGATATTGTTGGAAATCCTTTTGACCAAAATATGCTCTATCTGGCTGAAATATCGAAAATAGCTTACAAACAACCGTTGCCACTCCAGTTAAATGGTTGGGCCTCGATCTACCTTCCAAACGAATAGCTAGATCACCAGGAACAACTAGAGTATCAAAACCTGATGGGTACATTTCCTGGGTAGAGGGTAAAAATACCACATCTACTCCTTCTCTTCTCAGCGCCTCCAGATCAGACTCAATAGCTTTTGGATATTGCGCAAGATCTTCGCCCTGCCCGAACTGTGTTGGATTAATAAAGATACTAACAATGGTATTTTCATTTTCAGAGCAACCGCGCCTTATCAGTGAAAGGTGACCATCATGAAGAAACCCCATTGTTGGGATAAGACCCCAAGAACCACGGCTTGACCTCTTTATCAATTTCCACTCTGCGATAGTTTCAATTATTCGCAACTGGAAAACTCCTCACTTATTGGGTCGCTTTGGAATTCTGAGCATCCTCTCTTCCATAGAACATTACGAAATGTAAGGTTTAATCTAAGCCCCGTAGTCATGCGCGTTTTGGGTACTGTATGCTGCCATAAGCTCTGTGTCTGACCACGCATAATCAGTAGTGATCCGTTTTCTAGCGAAACTTCTAACCTCGATACATCCCTTCGCTTGCAGTGCCGCATCACAAAACGTCGTGAGGATCCTAACGTGATGGATGCAATAACTGGATCAATTCCTAACTCAGGCTCATTATCTCGATGCCAGCCCATACTATCTAAACCGGTCCGGTAACAATTCACCAACACAGAATTGAAAGAATCTTCTGTGTAATTTTCAATACGACACCTCAATTCGGATAACTCTGTCAACCACATTAATGGATAGTTGGTTACCCCGGAATATTGATATATTGCTCGCTGGTCACCATAGGAAGCAGCTAATCTTGGACATGGATACAGTGAACCAAAAATTCTAACCTTAGGCTGCCTCCATGGGACTTTCAATTTCAGAGTTTCAGTTAATTCATCAGCTTCTTCCCGGCTCAAGAATCTAGGTACATATTCAATGTCAGCGCCGTGGAACTTCTTATGCCCAGCACTCAAGCTGATTGTTTGGGCAATTCGGTTAGAACTTGCCCCCATTATCTACGGACTATCTTGCCAGGGTTCATAATGTTGTGTGGATCCAATGTCTGCTTAATTGCCTGCATGACACTAACAACATCTCTTCCATGCTCTGCCAGCAAGAAATTAATTTTGCCATGGCCAATACCATGTTCTCCAGTGCATGTTCCCTCCATCGACAAAGCCCGCATCACCATACGCTCATGCAATGCTTCTGCGCGAGCCTGCTCGCCCCTATCATTATGATCAACTACCAAAGTAAGGTGGAAGTTGCCATCACCGACATGCCCAACAATTGGCGCTATTATATTGCTCTCTTTAATGTCTTGGCGGGTTTCGCTTATGCAGTCGGCAAGGCGTGAAATGGGCACGCAAACATCAGTTGCCCAGATCGTCCCATTTGGTCGTAAGGCCTTGCAAGCATATGCAGCATCATGACGCGCTTGCCAGAGCTTGGCTCTCTCTTCACTATTCGCAGTCCAGTTGAAATTGCTACCACTATTTTCAACTGCAATCTGCTGTACGATTTCTGACTGCTCTCGTGCGTACTCTACAGTGCCATGGAACTCTAGAAATATTGTAGGTGCAATGTCCAGATTAGTGCCTGAATAATCATTAATGGCCTGTATCATTCTGTCATCCATGAGTTCAATGCGTGCAACTGGGACACCATATTGAATAGTTTCAATCACTGTATCCACAGCAGAACTAACATCTGGAAAAACGCAAACGGCAGCTATAATTGACTCGGGGACTCCATAAAGACGGAGAGTAATCTCTGTAATAATTCCAAGAGTCCCTTCGGAGCCAACAAAGAGACGGGTCAAATCATATCCGGCAGCAGATTTACGAGCCCTTTTTGAGGTCTTTATGACTTTCCCATCAGCTAGAACGACTGTCAACGCCAGAACATTTTCCCGCATCGTTCCATATTTAACCGCATTCGTTCCCGAGGCGCGACAAGCAGCCATTCCACCTAAAGAAGCATCTGCCCCTGGATCTATAGGAAAAAACAAACCAGTGTCCCTTAGATAATGATTCAGCTGTTTGCGCGTCACTCCAGGCTGAACTACAACATCTAGATCCTCGGCATGAACCGCTACCACTTCTTTCATTTCTTGGAGATTAATACATATACCACCATGCAATGCGGCAACATGACCTTCCAGCGCGGTGCCGGTTCCATAAGCAATAACGGGTACTCGATGCTGTGCGCAGCTTTGCACAACATCTCGAACTTCCTCAGTGCTTTGTACCGTAACAACAGCGTCGGGCGGCACTGATGGATGAAATGACTCATCTTTACCGAAGCGCTCCCTGACAGAACGAGCCACTGTTAACCGATCACCAAATCGCTGACTGATCTCCTCAATTACTTTTTGCGTAGCGCCGTAATCCGTTCGCTCTTCCGATAGTCCTGGAAGGATTCCCATATCAACCATGCACCTTAAGTTAGTCTATAGAAGTTTCTCTACCACACTGTCTTCATTGCACCGCCATCCACAACAAGCGTCTCTCCCGTAACATAGCTAGCAACATCTGATAACAAGAATACCCCTGCTTTCCCAAATTCATCGGGTTCGCCAAATCGACCAAGAGGAACCCCATCCCCTCGTTGTTCCCAAAGCTGCTCGAACGACAGATTCATAGATTTACTTTGTGTACGAATATTCTCCCGCAATCGATCAGTCTCTATTTGTCCGGGCACTAAATTATTTACCCGAATCTTTTGTGGCGCTAACTCAGTCGCGAGACTCTTGGCTAAGCTAGCAACACCAGATCGCATAACACCTGAAAGCAAAAGATTGTCGATTGGCTCCTTCACTGATGAGGACGTTATAGTGATAATTGAGCCACCGCCTTGCTTTCGCATCGATGGCAAAACAGAGCGAATCATCCGAACGGCACTCAGCAAAGTTGAATCAAATGCGTCCTGCCAGTCAACATCCTCAAAATCGTCAAATCGTCCAGCTGGCGGACCGCCGCCGTTAACAACTAGTCCGTGTATTTCACCAAACATACGATGCGTATTTTCCAGCCACTCGATTATTGAGTCTTTATTTCGGCCATCGACAGTGGTTGCCATAACTTCAACTCCAGTTTCTTTGGCAAGATTGGTCGCAGCATTTTGAATGCGCGATGTCGTGGGAGAAGAAAGAGATATCTTGGCGCCCTCATATGCTGCAGCACGTGCTATACCCAAGCCGAGGCCGCGACTGCCCCCAGAAACCATAATTACTTTGTCGGTTAGGCCTAGGTCCATAATGGTGTTCTTGGTATTATGAGAACTGATAAAGTAGTGTTGTATCAGCATAGACCAGTAATAGCAATACTGATTCGATAACCGAACTTCTAATAACAAGTGAAAAGATCTGTATCACATTACTTGCACCGATTTACGTTAAAGACTATCTTCTTCTGAGGCGCATGGTATATAGGTTAATGAGATCTTGGCTATGAAAGAACTTGACAATAATTTAATTGACTTTGCGAAGACGCTGGCGGATGTTGCTCGCCATAAGATCATGCAAGCATTTCGCAATCTGTCGTCTGTAGAGTTCAAGGAAGATGGGTCACCGGTGACGGTAGCAGATTTGGAGGCAGAAGCTGAGATTCGACACCTGATTGAAAGAACATATCCAGAACATGCTATTTATGGAGAAGAATACGGGCATGCCAATAATAACAGCAAATGGACATGGGTAATTGATCCTATCGACGGAACACGAAGTTTTATAACAGGGCAACCAACCTTTGGATCGCTGATAGCACTGCTATACGACCAAGAACCTGTGCTGGGCATTATAGAAATGCCCGCACTTAAAGAGCGCTGGATTGGCATTATAAATCAACCAACAACTCATAATGGCAAGAATTGCCACACTAGTGATAGGAGTCGTATCGAAGAAGCCACTATTTTTGCAACCACTATAGATATGTTTACTGATGCTGAACTGCGACATTTTGACCAAGTATCTCGCGCAGGACGATTTCGAAATTTCGGTTCTGATTGCTATGCTTATGGGCTACTGGCATCTGGCTATGCTGACATTGTTATGGAATCTAACCTATCAATCCACGACTTCCTCGCGCTTGCCCCTATAGTTAATGGTGCCGGGGGCTGTATCAGTGATTGGACCGGCAACCCACTGACATTCTCGTCTGGACAACAAGTGCTCGCCTCAGCTAGTCCTGCGCTTCACGCAGCATGTCTACAGATCATTGGTGATGGTTAATTGCTAAAAGCATCGTAATAAAAAGTTGCTCATATCCTGAATCTCTGACTCACAAATAGAGTGATCCATTGGATATTGTCTCCATGTAACAGTGTATCCGTGCTTCTGCAAAATGTCTCGACTTGACTTCCCATAATCCGATGGAATCACCGAATCGTAACACCCATGCCCCATGAAAATAGGCACGTTATGGCTCATGATATTACGATGGTGACTTAGCCTATCTGGAAGAGGCAGGTAAGTGGATAGTCCTACTAGGCCGGCAAGTGACTTAGAATGACAAAGGCCATGGTATAAAGAGAGCGCCCCACCCTGAGAAAATCCCCCCAACAAGATTTTTTCGGTGGAAATACCTTGCTTTACCTGCTCATCAATTAATTCAGCTAGCATAATTGATGATTCTTCTAGGCCTTGTGCATCCTCGTCATTTTGCAGATCTAGGCTCAGTAAATCGTACCAACCACGCATACTCACCCCACCATTAAGAGTAATTGGCCGAACGGGTGCATGCGGAAATATATATCTAACTGATCTATCTGGTGGAAGTTTCAGCATATTTGGAAGATCTACAAAATCATGACCATCAGCACCAAGACCATGCAGCCAAATAACACAACACGCCGGATGATCACCAGTATCTATTTTGATATGTTCAAGTGGCATTCTTCGCCTATCCGCAATATCCTAAAAATCACATTCTATAATCTTTTGATTAAATTAGCCCAATGATTGAACACCTATCTAGAATAGAGATATCACTAATATGAAAAACAAACCACAATTTCTAGACGTACTTTCTGCCAGAGATAGAATCACTGGATCCGCCATCATAACACCTGTACTTTCTGATACTGCTCTCGATATCTCTGGGGGCAATAAAATATTCTTGAAATGTGAGAATTTTCAAAGAGCAGGAGCTTTTAAAATTCGTGGAGCATGGAATGCAATGGCGAAAATATCCGATATGGAAAAATCTCGTGGCGTTATAACATATTCATCGGGCAATCATGGTCAGGCAATCGCTCTTTGCGGAAAAATGCTTGGAATTAGCACTACTGTTGTAATGCCTAAGAATGCACCAATCAACAAAAGATTAGCGACAACTAATTTCGGTGCCAATATTCACTCCTATGATCCCAATTCTGAGAAACGTGAAGATGTCACTGGTGAGCTTATTGCTAAATACGGATTTAAGCTCATCCCTCCTTTTGACCACCCAGATATCATCGCTGGGCAAGGAACGTGCGCTCTTGAGTTGATTGATTCGGTGGGGCATCTTGATTTTTTACTCATACCGTGTGGCGGTGGTGGCTTGCTATCGGGGTCCGCAATCTCTTCTCATGAGCTTTTACCAACCTGCAAAGTAATCGGAGTTGAACCAGAATTAGCAGATGACGCAGCTCGATCGTTTCGGAGCGGAATTATTGAAACCATTCACAATCCAAATACAATAGCTGATGGTACAAGAACAGAATCGCTTGGAGAGATTCCGTTTACCTTAATCCAAAGTTTTGTGTCAGATATAGTTACAGTAAGTGAAGAAGCTATTGTGGACGCGGTACGATACGCATTCAACAAGCTTAAGCTAGTTGTGGAGCCCTCGGGAGCATTAGGTCTTGCCGCACTTTTATCAGGAACTCTGCCTTTATCGGGTCGTATTGGCATCATCATTTCGGGCGGCAATATTGACCCACAAATGCTCAATGACTGCATCAACGACAACTAAACCACTAGACTCTAGTAACTATGGCCAGCTATTCTGTTTCGGGCAACTCCACTAATTTGGGTTTTTCACCATCCATACTTGGAGTGCCTGCAGATCCATTTACTATAGACGGCCGCAACCCACTTAGCCACCACGCCAAAATTATCAATAATATTATGGATATCGACCATGCTGTTGGACGCATCCATGATTTTGTAGCGGGCCGAAAAACAGACATCTTGGGCATATCCTGAGCGTCGCGCAGAGCATTTGTATTCATGACAGGTAGAACAGAGCCTAGATCTGCTTTGCCTTCCGAGATAGCTACGATGTCATCAAGAATCACATCCTCACTAATTCCTAAGAGACGCGCGTAAGACCTTAAGTAGCCGCGAATGTATGTCCGCTCTGGCAAATTGGTATAATCTCCTGACTCAAGCGCTTTAATTACCTCGACCTTGAGGTTCAAATCTCCAGCCACTTCTTCAAGAGTCCACTCGTTCTTCAAGCGGAGATCCCGAAGGCGTTCTCCCGGCTGCTTAACTAATTCTGTCGGCTGTGCGTCCATCGACTTAGCATCCAAACTGTGAGTCTTGCTTTATGTTTCTAGGGTACGTTACCAGTATACTATTCCGCATCTATCTTTGGTCTTCGTCAACGACCCATGCATGCCGCATTTCGTAATAGCTTCATATTGTATAACCCCTACCACTCCTAGGGTGATTTTATCATCATCATTGTGAAGCTCCGGCTGTATTACCACTATCTGTGAATCCAGTCGCAATAGTGTCGCTTTTACAACAAACGGCGTCCCAAAATCTGGCTGCGGGCAGTCTACTTTGCAAGTTACCTAAACTAAATATAGGGAGATGATCCAGTCTAACAAATAAATTCCGGGCATTTCTTGGCAAGAAATGCAATCAATAGTCTCAAGCTGCCTACCACATCTCAACTACTTGAAATCAAACCCCCAGACCAACTTTCCCTAAGAAAAACTTCTGTGAATTCGCGCCATATTGCTAATAACAGTTCAGAAATGTCATGGCACTTACGGACTTTGAAAGCAATAATGGGAATCGTTATTAGACGTAATCCATTTCCACGACGCTTAAGCAACGATGACTTTAGTTGTACTCAGGCCCTGCATATCTAAACTTTGCTGATCATACAAATCATACAAAATGGCCTGCACAAACCAGCCTCAATAGGAGATTAGTTGTAACACCCATCTAAACATCTTCGAATCTGGCATCGCCTTATTGACTATTGTAGACTAAGTCAGCTACATAGCATGTTTCTCTTCCCTAAACTAGGGGCGGTAGCTCAGCTGGGAGAGCGTCGCGTTCGCAATGCGAAGGTCGGGAGTTCGATCCTCCTCCGCTCCACCAAACGAGATAAATATAGCCACATTAGTAAATATGCATTGGTATAGCACTAACGACAAATGAATGAATGAACGTAGTGGTGATGATTGTTATAATTGTTGCGGAACGCCCCCGTAGCTCAGCTAGGATAGAGCAATCGCCTCCTAAGCTTAATTGGGCACCAAGGCGGGAAACTCCTTGCGTGAATCTGCTCAAACTCGGTGAATCCTCAGCATTGACGATGGTGGCAATACCGAGCCAAGCCTACAGTAATGTGGGAAGGTGTAGAGACTTGACGGGCAGCACCGACGATCTAAAACTAATGTGAGTTGGTGAAGATAAAGTCCAGACCACAAACGGTAATTGGCCGGCAGTGAAAGCTGTAGTGGTACGAAGCGATAGGCCGCAAGTTCGAATCTTGCCGGGGGCGCCACAATTACAGTGAACTGTGTGCAAAAGTCTCATAGCTGGACAGTAAAGATCTCAATACGCGTGGAATTAACACTAAAATATTGCCCATGTCGAAACTTATAGAACCAACCCCTGCCGGCTTAATGCGACGTATTTCAGCGCTTTTATATGACATGCTGTTAGTAACCGCAGCTACTTTCATTGCCTTTCTCCCTGCCCCCCTAATAGGCAGCTTTATAGATGAATCAATATGGGGCACTAGCCTTACATCACTATATCTTTTGGGGGTTTGGTTCTTTTTTCTTGGCTGGTTCTGGACGCATGGCGGTCAAACACTTGGTATGAAGGCATGGCGCATTAAAGTGATCCATGTGCACGCCTTAAGAGTGCGATGGGGAACTGCAGCAG
The DNA here is from genome assembly GCA_002724185.1 of Acidiferrobacteraceae bacterium. Taxonomy (GTDB): domain Bacteria; phylum Pseudomonadota; class Gammaproteobacteria; order Arenicellales; family UBA868; genus CAJXWH01. Next base: position 1,456 of record PBOB01000092.1, on the reverse strand, counting down.
CACGTTTTGGTATCTCTAATGCTGGATTCTTGCTGCTACTCATGCTCGTAAGCCAAGGACTTCTAACTGGCCAACTTGCAGCTATCCTAGGGTTTGCTATATTTCTCTTTGCATTTCTTTGGATTCTTGTTGACAATCAACACTGCGCCCTCCACGACCGACTGTCGTCTACGCGTATTGTCAAACTGCCTTCCACCAATAAATGAGCAGCAAGACAGATATTGGCCAAACCTTACACTATTGAAAAAAACTATGGAATTATTCATTGGACTGAAAGAGCTGACCGATAACTATCTATGGGAGGCTGTAACCAATATTGCCCTAGCAATAGTAATCTTGGTTGGCGGCAGGCTTATTGCGAATCTAACTCGGAATCTCACCCGACGTTTTTTGAGTAAAAGTGGACAAGATGGAGTCTTAGTGAATTTCGCCGCTACGATGGTGAATATTCTAATAACACTACTGGCTACCATCGCAGCTTTAGATCAACTAGGCGTCAATACCACATCATTAATTGCGCTACTTGGTGCGGCGGGAATTGCGATAGGGCTAGCCCTAAAAGATTCGCTTGGTAATTTCGCTGCTGGAATAATGCTGATTGTTTCTAGACCGTTTGATGCTGGCGATTATGTGGAAGTCAGCTCAAGTGCGGGTTCAGTTGAAAAAATAGGTCTATTCACCACCACGTTGATAACACCCGACAACAAGGAAATTACTGTACCAAACGGTAGCATTTATGCTGGCACCATCATTAACTGGTCAGCACGCGATACTCGACGAATAGATCTATCAATTGGTATCAGCTACGAAGATAGCATTGCCAAAGCAAAAGATGTAATTCATAGCCTTCTCGATCGTGAAAACCGAATACTCGCAGATCAATCAAAGTTGGTGGGTGTTCTAGAACTCGCCGATAATTGTGTCATTCTTACAATTCGAATATGGGTTCGATCTGAAGACTACTTCGCAACCAAGCTAGAGTTAACGGAGCAGTTAAAGATCGCGTTTGATGATGCTGGAATTACAATACCGTACCCACAGATGACAATTCACAGTAAGAGTACAAATTAAACTAACAATCTTTCTCGGTACTTGCAATAATCTTTTCATGGTAGGGCACTCCATCAAAACGAGTCATTTCCTGTAGGCCAGTAGGGCTTGTAATATTTACCTCAATTAGCATCCCTCCTATAACATCTATTCCAGCAAAAAAGACCCCTCCCGAAACAAGATCGTCGCTAAGAGCATTGCATATATCTATATCCCGCTGATTCAATGAAGCTGGTAAGGCACTACCACCTTGGTCTAAGTTATTGAGCTCAGAGCCATCGGCGTGCAATCGCAAGATTGCCCCTAGAGGCTTGCCATTTAGTATTAATATTCGCTTATCTCCCTCTAAAGCAGCATTTAGATACTCTTGAGCAATAATCCAATGAGCTTCATGATGCGTTGCTTC
>PBOB01000091.1 GCA_002724185.1 Acidiferrobacteraceae bacterium | reverse complement strand
TCTTTGGCCTGCTCCAATCTTCTGTCGGCTATTTGTTTAGATGCATCAGCCATTGCTTGGGCGGCAATAGCCGCTGTGGTCAGGACGCCTGCAATCGCACCGCCAGCACTCGCTAGACCACCTAAACCCTTGCCTATGAGGCCCTTCGCGCGGGCCATCCTTCCGCCTCGCATGGCCTTCATTTGGGCGTTTAGCTTGAGGAGTGCGGATCTGGCCTTGCCAGCATCCTTGGGCACATGCCTCATCACGCCACGAAGCCTACCCCACATTTGGCGAGCTTTAAGCCCGGCCATAGTGGTAAGGGCTATGGCGCTTTTCAGGGGCTTTTGGACCGATAGGTTCCTCTTCTGCTCGTTAATCAATTGTTGCATCGCACGGGTGTGTTTGCGTGCGAACCGCACAGCGGGATGGTATGACTTGGCCTCTCTAACCTTAGCAATGGCGGTAGCTTGGGCGGCTTGTTGTGCCTTTCTTTGCGCCCTAGTTAGTCTTTCCTCGGTGGCTGTTTGCGCATTCTGAGTCCTCAACACTCTATTCTTAGCTTTCTCAGCCCTAATCTCAGCCGCAGATAAGTTCTCTTGTGCTGTCTTGGCCTTTCCGGCGGATTTCTTAGCCTTAGCTCTAGCTTTAGTGGTTCTATCTACTTGTTCCTCATATGCCTGTTCGCTTGCTGATGCTTGGCTACGGGCACTCTCTAAGTTCGACTCAGTCTGATTAACCTCGGCAGCATACTGTTCAGTAGCTCGTGCTGCCTCTTTCGATTCTTTCTCTAATGCGGCAATTTCGTCTTGAAGTTTGAGCATTTCGGGGGTCGTACCGGACGCTCCTTCAATCCCCGCCCCAAAACCCCCTGCCTTCTGTTGCTTCAGCAGTTCCGCTTGCTTTGCTTTTATCTCCGCTGCCCTCTTAGGCGAACGGGCTTCCTCTGCCCCCGCATGTTCCCTTTGTGCTCTACGGGCCTGTCTATTAGCCGCATCGGCGCTAGTCAGAGCCTCTGCGTCTGCTTCTTTCTCTCCTAAAAGCCGTCTTTCTTCACGCTTCTCACTCCTAAACTGCTCTTCTCGTTGGTGGGCGATCTCAGCAGTTTGTTGCTCTCTTTGCTTAAGCTTTCCTTTTGGATCAAGGGCATCTTCAGCTTCGCCCATCTCGGCTAAACCGACTTCCTCTTCCTTCTTTAGCCTTGCCCGTCTAGCTTCTTCATGTTCAACTTCGCTTTGAACGACTCGTTCTTTCTCTTCATGTCTGGCTATGTCCTGCTCTTTAGCTAGATCATCAGTACTTCTTGCCTCACTAGTCTCTACGTCTGTTTTATGTGCAGATGTCTCAGCCTCTGCGGCCTTCTCTTCTTCATGTTTGGCTTCAGCTTCTTTTTTGTCGACCTTCTTTTTCTTTTTCTTTTTCTTCTTTGTTCCTTCTGTACTCTCCTTGATGCCCGCCTCTTCTTCCGCCTTCTTTTTTGCTGCTTGCTTCTCTGCCTTCTTTTTTGCCTTTTCCTGCGCCTTTTTCTCTTTTCTAAGCTCGTCAACAGTCATTCCCTTCTTGGACGCCTCTAGCTTTTCCTTCCCCTCTTGGATGGTTTTTTTGGAGGACTCCTCAAGGCTTTTACCGAACTCTTTGAATCCCTTAACCGCATATCCAATAGCCCCAAAGGAAACAACAAGTTGTGTTACGGCGGTTGAAAGTGCTTCAGCGCCAACAGCAGTTGCAAATTGAGCCTCGCTAGCTTCTTTGCTCTTATCTCCAAACTGAGCTATCATGGTGGTAACCACGGGCAGGACCATGGCCATTTTGGCCATGCCATCAAAATCAAGACCCCCGCCGCCTGAAGCCTCGCCACCCTTGGCAAATGTTTGCACTCCCACTGGGCCACCCGCAGCAAACCCAGTCACGCCCTTTTTGTTCATTCGGTTCAGGTTAGCGTAACCGATACTTCGAGCAGATTTTTTATTGACGACAAATTCGCCGGGAGTGAGGAGGGCGGGGACTGTGTCTGAGCCGGGAATTCCGCCTCCTGCTGCACGTTTAAGGGTGAAGCTCTCCCTTTTGAGATCTTTGGCGATTTTATTTACCAGTCTTCCGTCACCACTGACGGCGGTTTCTCTGGTTCGTTTTGCGTCAGCTCTTTTTAATTGTGATAAATCGTCGTTCGGATCAAATAATGCCCTAAGTCTCTTTTTGGCAGATTTGGTAACGTTTGGGAAGTCAAAATCTGGCCTAATACCGGACTTGGCAGCAGATTTACCCATGCCCACCTGCATGTCCCCAAGGGCGCCCATGACAGCTTCAAGCAAATAGCCTTCTATAACTGGCCCAGCACCTTCAAGGACTTGTTCGACCTTAAAGTTATTGCCATCTGTAAACTTAATGGGGCCTACTGACATGATCTCTGCCAGTTTGCCGTCGTATATTGACTGTGATCCCGCAGAAATAGCAGCCGCAGAGGCTTTGCTAAATTCCGCACCAAGTTCTTTCTGGATTCCTTCGGGGTGGCCAATACCAAATACGGAAAAAGGCCCTTGTATGTGGAAATCTAAATGTTCACCCTTTTTTCTTCTCCCCCCGCCACTAGCAGCGAACGCCTTGGCAATTGCGTCTCGCCCCGAACCTCTAGGTGTTGATGGAAATCCTTTTTTACCATACTGGATCGGATTTCTTCCGGTTGGGGACAAGCCAATATCTCTTTGCTCCTTAGCAGACAAGCTGTTTGCATAATTTTTTAAGTCTTTGTCTGAAGGTGCAGTCTTGGTTCTTGCTAGTTCGGCAGCAAGCATCTCATTCATTCGTTTGCGGGCGGTGCCGGTAATCTCAACTGGATTTTTTGCTATATCAAGGCCGCTCTTGGAGTCCATCACCAGTGCGCCATATTTGCGAGGGTTATTTACTTCTATAACACCTCCAAATCCGTACTTGTTGTTATTCATTGCTTGAAGTTGGTCGGTGCCAATCTTCTTTACGCTGCTCTTGCGAATAACAAATTCTCCGGGCTGAAGCATGGCCGGAACGGTGTCTCGGTTGCCAGTACCGGGCACAGACCCTCCACGAGCAAAGTGGTGAATCTGCCCACCCTGATGCTTACCCTTGACGCCCCTTAATGAGGCTCCAATTCCGGCAGCAAAACCACCAATCCCTTGGCTGATCTTGACTGCGGCAAACGCCCCGAGAAGTGGGATAATGGGTTTAAGAGCGTCCGCAACCTTGATAAGAGCAGAGGCAAGGCTAAGGGCCGTTTTTGTCATCACCTGAAAAGATGTGGACTCGGTGATACCTCTGACCAACGCGAAGAACTCTTCTTTAACCTTAACAATTTGAACGGCCAAGGCTTGTTGCGCTGTAGCGGCGTCTTTACTTAGAGAGTTCCCTCCGGCTATGGCAGCTTGTCTAGCCTTCTCGGCTGTCTCAAACTGTTGCAAGAGAGGGATGACCTTACCGATTTGCCTAAAGCCACCAAGCTCCTCGGCAATCTGAATAAACTTCAAATCGCCCGCTGGAATATCTCTCATGGCCTTGCTCAGTCGGCGTACCGCTTCGTAAGCACCAACAAAACGACCATCTGCGGTCGTTAGTTCAACCCCCAACTCTTTTAAGAATTGAATTGTGGAGGGACGTTGCAAACGTGTAAAGATGGTTCTGAGACCTGTAGCAATAGACTCAGAACTTTCACGAGTGGTTGCACGTACAGACGTGAACAGGGCGATGAGTTCATTCAAGTCACCACCGGCGGCCTTAAACACACCACCAAACCGTCTGACGGCACCAATGAGGTCGCCAGACTCAACGGCAAATTGACCAGCAACAGCATTGATAGCACCTAGCTGTCGCTCTAGTTGCCCCACTCCCCTGCCAAACTGGGCGAGAATGGCCACCGCGCCTTCTGCCGTCTTATTGATATCTTCAAAGGTGGGGGCTAGGGTTGTTTTGGCTAATGCCTCTAAGGCGGTCTTCAGGTCACCCGCCTGAATACCAGCCTGAGCTAAGATTCTGGTGACAGCCACCAAGTCTTGAGAAGACGTGCCTAGAGTGCTAGACAGGCGAGAAATCTCATCACTAAGACCCTTAAGCTCTTTAGTGGTCTTGCCCGTTACTTGGGCGATTTTGACAATTTCGCGCTGGAAGTCAATAGACTCTTGAACCGCACCAGCTAAGCTATTGGTAAACAGGCTCACTGCCCTAGAGGCAATTGTAAACGCAGCAAATCGCTTGAGGGCGACCCCAAACGTTTTGCCCATATTGTGTGCAGCACTTGTGGCTTGGTTTGTAGCCGCAGTAATCTGCTTTATCTGCCTTTGAGCCTGTGTAGCACCCTTGACGTTTACATTGACAGACACACCAGATAATTGGCTTTTTATCTGGTTGACAACCTGCTGAGTATTCTTAGGCGCTTGTAGCTTAAGTTGTGCAGTCAGTACAAATTTAGACATCTCATCTCTCTAAAATTAAGTGACTACACTATCCATTAGCTTTCCGTGGTGCTTGTTTCGGGAGTTTCACTCTCTGTTTTTTTTGTAGTTTTTCTACGCTTGGGTTTAGGTTTAGGGGCCAGATCGTTTTCGTATTCCACCATGATGTAAGAACCATCATTATCTAGTGGAAAACCGTCAATATCAACCCTGTTGCCTTTCTCATCTAAATAGTGCCCATCTTCATTAATCCTATTACCTTTGCGATCAGTTAATTCTCCCTCGTCATTAACCAACCCCAAATCTTCGTTTATAAGCTCAAAATTCTTAAGCCATTTATTCTCTGGAAGATTCTCCTCAAAAGAAGCGTCCAGATTATAAAGGATATCCCCCAGCATAGACGCAGCGGCAAAAGCCATGTCGTCTGAGCTGCGTTGATTGTAATCCTCTAAATCATTATACACCTTTTTTTGAGTATCTTTATAAAAGGTACATGTAGCCACGAAATAATCAAACCTAGCGTTGTCTGCTAGCGATTCTGCCGTGTTCTCTTCCAAGGCCAGTCTCTCGCCAATAAGCTCCCTCAGCTTGATTCTGAGATCCCTCATTTGCATGGCAATGTCCCGACCCTCGGAGACTTTGGGCTTATGGCCATCTTTTCCCCTATACAGGTCTCTTTCTAAAGCCTGTATATTATCAGTAATCTCTGTCTCCTTGCCACTTTTCTCCTTATTCCATATGCCGCGATCTTCCATTAATACAGCAAGTTCTTTCTTGGTGATAATACCATCCCTGATACATTCATTCCACCTCTTCGCCCTGATCATATCTGCCTTGGCAATGATCTGGTTATTAGGCTTCACTACATAAATAGTAGTCTTGCTTCCATCCGGCAGTGTAATTTCTTGTTCTTTGTTCATAGTCCTAGTCCTCCTGAGATTGATTTTCACATGTCTTAACTGGAATATTAACAGAGTATCTCAACCACTTTACGTCATACTGGTTGAGTTCTGCATCGATATTGCGCGCCTGCGTATTGCCTTTATCTAAAATTTCTGATCTCACCTTTTGGAACGTGTCATGCATAATCTTCTGCTCCGGGGTTAACTCTCCCCCGGATTGACTCGTCCACAAAAATGAAAAGTGCTCCTCTACGGAACTGAGGGCGCCAATCATGGTGGTCTCTACTTTTTTCTTTAATATTTTAGACAATCTATGCTTGGAATCATGTTTAAACTTATCCTCCCTTACGCTCTTATATTCCTTTTGCTGCCTAATCAGCTCATTAAATTCGTCCATAATTATCTCCTAAATTTT
>PBOB01000090.1 GCA_002724185.1 Acidiferrobacteraceae bacterium | reverse complement strand
AGACTAAATATGCTTATTGATTCAACAATCACTCTAGATGTAGAAAAAGCGCTTGGTACCGTACAAAATCATTTGTATGGAGCCAATCTAGAGCATTATGCCCAATCGATATATGGTGGTAACTGGAGTGAAATGCTCCAGGACCGCAAATTTTCTGGTCAAGACAATATGTTCATTGGGCTTCAGGAAGGATTGAACCATGAGTATCCGGGTTTTGGCGTTGTTAGACCTTGGCTGCCAATTAATCCTAATCCTGCTCATGTGCGTTTTGTACATGACAACACGACTTACTATTCCGGAAGGCAATCGCAACGAGTCGTTATAGAGCGCGATGACGAGCTGCCTCATGGCATTTTCCAAGGCGATCTTTTTCTCCAAAAAGGAAAAAAATATGATTTAACGCTGGTTCTTCGTGGGCCGAACAAATGTGTTGAGGTGCAACTCGACGGCGTTGTTTGGGTAATCCAAAATATACCGGCTGACTGGAAAACCTTCAAAACTACCGTAGTTGCTCCTAGAGATAATTGCGCGTCAGAACTATCGATAACGATCTCAGGCGTTGGTTCTATCTGGATTGGATCCGCATCTCTAATGCCAAGCGATAACATCAAAGGACACAGACCTGACGTTATTCAGGCTATTAGTGAGTGGGGTCCCACCTTTCTACGGTGGCCCGGCGGTAATTTCGTCTCTGCGTATCACTGGATGGATGGTATCGGGCCACGTGATAAGCGGCCTACTCGACTAGATCCAGCCTTTTCACTGCTAGAATCAAATGATGTAGGAACAGATGAATTTATGGAGCTGTGTCAATTATTAGATACGGAGCCAGTCCTAACGGTAAACATGGGCAATGGGACGCCGAGTGAAGCAGCGGCCTGGGTAGAGTACTGCAATGGAAGTGCGGACACTAAATACGGCTCAATGCGAAAGGAAAACGGACACCCGAATCCCCACAATGTCAGAACTTGGTTTGTAGGTAATGAGCTTTTTGGCAACTGGCAAGTAGGGCATATAGACCCAGAAACATATGCACAAAAATATGTGGAATTTGCAGAAGCGATGCGTGCAGTTGACCCAGACCTCTATCTTATAGGAGTAGGAGTACCTATATCTCTTTATGGGCGTTGGAATGAGTTAGTCGTCAAAAGCTGTGGAACAATGCTAAATGCGTTAAGTGTTCATTACTACTCGATAAGAACAGAAATGATGAAATCAGCACCTAACAAAGGTGATGTTTGTCAGGCCAAAACAGTATGTTCGATCGAGGTTGAATCAATGCTATCGGACACTATTCAGATAATCGATGAGGCAGCAGATGGCCGAGAAATTCCAATAGCATTTGATGAATGGAATACATACGTAGATGCCAAAGGACCTGACTTTATTGGGACTTACGACCTTTCGGATGCGATATACCTTGGCGGCTTAATGAATGCTGTTCTTCGGCTATCGAATCGGATCCACCTGTCATGTATATATAATCTTATCAACGCTATGGCTCCCTACAGAGTAGCACCCACTTATCAATGGGAGCTACAAACAGATGGTGGCCCAGAAAATACATATTGGCTGGGATCGACAGCTAATTCCGATGTTGCGCCAATGACCTGGAAGATGCCACAGGCGCTTGTATTAGAGCTAATAACACAATATCGGGGCACTGTGGCTATATCGTGCGAGGTTGAGACATCAACATTTAGTAGCATCGCAACAGGCACTCTTCCAGCTTACAAAGAAGTGCCGACTATTGATGCAGGAGCTACATATAACCCTACAGATAAAATTATCTACTTATCAATTGTAAATAGGAGTTTAGAGAATAGTATGTTGATATCTCTTAAAGGTATCAATCGAATTTCCGAGAGTGCAATATATATCGTTACCGGGGAATCACCAGATGCGACAAACACCGCGGAGAATCCTCATAATGTTCGCACCACAAAGCACAAATGGCCGATCGATAGTAGCACATTCTCTATACCCCGCCACAGTTTTGCGATGATAGTTATTTCTGTCTAGTCTAGGAGAACCACTTTAATGGATAGTTTTAAAGTTGTCATTCAGTTACCGCTAACAGGAAAAGAGGTTCCTGGGTGGGATGAGCGCCACGAAGACCAACCAACTAATGACAACGACACGCTCAAGATAAGATACAAGCTGGAGTTGGAAGCGCTAGCTTCAGCGCCAGGCTCTGTGGATCTTGTAGAAGTAGCGCCAGGCGATCCCGGGAAGCTTATCAACTCAGCTCACGATGCTCATGCAGTTTTAGTGTCGTGGGGAGTTTTTATTGATAGTGCAATTATTGATCAACTCAAAAACTGCATCATTTTGGCCGTAGGAAGTGTTGGTACAGATATGGTAGATGTCGAAGCTGCCACTGAGGCGGGAATCGTTGTTACCAATACTCCAGATGTATTTATTGAAGAAACTGCTGATCACACAATGATGCTTCTCCTAGCAGCAGGCAGAAGAATGCGAGCAATCGATTCACTTGTACGAAACGGTTCTTGGAAAAAGGGCAGGCCCATTCTCGCAACTCTGCCGCGCATCTGGGGTCAAACTCTTGGCATTGTGGGATTCGGCAATATTGGTAGAGCCGTTGCTCGTCGTGCAAAGGGCTTTGGTCTAAATATTATTGCGCATGATCCATATGTTTCAGAATTAAAGCTGACCAGTGAAGGTGTAACTCCGAGCAGTATGGAGGAGGTCTTAAGGCAGTCCGATTACTTGAGCCTTCATCCGCCTTTAAATAACCAAACTAAAGAAATGATGAGTACGCAAGAATTTCTCATGATGAAAAAGTCAGCAGTCTTTATCAATTGCAGTAGGGGAGGGGTCGTTGATGAAGAAGCCCTAATTAAAGCATTAGCAACTGGTGAGATTGCAGCAGCTGGTCTTGACGTCCTCAAAGACGAACCGCCGTCTATTAACAATCCATTATTGCAAATGGAGAATGTTGTTTTGAGTCCACATGCTGCATCTGCTACAACTCGCATGCGTCCAGCAGGGCGCAGACGCGCCGCTCAGGAAGTGGCGTTAGCTCTTCAGGGCAGATGGCCAATGAGTGCAGTTAATCCAACAGTATTACCTAGAACAAGTCTGGAAAGATGGCAACCATTCCCAATGGATCGAGGCCCTAATCGTTAATCCAAGCTGTACTCGGAGCAATGCAGTAGCTACTATTCCATCTTGAGCTGATCTATGCGCCCACTTAAGATTACTGTAACTATAGCTTTACCTATAACTTTTTTGGGCTTTATATTGTTATTATGGTACGTTCACACCAACATAACCAGAGAACTTGCCCCAGGCGACCTTCCATTTAATATAGAGAAGGGCAGCAACTTAGGTGATTTCTCACAATCCCTTATAAGTCGGAACGTTATAAAGCAAGAATGGCCTTTGCTACTTTGGGCTACAGCCACCGGAAAAGCAACTCGTATTCAAGCTGGCGAATACCAGTTTCCACAAACTACAAACCTGAGATCTATGCTTGCTCAGGTTATTGATGGCAAAGTTATCAATTACTCCATCACTATCATTGAAGGGTGGACTTTTAGCCAGATTCAAGACATGCTCCTTAAATCGGAACATCTGACTGATGACATATCGAATCTAAGCGAGCTTGAACTATTAAAAGCAATTGGTAGCAAATCGTCGAATCTCGAAGGACTATTTTTCCCTGATACCTACTACTCGTCACTGGGTCATTCTAGCCTAGAAATCTTGAAATTAGCTCATGATACGATGGCAGGTCATCTTGGAATAGTCTGGCAGCAAAAGACATCAGAGTCCGTGGTAACAACACCATACGAGGCATTAATACTCGCATCAATTATCGAGAAGGAGTCACTTATAGATGCCGAACGCACGCTAGTTTCTGGAGTGCTTTCCAATCGCCTGCGCGAAAACCTTCTTCTCCAAACTGATCCAACTATAATTTATGGACTTGGCGACCGATTTGATGGAATCCTGCGTAAGAGCGACCTTACTACTGATGGACCATATAACACCTATACCCGAAAGGGATTACCACCAACACCGATTGCTAATCCTGGAATGAAATCCCTAATAGCAGCAGTAAGGCCAGCGCGCACATCAAAGATGTTTTTCGTCGCGCGTGGTGATGGCACCCACGAATTCTCTGATACATTAGAAGAGCACAATATAGCGGTTAACAAGTACCAGAGGAAAAATTAATTATCCAAACGATGAAGAACTCTAATAGAGGATGTTTAATAACTTTGGAAGGTGGGGATGGAGTTGGTAAAACGACACATATTGAACTCTTGCGGCAGTATTTAGAGTCTTATGGTTTAGACATCATTGCCACACGTGAGCCTGGTGGCACCCCATTTGGAGAATCTCTCCGCGATTTACTTCTAAATAGTCAGCTTGAGTTTGATGCTGAAGCGGAAATGTTGGTCTTGTTTGCGGCAAGAGCAGAACATCTTAAAAGACTTATACTCCCCGCAATATCATCGGGAAAATGGATTTTATGCGATCGCTTTACAGATGCAACATTTGCGTACCAAGGTGGAGGGGGGGGGATCCCATTTGGTCGGATAAAAGAACTAGAGAGATTTGTCCAATCTACCTTCCAGCCTGATTTGACGTTATTACTTGATCTTCCAGTTGAAGATGGACTCGCACGTATCGCAAACCGAGGAGGCAACGTTGATCGTTTCGAAAAAAGAGATTTAGATTTCAAGAATGATGTCAGGCAGGCTTATCTTAGGAGACAAGAACAAGATCCCGGTAGAATACGCCTTGTTCGGGCCTCTAATACAGTCGAAAAAGTTCATGAAACAATCGTGGAACATGTTGCCCAATTACTAGCTCGTCAAAACATTATTTAGATATGTATCCCTGGCTTACTACTCATTTTGAACAGTTATCAGCTCTTAACAATGAGCTGCCAAGCAAGCTCTTGCTCCTCGCCGACACTGGAACTGGAAAATCATTCTTAGCCTACGAATTAGCTCGCAACCTACTATGTCCGAATAAGAATAATGAACCATCCAAAACAGACTGCGATTGCAATAGTTGCACTCTGTTTCGATCACATAATCATCCCGACTACCATGTACTCACCACCGAAGCAGTACTAGCGAAAGAAGAAACTGAACATATGAGTGGAGGCATGAGATATATTCCAGATGATCGGCGAAAAAGATCGAAAGGTCATCCAAGGGAGATAATCAGTATTGATCAAGTGCGCCCACTAGTTGACGAAATTCGAGCTGGTGCCAACCTAGGTTTTGGCAAAGTAGTTACTATTTCTCCAGCCGAATCGCTAAACACTAATGCTGCAAATGCATTACTAAAGGTTCTTGAGGAGCCGCCATCAGAGACGTATTTTTTAATTACCGCAAATTCATCACATAGCCTGGCACCTACTATACTTTCTCGCTGTGCCTGCTATCGCCTGCATATAACTAATGATCACGCAATAGTAGACTGGCTTGTAGCGAGGCTGTCTTGTAGTAGATCGCACGCGCAAGAGCTACTTAAATATACTGGTGGTTCGCCTTTCGAGGCTCTTGAGGCCGGACAATACACTAATATTGTAGGCGATTCATCTTTCAAATCTGACCTAGCAGCATTGGTTACAGGCGTTTTGTCGCCTATGGAAGCGTCGAAGAGATGGTTAGACAGTCCTGTTAGAATTACTCTAAAGTGGCTACAGAGATCCATGCTTGCAACTGTGAAAGCTGGTATAGAGGGAAGCAATGTTCAAGACCTCACAACTATATATCGCGTGTTAGGTCCCGATGGATGTATCGCAGTATACCAGGAGGCCGGAGAATATCTTCAATGGCCTCCTCGGTCAGTTGACGAGGAACTCTTT
>PBOB01000089.1 GCA_002724185.1 Acidiferrobacteraceae bacterium | reverse complement strand
CGCTCTCACAATGGGGGACGAGCCTGTCCTCCTATTGTGGACATGGCTGGGTGAATTTGGTGGACAAAACTGGTGGTGGCATCAACAAAGAGACGGGAGCTGGCGGCGTGACGCCTGGGAACGAAGTGAAGACGCCAGTTGGGTTCAGACAGCGAGTGAGCCGATACCACAAGCGGAAATTACCGCGCTACAATCGAACGACAAGCCGCTCTGACAGTTCAAAATCGTTAATATAATTTAGAGATATCAAAATGGCACAACAACATTTCTTTGTGACGGGCGCAATGGGCTGCATCGGCGCTTGGGTGGTCCGTAACCTAGTTCAGGACAATGCCCAAGTTACAGTATTCGACTTAAGTGAAGATCGGCGCCGTCTGGAACTGATTATGACAGCGGATGAACTCTCACGTGTTACGTTTATTCAGGGCGACCTTACACAAACTCAACTCGTGTGCAATGCGGTGACAAGTTCAAATGCTACTCATATCATCCATCTAGGTGCGTTGCAGGTTCCTTTCTGTAAAGCTGATCCACCCTTGGGGGCCGCTGTCAACGTGGTAGGTACGGTGAACATGTTTGAAGCCGCTAAGGCAGCCGGGATTGGACAACTCGTCTATGCCAGTAGCGTTGGAGTCTATGGCACCAAAGATATGTACGAGGAGAGTCTTGTCCAGCACGATACACCGCTTTACCCACTCAATCACTACGGTGTTTACAAACAAGCCAACGAGGGCTCAGCTCGTGTCTACTGGCTGGACGATCAAATTGCCAGCATTGGGTTTCGACCCTATACGGTCTATGGACCCGGCCGCGACCAGGGAATGACATCGACCCCAACCCAAGCAATGCTCGCTGCCGCTCGCGGAGAGGCCTACCACATCAGCTTTGGGGGTTCTAACGGCTTTCAGTTTGTCGACGATATTGCTAAGTTATTTATCCAGGCGGCAAGACATGATATTGAAGGTTCAGATGTGTTCAACATCCGCGGCGCTGTTGCACACATGTCAGAAGTCGTGGCAGCGATTCATGCTGTATTACCAGATGCTGAAGTTACCCATGAGTCCGAGGGACTACCCTTTCCAGAAGGTCAGGTAGACACCGAACTCCGACAAACGCTCGGCGAGATCCCCGATACACCTCTTACAGTCGGTGTTGAGCAAACAATTCGGCATTTTCAAGCTGCTCTTAGCGACGGCCGCCTTCCGAGCACAGGTTAGAGGCATACCAACCCAATTCAACCTCAGAGGTAGTCTTCGATATAGTACGAAACGACTTCTTCTAAATTCTCGTCTTTGGTAAACCCCAAGGAAGTTGCTAAAGAATACTCGCAGTCCTGCGGCCAGCCCGCACAAATCTGCTCGATAAAGGGATCAGGCTTGACCGTTATTCGGCCCAGATTTCGATGCCCCGCGGCGGCATTTAATGCATCGATCATATCCTGAACTGAGACAGTATGACTGGGTAGACTGACTGCCCGATCATCTTTGAGTCGATGCTTTTCTAGTTCATGCAGACGGATAATATTATCCACGATCGCTCGATACCCCAGAAGTGGCATAACGGTATCGACCGACACTGGTAATTCAAAGTCTTCACCATTGAGCGGCTCACGAAATACACCACTTACAAAGCTGGATGCGGCCTGATTAGGTTTTCCGGGTCTAATGATTACGGTAGGCAGCCGAGCTGAGCGACCATCAATGTAGCCTTTTCGAGTGTAGTCATTGATCATTAACTCGCACATGGTCTTCGTTACCCCATAAGTCGTCTGGGGTGTCTGCTTGACCTGATCACCGACAACATCGGGCATTCTTGACCCCCCAAACACTGCAATGGAACTGGCAAATACCAATCGAGGCTGACTTTCTCGAGCCCGCAAGGCTTCTAAAACGTACCGACCACCATCCAAGTTCACCCGCATGGCCAGATCAAAATCCTTCTCACCACCACCACTGACAACAGAAGCCAAGTGAAACACCGCAATATCATCTCTATCAATGAGACTTCTCACCGTCTCCTCTTTGGATATATCACCCACAATACGCTTGACCTGTATATTACCCTCACGCTCTTTAAACAGCCCCGGCGCATCGACTGAATCAAACAACAACAATTCGTCGATTGGCGTCTCCTGTCCGGATGCATCCGTCAGGTGACCCCGCTCACACAAGGCGCGACCGAGCCTGGCGCCTATAAATCCCATTCCTCCGGTAATAACCACTTTCATTAGTCTTGCCTCTTAAATTAATCCACATTCAAAACTGTCTGATCCATCTATTCGCTTCCGGTACTTAGTAACGGTGCAATTCGTTCGTGCCAGTCGGTATGATCTTGGTAGCAGCTTCCAATCTGAAACAATATTTCTTCTTCCCACGGTCGACCGTTAAGCAACAAACCAATGGGCATTCCAGATTTGGTAAACCCACACGGTACGGATAATCCTGGCAACCCTGACCAGGAGAATAGATAGGTAAACCGGGTCAAGTGATGAGTGGTCGACAGCATATCGTCACTATCTTCTATCAATGGCGCAGTGATCGGAGTTGTCGGCGTCAAAATCACATCGACCCGCTCGAGTGTTCTATCGACCGTACGATTCCATAACTCTCTAGCACGAAGTGCCGCAGCATAATCCCTTCCACTAATCTCGCGACCTAACAGTATCCGATCAAGCACATCATGACCGAAACGCTCCGGCGAATTCTCAGCACGATCTCTGTGATATTCATAGGCATCGGCCCAAACCATCGGCATAATAGATTGCTGTGCATGTTCAGCGTCTTTAAGTTCAACTTCTACTATTTCTGCTCCCAATTCAGCTAATTTATGTGCCGCGGCTTCGACAGCACTACCTACCCCCTCTTCTAGATTTTCCAGAAAGAATTTTCGTGGTAATCCAATCCGACAACCTTCAATACCGACATCAAGGGTATCTAGAAATTCTGGTTGTTCTTTTTTGACGGAATATAGATCTTGATCATCGTATCCTGTCATCGCGGCGAACATTCGAGCGACAATCTCAACAGTCGCACCGAGAGGCCCAACGGTATCAATTGCCGGACAAATCCGCGTAAAGCTACCAGTCATAGGAATCGCACCCATCGAAGGTCTAAGCCCGGTGACGCCGTTGATGGCAGCCGGTGTTCGTACCGAGCCTCCTGTATCTGACCCTACCGCACCAACACACATCTGCGCAGCAACTGACGCCCCGGCGCCCCCACTTGACCCACTGGGAATTCGATCAAGATCCCATGGGTTCCGAGTCGAACCATAGTGAGGGTTCTGTGTGGTGGATCCGTAGGCAAATTCATGCAGATTGGTCTTACCCAAGATCACGGCACCGGCTTTACGTAGTCGCTTTACAATTAGGGCGTCCTCTTTAGGAACATAGTCTTTAAAAAAAGTAGATCCATTGGTACAGGGTACGCCCGCGACATCAATACAATCTTTTACCGATATCGGTATACCGTTTAACACACCCTTGCTAATCCCTTGTTCGCGGGCCTGATCGATCGCTTCTGCCTCTTTCCTGGCACTCTCTGGAATAACATGGATGTAGGCATTTACGAGCGAATCAAACCGCTCAATGTTGTTTAAACAACGGCGTGTTTCCTCTACCGCGCTCTGAGTAGCCATAATGGTCCTCCCGGAATTTGTTCGCAGAACAAACTTCACATCCATTCCAGTCGTAGTGGAATTATCGAACAGTAGTGTAATTGTGACGTCTACGGCATCGCCGTATCAAGAGCTAATAATTCTGACCGACTGAGGTTGGTTTAGTGCTCGATATAAGCCATGACGTAGATATGCAAGGACTGCTATCCTTAACGAGTCAAATTCATCAATATCATACGGTCTTAACAGTAGCGATTAGACGAATCACCCGAACACAAGCCGCTTGGAGAACACAATGCCTCGACCAAACCTTAAACGCCTACTAGCTAGCGATAAACTTAAAGCTGGTCACTCTCTATTTGAGTTCTCTACACCCGGCATCGGTCAGATTCTTGGAGCCACTGGCATCGATTTTGTATTTGTCGATATGGAACATTCTGGGTTTGGTATCACCGAACTTAAACAACTGATTACGAGTCTAAGGGCGGCTAACTTACCATCACTGGTTCGACCACCATCAAAAAGTTACCATCATATCGCTCGGGTACTCGACGTTGGAGCTGATGGGTTATTGTTACCCATGGTTGCAACGGCCGATGAAGCGCACCAAATTGTCCAGCATGCAACCTATCCGCCACGAGGGCAAAGAGGAATCGCGTTAGGTATAGCACATGACGGTTATCATCCTCAAACGCCACACAAAGCCCTGCAATCCGCTAACCGTCGAATCGGCATTGCCGCATTAATTGAGACTGTTGAAGGTGTACAGAATGTCGATGAAATCGCTGCAGTAGATGGGGTTGACTGCATTTGGCTTGGCCACTTCGATCTCAGTGCCTCACTGGGCATTCCTGGTGAATTCGACCATCCGGATTTCAAGCAGTCTGAACGGAAAATACGGAAAGCTGCGCGAAAGCACGGTAAAGCGCTGGGTTTTCTTGTTGTATCGCCAGAACAAGGTATCGATCGATTTCAAAAAGGTTATGACGTTATCTGCCACCAAACAGATGTCGGTCTATACCGACAGACATTAACTACCGACATCGAAAACCTCCGAGTCGGTTGCGGTCGAAGCAAAGGCAGGAAAAAGTAATGAATGAAACACAACCTTTTAGGGTCGCATTATCTGGCGCGTTTCAAAACGATGATGGTACCGCAGTATTCCCGATGTTTGATCTATCCCCACTAGAAAACGATAGTAAAGTTGAATTTGAATACGTTGCTGGAGTTGATGGCCGAATGACAGCCGAGTCGTTAGAAGATTTTGACGCGCTGGTCCTTTTGTTAGAAAGATTTGATGAAAACAGCATTCCACAAAGCAATCGCCTAGCACTCATAGCCCGCTTTGGGGTGGGCTTTGATACTGTCGACGTTGAAGCCTGCAAACAGGCTGGAATTGCGGTTGGCATTACACCCAACGGGGTGAGGCGGCCCGTCGCGGTATCAGTTCTGTCCTATATTCTCGCCTTATCCGGGAAACTGATGATTAAAGATGCCCTCGTACGAGGTGGACCATCAACCTTTGCTCAAAGATCAGAACACATGGGCATCG
>PBOB01000088.1 GCA_002724185.1 Acidiferrobacteraceae bacterium | reverse complement strand
TTTGAATATACCGATGATTCAGGAAAGATTATTGGTTATGACCCAGAGTTATTGGAAGCGGTTGCGGCTGATTGGGGCGTCAAAATAGAGTATCAGGTAATGGCGTTTAGCGGAGTTATACCTGGGTTGATCGCTGGTTCATTTGATTTTACTGCGACAGCTTTGAATATTAAGGCGGATCGTGCGAAGAAGATAAATTTCACAATACCAATTGCTTCATCAGTTAACGCGGTTATGGCTATGAACGATAATGATAAGGTCACCAGCAGTAAGATAGAGGATTTGGCAGGGCTTACCTGTGCGGTTAAACAAACAACGCAACCAGAGCAAATGATGCAGGAAAATAATACAAAGCTGAAGAATTCTGGCGCAGCCGAAGTAAAACTATTAAGTTATGAAACAGTGGATCAGACAATTGCCGCATTGGCGACAGGTCGGGTAGATTGTGTTGTAGATGATAAATCTGTTCTTGCGTTAGCAATGTCGAAACGACAGGATGTTCCTATGAAGATTGTTGGAGAAATTGGTGGTAAAGCGTTGATCGGTTGGGGTACTAATAAAGATGATACAAGTTTATCTGATGCGCTTTCTGAAACTCTTAAAAAACTGAAGCGAAATGGGGTGATGGGCAAATTACAGACCAAATATTTTGGATATGTGATGGATGATTTGCCTGAGAAAGATTTTATTCCCAGCGGATAAGATTAAGATTCAAACTACACACAACGTAGTTACCAGATTCACGCTTAGTTAGATAGTTAGCATAGAAGTTAAAGTAGGGGCAGGGGAATTCCTGCCCCTACTTATTGATATTCATACTAGATATAGGGATGGTGTATGTTCAACACTGAACTATTTTTTAATTCAGTTCCTACCCTAGCGACTGCAGCTGTTGTCACTTTCAAGCTTTTCGTTTGTTGTGTGTGTTTGAGTTTGATGTTTGGTACTTTGTCTGTAATGTTGCAACTGTCAAACAACCGGGCTGGATACTGGTTGAGTCGCACTTATGTCAGTGTAATGAGAGGGACGCCTCTACTGGTGCAGTTATTTGTTGTTTTTTTCGGCCTGCCTTTGTTGGGGATCAAGGGGCAGGCGTTTCTCGCGGCAGCCCTGGCTATTGGCCTGAATAGCGGTGCCTATACCACTGAGATACTTAGAGCTGGCATTCAAAACGTGCCGGTCGGCCACTTAGAAGCAGCAGCATCAATCGGTATGTCCCGTTTACGAACATGGACGAGGGTAGTTCTACCTCAAGCGTTTACGGTGAGTCTTCCAGCATTAACAAATGAATTCACCATAGTCTTGAAATCTACGCCATTGGCATCGGTGGTTGCGGTAACTGAGTTGACCTATGCCGGAGTGATAATTCAAGCCAGAGCATTTAGCGCGATCGAGGTGTTTCTGCCGATCGCAGTCGGTTATATAGTCATTGCTCTTTCGTTTACTCAGTTAGCGCGGTGGCTGGAACGGCGATTACGCGATTTTCATACCTGAGTAATCGAGTAATGGAATTAAGCATCATATTCAAATATGCGCCGATGTTGCTGCAAGGGCTGCAGTTAACAATAATCATATCTATAGGTGGAATAATTTGTTCACTAGCTCTTGGATCAGTATTAGTTGCGTTAAGTCGCTCTGGAATAAGGGCGGTCGTTATTCTGGTTAGAGTTTATACGGAGATAATTCTTGGAATACCTGTTCTGGTTCTGCTTTATTTGATCTATTTCGTTTTACCAGAAGTTGGCATAAGATTTTCTGAAATACCAACAGGATTATTGACTTTGACGCTTTATTATTCACCGTATATGGCAGAGATTATCAGAGGCGCTATTAACGCTATCCCAACGGGACAGGTTGAAGCGGCACGCACGGTAGGCATGTCTAATTTTCAGATTGCGAAACGCATCATGGTCCCTCAAGCGCTTGGTTTAGCAATTCCACCGTTAACGGGCATATGTATCGGTTTAGTGAAAGACTCAGCGCTCTTGTCGATCATATCCGTTCACGAACTCGCTTATCAAACGAAGCAGGCTGTTGCCCGGACTTTTGCTCCTTTTGAATTGTGGGCATTCGTGGCGTTTTGTTATTGGGCAATACTTTCTTTTTGGGAGGTCTCTATGAGAAAAGTCGAAAAGAGAGTTACCCGATATCGAGAAATAGGATAGTGTTTTTGGTGCAATGAAAAATGATAATGAAGCAATACGGGCTGAGGGCATAGTCAAGAGGTTTGGCGATTTAACTGTTTTACGCGGTGTTTCATTGGCTGTTAAACGAGGGGAGGTCGTTTGCATTATGGGGCCTTCAGGATCTGGAAAGTCCACCTTGTTACGCTGTTTAAATTGGTTGTCGCCCCCCACAGAAGGAACAGTCTGGCTTGCCGGCGAAGTTCTTGGGACCCAAGAAACACCGAATGGGACCAGAGTGCCGCTTCCGGATAGCAAACTACGACGTCAGCGCAGTCGAATCGGTATGGTGTTTCAGTCGTTTAATTTGTGGCCACACCGGACAGCGATCGGCAATGTAATGGAAGGGCCAATGATAGTTAGTGGTATCACTAAATCAGAAGCTCGCCGTTTGGCAACCGAAATTCTTACTCGGGTAGGCTTGACCGAAAAAGCAGATGTTTATCCGGCTAAATTGTCTGGTGGCCAGCAGCAGCGAGTTGCAATTGCGAGAGCGCTTGCGATGCAACCCGAGATTATATTGTTTGATGAGCCCACAAGTGCATTAGATCCGGAACTCGTAGGTGAAGTATTGGATGTTATGAAGTCTCTCGCAACCCAAGAAATTACTATGATTGTTGTTACACATGAAGTTGGGTTTGCAAAGGATGCAGCGGATCGAATTTTGTTCATGGACGAAGGATTAATAGTTGAAGAGGGATCTCCATCGGAATTTCTGGAGAACCCAAAAGAAGAACGATCAAGACAGTTCTTAGAACGATACTTGAACTGATCACGCAACGCCGTATTGGGAATTATTCTTGTGGTAGTTGACGCGCTTTATACAGATATTGGGGAGGAGAACGTTAATGCATACGCTTAATAAATATTCGAGCCCTTACAATAGCATTCCACCATCTATTCAGTCGCTAAATGCTTCTGATGGTGTTCGTATTCATGACCTAACCTTGGAGGCAGATGCGGAAGAGATGGCGGGCGTGACACTATCTGAAAATCACAAGATAACTGTTGCTAAAGCGTTGTCGGAAATTGGAGTAGATAGACTTGCAATACTTGGGAATTCACCAATGCCTTCGGAAGGTGAGATTGTCAGTGCAAAGAAATTGATCGGTTTAGATCTTCCAGTCAGATTAGATGCTTTCGTTAAAACTTCTGAAGAAATAGAGCTTGCAAAAGAAATAGGACTTTGGGGTGTAGAGATATTGGTTGGCGTGAACGATCGATTACTAACCTCGGGAAATGATAGGCGCGATGTGTTAGAACGTTGTAAATCGTTGACGAGTTGTGCGCGTGAACTGGGCCTACATACCTGTCTATTTGGCGGAGATGCGACTAGAACGAGTGAAGACTTTCTCGAGGAGGTTGTTACAACACTGGAGCCGTATTACGACGAATTTACAATTGCCGACTCTTCAGGAACTATTTCTCCATACGGATTGCAATATCTCTCTGAACGGGTAAAAACATGGACTGAAAAGCCATTGAAAGTTCATCTGCACAACCATACATCAATGGCGACAGCGAATGCTCTTGCAGCAGTTGTAGGTGGTATTGAGACCATACAGACCACGGTCAACGGTCTCGGGGAGTTAACGGGTTTAGTGCCGTTAGAGGAATTCGCGGTCGCTTCTGAATTTCATCTAGGTGTATCTACAGGGCTGGAGCTTTCAGGCCTCCATGAATTATCGAGACTCGTCTCAGATGCAACTGGTTTGCCGACGAATGTAAACAAGCCTGTAGTTGGCCAGGATGCTTTTGCAATACCGGAGACTAAGGAGATTCAGCAATACTTTTGGGAGCTTCATCAAGAAGGGAAACTTGAAGACGCATTCTGTTACCCACCGAGCCTTGTTGGAAATATACACAAAATGTCAATTGGGGCGCAGTGCAATACCTTTACCGTTCTCTATAACTTATCAGAAGAAGGCTTCACAGTTGAAGATGAAACTGCATCGAAAATTGCTGATGCCGTGCAGGCCGAGTTATCTGGCAACTATGGATATAATTTATGGGGCCCTGATGAACTGTTGGAGCTGTGTCAGAAGATGAATTTCCCAATTAAGCAGATTCGTTAATCCTTGATAGAAGACCTGATTGCCGGAGCTGTTCACGTCTACAATGAGATAACTTATTAATTTGGAGTTTCGATGATGGGAGCGATGGCGTCTGTAGAAAAAGAGATTTTTGTTCCAGCCAAAACAGGGGCAAGTACGACTTTAAGAAAAGGTCAGCTCTTACGTCTTACTGATTTAGATGGGCGACAACCGATCGATTTTTGGGCATTTTCTCAGGAAAACCCGTGGGAACATCTTTCTTGTGAACATACAAAAACATCCATTCAAAGACTATATCCGGTACAGGGAGATTCAGCGTATACCAATTATCGACGTCCAATAATAAATCTCGTAGAAGACAACTCACCGGGTCAGCATGATATGGAGTCAGCTGCCTGTGATCAGGCGCGTTATAAAGAATTGGGAGGCACTGCTGATCATCCAAATTGCCAGGATAATCTACATTTTGAACTTAAGAAGTTGGGGTTGGAAATAAAAGGTGTGTTTCAACCTTGGAATTTATTTACGAATTTTCTGTTACACGCAGATGGTACGTTCACGTTTGAAGCCCCTAATACTAAGCCTGGCGATAATTTGATATTACGAGCGGAACTCGATTGCCATGTCGTGATATCAGCTTGCCCACAAGATATTACAGAAACATGCGCTGGTAATCCTTCAGATATCTTAATGGAGGTTGGAAGGTAATTAAGGCAAAAAGTCGGCTTGGTTGAAGAAGCCTGGGGACCTCCAGTAAAAGCAAAATCAAATGAGAGCATTATCGGACTACTAATAGGCGACGAAACGTCTGTAGTATTAATTGCTTAAATCGCCGGTTTTTCGGGATGCTGCGGGAGGCCGTCTGTGATGTCGTGCCATCTCGCCTTATGGTCCACGAAGATATGCTGAAAAGTCCTAATTTCTGGGTCATCATCCAATGACCCCATGGGAATCACCGTGATGTCCCGTTCTGCATCATGACGTGGCATCAACGAGCTGCACACTTCGCAGAAGACCTGTGTGAAGTACTGAGCATCAGGAACCTTATAGGATTTGAGCCGGTCTTCACCGCTCAGATACTGGACGCCATCGTACGAGACAAACCCGTTCGAAGAATGGGCCGCGGCACGGCCATACCGGCAGCGTGAACAATGGCAATGATGTGCGTTCTGGAACGACTCGGTGACCTGATAGGTCACAACACCGCACAGGCAACTGCCGCGTATATGGCCCTCGGCTTTTTCCGGCGCGGGCAGTCCTTCCACAGTCGGGATACCCGATTCTTCCGGGTAACCACTCCGGCGCGGCATATCACCATTGATCGTGTACCACGGTGAACTGTCCGTCACAAAAATATTGTAATCGGGCTTTCGCATGTGCCCGTGACATCCACCGGGTGTGACCCAGTGATTTCCCTCCTTGTTGGAATAGGGGACTACTGAACCGCAGATATCGCACGAGCTCCGAATCAGAACCGGCGAGGATTCATAATCGACAATGGTGTCTGTACTGCCGGTCCAACGGAACTGATCGGCGTAGACAAAGCAATAGGTGCCAAACGCGTTGCCGTGCACTTTCTGGCACATACGACAATGGCAGTTGTACATGGCGTAGGGTTCCGCCAGTATTTCCCAGGTGAGACTGCCGCACAGACAGTGGCCTTCATTCATGGCGATCCCTCCTTTCGTCGGTCGGGTTAGATTGACAATGACAGTATTTCAGTAGGTCCATACTTCCGTATACGGTCTGAGTTCGATTTCGTTGCTCCAGGCCGATCGTGGCTGCAAATGAGTCAACCAATAGCTTTCCGCAACGTCGTCAGGGCTGGCCAGAGTCTCTGGCTCGTATTTTTCACCATAGATTTCTCGCATATACGGCGCGTCCAGATCACAGTCCAGTCGGACGTGTACGATATGTACGCCATATTCTGCGTAGGCTTTGGTCAGGCTCTGTGATAAAGCCCGCAAGCCAAATTTACCTATGGCGTAGAGCGGGTGTGTGCGTGAGCCGCGATAGGCAGCTGTGGCGCTGGAGAAAAATATGCTGCCCCGTGATCGTTTCATCATGGCCGGAAGCACGGTTCGGGCGGCGGCAAATGCGCCGACCACTTCTATACGGTAAATCTCCTCGAGGGACGTATAGGTCATGTCGAGGGGCTCGCATGCTGTGAATTCTCCTCTGACGTTGTAAATAAGAACGTCAATCACACCCATTTTCTTGGTCACCTCGTTGAGGGCCGATTCGATTGTCTCCGGTTGTACTGCATCCGCTGAGAAGTATCTGACGTCGGGTGCGACGGCAGCGGCCGCTTCAAAGGCCGCGTCGCTTCCTGCCTCTGACCGTGAAATCAGCGCGATTGCGAATCCCTGGCGAGCAAACTTTTCCGCCAAGGCCCGGCCGAGCCCTTCTCCGGCGCCAATAATTACGCATAGGGGTGGTGACTGTGACATGGTGTACTCGTTTGGGTTCTGCAAAGCATGATCTGGGTGATCAGTGGGCTATACAGTGTTATGTTAGCGGGCTTTGAGTCAATCGGCGAGAACCCAAATAGACTGGGCGTCAACTTCATAGGGTATTGATAGGGTTCGTCCTATTGGATAAGCTTTGCCACGACTGCGCAAGGCAAACCACTGGCTCAAATCGCCTCCGGCCGTGCATTGGCCGGTTTCAACCAGGCTGAAGCCCAAGGATATTTTTGCGGCTTCTCACACTCGGACTACTGTAAGCCTATGAATCAACAAAAGCTTTTTGATCGTGCCCGACACGTTATGCCGGCTGCCGGCTTTGGCAATTACGACCCCGAAGTCATTATCCGCGAAGGCCGCGGTGCACGTGTTTGGGATGAAGACAATAATGAGTACATTGACTATTTGATCGGTTCCGGGCCGATGATTCTGGGGCATTGTCATCCGGAAGTGGTTGAAGCACTTTCAGAGCAGCTCAGTAGAGGTACGACTTTCTTTGCACAAAACGCGCACGGTATAGAACTTGCTGAAGAGATCTGCCGGGTCGTTCCTTGTGCGGAACAGATGCGCTACGTCTCGACCGGGACTGAGGCGGATATGTATGCGATGCGGCTGGCGCGGGCCTTTACCCACCGGGACAAAATTCTGAAGTTTGAAGGGGGCTACCACGGCATGTCGTCAGAAGCCCAAATGAGTCTAGCCCCGGATAAACTGGTCAATTTTCCAGTGCCCGTTGCCGATTCGGCCGGAATTCCTGAGTCTGTTCGCGGAGAGATGCTGGTCGCGCCCTATAACGACATCGACTTTGTTCGTGCCCTGCTTGCCGAACAGGGCAGCCATGTTGCCGGAATGATCGTAGAACCGTTTCAGCGCATCATCCCGCCGGCCCCCGGGTTCCTCGAAGCACTTCGCGAAGAATGCGACAAGTATGGGGTGATTCTGATTTTTGATGAAGTGGTGACCGGATTTCGTTTCGCTTATGGGGGAGTCCAGTCCCTGTACGGCGTAACACCGGATTTATGTACTCTGGGCAAGCTCATTGGAGGCGGGCTTCCCCTCGCAGCAGTCGCTGGAAAGGCCGACATCATGTCGCACTTTGATAAAGCAAAAGTCGCGGCCGATCGATTCGTCATGCAGATAGGAACCTTAAGCGGCAACCCGCTGGCTGCAGTCGCGGGTCTCAAGACCCTTGAAATACTTCGTCGGCCGGGTCAGTACGAGAGACTGTACGAGATAGGTAACACGCTGATGGAAGGCATCAGGGATCGCCTTGGGGCCGCGGGCCATGAGGTGCAGGTCGTTGGGCATCCGACACTGTTTGACGTGGTGTTCACCAGTGAATCAGTAGAAAACTATCGTGACTGGCTGCACGGCACACGGAACCAAGCGGTTGAATTCCATGCTCAGCTTAAAGGCAGGAATATACTCAAAGGGTTGGGGAAATTTTATATTTCTCTCGCTCTCACCGAAGATGATATCTCCCAAACCCTGGAAAGCGTTACCGAGGCGGCGAACAACCTCGGCTAGAAATCACAAGAAGAGGTGTCGCATTCGTGCACTGGTGGATGTCAAAGATGACGAGCACTTCGGCGCTTTCCGTCAATTGTCTATAAATCAGCGCCATGACTGATTCGAAACCAAGAAGAAAACTTGCCGCTATTCTTGCTGCCGATGTGGTCAATTTCAGTGCAATGATGGGGGAAAACGAGGATCGAACGCTCAGGAATCTAAAAGCCTGCAGAGCGCTCACCGATGACTGTATCACGACCAATCACGGGAGGATCTTCGGCAGCGCCGGCGATTCGATCATTGCTGAGTTTGCAAGCCCTGTAGACGCCGTAGTTGCCGCAACCGAGTTTCAAAGAAGCCTGAGGCAGAGAAACGAAGGGGTTGCAGCAGAGGACCAGATGTCGCTCAGGGTCGGTCTTAATCTGGGTGATGTCATCGTAGAAGGAGAAAACCTCTATGGGGACGGCGTGAACATCGCAGCAAGACTGGAAGCCCTGGCAGAACCGGGTGGAATATTGCTTTCAGGAAAGTTCCACGAAGAGGTCTGCCGGAAGCTGGACATGACATTTGTGTCGACGGGTGAGCAGGAGATGAAAAACATCCGCGATCCGATCTCTACCTACAAAATAGACATATCTGAGCTCTCCAAACTAAGTGACGATTCAAGTTCTGACAGCCCCTCAGGCGATCAAGACGAGCCTGCTGTGGTCAAGGACGATGAAAATAAATTGCCCGCGATAGCGGTATTGCCCTTTACCAATATGAGCGGAGATCAGGAGCAGGAATACTTTGCGGACGGCATCGTTGAAGACTTGATCACGGCGTTGTCCCGATTTCCCTGGTTGTTTGTCATATCGCGCAATACAAGTTTCTCCTACAAGGGTGAGAATGTTCCAGCAAAACGCGTCGCCGAAGACCTGGGTGTGCGTTATATCGTTGAAGGAAGCCTGCGGATGTCGCCGTCTCGGCTCCGTGTTACTGTGCAACTCATCGATGCTGTGAATGATCGCCAGGTATGGGCGGAGAACTACGATCGTCCAACCGGTGACCTTTTTGATTTGCAGGACGAGATCAGTCAAGCGATTACCGGGGTTCTGGTCCCCGCCCTGGGTATCGCTGAACGCGAACGGTTCCAACGCGAGAACCACCCGAAGCTGGACTCCTGGACAGCCTACCAGAAAGGCCTTGCGCACTATTACCGTCCATTCAGCCATGAGGATCACGCCGAATGCAGGAGGTTATTCGATCAATCCGTTGAGCTTGATCCGAGTTTCTCCGATGCCCACGCCATGATCGCGTTGATGGGGGCTTATTCGATTCGTTCGGGCCAGACAAGCTATACCGGGTCGCGCGAAGAAATCCTCAGTGAAGCTGAGCAGGCGGCCGAACGTGCGGTTCAGTTGCAAGACGGCAATGCCCTTGCGCATCTGGCGCTGGCACCGATTTTACAGTTGAAAGGCCAGCCCGAAGCGGGAATTCTGGAGTGTGAAACGGCCACCAGGCTGAATCCAAACTTGGCACTCGCACATAACGAATTGGGCTTTATTTTGTTTAACTTTGGCCGGTTAGAAGAGAGCGTTGAAAGTTTTGACCGCGCTATCAGATTGAGTCCAAATGATCCATCGCGATGGAATTTCTTTTTGATTAGGGGCTTTGCCCTTACCTGCCTGGAGCAGTTTGATCAGGCGATTGAAAGTCTCCTCGAAGCAACACGGTTGAGGTCGAGCGCGTTTTGGCCCTTTCTTGGCCTGGCCGCGGCGTATTGTGGCCAAGGGCAGATGGAGGAGGCAAAAGCGGCTATTGATAAGACTCTGGCACTCAAATCTGACTGGACGGTTGCCAAAATCCTTAAGCCTGGAGGTGAGTCACCGGAGCATATACAGAACTGGGCCAACCTGATACACCAGGCAGGATTGCCTTTGGAGTAGCACGGGTCCGCAAGTTCACTCACGGAACAATGCTTCAGACACCGTGTCCTTTCTTCTTTAAGGTCCAGAAATATGGCGCGCCCCAGAGGCGTCTCTCAATCGCTTCGATGTGTTCTAGCTAGGTCAATAGTGCTGTTCCGGAAGCTTTCTTTGTGCTCAGTTTCGTTCTCTTGGTTCAAGTCAATTCCACGGATCGTTAGATGGGAAAGTGACTCCCGCCATTTTCACAACGATTGCGTCAATTGCTTTGTGTTTGTCACGGACTGGAAGAATTTTATCTACCCGCAGAACGTTACGAACAAACTCGTCATCGTCTAGCAGTTTTGGAACGAGTGCCTCCTTAAAGAA
>PBOB01000087.1 GCA_002724185.1 Acidiferrobacteraceae bacterium | reverse complement strand
GTAGTATGGCGCTTTCACTTGGTTCAAGCTCTCTCAAAGGGGGGCGGAATCTTAGCCACGAGTCATCACGTGTTGACCAAGAGGCAAATTGCTTCAGAGCGGAGACTAGCTGATGTTTGCCGAAAGCATTCCTAATTGCGAGAGCTCGTGCTTGCAGGGGTTCAATATCATTCTCCTGATTTATCCATCCATCAAATATGCTCCGGATTCCTTGTGGGTTCGCATTTGCTGTTGCTGAGATACAACCTGTAGCTCCATGATTTAGCGCGGCTAGCAAGTGAGTTTCGTTGCCAGGGAGAATAGCTAGATCTGGAAATTGATCTGTTAGATTAAGTGTATGCTTCAGGTCGCCCGAACTATCCTTTACACCAGCTATAATGTTAGGGAACTTCTTTTGCAACTTGGCGATCAGATCCACTGAGATTGGCACCTGAGACATTATTGGAAAATGGTAGAGATATAGTTCAAGAAGATCACTCTGGGTGCGGTCAATAATCTCCGAGAAACTCTCAAATAAGCCAGAATCAGAAACATTTTTGTAATAAAAGGGCGGCAGAGTTAATACTTTGGTTACGCCACACTCTATCGCGTGCTTAGTTAATTCAGTTGTGTCTGTTAACGCGGAGCATCCTGTTCCTACCATTAGAGTATCCTTGGGGATGCCTCGTCTAAGCAGTCCCTCAAGTGTCACCATACGTTCACTAGTAGAAAATGAAGTAGCCTCTCCTGTTGTTCCAAAAAGACCAATGCCGTGGATTCCATTGTCAAGCAAGAATTGAATATGGTCAATTAGGTGAATCAAATCGATTGAGAGGTCCGAATTGAGTGGGGTTAAGCTCGCGCACCATACGCCAGTTGCACCTTTATTGTCACGTTTGTTAATCATATCGCCCGCCATTTCACAGGGTTTGTTTGGTAGTACATAATCACCAGGAAGATCTAGTTGTTACATTGATGATACACTGAGTGCTGCCTAATCGAATAGTGCAATTATTTGTTGAATAATAGGATTTCAAACCACCAGGCTCAAAGTAGCGATGGAGTCTAATTTGACTTGACGAAGGAAGTTAGATTTACAGAGTATTAAATTTACGGACACCGTCGCGGCTCGAAGATTAAACTCTGAGAGTTTGGGGAGAAAAAAGAATCATGAACAATTTCATAAGAGTGCTCTTATTTGCTATCTATGTTCTGTGCTTCGGAATTCTAATCGGATGTGATACCTCTAGGAGCAACACTGGTAGCGAGGATGGCAATAGCGGAAATCCGGCAACGGGGACACCGAAATTTACGGCCTCTAATGTTACGGTAAGTTGTTCTTATTTTGCTGACGATGATCGTGATTATGCTAGAACTGTCGTCAAGGGTAACTTACAGCACGATGGTAAAACCAGTGTGGGCGCTAAGGTTATGTTGGAGTTAAAGACGGCCGCTGGAGTAGTTCTTGATACAGGAACCTTTGCTGTGCCTTATAGTGCTGATAGTGGGAACTATATTGCATCTGGCCAAACAGTGGCTATGCCTGACCCGATTATGTTTTTCAAAGACTATTCATTAAAATGTGCGTCAATTCCTAAATACGTGTTAACAGTAACAAGTATTTATTCATCGGACCATCCCGCGGGCAAGGCCATTGACAATCAGCAGGTGTATCCATGATGACTAATGAACTAAACCACTGTTTGTTGTCAATGCAAACTGTAAACCATTGCCAGGCTCGCAAATTTCGCTAAATGGGCTTCCTTTGCGCTTCTATACTCGCGTTAGCTACAGTAGAGATTTGTTTCCGTTTGCCAATTGTAGCAAGAATTAGGCGCTTCCAAAACGTAATAGCTGAGGCGTGCTCAGTAATTATCCGTAAAGATTTGTCGGATGATGAGAAGCAACAGCTTGCCCTGCGCAATGCATTAAGTCTTGTTACTCAATCTGCTATTCTAGCCTCAATGTCTTTAGGGCTACTGGTATTGGTATTTTTACCTGCTTGGTTAATTGATCGAACTTTAAGACCAAACCCATCAACGATAGAAAATCTAAGCGCACCCGTGCCGCTTCTCCTGATAGCGGTAATTTCCATAATCTATGCAATCGTCAGACGAAAACTACAATAAGTCTAGCTATAGTTGGGGCGCGCGCATGCTGCATTATTTAGTGCTAGGCATCCCAATAATTGGTAAAGCGTCGTTTGATGTTGATTGTATCGGCAGTAAATCTAATGATTCAGCCAATGCCGGTAACCACGTATTTATTTCAGGGTTAGCAAGGTCTGGTTCAACGATTCTAACGAGGCTTTTATATGAGTCGGAATTATTCAGATCATTAACTTATCGTGATATGCCATTTGCGCTAATGCCAAAAATGTGGAATCAAGTAATAAATAAATCATTTAACGCAGGAACCCTCAAAGAGAGACCACATAGTGATGGAATTATGGTTGATTTTGGGTCGCCAGAAGCTTTAGAAGAAATATTCTGGCAAGTATTTGCAAAGCATGAGTATGTTAGCGTAAGTAGTGTATATGAACATCAAGTAAAAAAAGATCTTGTGGTAAGGTTTCGTCAGTATATAAGTAATATCTTGACGAGTAATACTGGTAGCAGCAAGTCACGATACCTGTCAAAGAACAATAATAATATCGTTCGGCTTGGTGCAATTCAGGAGTCATTCCCACAAGCGCAAATACTTATCCCATTCCGTGATCCAATACAACAAGCTTCCTCACTGTTAAAGCAGCATGAGAAATTTGTGAGAATACACGGAGAAAATAGATTTTCATTGAAATACATGAATTGGTTAGGTCATTACGAGTTCGGACTTAACCATCGACCATTTGATCTTCATGGTAGCAAGGCGATGGAGGTGGGCAATTTTGGCGTCAATGATATAAATTATTGGTTAGCCCAGTGGATAAGAGTTTATTCATATGTTAGCCTTACCGCGCCTGCCACAGCCCGGTTTGTTTGCTATGAAGAGCTCTGTGATATATCGAGTGATTGTCTGGCGCGAGTTTGCGATAGCATTACGGTTCCAACAGATGCGACTAGATATAGAAGCATTATTCGCCCCGATGTATCTAGTGAAGTTATTGGTGTAAGTGACATTTTGCGCGCGGAGTCGGTCGAGCTATATGATACGTTATGTGCAAAATCTAGGAGATAATATTGTCGTTATACTATGCTTTCAGAGTCGGTTAAATTCTGCATGCGCCTCGCTATTTGTTCGGAATTAAATTGAGTATGTCCATTTATACATGTTCTTCGATTTTGTGGATGTCTCGCAGGCTCATCCTGCTTGCCTTTGTATTTCTTTTGCTTGGCTGTGAAAGAGGCACTACTGAAACAGGCATTTTACAAGGTGCCAATACTAGCGCTTATGTAGGTAGCTACAAGGGCGTGTTCTCCGTTGCTATTACGGTTGAAGCAGGCAATTACGGACCAAAGAAGTTTTCAAGCTTGCCAACAACAACGTTACGTGTATATGAAGCTGGCTTAGCTGAATTTGTTCTTGGTGGCTTTGTTATACCAGGCATAGTTAGTGATAATGGGCAATGGCAGGTGGATTTAGGGGTAAATGATCTGGGTAACTTTATTGATAGCGCGAGTAAAGATACACTCAGGCAGGTAGGATGCCCTTTAGACAAGAGATTCGCCCGACTCAGTGGCCAAATAAACCCCCCAAGCTTATCTGGCCAGGTAGCTGATAAACTGTCCTGTCGAGTACTGATGGTGCCGGTTGGGTCTATAGATATATCCGGGGCAGTCCAGGCGGCGCGATAGTTACGAGCTGAATACCGAGTTCGCTTTCACTTAGTTACGTCAACTAATTAATTGGGTCGGTTTTAGCTTTGCGTTATAGAAGACGATCTCGGTAGTTAGATATATATCGTCTGATCGACCAAGCGGCTAGCAACCCCCCAATAATATTCGCTACTGCTATTCCGATAAAAATTCCGTTTAATCCCCACCACCTAGAACCTAACCATGCCAGCGGGATCATGAGAATAAATAAGCGCACAATACTTATCGTTGCAGATTGCATCGGTCGATTGATGCCATTATAGGCTGCTGCTGCAAGGATAACCAAGCCATAGAATGCGAAGCTCACGGGCGTGATCCATAGAAAGAGAGTGATTACCGATTGAACAGCCTGCGATGCGCTAAATAGTGGAGAAACTAACTTGGCGCTTAAAGCTAAAAGGATGCAAGCGCTCAATCCCCAAACGATTGCGAATTTGTTACTATAGCTGATAGCCTTATCGATTCGGAAAAAGTCTTTCGCTCCGAAATTCTGGCCGATAAAAGGTGTGAGAATTGTTGAGAGCGCCATTATGCCTATAATGGCCAACCCTTCCAGTCGTGTCCCAACTCCAAATCCGGCTACTGCATCTTGACCATAGAGAGAGATTATTTTAGTCAGCAGAGCTGCAGATATTGGCGCTAATATGTTGGTTATTGTCGCAGGAAATGCAATATATGTGATTCGCTGCCAAGAGCCCCATACGTGTCTAATCTTTAAGAATTTCGTGCTGAGCATGCCTTCTTTTGCTCCAAGAATCCAAAGACCGGCACAAAGAGCGCATGCATATGCAAAGACAGTTGCGAAAGCTGCACCTTTGACGCCCATTTCTGGAAAAGGCCCAATGCCAAAAATTAGGAATGGGTCGAGAACGGCATTCACTGCCGCTACCACCATCATGACAAGGCTCGGTGTTTTGCTATCACCAGCTGCTCGGATCGCGTTATTACCCACTATTGGGATCGCGACAAGACTGACGCCGCAGTACCAGACGATCATATAGTCGTCAATTATAGGCAGTAATTCATTGTCTGCACCCAAAAATGTAAAGATCGGTTCGATTGTGGTCAATCCAATTACCGAGACTCCGGCCATTATCACTAATGTCAGCAGTAGGCTATGCGTTGTTAACTGTTGTACCTGTGCACGATTACCAGCTCCAATGGCCCGCGCGACAACTGCGGAGGTTCCAATCCCAATACCAAATGCTACGCTCATTACAGAAAAAACTATTGGAAAGGTGAAGCTGATAGCAGCAAGCTCCGCAACACCGAGTTGTCCAATATATAAAGTATCTATAATATTAATTAGCATTATTGAGATAATCCCCATGATCATAGGGACAGTAAGACGCAGCAAGGTGGGCCCAACAGGATCTTCACGCATACTATATGCATTTAATTTGTTGGCAGATATTTTCGTTAATCGATGCTTCAACTTAGATATTTGCAGTTTTTATTATTTTTCAGGGCGTGTTTCTAGAGTCGTAATCAGTTTACAACAATGCTATTAGAGAGATTTATTTAATCTCCCCTTTTCGTTATTGGGAATTTGGCAATCCTATAAACGGTGGTTTACACTAATTGCGGAAAGCCAAGAGCCAAAAGGAGGATAGTCATGAGTCTTGCCTCACTCGACCATTGCTCAATACGAACAGTTAAGCTCGAAGAGACTCGGAATTTTTATGTCAACATTCTTGGAATGACGGATGGGGATCGTCCCGATTTTCCATTTCCAGGAGCGTGGCTGTATATTGGCGATGTTGCTGTCATACATCTAATTGCTGTTGATCCTAAAGACCCATCAGGTTTGTTGTTCCATCTGGGTGGCGAGTTGAGCGCTGAGAAGCTACAAGGCTCGGGTGCAGTTGACCATATCGCATTTCAAGCTAAGAATCCTGAACAGCTAATCGATCGTTTGAAGAAGAACAATTGTGCATATCGTGAGCGCGAAGTTCCTAATATGAATATTTTCCAAGTGTTTACTGAAGATCCTAATGGCGTCATGATTGAGCTCAATTATTCGAACTAAGAACAATTAGGTTAAATCATAGCTAATGCCCTTGGTTGAGGTTAATGCATATTTAGCAATGCCCGATCTCGATTAACTTGAACAATATTTAGATGCAGTTGATCTATATGCGTCACGTCACAGTTTAATATTTACTGCTTGTCCTGAGTATGCCGATGTATATAGCGCCTCAATGACGGCAGTATTGTGGAGTCCGTCTTTAGCTGAGAATTCAGGAGGCTTGCCTGTCAGGATGCATTGAGAGAATTCATCGAGCTGTGCAGTGAATCGATTGGGAGCGGGCGTGGTGATTTCTTGTTTATTTTCGTTATCACTGGTCTTGACGATAATGGGTCCTGAGTCATCAAACATTGCAGGAATTTCGATCCGCCCTTTACTCCCATCTATAGAGATCTGACAGCGGAACGGTTGGTCCATGCTGCCGGTAACGTTGGCGATCGCACCGCTCGGGAATTCAATGATTCCAGAGAATGTTGTATCTACGTCCCAACCTCCTGAATCGTGCCCAATTCCACGGACACGAACCGGTTCTTCAGATAAAACAAATCGTGCTGCGTAAACTGCATAACAGCCGGCATCCCATAGTGCACCACCCGCAAGTTCGCCTGAATATCGGATATTATTCTCAGGTTCTGCGTTGAAGCACAGAGCAGCATCAATGGTTGCAATATTTCCAAGAACACCGTTAGCAATAAGTTCTCGTGCTTTACGTAAGTGTGGGTTCCAGCGGTGTGTAAAGGCTTCAACAAGAAGAACATTGTTACTATCAGCCGCATCAATCATTCGTTGGCATTCTTTTATTGATACAGCTAATGGTTTTTCACACAAAATGTGTTTTCCTGCCTCAGCAGCCTTAATGGTCCACTCGCAGTGCATGCTGTTTGGTAGTGAGTTGATTACAGCGTCTATGTAGGAATCAGCAAGTTGTTCTTCATATGATCCATACCATCGAGCCAAACCATGCTCTTTCGCCGCAGCTTCGGCTTTGCTGGCAGTTCGGGATGAGATTGATACGATTTCCGAGTTTTTAGATGTACGAGAGGCAGGGAGATGGGCATTGAGGCCAATCTTGGCAGTAGAGATAAGTCCGTAGCGGACAATACCGTGACTCATTTTTAACTTAATAAATCAAAAAGTGATCGATGGTTAAGCATAGTGCTTTCTGGCTGATTATGCCAGTTATTCATTGCTACACGTGATATGGGTTTTTTGTAGACAGATATCTTGCCTGACTTTTGTGGAGATGTTGTGATCCTATGCTAACACAGCAGTGCAGGGTTAGCTGGCTAGAATAACTTGTCAGAGACAAAAGGTGTATGATTAGGATAATTTCTGTAGAGGACAGCTATGAGCTTAGAGGGCGCGCGTCTAGGGTCAACAGATGACGCTGCAAGGTGTGCTGAAATTGTTAGTAATTGGATCCACGGTACTAAATGGATGCCACGCCTCTATTCAGAATCTAATCTTTTAGCAATGATAGAGGAAGCTATTCCATTTCGGGAGCTTTGGGTAGTTGGAGATCCTGTATTGGGATATATTTCATTTAATAGGAAGGTGTCGCAGATAGTAGCCTTGTATACCGAAAGACCAGGAAATGGATTTGGAAAAATCTTATTAGATAAGGTGAAAGAAGGAAAGGAGTGGATTCAGCTCTGGTCTCATTCTGCTAATGAAGCCGCCCACCGATTCTATTTTCGCGAGGGTTTTCAATTGGTCGGCTACAAAGAAGCAGGCGATGATGGAATCCCAGAGATCCAATTGATTTGGAGACGGGGTTATTAACTCCCCCTTAGGTGTTGTGTAACTGGGAAAAGAGTAATTATTTTCGTTAGGTAATGCATATTCTTCCGATCGCCGTCAATTTTTGGTAGATGTCTGTCTTCTCGCAAAGGCTCTAGTGCCGAGCTGTTCAGTACTCGTAGTACTTTTGCCAATATGACATAGATGACGGTATCGTCCAGTATTAGTAGCTGAAAGGCTCGAACGTTCAATTTAAGCTTGCCTGAGGTAGTATTGCTGGGGTGAATTTTAGAGCGTGAACTCTTTTCAAACATCGCCAGCAAAAGCCTATACAATAATCACTATGGACAACGAAAAACTTATCGAGGTTAATAGCCTAGAAGTTTTATTTAGAACCTCTGGCGGTCAAATAACGGCCGTATCTGATGTAAGTTTCGAGATGAAGCGTGGTGAAACTCTTGGAATTGTCGGTGAAAGTGGTAGCGGTAAAAGTGTTGTGTCGTTATCAATCATGGGATTAGTTCCAAATCCGCCTGGTGAAATTTCAAATGGATATATTGGCCTTGAGGGTCGAGACCTATTGAGTCTAAGCCAAGAACAGATGCGGGCGGTTCGTGGAAATGAAATTGCGATGGTTTTTCAGGAGCCCATGACTAGCTTGAACCCTCTCCACACATGTGGGCGCCAAATTGGCGAGTCACTGGTTTTGCATGGATCCATGGAACGATCGAGCGCAATAAAGAGTGCAATTGAACTATTGAGTCAAGTAGGCATCCGAAATCCCAAACAAATTGCTAAGTCTTATCCACACCAACTATCTGGAGGTATGCGTCAAAGAGTTATGATCGCAATGGCTTTAGCTTGCCGCCCAAAACTTCTAATTGCAGATGAACCTACAACCGCTTTGGATGTAACTATAGAAGCTCAAATTATTGCATTAATGAAAAAACTTAAGGAGCAAATAGGAGCTGGAATCATCATGATTTCTCATAACCTTGCCCTAATGGCGCAAGTGTGTGACCGTATTATAGTTATGTACTGCGGGCGAATTGTCGAAGAAGGCACCGTTACATCTTTATTGAGAGAGCCAAAACATCCCTATACTGTCGGTCTAATAGCGTCTACACCGACTATTACTGAGAATCGGGTTCGATTAACACCTATTGAGGGTTCAGTGCCAAATCCATTCTCAATGCCAACCGGTTGCGCTTTCCATCCGCGTTGTCGTGATCGAATGAGTGAATGTGAAAACGCAATGCCTGAGCTCAAGAATCATCAAGCTAATCGCAGGGTGCGATGTTGGAAGTATATGTGAGTTTATGCTGAAGGGCATATAAATTACAGAGCAATAAGAGCACTATCGTAGAGTCCCATGACCGATCCTCTCCTACAAGTGAAGCATCTAAAAAAATACTTCCGAAATTCCACATCTCGATTTAGTAAAGCAGAAAAATGGAATAAAGCAATAGACGGAGTTTCATTTAGTGTGAATCCAGGAGAGACTGTTGGATTAGTTGGAGAGAGTGGATGTGGGAAAAGTACATTAGGCCGGACAATTATTGGCTTATATAGGCCAACTGCTGGAAAGATATTATTTTCTGGTGAAGAATTGCCGACTCTGGGCGGCCGTTCCAGAAAAACATTAAGCAAGAGAATACAGTTAATTTTCCAAGATCCAGCTGGCAGTCTCAATCCTAGGCGCACTATTAGAGAAGCGATCATTGCCCCTCTATTAATTCATCGCTTGCATAGCAGCTCCCAAAGAAACAAGATTGTGGAGCAATTAATTGTTGAGGTTGGCCTGGACCTCTATCATTTAGATCGATATCCCCATGAGCTATCTGGCGGCCAAAAACAACGAGTGGGTATAGCGCGTGCTTTAGCATTAGAGCCTGATTTCTTGATTTGTGACGAGCCTGTCTCGGCGCTAGATGTATCGGTTCAGGCGCAGATCATAAATTTATTGCAAGACCTCAAGAAAAAATTTGGATTCTCCTATTTGTTTATCTCCCATGATTTAAGTGTGGTATATCACGTTAGTGACCGAGTATTAGTTATGTATCTTGGAAGAATTGTCGAAATAGCAAGCTATGGTGACATATACAGAGAACCACTTCATCCTTATACGCAGTTGCTTATGAGTTCTAATCCAGTTTTAACCGGGCAAGGCACTAACAAAGTAACTTCAATCGAAGGCGAGCTTAGTCACAAAACAAGACCTACAGTGGGGTGTAGCTTCTCTGATCGTTGTCCGATGGTAACTGACTTTTGCAAAAAGAACGAACCCGAGCTCGCTGAACAGGGCTCCAACCATTTAGTTGCTTGTCATTTACACTCGACATAAGCGGCAAAAATCGCTAATCTTGGATTCTGCATGTTCATAGATCATGCTATAAGTCATTAATCCTTATTATTGAACACTATAAAGCCCTACGAGTTAAGGAGGACTAAATTATGCGTGTTAAATTATTTGCAGCCGCTATTATTTGGCTGACGACAAGTTTCGGATTTCTCGGAGCAGCTCAAGCAGAAAGCCGACTGATTCTTGGTATCAGTCCGGACTACAGTACGTTTGATCCTGGTCATGCATACGAGATTTGGGCAAACACAGTTATTAATGTTACCTACGACAAACTGGTGAAGTTTGAGGGTCTCGGTGATGTTCCGGAGCTTGACGCAGCTAAGTCCCGAAGCGCGTCCGCTGATGGACTTACGTGGACATTTAAGTTGAGAGATGATGTCTATTTTGTCAGCGGAAACAAGCTTACTTCTGCGGATGTGAAGTGGAGTTTTGACCGTGTAAAGCACTTAAAGGGCAACCCGGCCTTTCTAGCCAGCAATGTTGAGTCAGTTAGTGCTCCCGATGACGAAACTGTGGTCATTAAACTCGGATATACCGATTCCTCCTTCATATCGAAGTTGGCGACTTCGGCGTTTGCGATCCTGGACAGTAAGACTGTAGAAGCCATGGGTGGCGCATCCGGAGAAGGGGCAAGCGAACGTGACACCGTTAAAGCCGGTCTAAACCAGATGTCAGCCGGATCAGGCCCTTATATGCTTGAAAGCTTTGTGCCCGATTCAGAGGTTATTCTGGTCAAGAATCCAAACTATCGATCCGAAGTGCCAGGCGCGGATCGGATTCACCTGAGAGCAATGAACGATGCGAACAGTCAATTGTTGGCCATACAAAAGGGTGACATTGATATAGCGTTTAATATTAATTCTGAGCATGCGAAACAACTCGAAGGGAAAAAAGGCGTCAAGATTCTTTCGAGCGACACGATGCTTATTAACTTTCTGTTAATGAATATGGATCCCGAGATTGGTGGGCCAATGTCGAATCCCGATGTACAGGATGCAGTTCGCTATGCGCTTGATTATCGGGGATTGCAAACTATTGCTGGCAGTGGCGCTATCACACCGCAATCCTTTATTCAACGAGGCTTTCTCGGTGCACTGCCACCGCGAGATCCTGATTATCAGGATTTAGACAAAGCTAGAAGTTTGATGGAGAAGGCTGGCTATTCAGATGGCTTTACTGTCATTTTTGATGTAGCAACGTATGCCATGCAAGGTGT
>PBOB01000086.1 GCA_002724185.1 Acidiferrobacteraceae bacterium | reverse complement strand
TGAAGCAAAGAATCTGCTAAAGGAACAGGTAGCATTACGAGCAGAGGAGCTGAGAATTGCAGAGCAGGAAGAGCATCTCGCTGACCGCCACATTGATGTGTCCTTAAGTGGCAGAAGAGTAGTTACTGGCGGATTGCATCCTATAACAAGAACTGTAAGACGCATCCATACCATTTTCCAGAGTCTTGGATATGATATAGCGGAAGGGCCTGAGATCGAGGATGAATACCA
This sequence comes from Acidiferrobacteraceae bacterium, assembly GCA_002724185.1. GTDB lineage: Bacteria > Pseudomonadota > Gammaproteobacteria > Arenicellales > UBA868 > CAJXWH01. The sequence continues at coordinate 32,546 of PBOB01000086.1, read as the reverse complement.
CAATTTTGAAGCCCTAAATATACCGGAAGACCATCCAGCGCGAGCCATGCATGACACGTTCTACGTAGAGCCTGGAACAGTTTTGCGGACACACACGTCGCCTGTCCAAATTCGCTATTTGAAGGATCATGCGCCGCCTGTCCAAGTAATAGCGCCCGGTCGTGTTTTTCGATGTGATTCTGATGTAACACACACTCCTATGTTCCATCAACTAGAGGGTCTGGTTGTTGATGTAAATACGACATTTGCTGAGCTTAAGGGAACGCTTACCTATTTTGTCCATGAATTCTTCGAGGAAGAACTAGCTATAAGATTTCGACCCTCATACTTTCCTTTTACAGAACCATCTGCGGAAGTGGATATGAGCTGCGTCCTCTGTGGCGGTAATGGATGTCGGGTTTGCAGCCAAACTGGCTGGTTGGAAATACTTGGGTGTGGAATGGTGCACCCACAGGTATTCAATCACGTTGGCCTAGATAATGAAAAGTTTTCCGGCTTTGCGTTTGGCATGGGTATAGAGCGTTTAACAATGCTGCGCTACTCTGTAGACGACCTGCGACTATTCTTTGAGAATGAACTCAGTTTCCTTGAGCAATTTCGGTAAGTCATGCAAGTCTCAGTGAAATGGCTTCGGCAATGGATCGACATCGGTGATGATATACCAGCATTGGCCGATAGGTTAACCGAGGCTGGCTTAGAGGTGGGAAATGTTCAACGATTAAGACTTCTACCTAAAACAATAGTAGTCGGCGAAATCGTAGCGCTTGAACAACATAAGTCGTATAGCAAAATCAGCATTTGTAAAGTCGATGTTGGTAGAAAACGTTTATGTTCTATCGTCTGCGGGGCATCGAACGTATCAGTTGGAGTAAAAGCTCCGATTGCATTGCCTGGCACAGTTCTTCCTGATGGGAGAAAAATAGGCCAAAAGAGACTTTACGATATCGTATCGTCAGGAATGATTTGCTCAGGCGAAGAAATTGGTATTGAAGATGACTGTGATGGTATCTATCAATTAGATGCGAGAGCAGGTGTTGGACAAAATATTAATCAATATTTAGAACTTGACGATAGTATCCTGGAATTAGATCTGACACCTAACCGCGGTGATTGTCTAAGTGTAATAGGTTTAGCACGAGAGATAGCGAGTTTTGGCGGCGGGACAATTAGATCTCCAAGGTTTACCAGTCGGAGCATGGCAATCGACTCGACTGTAGCAGTCTCAGTATCCGCGCCTCTAGCTGCTCCTCGTTATGTTGGTAGACTAATAGAAGATATTGACCAAAACATTAAGACTCCGGACTGGATGAAGGAGAGATTGCGTCGTTCAGGGCTGAGAACTCTAGGACCAGTTGTTGATATCACAAATTTTGTAATGCTTGAACTTGGTCAGCCGCTTCATGCGTTTGATCTACAGGCTATTAAAGGCCATATAGAGGTACGCCTAGCAAAACCACGTGAAAAATTGATGCTCCTCGATGGAACTAGACTACAACTTTGCGCAAAAACATTGGTCATAGCCGACTCCGAACGACCTATAGGGCTTGCTGGAATAATGGGCGGTGCAAACTCAGCAGTAACTGCTAAAACGAATACTATTTTCCTAGAAAGTGCTTTTTTCAGCCCCAAAACCATCGCGCATGGTGCTCGGACTTATAACCTGCAGACTGACGCCTCTTATCGCTTTGAGCGAGGTGTAGATCCAACCCAACAGCGCCGTGCTGTATTAAGGGCCTCACAGTTGCTGGGTGAAATATGTGGGGGTCGCCCAGGAGAGATTCTTGAGCGTAAAGACAACAGTCATTTGCCAGTAAGAAAGAAGATTATTCTAAGGAAACGCCGATTAGAGAAGATTCTGGGCTCAACAATCAAACCAAAAGAAGTCGATAAAGCTTTAACAAGTCTAAATATGAGCCCTGTTAAAGTTGGCCAAGGTTGGCAAATTAGACCACCCCACTATCGTTTTGACATTATTGGAGAGCATGATCTTATTGAAGAGGTCGCAAGAGTCTCTGGTTTTGGGCGAATACCAAATAATATGCCAATAAGATCTCGCAGCAACCTGCGTACTAGAGAAGAAATTCTACCTGTCAGCAGGATAGAGGATTACCTAGTAGACCATGATTACAGCGAAGTAATTACATATAGCTTTGTCCATAGCACTCTACAGAAGTATATTGATCCTGGTTTAGAGATGGTCTATTTGAAAAATCCTATAGCTTCAACAATGGACGTGATGCGTACAAGTCTTCTGACTGGTATTCTTACCGCAGTAAATATCAATCGGAGGCGTCAGGCACAGAGAGTCAGATTGTTTGAAACTGGGAAGGTATTCCATAGAGAGTCTGGACAAATTGTAGAAACTAATCATGTTGGTGGAGCCGTATGTGGACCAGTCGATCCATTATCCTGGCAGTCCCCTGAACGTGCGGTCGATTTTTTTGACATCAAAGGACATGTAGAAGGACTCTTAAATTTAGGCGCAACAGACAGAAATTACGAATTTAGGCCTGCTAACGATCCAGCATTGCATCCTGGCCAGAGTGCAGCTATATGGAATGGTAAATCTCGTATAGGTCGGATCGGATTGTTGCACCCTGAGCTACAACGTAAATTTGACTTCGATTTTGATCTCTATGTCTTTGATTTAATTCTAGACTCTGTGACCTGTCGATCTATTCCAATTTACGCTAGTATTTCCCGTTTTCCGTCAGTTTCACGTGATATTTCACTTGTCATTGATAAAAAGTATAGCGCAGAAGCGGTTGCTAAAATCATTCGTGGGGCAGGGGGCCATCTATTGAGACGATCGATATTATTTGATGTCTATTCTGGCCAAGAAATAAAAAATAATTGTAAATCCTTATCTTTTAGCTTGACCTTACAGTCATCTTCTAGCAATCTTACCGATACGGATGTGGAGTCAGTGCTTAACAGCATCGTCACCGCGGTAAATAAGGTAGGCGGAGAGCTTAGAACCGCAAAGTAATGGAAGAATTGGAGCATGACTGTTACAAAAATGGATTTAGCCAATGCTCTTTTTGAGGAGCTTGGTCTTAATAAAAGAGAGGCAAAAGATTTTGTTGAGCTATTTTTTGAGGAGGTGCGGCAGGCCTTAGAGACCGGTCAAAACGTTAAATTTTCGGGCTTCGGAAGTTTCTCGGTTCGCGACAAACCAGAGAGGCCTGGGCGTAATCCAAAAACAGGCGAAGAAGTTGCAGTTACTGCTCGACGTGTCGTCACATATAAAGCTAGCCAGAAAATTAAGGATCGAGTAGCTATGCAAAGCAAGGCTGCGGAAGATAGTCAGATTGTAGAGATGCAAACTAATGACAATGTTAGATACAACAGCGATTGAATTGCCACCAATACCTGGTAAACGGTATTTCACAATTGGAGAGGTGAGTGAGCTATGCTCTGTAAAGCCTCATGTTCTTCGGTATTGGGAGCAAGAATTTGCCCAGCTCAAACCAGTTAAACGACGTGGCAACAGAAGATATTATCAGCGACATGAAGTTGAACTCATACGCGATATTCGACGGTTGCTGTACCTGGAAGGCTATACAATCAGCGGAGCGCGGAATCAACTGCATCGCAATAATGCCGTCGAGTCCAAAGAATCACTTGGATACGACTCTAGCGATTATCGTGCACTAATTGCCGAGTTAGAAGATATCTCGCGGGTGTTAACGGATTAGAGTCTCTCCTTCGGGGCGTGGCGCAGTCTGGTAGCGCACTTGACTGGGGGTCAAGTGGTCGGAGGTTCAAATCCTCTCGCCCCGACCAAATAGCCGCGACATGAGCTCTAGTTCCACTCATATCGGAAATTGTGTGCTTATGTAATACTTCCTATTTAGTCCCGTTAACGATACCTACTGAGTCATTCAAAGTATTACGGATACAAACACAAAAAGATTTCGACGATATCCTAATGACAAACAAGCACTCACAATTGCAGACCGGTCGAGAGCAAGCCATAGCCCTAGATGCTACTGATGAATTAGCTTGTTACCGGGACCAGTTTGCTCTTGCAGATGACACAATCTATTTAGACGGTAATTCTCTAGGCGCGTTACCAAAGAAGTCTGTACCAAAGCTTCTAGATGTCGTTAATCGTGAGTGGGGCAACGACTTAATCTGCAGCTGGGAAGTTAATGGCTGGATGGACTTGCCCATCACTTTGGGCAATAAGATAGCGCAAGTAATAGGCGCAGGCTCGGAGGAAGTTGTAGTATGCGATTCTACATCAATTAACCTCTATAAAGCCCTGTCAGCAGCTCTCTCGCTCAATCCGCATCGCACGTCGATCTTATCTGACAATACGAACTTTCCGACCGATTTATATGTGGCAAATGGCTTGATATCAAATATTGGCCGTAATCTACAGCTTGAGCTTGTCGCTCGACATGATATAGAGGATAGTATAAGTGCAGAGATTGCTGTGGTATATCTTACCCATGTAGAGTACTTAACGGGCGGCATGTGCGATCTAAGCCGCATAACCAAGGTAGCGCACGATCATGGTGCGCTCGTTGTTTGGGATCTTTCTCATAGTGCCGGCGTCATACCGATAAATCTAAAATCAGCGGGCGCCGATTTCGCCGTTGGCTGCGGATACAAATTTCTTAACGGAGGGCCGGGAGCTCCTGCATATATTTATGTAAAGCAGGATCATCAAAGATATGTTGAGAGTCCGCTAAAGGGCTGGCTGGGCCATTCGAACCCGTTTCGATTTGAAGAACGCTATCACCCTGCCGATGGGATTCGGAGGATGTTATGTGGCAGTCCTCCTATTTTATCTATGGTATGTCTCGATACAGCTATCGACCTGCTATTATCTTCCAACTTGAGCCTGATTAGAGACAAATCGATAAAACTATCAAATCTACTTATTGAGCAACTAGACCTTATTTCCGAGGAGTTGGGACTTTGCCTGCTAACACCCCGAAACCCATCTATGAGAGGTAGTCAGGTATCAGTTACTCATCCGGACGCAATTCAAATACGAGATCGCATGCTACAATCTGGCGTCATCGTTGATTTTAGACCGCCAAATATCTTGCGCTTTGGGCTTGCTCCACTATATACGCGGTATACAGATATTTGGGAAGCGATTCAATCTCTGCGATCGGCGGCTCGAGATCTATAAAAATAGCGTATGAGGGGATCGTTCAAAAACTAGCTCTATTTGTATATCGCTCTACTGAGCTATTTCCTATCTTTTTTCACGATTTGCGGTGTAAAAAATACTATCATTATGCTTTATAGTATTGCTCGGCAGGTGTACAATCAACGCGTATGCCTAGCTATGCAGCAAATGCACGCTGATTTAGAACCTCCGCCGCGAGTTTTTCAAGCTCACGGTCTGCTCGCCTGATGGGTAGCATTCTCGCTCTCTTATTTTTGATAGCGCTATCTGCTTTCTTTTCTGGCGCAGAGACCGCTCTTGTTTCTTTGTCAAAAGGTAGGGCAGAGGGTTTGTCTCGGGAAAATCGCCGTGGAGCAAAAGCTCTATATCTCCTAAAGAGTGACCCACAGCGTATGCTCATTGCTATCCTCGTAGGAAACAACCTCGTTAATATTGGCGCGGCTGCTCTTGCAACAGTACTAGCTACAAGCTATTTCGGAAATGTGGGCCCAGGGGTGGCCGTTGGCGTTCTTACCATACTTATACTAGTCTTTGGTGAGATTACGCCTAAAAGCCTAGCAACCCGATATTCCGAGCGTATTTCTCTCCTTGTCGCGCCTATTATTTTATGGCTACTCCGAGGAGTTGGTCCGGTAGTAACCATCTTCCAAAAGATCACTGACGTGCTTGGAAATGCTGCTAGCGATCACTCACCAGATCCACTTGTAACTGAGTCAGAGCTAATAAGTATGATCAATTACGGCGAGAAAGAAGGAACTATAGAAGAGGGCGAACGCGAGTTAATCGAAAGGGTATTCGCGTTCACAGATCTAGTTGTTGAAGACGTTATGACGCCGCGACATCAGGTATTTTTTCTAGATGGGCGACAAGATCTTAGTAGCAGCCTTGAGTCATTGATTGACACCCCCTTCAGCCGAATACCTTTGCATCACGAAGACCCCGATGAAATCATAAAAATTCTTCATCTTCGCGATTTAATACCAATACTAAATAGCTCGCACAACATGAGCGACAATTTATCTACCTTTGCGCGAGCTCCAAATTTTGTACCAGACAGCCAAGCCATTACTGAAACGATAACTTCATTTCGCCGAGATCAGCAACATATGGCGGTTGTTGTTGACGAGCATGGAACTATGCGAGGGGTGGTAACCCTTGAGGATCTTATCGAAGAACTCGTTGGAGAAATATACGACGAAAGGGACATAGTCCCTAGAGCGCTAAACAAGATCGATAATCATCGTATCGAGGTAGACGGCGCAGCTGAATTGCGCGTTGTAGAAGAATTCTTTGATCTAGATTTATCTGGTAAGGCAACGGACACAGTTAATCGATGGATACTGGAACAAACTGAGCGAATACCGAAAAATGGTGAAACGTTTCAATTTGAAGGTCTTGATGTCCTAGTGAAAAGCGGGTCACGACGGCGCATACATGACGTTATTATTTCACGCACAAATGAACAATGACAGAAATTATGTGAGATCGGGTTATTCAAGCACGCGTCACTTGCAAACCGAAGAATTTGATTGGATTCGAGGGCGCAAAGGGATAATCTGCTTGGCGCCCGAATGAGGCAGTGCGTAGCAATACTATATAGCTAGAGAGCATGAAAATTCTACTAAGCAACGATGACGGGTACTTCGCACCGGGGGTGAAAACGTTAGCTGCCGCTCTAGCTGCAGATGCAGCTGTTACTGTTGTTGCTCCGGATAGAAATAGAAGCGGAGCAAGCAGTTCACTGACGCTATCTGATCCGCTCCGCGTAAAGAAGGCAGATAATGGATTCTATTTTGTAAATGGTACTCCTGCTGATTGCGTACAAATTGGCATTAATACCCTGATGGACGACCCGCCTGATATGGTTGTTGCAGGCATTAATGCTGGCGCAAACTTGGGAGATGATGTTCTATACTCTGGAACTGTTGCAGCTGCTATTGAAGGTAGGTTCTTAGGAGCTCCTGCGGTAGCAATATCACTTACCGATACAGAAAATGGATGTTACGATATTGCATCGGAGATATGTCTAAGAATTATCAAGTTAATCATGGAAAGTCCTTTGCCAGATGACAGCATTTTAAATGTAAATGTGCCGGGAGTTCCAAAAGCTTCTCTCCGTGGTGTTAGTTCAACGCGGTTAGGATGCAGGCATGCTCCAGAATCCGTGCGATCGGATCGTGATCCATACGGAAATAGAATTTTGTGGATGGGGCCTGCTGGGCGTGCTAAAGATAACACCACTGATACAGATTTCTATGCCATAGAGAACAATTACGTTTCAATCACTCCACTACATGTTGACATGACACGACATCAGCAACTTCCGAAGCTTGAGGAATGGTTGAAACCCTTAAATGCATGATGCGAAGGGACATCGATCATGCGAGAAGGCCTCCTGCACCGTGCGACGCTACGGCCTCGTCAGAAAGCTTATTAACCGCGGCATCCAGAACGCTGAAGTTATTCAGGCCTTTAGGGTAATTCCACGCCACTTATTCGTAGCAACGCCGTTTCAGAGTCAAGCTTACGACGATGTCCCGTTACCAATTGGCTATGATCAGACAATATCGCAACCATATATTGTCGCGCTAATCTGTGAGCGATTGCTTAGCAATAGCACAGCGAGAGTTAATGTGCTAGAAATAGGAGCAGGTTGTGGTTACCAAACCGCTCTGCTTTCGCAGCTATACGATCGCGTGGTTTCGGTTGAACGAATAGGTCCGTTCGTAAACACAGCGAGAGAACGTTTAGCATCTCTAAAAATAGAAAACGTTGTACTCCACCACGCTGATGGCTCAGAAGGCATCCAAGGCGATGAAACTTTTTGCGCTGTTGTACTATCAGCTGCTCCACTTGCCATTGATAGTCGACTACTCGCGATGCTCCGGCCGGAAGGGTGTTTGATTGCACCTGTAGGCCCACCAAATAATCAAACCCTCAAATTGATTATTTGCAAAAATGGCGAAGTCCGGGAAGAATCTCAAGGATCAGTGCGCTTTGTCCCCATAGTGCGAGGAACAATAAATTGAGAATTTTTACGAGACTATATGACCTTGCGCTAAGTTGGTCAAAAACAAAAAATGCACCCAGATATCTCTTTGGGCTCTCATTTGCAGAGTCATTTATCTTTCCAATCCCTCCTGACTTTATGCTGGTTCCGATGGCGCTGGCGCAGCGTGAGCGCGCATGGAATTTTGCACTTATTGCGACTTTCGGGTCTGTGCTCGGAGCTATCATAGGATACCTGCTGGGATCTGAACTCTATGCCCAGCTAGGCTTGCCTTTAGTAACGTTTTATAACGCAGAAGAGGTAGTTACAGGTGTTGAAAACTGGTTCAATACATACGGGGTATGGGTAATTCTGATTGCTGGATTTACGCCAGTACCCTATAAATTGTTCACAGTTACTGCTGGCGCTATGGGCATGGGATTAGCACCGTTCATTTTGGCGTCTATCCTAGGTAGGGCTGCTCGCTTCTATCTGGTTTGTGGTATTGTGTTTTACGGTGGCGATCCACTGGCACAACTATTTCGGAAGTATGCAGACCTGATTGGCTGGGTAGTCGTAATAGCATTGGTAATTCTTTTTTTATACCACCGAGCCTAGTCTTGAAAACTTTCTGGTGCCAGCTTGTAGTCCTAGTTTTTCTATTTCCTCTAATCGGTTGTGTTGGGGAGCCTCTAGTGCCAGTTACCGATCTCACCACCCCCAGAGGGCGGTACGTCACTCGAGTAGTGCAACCTGGCGAAACGCTCTATATGATAGCTTGGGAAGCCGGCCTAGACTATCGCCAGCTCGCTGAATGGAATGGACTAGTAAATCCTTACACTCTAAAAGCAGGCCGTCGCTTGAAGCTTGTCGGCCCCCTAGTAATGCGCCAAGATGAACGGACAGAAAGTAATTTTGTTGAGACCGCAGGTCCTAATCTAGCCAGTAGCAGTAGCTATAGCATGGATATTAGTGATGATATCTCGCAGGCAACGTGGTCATGGCCAGCAAATGGGAAAATTATTAAGCAGTTTAATCTGGAAGTCAGAAGTAATGGCATAGATATTGCGGGAGCTATAGGCGATGACGTAAAAGCATCTCTTGCTGGTCTAGTAGTCTATGCAGGTTCTGGGCTAAGAGGATATGGCGAACTAATCATTATCCAGCATAACGAAGCCTATTTAAGCGCTTATGCCCATAATCATCGAGTCTTTGTAAAGGAAGGTGAAACAGTTCGAAGGGGAGAAGTAATTGCTGAGTTAGGGAGTAGTGGGACCAAATCGCCTCGTTTGCATTTCGAAATAAGAAAGAATGGAAAACCAGTCAACCCACTTAACTTACTGCCCAAGGGCTAACTCGCTAAGCAATACTTAGTCAGCTACTGTCGGTCATGATGATGCCCGCTGCAATGCTGCGGTCTTCAGATGCCAATAAATTATAGGTTCTGCACGCCGCTCTTGTGTCCATTAACTCGATACTGAGGCCTAGCTCAATAGAGCGGCTAAGAATTGACGGATCTATCGTCGCGAACTTTACCCCAGTACCAATGATGACGATTTCGCTCTTAAGGGTTAGAATTTCATCTATATCGTAGGAGGTAATACTTGCTGCGGACAGCGGCCGCCAATTCGGTATAATTAAGGCGGGCGTGATGATGAAACTATGGCTATAAGCTTCCTTACCAACTATTATATGAGTGTCGCTTATAGAGCGAATAAAGTGGCCTTTGGGCGAGTTCTCTAGTTGCAGTTCCATGGATTTTACACGCCAATCTAAAGTTGACTATGATTATAGAACAGATTGAAGTGTGTTTTGTAAGTAGCAGTGTGTAGTATGCTAGATGCACCATCTCGGTTGAAGGAAAGACACTAGCACAAAACTAATGTGCTATCGTAACGATAAAAGATATGAAGCCAATTAACATAGGAATCGTCGGGTTAGGAACAGTAGGATGTGGCGTTGTTAATGTGCTGCACCGAAATCGTGAGGAAATCAGCCGACGCGCGGGTCGTGATATATGTGTGACTCATGCTGTTGTGCGGGACTTGGAAAAAAAGCGACCACCCTTAGAAGCAAACTTCGCACTAACTAGCAACTCAATAGATGTGACAGACAACCCAAATATTGACATTGTCGTTGAGTTGATTGGTGGGGTCCGCGAAGCATCGCAATTAGTAGAAAGAGCGCTCGAAAAAAATAAGCATGTGGTGACAGCAAATAAAGCGTTAATAGCACAAAGAGGTAATGAGTTATTTGAGTTAGCTAGCTCCAAAGGGCTTACTATTGCATTCGAAGCTGCTGTAGGCGGTGGAATATCGATAATCAAAGTATTACGAGAGGGGTTAGCTGGAAATAGAATATATCGTATTTCTGGAATTATTAACGGTACCTCTAACTATATTTTAACAGAAATGTTCAATTCGAAGTTGGATTTCGAGAGTGCGCTTAACAATGCGACGAATCTAGGCTATGCGGAGCATGACCCATCGACTGACATTAGTGGCACTGATGCTGCTCATAAGTTAACCATTCTTGCATCAATAGCGTATGGAATACCATTAAAATTTAGTGATGTATACGTAGAGGGTATAGCCCATATCACTCTTGAAGACATGTTGTACGCAGATGAATTGAACTATCGTATTAAGCATTTAGGCTTAGCAATCAGAACACCTGACGGAATTGAACTCAGAACTCATCCATGTCTAATTAGAAAAGATGAACTTCTTTCCAATATCAACGGTGTGATGAACGCGATACAGATAGACGGCGATGCTGTTGGGCCGACCCTTCACTACGGTGCCGGCGCAGGTGCAGAGCCAACAGCTTCAGCGATAGTTGCTGACCTGGTTGATGTCGTGCGAACTCTAACAACAGATCCAAACAATAGAGTTCCGCACCTAGCATTCCAACCACGATTAATGGTCGATGTTCCAATCTTAGATATGAAGTTGACAACAACTCCGTACTATCTACGCCTCAATGTAATTGATAAACCAGGCGTCCTAGCAGACATAACAGAAATCCTCGGACGATACGACATCAGCATTGAGGTTATTTCTCAAAAGGAAACTAACACCCAAGGCCGTTCTGTTCCGATTATTATTATCACCCATGATGCAGTTGAAAAATCTATTATGGATGCAATTTCTGAAATCGAGCAACTAGCTGCGATTAACGGGCTCGTGCAAAGAATTCGTTTAGAGCGATTATCTGTTGTGAATAAAAGTGTGGTACAGCAAGTTGGATAGATCTCTTACTAATGGTTTGATCAGACGTTATCAGCAGTTTATTCCGCTGGATGTTAATGCCAACATCGTTTCAATCAACGAGGGAGATACCCCACTGATCAGGTTAAGGTCCCTTTCTAGCCACAAACTAAACATTACTGTTTACGGAAAATATGAAGGTTCTAACCCGACTGGCTCATTTAAGGATCGCGGTATGACGGTAGCCATTAGTAATGCTTTAGCAGCAGGCAACAGGGCAATTATTTGTGCGTCTACGGGTAACACTTCTGCATCGGCAGCGGCGTATGCAGCTCGGGCAGGCTTAGTGGCATTTGTTCTTATTCCGGAAGGAAAGATAGCTGTAGGAAAGCTTGCCCAGGCTATTGCACATGGTGCGCATGTCATCCAAATTAACGGGAATTTCGACGATGGGATGATGTTAGTCAAGGATCTTGCTAAAACCGAACAAATAGCTATCGTAAACTCAGTAAACAAATACCGACTACATGGCCAAAAAACAGCAGCGTTTGAAATTATAGACGTTTTGCATAGATCACCTGACTTTCACTATTTGCCAGTGGGTAATGCAGGAAATATTTCTGCTTATTGGATGGGCTATCAAGAATATCACCTTGCAGGACATTCGAAGAACTTGCCAGTCATGATTGGGTGTCAGGCGAGCGGGGCAGCACCATTCGTCCGAGGAGAGATCGTTCTTGAACCAGACACAATTGCCACTGCCATTCGAATAGGAAATCCGCAGTCTTGGGATCTAGCCTGGGAAGCATCTCAGAATTCTCAGGGCTGGTTCCTGGAATGCTCCGACCATGAAATCCTCGCAGCGCAAAAATTGCTTGCAGAGCAGGAAGGAATATTTTGTGAGCCTGCATCAGCTGCGTCAGTCGCAGGCCTTGTAGCGGATTTAGCCAATAATAAAATTCCGCCGGATTCGACAGTAGTATGCACTTTAACCGGTGCTGGCCTTAAAGACCCGGATTCAGCATTATTAAATGGTCCTGCTCCCATGTCAGTTTCGGCTGATCTAGAGTCGGTAAAACGAACGATTTTGGATAATATCTCGTGATAGCTACTGCTACGATATTGACTACAAGTAGATCAATTAATCCTCGAGATAGCATGCTAGATGTCCCCTATTAGCGATCAATCATTTATTGGTAACACCGCGCTTGTTCAACTGCGCACACTTTCCTGTAGTCAGGCGTCTCTGCTTATGGCCAAGATGGAGTGTGACAACCCGTCTGGATCAATAAAGGACCGGGTCGCGCGACATATGATTAATCAAGCTGAAGCGAGAGGCGACATTTCGGCCGGAGACACCTTAATTAGCGCCACTAGTGGAAACTCGGGAATAGCTATAGCTATGGCATCTTGTCGGCGAGGATATAAATCCATCTCAGTTGTGCCCAACGATATTCCGACTGAGATGTCGATTTTTATAAAGTCACTAGGAGCAGATCTCATGACGGTATCAGGCGCCGATCCAATCCGGCGCAGCCGTGACCTAGCATTTGAGCTTGCGGAGAAGGGGGTTGGTTATTACCTCGATGAATACACGCATGTTGATAGTTTGAATGCGCATTATCTAACTACAGCACCGGAGATCTGGGATGACACAGATGGCAAGGTAACTCACTTTGTTAGTGCCGCCGGGAGTTTGGCCACGCTGATGGGAGTCGGAGCCTTCCTAAAGGAGAAAGATCCCAATATCCAAGTTATTGGTGTTAAATCGACAGAGGAGACCTATATACCGGGCATTACATCACTCTCTAATAGTTATGAGCGTTCTATCTATCAGCCTGGATTGGTAGACGAATGGTTTGAAGTCTCACCAGAGCTTGCAGCGAACACAACACGAAAACTTAGTCAGGATGAAGGAATCTTTGCCGGTCTTTCGTCGGGTGCTACTGTCGCGATAGGCAGCAGATTATGTCGTCAAGCTGAGGAGAGAAATATTGTCTGTGTCATTTGCGACCGAGGAGATAGGTACCTTAGTACGGGTGCGTATGATTAACTGAGATCAGCCATGCTACCGCAATGTATACTTGTATTCGATATAGAAACCGTGCCAGATATTGCTAGCGGCAAAAAACTCTGGGACCTTGGTGATCTTGACGATAGAGATGCTCTAAAGGCAATGCAAGCAAAGAGGCTTCAGAAAACAAAATTGTCGGACTTCATGCCTTTGCATCTGCATAAAATTGTAGCGATTAGCGCCGTATTGCGGACTCAAGGTGCTGTAAAACTCTGGTCTATTGGGGAAGAGGATTCTAGCGAAGCCGAGCTAGTCGAACGATTTCTTAGAGGCCTAGAACGATTTGAGCCCACAATAATTAGTTGGAATGGAGCGGGTTTCGATTTGCCTGTCATTCATTATAGATCGCTACTTCATGGTATTTCAGCACCACACTATTGGGAAATCGGACAAGAGGTCCAATCCTTTAGGTGGAGCAACTATCTAAATCGATACCACTGGCGCCATATCGATTTAATGGATGTTCTCTCTGGGTTTCAACCGCGAGCATGGACTTCGCTTCAAGATATCACTGTAATGCTTGGCCTCCCAGGAAAAATGGGAATGGATGGGTCAAGGGTTTGGGATGCGTTTAATAGCGGACAAATTAAGAAGATTAGAGATTATTGCGAAGTCGATGTATTGAATACTTATTTGGTATATCTCCGGTTCGAGCTTATGCGTGGTCACCTGTCTGGAACAGATCTAGAAGATGAATGCAAAACTTTGCGGGAGATGCTCGCTGATAAGCAAGAGAAACATCTCCAAGAGTTTTTGGAGCGGTGGAGTGAAATCACTAACTAAGAGTTCTGCGCTGAGATACTCAGCGCAGAAACTTTTTGCAGGCATAGTCCTCTATCGAAACTACGTTAACTCCTATTCTCTCCTTGGTTTTCAGGCGCCGGGTTGCCTCCGGCTCTACTGCCACGATGTTGAGAGCGACTACGATCACTATTTGCTGGGCGATTACGATTACGAGGTCGTCGATTTTGCCTCGGGCGCCGTTCGCCCCCATTAGTGCGACCACTAGCAGTTTTGGATTCATTTGTCTTAGACTCATTTGTCTTAGACTCATTTTTTGATTCACTGGCCCGTTGGCTCGTAGTTTTTTGTCTCGGTCGATAATTCCGATTACGGTTATTCCTGTTAGTGCGTGAGCCTCGTGAATGTGCTTGCCTATTTTGTGGGTGTTGCTGCCTTTCGCCACTATTCAGGCTAACTTTTGAGTCATTGGGAGGCGTATTAATAGCTTTAATGGCATTCCAAATACGTCTCATTAAAGACGGTGATTCTGCAATCTTCCGACTTTCCGCTGTTGTTGCAGGCCTTCGAGGCTGGCTTGATGCAACATGATCAAATTTTACCGCTGGTCTATCATGTCGGTTTTCTTTGATAGTCGTGTTAGACGGATGTGATTTTTGATTGGCATTTGTTTGAAGAGTTATTTCATGGCTAGGAAGGTTGCGCTCCGCGTCCTGATCCTCACTCCTAGATCTCTGAATCTTAAACTGGCGGCCCGAAAGCCGGTCGGACGGAATCACTACTACGCGAGTTCCAAGACGGGTTTCAATCTGATTGATCTCACTACGTTTTTCATTGAGTAAATAGGTTGCTGTTTCTACTGGAATCTCAGCGTATACCCCTTCAGTGTTCTCCTTGAGAGCTTCTTCTTCCAGGATTCTCAATAGACTTAACGCTGCTGATGTTACATTGCGAACATGCCCTGTCCCTTCACAATGTTCACACACACTATAATTGGCATCGCTAATTGATGAGCGAAGCCTTTGACGCGATAACTCAAGAATTCCAAAACGTGAAATCCGTCCTAGCTGAATCCTTGCTCGATCGACTTTGACCGCATCATGTAGACGCGTTTCAACAAGTCGATTATTCTGGGGAGAAGACATATCGATGAGATCAAGGACAACCAGCCCTCCAAGATCTCTAATGCGAAGTTGACGTGCGATTTCATCCACAGCTTCAAGATTTGTTTGAAGTGCGGTATCTTCAATATCCGAACCCTTTGTAGCTCTTGCAGAGTTTACATCCACAGTGATTAACGCTTCGGTATGATCAATGACTAGTGCCCCGCCGGATGGAAGGCGCACGGTGCGTGAATATGCATCCTCAATTTGGTGTTCGATCTGAAATCGTGAGAATAGCGGTATTGAATCCTCATAGTGCTTCAACTTGGCGACATTATGTGGCATCACTTGATCCATGAAGCGTGCAGCACGATCGAAAATCTCTTTTTGATCTACTAGAATTTCCTGGATATCGGTCCTCAAATAGTCCCTAATAGCGCGAACAATCAGATTGCTTTCCTGATACATGAGGTGAGGCGTGTCAACGGAGCCTGTCGCAGTCTCAATTGCTTTCCAAAGTTGAAGTAGAAAACCAAGATCCCACTGAAGCTCTTCACGACTTTTTCCAATACCAGCTGTGCGGGCTATTAAAGAATGTTCAGTTGGTACATCAAGAGCGGCAAGATTCTCTCTCAACTCTAGCCTTTCGTCCCCTGCAATACGCCGTGATATTCCACCGCCTTTAGGGTTATTCGGCATAAGAACTAGGTAACGACCCGCCAAACTAATAAATGTAGTAAGAGCAGCCCCTTTTGTGCCGCGCTCATCCTTTTCTACTTGAACAAGAAACTCCTGACCTTCTACCAGTGCATCCTTGATTCTAACCTTTGCCATAGGGGTTGCCGGCGGCACATTTTTAAAATGCGCACGTGCGACCTCCTTAAAAGGGAGGAATCCTTGACGCTCTGCGCCATACTCTACAAAGGCAGCTTCAAGGCTAGGCTCTATGCGAGTTACTTTACCCTTATATATATTGCCTTTTCGCTCTGTCCGTATCGCTGATTCAATATCAAGATCAACCAGTCGCTGACCATCTACTATAGCAACACGTAATTCTTCGGGGTGTGTTGCATTAAATAACATTCTTTTCATTATATTTTCAAAATAAACTGGAGCAAGCGGGTCGAAAACTTACCCGTACTTAGAGTAAGATCGCCTTAAGCAAGTGCCCCGGGGTATTTATTATTCTCCTATTTCAAAGCGACGCTCTACGACGCCAATTTCATCATAAGGAAGCGTATAGCAAAGGAAGGGGACATATAAGAATCAGCATGCCGACAGGAGCAAGAATGCCCTACGTCGACACGCGTGCACGACTGCGCTGCAAATAGCAACGTGGATTGCGACATGCTTGTTATGCCTACCGCGTCAGGCCAGAGATGCTGCATTTAGTCGCTTCGCGGCATTCCAACCGCGATCTCTTGCCCTGTATCACACCCTAGTTCTACTAGGGGGCGCTTGTATTCTATAATTCCCTTTCTATCGACCACTTAGCGCTGGTCGATTAGACTCCTCTATGCTCATGGCGCCCATTATTTATCATCCTTCCTGCGACGACAGTCATTTTGCCTGTCGACTCGGTTTATTCCGGGTGGATGCAGCTTCCAAAGTGCACGTTTTAAGTGCCAGGCACCATTCTGGGCAGCATGACCAAATAAGGTCGCACCTCTCCCGGGATAACTATAACAAGTAAGAGCGCAACCATCAAATCCGATCCGGACTATGAATCAAAAAAACATGTCAAATTCGCCTGTAAAGTATGTAAATGTGCCAAAAAGTGCCGTAGGTCAGCGGCTTGACAACTATCTGCTTAGTCTTTGGCGCAGGGTACCTAGGAGCCATGTATATCGCCTCATTCGTGGGGGGCAGGTCCGAGTCAATGGTTCTCGAAGTCGCGTTCACCGAAAACTGGAGGGCGGCGATATTGTAAGACTGCCTCCAATTAATCTAGATATCAAGACAGCAGTACCAATTCCATTACACCTCCAGAAATTGGATTTACAGCGATTGTACGAAGACGAGTACCTGCTAATCATTAACAAACCTCCCGGCATCGCCGTTCATCAAGGTACAGGCTTAAGAGCTGGCGTCATCGAAATTCTTAGATTTCAAAATCAACAGAAAAAGTATCTAGAATTGGTACATCGTCTTGACCGAGACACTTCAGGATGCTTGATTCTTGCAAAAGAACCAGAGGCTCTACGACGCCTGCATAGTTTCCTAAGAGGCAATGATAGCGGACACGTGCGTAAACAATACCTCGCGCTACTATCTGGTAAGTGGGTAGGCGGCGCAAAATCTATTAACTATCCGTTGGCATTTAGACGTCTCAGCGCAAATCAGCGACGATCATTTGTGATTGATGACGGCCGTAAAACGCATACTATGTTTACTCCGGTCGAGCGATTCGAGAATTACTCACTGATGCGAATTGACCTAATAACCGGGCGTACACATCAGATACGTGCTCATGCTGCAGCTATCGGACATCCAGTCGCTGGTGACACCAAATATGGCACAAGTGGAGCCACTCGTTTACAACGTCAATCTGGACTCAGGCGGCTATTTTTGCATGCGTCTGATGTGCGACTAACTCACCCAAAAAGAGATGCAACCATACATGCATCAGCTCCTCTCGAAACAGATCTTGACCAATTCCTTCAAAACCTTAGAAAAACAGATGCCTAGCTCTACAGAAAAAGACACTTTTTTATCCGACAGAATTTGTACTGGAGCTATGCTTGTTGTGGGCGGGCGTGGCTTTCGATTTAAAGTTCAAAGAGAAGGTCAACTATGGCCCGCGTTTGTAGTGAGACATAGTTCTGGAGTTGCTGCCTATATTAACCGCTGTAGCCATTTGGCGCTGGAGCTTGACTGGAGCCAAGGAACATTCTTTGATATCGATAAGGCAAGCATTATTTGCTCTACACACGGCGCCTTATACGAAGCGGTTACTGGCGAATGTATCGGCGGGCCATGCGCTGGGAAGCCATTGGAAACTATTCAAGTCACTGAGAATGACCGATTTATCTTATTGACCGACAGAAATTATTGGTTAGTTTACGACTCGCCAGAAAAGAATATCTTTTCTGAAAACCCAAAATAGCTAAATTATCTGATAATCTGCTGCTTCCAGCATTCGAACGAGAACTGTGAGCGGGAGCCCAATTAATGCTGTTGGATCGTCACCCCTCAGTCGATTAAGAAGCGCAATACCCAATCCATCTGCCTGAAGGCTTCCGCAGCTACCAAAAGGCTGCTCTTTGATTAGGTAGCGATCAATCATATCGAGTGTTAATTTTCGAAAATCGACACTAAATTTGACCACTTCGGATTTGGTGTCTCCAGTGTCAGAATCAATTAATGCAACACCAGTAAAGAGATCGATTGTTTTCCCTGAGGCGGCCATGAGCTGATTAATGGCATCTTGGCGATTCGAAGGCTTTCCTACTATAACACCATCATTTACAGATACTTGGTCAGAGCCAATGATTAATGAATTTGGTGCTTTACTCAATACAGCATGCGCCTTAGCTACGGACAACCGCTCGACTAAATCCCAGGGCATTTCGCCAATCTGTGGTGACTCGTCTATATTCGGTATAATAACGGTGAATTCTATCAATAACTGAGCAAGAAGGCTTCGCCGAAACGGCGATGAAGATGCAAGAACAAGCTGTTTATTTGTCGGCATTTTTGACACCTTTACGTTGAACACATATCATTGCAACCAAGTTAAGTTACTATGTAGACCTGATTAGCTGCCAGGTCAAGTTCTCGAACCCCTCGGTATTAGAGCAGGAAATGAATCATGGCTGTACAACAAAATAGAAAAACTCCGTCAAAACGTGGCATGCGTCGCTCGCATGACGCTCTTAATAAGCCAGCTTTGTCAATTGATGCTGTTACGGGAGAATTGCATAGGCGTCACCACATTACACCGGACGGATTCTATCGTGGTAATAAAATTCGAAGAGAAAAGGCGTCAGAAGAATAGCCTAAACACAGAACTGGGCAGCGTTACGGCTGCGCGATCAGTGCATTAAGGGGCTTGATATGAGCGCAACTACGGTGGCTGTAGATGCTATTGGGGGAGAAGGCGGGCTATCAGTGACTTTACCTGCTGTACTTAGCAGTCTCGAAGCAAACTCAGATCTGTCAATACTCCTAGTTGGCCCTGAACAAGAAATAGCTCACCGGATCCGAGATGCCTATGATAGATCACGACTTCGACTAGTCGATGCAATCCAATACGTAGATATGGACGAAGCGCCATCTGCAGCCCTAAGATTTAAGAAAAAATCGTCTATGCGCATAGCCATTGATTTAGTCCATGCCGGCGAAGCTGATGCTTGCGTTAGTGCAGGTAACACTGGCGCACTTATGGCCATATCAAAATTTGTTCTAAAAACATTAGATGGTATACATCGGCCCGCAATTTGCGGAACCCTCCCGCGCGCGGAAGGCCAGGTGCATATGATGGATTTAGGCGCTAATATCGCATGTTCTGCCTCTTTGCTATTTCAGTTCGGGGTGATGGCAAGCATCATGGTGCGCTATCTGGATGGTATTGAAAATCCAAGCGTTGGGCTTCTAAACATCGGAATAGAGGAAATCAAAGGAAACGAAACGGTCAAAGAAGCAGCTGAACTTTTTCGCTCTTCCACTCTACACTATAAAGGTTTCGTAGAAGGCGACGCAATATTCACTGGTGATACCGATATTATTGTGTGTGATGGGTTTTCTGGTAATGTTGCGTTGAAGACCAGTGAGGGCTTAGCTCAAATGCTTACAAAAATCACAAGAGAAGTTTTCACTAAGAATGCCTATGCCAAAATAGCTGGGAAAGTTGCCTCGCCAGCCTTGCAATCAATTTTCGAACACATAGATCACCGACGATATAACGGAGCGGTCCTGCTGGGACTACAAGGTGCTGTGATCAAGAGTCATGGAAGCGCTGACACCATAGCTTTTGCCCATGCAATTGACGTTGCTCGCAGAGTTGTTAATACAAATCTAATAGGCCATATAGGCGAAGAACTGAGTCAACTCAACTTTGTTGCGATTGCCAACTAGAACAACTAGGAAATATTCCAAACAAGGTTATCATAGCTTATGTTCCGATTAGAAGGTGAGACAGCTTTAGTTACAGGAGCCAGTAGGGGAATTGGTAAAGCAATAGCGCTCGCATTGTCAAATCAAGGTGCATATGTGGTTGGAACCGCAACCAGTTCAGGTGGCGCTGCCGCGATCACAACAGAATTTGCAACGAGGCAAATATCCGGGGAAGGAGTCGTCTTGAACCTAGAAACTCGCGATCAGATTACAGATATAGTGAGAACTATTGAGTCTAACCATGGTAGCATTTCCATCCTTATCAATAACGCCGGCATCACCAGTGATGGTCTAACTGCGCGTATGGTAGATCAGCAATGGGATAGTGTTATTGAGGTTAACCTATCGGCTGCATTTCGTCTGGTGCGAGCGTGCACAAGGGGAATGATACGTGCGAAGAAGGGAAAAATAGTGAATGTAGGATCGGTAGTTGGCTCATCGGGTAACGCAGGACAGGCTAATTACGCAGCTGCAAAAGCCGGCTTAATTGGGTTCACAAAGTCTCTGGCATTGGAGCTAGCTCCTAGGAATATTTCATGTAACGTGGTCGCGCCGGGATTTATCGAAACTGATATGACGGCGGCATTGTCGGATCAACAGCAAGCCAATTTAGCTAGCCAGATCCCTCTTAGTCGTTTCGGAACACCAGCGGAGATTGCTAGCCTTGTCGTATACCTAGTTTCACCAGAAGCCTCGTATATTACGGGGCAGGTCATACATATAAATGGTGGTCTCCATCTTTCATCATAAAAACAATAGGTTAGATTGCACAGATCATAGTATACTCAATAATCGGGTAGCGGATTCCAGCCGCAGATATAGCTAAACTGTGGCTTTCGGTCTAGCTGGCAGCTATGAATGGAGCCTTATCAATGGACTTAGAGGGCCGAATATTGTTTAATGCGCGATCCAGTATGTCGACCAAATATTATGGACTTCCTTCAGTTTGTTCTTGAACAACGGGGAGGCTTAATCGGGAGGGTGAGTCAGCGATGAGCAGCATAGAAGAAAGGGTAAAAAAAATAATCGTCGAACAACTCGGTGTCTCGGATGAGCAGGTAACGCAAGATGCATCGTTCGTAGACGATCTAGGTGCCGATTCTTTAGATACCGTAGAGCTAGTTATGGCTCTTGAAGAAGAATTTGATGTAGAGATTCCTGATGACGAAGCTGAGAATATTACAACGGTGAAGCAAGCCATTAGCTTCGTCGAATCAAATACCTCATAGCTAGAACGGATTTTTTGTAGGAGGCTGCGCATGAGCATAACAGCGGAGGCCTACACTAAACAGGCTATTTCGTGAGCAAAAGAAGGGTTGTTATTACAGGCTTAGGCTGCATTGCACCAAACGGCAATTCTGTAAATGAATTCTGGCACGCGCTTACATCTGGTGTCAGTGGCTTGGGAACAATTACTCGATTCAATCCACTCGGCCTGCCAGCCCAGAGCGCTGGTGAGATAACCGATTTTTGTCCTGAAAAGCGACTGACACCACGAAATATTCGACGTATGGATCGCGTTATCCAGCTTGGAATGTGCAGTGGACTTGAGGCCTTCGATGATTCTGGCATTCAACTATCAGATAAAGTTCGCGAAAGAGTAGGCGTCTTAATCGGAGCAGGTATCGGCGGAATCGAAACTATAGAGAACACCACGATTGCAATGTCTGTAGAACAGAAAAAGGTTTCGCCTTTCTATATACCTTCAAGCATCATCAATATGGTCTCAGGCGACCTTTCAATTGAACTCGGGCTTAAAGGGCCAAATCTCGCAATTACTACCGCATGCACTACTGGAACTCATTGCATTGGAATTGCTGCCCGGCTGATAGCGTACGGAGATGCTGACATCATGATCGCGGGGGGTACCGAGGCATCTGTAACTCCTAGTACAGTTGCAGGATTTACAGCAGCGCGAGCTCTAAGTAGTAATAACAAAAACCCTAAAGAAGCGAGTAGGCCGTTCGATCGAGACAGAGATGGATTTGTATTGGGCGAAGGCTCTGGAGCCGTCGTCCTGGAAGAGCTCGATAGTGCAAAATCGCGTGGAGCTCGTATTTATGCTGAGCTAGCTGGGTTTGGTATGAGCGCAGATGCGAATCATATGACTCAACCTTCGCCAGGTGGCGAAGGAGCTGCGCGGTGTATGTATTCCGCAATGAAGGATGGGTCGATTAACCCGGAGGAAGTAGACTATATAAATGCACATGGCACATCGACTCCATTAGGTGATGTCGCTGAGACATTAGCCATCAAACAGTGCTTTCATCAAACTGGAGCCAAGTTGGCAATTAGCTCCAATAAATCAATGATCGGTCATCTTCTCGGAGCGGCAGGCGGTGTTGAGGCCGTAGCAACTGTCCTATCAATTTATTACGGAGTTGTTCCACCAACAATTAATCTTGATAATCCTGATCCGGAGTGCGATCTCGACTATGTTCCACATAATGCACGTGAAACAAAAATTAAAACCGCTCTATCAAATTCATTTGGCTTCGGAGGAACAAATGGAACTTTAGCGTTCCGGAGTTTCGCAGCATGACATTCTTTTGCTACTAAATGTTGTGCTCGATGGCGCAAGTGTCTTTTCGTTCACCTACATCTTCAACAATCGAATTTTGCAATGAAAGTTGGGCTATATTTAACAAACCAACATCATCTCACTACAGATATGGTTATTGCACTTGATGAGCAGATCTCAATGGTTCATCACATTCGTGACTATGGCTGGGATTCAGTATTTTCGGGCCAGCATTATCTAAACGAAGGTAATAATCAGGCTCTTCAAGTTGTTCCTTTCCTAGCTCGCTTAATTCCAGAGGCTGGAGATTTAACTATCGGGCTTGGAATTCTGCTGCTTAACTTGCATAACCCAGTCTACACCGCTGAGACGATAGCTACCTTAGATATTATTGC
The DNA here is from genome assembly GCA_002724185.1 of Acidiferrobacteraceae bacterium. Classification (GTDB taxonomy): domain Bacteria; phylum Pseudomonadota; class Gammaproteobacteria; order Arenicellales; family UBA868; genus CAJXWH01. Next base: position 9,250 of record PBOB01000086.1, on the reverse strand, counting down.
GAAGGGTCGTCTAGTTTTTGGAGTTGGTTTGGGATACCGCGCTGTTGAATTTAACGCGTTCGCAGTACCAAAGGGAGTTCGAGCCAAGCGCTTCGAGGAGTATCTAACATTAATTCGTAAGTTGTGGACAGAAGATTCAGTGACTCATAACGGGGAGACCTGTTCTCTAGATAATGTGCGAATGAATCTTCGACCTGTTCAAGAACCGTACCCTCCTATTTGGATTGCAGCAAATAACGAAGCTGCAATAAAACGAGCAGCACGCATGAGTGATGCATGGATGCTTAATCCACATTCGACTATTAAAACTATTCGACGACATATGAGAATTTACCGAGCCGCTTTGGAAGCAGCTGGCAAAAACTTTCCGAGTGAACTTCCGATCTTGAAAGAGGTATATTGTGCAAAAGATCGTACATCTGCTCTCGAGAAAGCTGGACCATTCTTACAAGGAAAATATCACGATTACAGACGCTGGGGCCAAGATAAAGTTATGCCCGATAATGAAAACTTTGCGAAAACGCTGAGTAACTTAGCGCGCGATCGATTTATTTTGGGCTCGCCTGACGACTGTTATGACCAGCTTCGACCATACTGGGAAGAGTTTGGAATTAATCACTTATTAATTAGAACTCACTGGGCCGGAATGCCTGCGGAGCTTTCGTTCGAAAGTATGGAATTGCTCTCCAAAGAGCTGTTGCCTCGCTTACGAGCAATCTAGACAAGCCGCGAACACACTTAATGATGCGGAGGATACCATCTTGAAAGTTAACGCAGCAATATTATATGAAACTGGCCAACCGCTTGTAGTTGAAACTATTGACCTTGCTGAACCAGCGTCTGGTGAAGTGCTAATACGCATGGTTGCGGCAGGCGTCTGTTACTCGGACTACCATATTATTAACGGTGAATGGCAGCATCCATTACCAGCAGTCCTTGGGCATGAGGGCGCTGGTATCGTTGAACGAATAGGGCCAGATGTAACCCGTGTTTCTCCTGGTCAGGGTGTTATTCTTAACTTCCGCGCTAATTGCGGCGTCTGTCATTACTGCGTTATTGGCAGGCCTGTGCTTTGTAATGGCATTGCAACACCAAGAAATACGATGTTTGACGGTACTAGCCGACTCAGTAAAAATGGATCGATCCTACATCATTTCTCACGAACCGCATGTTTTGCTGAATATGCGGTGGTCCCTGAGTCAGGAGCCGTGCCTGTATCGGACGAGATGCCACTTGACAAAGCATGTCTAGCTGGCTGTGCGGTTATGACCGGCATTGGCGCTGTGGTAAACACGGCACAACTTTCTGCAGGGGCAACCGTTATGGTTCTTGGATGCGGAGGTGTAGGATTGAATATTATTCAAGGGGCTGCACTCCGAGGAGCCAGAAAGATTATTGCGGTGGATATGCTAGACAATAAACTTGAATATGCAAAATTATTTGGAGCTACGAACTGTATTAACTCATCCAAAATCGATGCAACTAAAGAAGTAGTTGAAATATCAGGGGGAGGGGTAGACTATGCTTTTGAAGCTGTAGGTAATGTTTCCACTGTCCGTCAGGCATATGACATGCTCGGCCCTGGTGGAACACTAGTAATGGTTGGAATGGCTCCGGAGCAAAAGGAGTTTTCGATCAACGCTCTTTCCCTTCCCAGGGGGGAGAAAACAATTACCGGCTCTTGGTATGGAGGTGCTCGCCCATGGGTAGATCTTCCGCTACTGACTAAACTCTATCTAGATGGAAAAATACAAATAGATCCGCTGATCAGCAGAAGCTATCCACTCGACCGCATCAATGATGCATTTAGAGCGTTAGTTGCTGGCGAGGTTGCTAGAAGCATTATTTCATTTTGATTTTGGGCTGATTGCCAGCTGATAATTATTGGGATCTAGTAATGGCCTCACTGCAATCCCATCACCTCTAATAATCGTTCAACTTTAAAATCATGCTCTTTAGTTGCGTCTAAAATAGTCTTCTCTTTTGCCATTAGAACCTTAATTACTTGGGGCAGCTCTCGGATGGTATCGGGTGGAATCCTAACTGCACCGTGCTTATCAGCGTGAATAATGTCACCAGGGCTGGCCTCCATAGAACAAACCTCTACATCACAATCTACATCAACCACATGAACGTGTGCGTGGGATGGACTGATCGAGCCGACCAGTAATTGGAAATCCTTTGTATTCGCATCTAAATCCCGTGCGGAACCGTTGGAAACTACACCCGCAACACCTAATGCTCTATGCACCGTCGTATGAACTTCACCCCACCATGCGCCTAGGCCAGAAGGGCAGTCAATATCCTGAATTATTGCGATCGTTGGGCCAGGGGGTTCAGCCATATGTCTATAATACTTAGCCTGCATCTTCCTCTGGCTTTCGCTGTTTCTAGTTGTCGGTTTTCGCGAACGGATCGTTGCGGTTCTTGCAAAACCTACAATAGGAGCCATTGTTGGTCTAGCGCAGTACAATGTTTTAGTTGTGAAGCCCTTCGCGATTAAAGTGGCATCGATAACCTCTAAACCGTTGCAGATAGTAGGCGTATCCCATTCTGCTAGGACCCTTAGATCCTCCGGCTGAATATCAGACATTTCTCCTCCTCCTAGACTAGTCATAATATAATACAGTCCAGCTATGATTTAGACTATTATTCAGTAATTATGACTCTAACAATCATCAAACAACCCGAAGCAAAATTGACAATTGCGCTCTTAAACACTGCAGGAATGGTGGCATCAAACCAACTTTGATGGTATCAGTCGGTCAAAATATTATGCCGGCAGATGAAAATAGTCAATAAATCAAAAGAATATGATCATTAATGTGTATTTTCTTTTAATTCGTTTTTTCTAGTAAATAAATAAGGATATTGGTTAAAATAGATCAACTCGAGCACTCTAACCAAAGTACAGTGCTTGACGTAATCTAATTCTTACTAAGTATTTGCAAGGAGGATCATGATGGCTTTAAAAGTTAAGTTATTAATTGGCGCTTTAGTCTTAGCGATATCAGCGCCAGTATTTGCAAGCGGGAAGACCGTCGACAAGGATTTTCCCATTATCACCAGAGCAACAAGCAGCATGAACTGGGACGATGTTCTTGCCGAAGCGAGCGGTCAAACTGTTACATTTCATTTTTGGGGTGGCAATATTAAGCATAATGACTTTGTGTGCGAATACTTGCATAACCGTTTAATGGATAAATACAATGTTGGTATCAATTGTATACTGATCGAGTCAACTATGGCTGCTGTAAACCAGGTAATAGGTGAGTTTAATGCAGGTCGAACTGATGACGGTTCTATCGATATGATCTGGATTAATGGGAATTCTTACTACACGCTACGTCAAGCTGATTTATTGTTTGGTCCATACGCAGCTCAGTTGCCAAACGCAAAATATATTGCAGCTGATAACCCCGGCTGGACTCAAGATTTCGGTAACCCAGTTGAAGGTTATGAATCACACTGGGGACATGGCAAGTTCATCCTCTTCTATGACTCGGACAACGTGGCTAACCCCCCTGGAACAGTTGATGAATTGTTAGACTGGATATGCGCTAATCCAGGCCGCTTTACATATCCGGTATTACCAACATTTACCGGGCGACGCTTCGTCACGGAAATCTTCTATAGAGTCACCGGTGGTGTAGACCAATGGATCGGTGAATATACACCTGCAATGAAGGCCAATTGGGATGCAAAATCACCCGCGTTATGGGATGCGTTAAATAAGATTGAACCTTGCTTGTGGAGAAAAGGCTCGACCTATCCATTGGATCGCGCCCCCCTTGATGAGCTCTATGCAAACGGTGAAGTTGATTTCGGGATGGCGACTGGGGCATTTCTTGCAGCATCGCGAACTCGCGAAGGAATTTTCCCACCATCTACCACCGCGATGGTCTTCGATGATGGGACGGTCTCCGACACACATTACGTAGGAATCATGGCAAATTCTCCCAATAAGGCGGGCGCACTTGTCCTTGCCAACGAGCTACAAGACCCCGAGGTACAGCTTTACTATGCTGACCCAGCAACACGTGGCGATATTCCAGCGATTTCTATTGATCTATTGCCTGCCGATATAGCAGCAAGATTTCGTGCACTCGATTTCGGTGCTGGTGCACTTACGCCAGAAGACATGACCAAAGCGCTTCCTGGAGTAGGAACGGAAATTATCAAATTGATGGAAGAGGGCTGGCAGAAGTATGTAGTAGAACAGTAGGAGCTCTTTGTTGTATATATTAACAAGCAGTGGGTAGTTGTACGCCCACTGCTTGTTTATGATGTTAGTGCTTGTTACGTTTAAGGTCGACACGAACTACAAAGACATAATATATGAAAGCATCGATGTACCTTTGGTGGGCAAGATTCTATAGCAAGGGAAAAGTTTGGATTTTACTCAGTCCCGCCCTAATACTCGTCGTTTTTCTCTTTCTTGGAGGGCTCGGATTCGGTATTGCAGAAAGTTTGAATTACATGCCGATTATCGGATTAAACGATCCGAATTTCGATGCGTATAGAGCGATTTTCAGCGACAAAGGATTCTACAAATCACTTCTATTGACTTTGCATGTCGCCATTACGCCTACGCTGCTCTCTGTCGCATGCGCGCTAGCATTTGGGCTGGTCTTACGTCAAAGTTTTAGAGGCAAAAAGGTTTTTACCTTTCTATTCTCATTCAATCTGCCGATTCCGCACGTAGTCGGTGCGATCGGTATCTTGTTCCTATTTTCCCAAAGCGGCTTCTTTGCAAGAATAGGCCATGCCCTTGGGTGGATGGACATGCCTGCAGAATTCCCAATCATAGTAAATGACCCTTGGGCCATAGGTATTATCATTGAATATGTGTGGAAAGAAACGCCCTTCATCGGCGTCATCGTTTTAGCGATATTACAATCGATCGGAGAGGATTACGAAGCTGTTGCCCAAACACTGGGCGCAAATCGATGGCAACGATTTCGGTATGTCTTACTACCGCTCGTTCTCCCGGGCGTGTTGATCGTTTCCGTCGCAGTAATGGCCTTCTTTTTCGGAGACTTTGTAATACCTGCGATTCTCGGTCAAACCTATCCAGCAGTATTAGCAGTTGAAGCAGTTAAAGATTACACGCACTATGACCTACGAAATCATCCGATTGGAGTTGCGCAGGCACTTGTTATAGCAGCAATCGGAACCGTTCTTGTGTTTCTCTATATGTGGCTCAACCGTAAGTTTGTCCGTTCTGATGGTTAAATCTCTATGAAACTAAATTTCTTTTCAACTGCCTCCATTGGAAGCACGTCCCATGGTTAGTTCTAGTAAATCTAATAGCAGGGTTAGCATGAATCGCATCATACGCTGGTTTGCAATGACAATGATTATAATCTGGGTTGTTGCACCATTTATCCCATTGTGGCTTTGGTCATTTAGTCTCCGATGGCGATTTCCAAATCTATTGCCAGAAGTTTGGAGCCCTCGGGCGTGGCTCTATTTGCTAAAACCGTCTTCGGGAGTCCTCGATGCCACCATTGACTCTCTAGTAATTGCTGTCGTTGTAACCGTTGTTTCGGTGGCTATCGCTATCCCAGCCGGGCGTGCACTTGGACTATATCGATTCCGTGGTAAAAGATTTATGGAGTTCTTAATTCTTGCACCAACAATCATCCCCGGATTAGCCTCAGTCTTTGGCGTTCATGGGCTATTTCTACGCTATCACCTCGCAAACTCACTTGTTGGAGTCATTCTGGTCCATCTTATTAGCTCCGTAACCTATGCCACAATGGTGATGTGGGGCGTCTTTTCTAACTATAACCCTGAATTTGAAGAGCAGGGTAGGGTGCTCGGTGCAAATCCTATTCGCAATTTTCGATATGTCACATGGCCAGCGATCTTTCCAGGCATAGTCGTAGCCGCACTGTTTTCGTTTTTGCTATCGTGGTATCAGTACCTCTTAACACTTATTATCGGTGGGGGGAAAGTCCAAACGCTAGCAATGCTTTTATTCAACTTTGCACGATCGGGTGACAGACCAGTAGCAGGCGCTCTCAGCATCATATTTATGATCCCCGCGTTAATAGTACTTTTTGTAACTTCAAGATATTTAACTGGTGAAAATGCAGCCGTTAGCGGTCTAGGTGGAGGAAGATAATGACACACCTTGTACTAAACGAACTTAGCCAAACCTACTCAAATACTGATAAACCAGCGCTAGATCGTCTTAACCTCGACATCAAATCAGGGATGCTTAATGCCCTCTTAGGCCCGTCAGGGTGCGGGAAAACAACTGCAATGAAAATGATTGCCGGTATATTGACTCCAACTAGCGGCGATATTCTATTCGATGGCAAATCTGTTTTAGCAATTCCAGCTGAGCGACGTGGCGCAGTAATGGTTTTCCAGAACTACCTTCTCTTTCCTTACATGAGTGTTGGGGAAAATGTTGGTTTTGGACTAAAAATGGCCAGGATGAATAAAGCCACAATTGAAAAAAAGGTTCTAGAGATGCTGGAGCTGGTCCAGCTTCCGGGCGTTCAAAACCGAAAACCATCGCAATTATCCGGCGGACAACAACAACGTATTGCGCTAGCCCGAGCGCTAATTGTTGAGCCTAAGGTGCTACTCCTAGACGAACCATTAAGTAATCTTGATGCGCATCTTCGAGACGAGATGCGCGAACTAATCCGCGATATTCAGCGAAAAATGGGCATTACCACTGTGTTTGTTACCCACGACCAAGAAGAAGCAGTAATGCTAGCTGACAAGATTGCATTGATTTTCGAGGGGGTATTGCAACAATATGACGAACCTGATGTATTTTATAACCAGCCTGGGAGTCTTAGAGCAGCAAAATTTTTCGGTGGTGTCAACTTTCTAGATGGTGAATATGCAGCTAACCAAATGACAACCGAACTTGGCACTTTCTCCGCTCCAAGATCTTCGTTAGACACTGGCCCAGGTGTGTTAAGTATTCGACCTGAAGATATCGAATTCGGCACCACTAATGACGGGGACAATACTATATCAGCTAGGGTAAATTCTCATGTATATGTAGGCACTTACACAAAGTATAAAATTGATGTTAATGACTTTCGTTTTGAAGTCATCGCCGAAGCCAACACTAAAGAATCTTTTCCAGATGGTAGCAATGTTACAATTCGATTCCCGGCTGATAAGATCTGGATTCTTCCCAAAGGATAATAACGACGGTGAAACCAGTTAAAGTTATCCTCGACGTAGATACAGCAACAGGAATACCATGTCGCGATGTTGATGACGGCTTAGCAATTGCTCTAGCGTTGGCGTCGCCTGAAATTGAATTGATTGGTATAACAACTTGTGCGGGAAATTGCCGAACCTTTGAATCAACAGAGAATTCGTTGCGGATCCTGCAGCTTGCCGGTCGAGACGATATTCCTGTTGCCGAAGGTAGAGAGCTGCCTTTTCTTCAGGATGTCACAGCGAACTTTGACTTCCTTGACGGCTGGACACACAATTATGGATTTCTTTGGAAAGATGTTCCTCCACTGCCTGCGGTAACTATTCCGAAATCATCACTTCCAGCTCATGAATTTATTATCAAAAGTGTGCGTGAGCATCCTAATGAAGTAGTAATAGTCAAAGAGGGTTCTCACACAAACCTCGCTCTTGCATTACTAGTTGATCCTGGAATTGCACCCTTAGTTAAGGAGGTAATTCATATGGGCGGAGATACCGGGCAACCATGGTGGGCATCAACCGCGACCTCCGAATTCGATGATCCCGATATTTGGCAATACGTGATAAAGATGAATCATACGTATGACCCCGAAGCAACGGTTATTGTCGCTCAGTCAAAAATCCCGTTTACATTCGTCACAAGCCAGACATGCTTGAGCAGCCTATTGAGAATGTCTCATGTGGATGCAATGGCGAACGTGGGAACGCCATATCACGACTTTCTAGCTGCTACAGCTCGACCATGGGTCCAGTGGCAGCTACAATACCGAGGTCGCGAGGGAGCTGTAATGTGGGATCCACTTACCTTGGCGCTTGTATTCGATAGTAATCTCTTCAATATTGTCAGAATGCGATTCGACGCATCACAGTTTCTTAGCGGTCAATACCCCTATCTTTATCCGAGCGCAGAGTCTCCGACCGTCCAAGTTACAATGGAGGCCAATGGTCATCGATTTGAAGAGATCATGATGGAGAGGCTTACTAGAGCTCTGTAGCCCTCGCTCGATACCCATAATGATGGAAGATGGGTAACTTCAAACCTGGTCATAGTCTACTCTAGTACAGTATCATAGGCCTTATGAAGTGCCCAAAGAATGTAGATTTCGATCATCATTCTAAGAAGTTTGTGGATGATCCCTATACTATCTATCGTGAGTTAAGAGACAATAGGCCAGCTTGCCATACGGAAAATCATGGTGGTTTCTGGCTCTTATCTCGATACGATGATGTACGCCAAACACTGTTAGATGCCGATACGTTCTCGTCTAGCTATCCTGGAAGAGTCGCAATACCGAATACATCCCGCACTCCACCAGCACCACTTATTCCGATCGAGGTTGATCCACCACTTCATACACACTATAGGTCAGCTATAGCTGACTATTTTACAAAGAGCAATGTCAATAAACTAAATGGCAAGGCAACGCACCTTGCATCAAACATAATTGACAATCTGCTACCAAACAGAAGATGTGATGTTGTCAAAGACTACGCCGAACCGTTCTTTTCGCAATTTCTAGCGGTCTTTCTTGGATTGCCCGCTAGTGATTCAAATCGTTGGATAACCTGGGCGAAAGCTATCTTCGCTGGAAGGGTTCAGGATCCAGAAGCTGCCCAATTAGCACGTACTGAACTACAGAGCTACGTCGATACTATATTTGAATCTAGGAAGGGCCAGCAAAGAACCGATATTTTCTCTCAGATTCTTCAACTGACAATTGAAGGTCGTAAATTGTCTACTGAGGAGCTTCGAGGCTTTGGAATGGAAATTCTACTTGCTGGAAGAGAGGCTACGATTGATGCGATATCTAATGCCATTTATTATCTTGCAAAACGACCTAATGAGCAGTTAATGCTCATCGCGGATGCGAGTCTTTTGCCCTCTGCAATTGAAGAAATGCTCCGATGGGACTCACCAATACAGCTTCTGGGACGCGTAGCTTCCAAAGATACAACGATTCATCGTCAAACGATTAGAGCAGGTCAGTCAATCGCAATTATGTACGGATCCGCAAATCATGACGAAAGAAAGTTTCGCCGGGCATCGGAGTGC
>PBOB01000085.1 GCA_002724185.1 Acidiferrobacteraceae bacterium | reverse complement strand
GGCCTCCTCTTTCTCGGCCTCCTCTTTCTCGGCCTCCTCTTTCTCGGCCTCCTCTTTCTCGGCCTCCTCTTTCTCGACCTCCTCTTTCTCGACCTCCTCTTTCTCCACCTCCTCCTTCACGACCCTCCGCACCTAAACGGCGATTGCGAAATTGCTGGCGAATTTCTTCCGGCAACTCCTGCATAAGCTTCCGGCGATCCTCGTAATCCATATCCCGCATTGACTCTAAAAACTGACGAGGCTCTAGCTCACGTGCCAATTCGACAATTTCATCCGGGGTTCCAAATTCTAATATTCGCTCAACCTCGGCCTGAGGCTTGCCACTACCAAGTGATCGACCGCCAGATTCCCGTTCGCGTCCCCCGCCTGAAGGACGCACCTCTGAACCACTTAATTTACCATCACCATCTTCATCAAGGCTAAACAACGCCTTCTCAGCGTTCTTAATTTCTTCAGCCGAAATCTCGCCATCCTTATTTTCATCCAGTGCAACAATAACCGGTAATGACCATATTCCGCGACCGGAACGACTAGGTCGACCTCGTCGGCTCGGTTCGTCATCACTGCGCGGCTCAGCAAACTCCATCTCACCTTCCCCCCAAGAAATGCCAACAAGTAAGTCATCATTATGGGTCATGGCGATAGTCTTGATGGTAATTGAATGCCCGCTGGCGTGTTTACCGAATTTAATCGGCTCAATTTCAGCATGCGTACCTTCTGGACTAATCTCATTCTGCGCTTGGGCAATTGCAAAACCAAGCCAAAGCAAGTTAAACAACACAAATCGTTCCATAAGGCAGCTCACACCAAATCAAATAATCGGAAGGAGGCAGTAGTATGATCGAGAGCAATAACCTTTTCATCAAGTAGCGCTACTTCAATACCTCCGTTCTGACAAGTTACCAAATCAGCATCAGTGTCCACGTGTTCATGCTCTGTTGTATCGAACGCTTCTGGCTCAGCGAGCACCGAGCGGAGCTTTCCGTCATTATCGAAAAGTTTAATACGCGGCTGTCCTCGTTCGGCAGTCACGAACTGGCCACTTTTAGTAACTGCCACACTCACTGGGTTACAACAACCGGTGAAGCCATCAATCCCACGAGTACGCTTACCCCAGCGTAATTTCAACTCACCATCTGCATCATACTGTTCAACCCTATGTCGACCAGGTTGAGCTACAACTAACGAATCTCCAGCCCATGTTATTGGAAAAAACGACTTAGGCACTGCAAATCGTCCTCCCTTACCACCAGCCAATCTTTCAAGAATTTTGCCACTACTATTAATCTGCCAAATAGCACCGCTCCCTCCATCAGCTGCATAGATTGATCCATCTCCACCTATGGCCAGACTGGTCAGCGCAGCGTCCTTGGCCAAGCACTGGGTCTTCACATGAGGTTTGCCATCAAGATCGCATAACCATAAATGGTCACGAAATCCTATAACCATTCGACTCCCCTCTACAGCGATGCAACGCGGGGTATAGTCAAACTCCATCTGGCGCATCAACTTCCCGTTTGGCTTAAATACAGCAACCGTTGAGTCACCAGCTACATAAATTAATCCATCAGCCACAGTCATATCGCGTGTCTGACCGAGACCAGTCGGAAACCAACCACTTGGCTTGGATCGGGCCTCTGAAGCAGTCGCTCCTGTTTGCACTGCAATACCTATAGCGGCGATAGACTGAGCACCTCGGCCAAAAAACTGGCGACGCGAGGGTTTGGGCTGACAACAGTCGGGAGAACAATCGCAATCGGAAGAGGTATTAGGTGTATTCGTGTTGTTTTTTGACATCGTATCAATAGACAGTTCAGTACTTAATCAAGACGAGACAATCGTCCAACCAGTTACACAGAACCGTATGGAACGGAATATTCACATGATTCCTATATTAACGCAACAGTTGACAATCGGCCGAGTTCATTGTGGCATCGGCACTTCAACTTCTCTTAAGACTAATGAAGAAATTCAATGTTGGCGTAATCGGTTATGGGTGGGTGGCTGGAGCGCATATCGACTCAATTAACGGCACTACTCAAGGCCAAGTCACGGCAGTATATTCCTCGCGCAAACTGGATTCGGCTGAACTCAGCGCAAAACACGGGGGTGAAATAGAATGCCATACAAACCTTAAAAAAATGCTTAATGATCCGACGATCGACGTAATCTCAATCTGCAGTTACCCACAATATCACACAAAGCAGGTAATCGCGGCTGCAGAAGCTGGCAAGCACTTGATCATTGAAAAACCGCTTGCACTTAACCTCAAGGATTTAAGGGCGATGCGGCGTACATTGGTCAAATCAGGCGTGAAGGCGTGCGTTTGTTTTGAATGCCGCTACTCAAGTCAGTTCCTAGCTACTAAAGCGGTTATTGATCGAGGATTAATTGGAGAAATTCATTATGGAGAAATTGACTACTACCACGGAATCGGACCTTGGTATGGCCAGTTTCGATGGAACACAAAGCGAAATGCCGGAGGAAGCAGCCTGCTATCCGCCGGTTGCCATGCGTTGGATGCACTACTGCTTTGTATGGACGGAGAAGTAGATAGCGTAAGTAGTTATTCAACTGGATCAAAAAACAAAGACTTTAAAAAATACGAATATAACACAAGCAGTGTCACAATACTAAAATTCAAGGACGGACGAATTGGAAAGACAGCCTCGGTCATCGACTGCTTACAACCTTATTATTTTCATACTCATCTCGTCGGCAGTGAAGGAAGCTTATTGGATAACAAATTTCACTCAACAAAACTTGGAGGAGCTAATAGCCTCGACAAAAACAAATGGAGCGAGCTTTCAATGAAATTACTGGATTCAGGTGATGTCAGTGACCACCCTTACCAAACTCAATTCGAGGAATTCTTTAGTGCATTGGCAAGAGGAAAAGACATGCCTTTAACTGATTTCCACACTGCAGCTAGATCTCATGAAGTAATATTCGCCGCTGATCTATCAGCCAAGAAAAACAAACCAATAAAACTCTCCATGTTACGTGCCTGAAACCACTGATAATATAAGAAAGGTGGCAATTGCGATAGCTGCACACCCAGATGACATCGAATTCATGATGGCAGGAACTCTATTGATGCTAAATGATGTTGGATGGGAAACGCATTATCTCAATATATCGAGTGGCAACTGTGGCAGCGTAAGTCTTAATTCAACACAAACGGAAACCAAACGACTAGAGGAAGCTCAAAAGGCTGCAACTATACTTGGATCAAGATTCCATTCTCCATTCTCACGTGATCTTGAGATATTTTACGATTCAATGCATCTGCGCAAGTTGGCATCAATCATTCGTGAAGTTAACCCTACAATCGTGTTAACGCATTCACCCCAAGATTACATGGAGGATCATAGCAACACCTCGCGACTTGCTGTCACTGCAGCGTTTTCAAGAGGCATGCCTAATTTCGATGTAGATCCACCCCTGAATCCAATAAAAAATGAGATCGCCGTATATCACGCCATGCCACATGGATTAATGGATGGAATGCGCCAACCGGTGAAGCCGGATCTACTTGTTGACACTACAAGTGTTTTTAACACCAAACAACAAGCACTCGCAGCGCATCAAAGCCAAAAAGAATGGCTCGATATTAGCCAAGGCATGAACTCTTATTTAAATTCCATGGAATTGATATCACGTAAGGTTGGAGAAACTGCAGGAAGCATACATGCCGAAGGTTGGAGACGTCATTCACACCTCGGTTTTAGCGCTTGCGAAATCGACCCCCTTAGCCAAGCTCTTAATCTACCGCTAGATAAAAACCAAATTTAAATATTACTCGTTTTTAAATGGAGTAAATAATTAATAATCCTATCTAGCCTTGGCCCCAAGCCACAGAAGGTTAAACTGTCGATGTGCTCAATTCAGAATTAATTCCCGCGAAGGAAGCGAACTCGAAATGGCTGATGGTCGTGCTACATGGCCTAGGCGACAGCATGGAAGGTTATCGTTGGCTTCCAAGCGTCATGGGAAACCCAAGACTGAATTACCTGCTTGTCGATGCTCCTGATAGCTACTATGGCGGTTTTTCATGGTATGATATTTATGATAATCCCAGTCCTGGAATTGAACGGAGTCGAAAGTTACTTTTCACCCTGATGGATCAACAACGAAAAGCTGGATACCATACTGAAAAAACTTTTTTGTTCGGGTTTTCACAAGGCTGCCTAATGACCCTCGAAACAGGACTACGCTATCCTTATCAATTTGCCGGACTAGTAGGAATTAGTGGCTACGCAAACGAACCGAAAAATCTAATTAATGAACTGTCTCCAGTGGCAAAAGATCAGAAATTTCTAATCACTCATGGTACAACTGATCCACTTTTACCACTGAAAAAAACAAAGTCTCACATCGACCAATTACGCACCGCTGGAGTAAATATTCAATGGGAAGTATTTGAAAAGGAACACACAATTCAGGGAGAGGAAGAAATGAGTGTAATCCGTGATTTTGTCAAAAAAAACATGAAGATTAGGATAGAAGAATGAAAATGAAAATAATCCAATATAAACTTTGGATTTACATTGCCATTGCATTGCCACCACTGAGCCAAGCTGATTCAGGTGCCTCAATCAAAGTACAAAATGGATTCACTGCAACACAATACGCGGGACCCAATTTAGCGGATGATATTTACTCGATGACACTAGATGCTCAAGGCCAAGTAGTGGTTTCAGGTCGCGGCTACATTCGGACACTACATGATACTAACCAAGATGGCATAGCGGATAAATCAACACAATTTGCCAAGCTAGATCGGGGAACCATGGGAATGTTATTTGACGGAAAATATTTGTGGGCCGTTGCTAATCGATCCCTTCTGAGATACGTCGACTCTGATCGTGATGGAAAGGCAGATGGCCCGCCACGTCAGTTCCTTCGAGTAGCAAATGGCGAACATGGCGCGCATGCGATACGCAAAGGACCAGACGGATGGCTCTACCTAATCGGCGGAAATGATACAGGATTTACATCTAGTCAGTTTAATTCTTTAAATTCACCACTGAAAAAAATTGAAGGCGGAGCGATTATTCGATTTTCACCAGATGGAAAAAAATTTGAGGCATTATCCTGTGGCTTCCGTAACCCTTATGATTTCGATTTTAACTGGCGCGGAGACATATTCACCTACGATAGTGATACCGAACGAACATTTCATCTGCCTTGGTACACACCAACACGACTTTATCATGCTGCAATCGGCGGACATCATGGCTGGAGAATGCCGGGTTTTAAACGAAGTTGGGCAAGACCTAGCTACTACTCAGATACCGTTCCAGATATACACAAAGTCGGGCGAGGATCCCCTACCGGAGTTGCGGTTTACAGTCACCGCTTGATTCCAAAGGAAATGCAGGATGGAATTTTCATCCTCGACTGGACATTTGGTAATATCTGGTTTTATCCACTAAAAGCAGTGAATGCATCCTATCAATCGCTACCTCAGCTATTTATCTCGCCTATAGGCACGGATGGCTTTGCACCAAGCGATATAGAAATTGGTCGGGACGGTGAAATTTTTGTGTCAACCGGCGGGAGAGGAACCAAAGGATCAGTCTTTCGGATTGTCCCCACAAAGAAAAACCGCAACAAACCAGATAATCGCCCTCTACCAATGAATACTCCAATTGAAGCTGTACTAAATGCGCCTCAACCACTAGCCGAATGGTCACGAACAAAATGGCAGCCACTAGCTGAACAAATCGGGGCAGGACATCTGACTCAGGCAGCACTAAATCGTAACCGAGAAACAAGACAGCGAGTGAGGGCAATTGAAATACTAACTGAGATGTTTAAAGGGCTCGACACTCATACTGCAAGTGAACTAGTGAAAGCTTCTTCATCAGATGTTCGCGCTCGAACTGCATGGGCGATAAGCCGTTATCCGAATAGACTTACTATACCATTACTAAACAAGCTAGCACTAGACCGAGAAGAATATGTCCGCGTCAAATCGCTTGAATCCATGCTTCGCGTGCTACCAGAATCTCCGGAGCAATCAACAAAATGGATTGATTCCATTCAAGATAATTTTAATCAAACAAGCATTAGGATAAGACTGATTAGTGCACGC
>PBOB01000084.1 GCA_002724185.1 Acidiferrobacteraceae bacterium | reverse complement strand
ATAACAAACCCTGCGTCTGTTATTGCAGCATCCAATGACGGATAAACTTTGGCATTATCAAGTAGTTCGTATGCGCCAACAGCCCGAGCTGTTGCCTCTTTTCCGGGAAATCCCAATGGGTCCACTAATCGCAAATCTCTAAGCCCCATATTGGCCATCGCTCGGGCTGTAGCTCCAATATTCCCAGGGTGAGTAGTACGCACTAATACCACAGCGATATTGTCTAAACTCATTTATATCTCCCAGAACAGGTGACAGTTAAAGTACACTCCATATATCGCCGGCCTTTTGGTAATCGTAATGACAGCAAATCTACGACGATAAGCGATAGAAAGAAAGGTTAAAATTTATGCATCCAATGCTAAAAACTGCTATATCAGCAGCGCGACTTGCTGCGCGCATCATTTTGATGCACCTTGACCGGCTGGATCGCCTAGAAATCACTGCTAAAGGTCGAAGTGACTACGTTACTCAAGTTGACCGTGAAGCTGAAAATGCTATCCTCGACACAATCACTAGAGTGTATCCGGGCCACTCTATACTTGCTGAAGAAAGTGGTATTAAGACGGGTGACGATTATACCTGGATTATTGATCCACTTGATGGCACTACCAATTTTATCCATGGCTACCCGCAATTTGGCGTATCGATAGCCGTAAGCCATCGAGATCGACTTGAACATAGCGTCGTCTTTGACCCTTTACGTGATGAATTATTTACAGCAAGCCGAGGTGAAGGTGCTCGACTAAATGACCGAAGAATCCGTGTGAGTCGAATCCAGCACTTAGACCAGTCCTTGCTAGGGACGGGTTTTCCAGTTAGAGCCATCGAACGTATAGACCCCTGGTTAAAGACTTTCCGGGCACTGTTGCCCAAAGCTTCGGGTATTCGTCGGCCCGGTGCAGCAGCGATCGATTTGGCCCACGTTGCGGCTGGTAGGTTCGATGGCTTTTGGGAAATGGCATTGCAACCGTGGGATATGGCCGCTGGTGTGTTGCTTATTCGAGAAGCAGGTGGTCTAGTTGCCGACTTTAATGGTGGGCAAGACTTTCTCCAGTCTGGTGACATCGTTGCAGCAAATCCGTCGATCTTTAACGAATTACTAAGAATAATTCATGATCGATCACATGCAGGATAAATTCGAGGCCTATTCACCTAGCATAATTGCATTCGATGCACGCCACGATGCTACAATTTGCTAAGTACTTTTTAGTGCCAACAATATTGATTTGCAGAATTCGGGCGTTTTCATACAATATGGCGTTTAACCGGCCAGCATATACCGGCACCCTACTAAAAGCTAAGAGGATAAAACAATGACATATGTCGTTACCGATTCATGCATTCGTTGTAAGCTTACCGACTGCGTTGAAGTCTGCCCAGTCGACTGCTTTCATGAGGGCCCAAATTTCTTGGTAATTGATCCAGAAGAGTGTATCGACTGCAGCCTCTGTGAGCCAGAATGCCCAGTTGATGCGATATACGCCGAAGATGATCTACCAAGCGACCAACAAGAGTTTCTCGAACTTAACCGTGAGCTGTCCCTTAATTGGCCAGTGATAACCGAGATGAAGGAATCTCCGCCAGATGCCGATGAGTGGCGAGACATAAAAAATAAACTACAGTATCTTGAGCGATGATGCTTAACGATTGCTCGCTTAATACAAAGCTCGATTATTTAAAACAGGTATTCCTGCATCTTAATCTCGAAAATTGACATACTGCAAAGGAAGGGTTCGATCTTCTTGATCTACTAATTCAATTACGGACTGCAAATCATCGCGCTTCTTTCCTGTAACGCGAAGCTGATCGCCTTGAATAGCTGTCTGCACCTTCAACTTACTATTTTTTATCCGCTTTACTAATAATCGCGCTAAGTCACTATCAACTCCTGAACGGACGGTTACTTCTTGCTGAGCGTTGTTGCCTGACTCACGCACCTCTGAAAATTGTAAACATCTTATGTCGATACCCCTCTTTGTCAGTCTCAACTCGAGTATATCTCTAATTTGACTAATCTGGTATTCATCATCAGCACGAATTGATATGTGTATATCATTGTGTTCAACATGAGCGCTACTACCTCTAAAATCATATCGCGTCTTTATCTCACGATTTGCCTGATCTACAGCATTACTAACCTCGTGTAAATCAACGCGACTCACAATGTCAAACGAAGGCATTCTTCACGAGACCTGTAGTAATGGGATTGGTGAAAGATTCATAACGTATAGTTTCATAGCTACAAAATATAAGTCAACACCAATGGTAATGCACTCCAATTCCGATGTCACGAGCCAGGCTAGAAAATATTCTAGGCTCAACCGCGCATTAAACGCTATGACTTACAGCGATCATAACGCATACAGTCCAACCTGAAGAACAATATTTGTGTAGACCCCCGCAACCAGATCATCTCCTGTTATACCGATTCCGCCTCTAAATCGCCTATCAATCCAATTTGCTGGCGGTGGCTTAAATATATCGAATAGACGAAAAAAGACAAAACCCAAAATCATAGTAGACAAACTAATTGGAACAAACATCATCGCAATAACAAACCCTGCTATTTCATCAATCACAATCGTTGGGTCGTCTTCTATTTCAAGAGCACGACTTACATAACTTGATGCCGAAATAGAAAGCAAAACTAACAACATCGCACCTATTACATACCCAGCAACTGGCAAAAGATTTAGAGCCAGAATGATTGGGATCCCCAAAAGGGTTCCAAACGTGCCAGGCGCATAAGGCGATAAGCCAGCACCAAAGCCACGCGCGATCCAGCCAATCCACTTCCTCATAAATTCTGAGTTACCTAACATAGAGTAATAAGCATTCGATATCGAAATTGACCTTGTTAATATTGCGTGTCCACTGACCATTGATGCTGATACCCTCCTTCCGAATATTGCTCGCATTTTCCTGCTAAGTCTATTAGCCAGAAACCGGGCGTTTCTGACACTGCTCCAATGCATGTTATGCGAACGCCAGCTCGATCACTTAAAAGCGCAATATCTTTTTCTCGCGATGGATCTACGGTAAAACAAAGCTCATAATCATCGCCACCAGACAGGGCTAATGAGAGTAGCTCGTCAAGTGATCTTAAACTACATGCATCGTTTGAAAATGGTATACGTTCTTGATAAATAACCGCCCCCATGCCGCCACTTGCGCTAGTTAGATGCATTAAATCCGACGCCAAGCCATCTGACAAATCAATTGCTGCTGATGCGAAATTCCGCAATTCTCGTCCAAGTTTTATCCGTGGCTCTGGCCTATGAATTCTTGTTAGGTTAGGCCATTTAATAATTTGTTTATCATCTAGCCCTAACTCTAATCCTAAGGCTGCATCACCTAGTGTGCCACTAACAAACACAAGATCTCCTGGCTTTGCACCTTCTCGAGTAATTGCTTCTTCGTTAGGTATCCATCCGCCAGCTGTCACTGTAACAGTTAAGGGGCCCACACTTGTATCACCACCAACTAGCTGAACGTCAAATCTGTCTGCTAACTCAAAAAAACCGTCAGCAAACTCTTCAAGCCATTTCGGCTCTGCATCTGGCATTGCTAGGTTAAGCAAGGCCCAATTGGGATCGGCACCCATGGCGGCAAGATCACTAAGATTTACTGCTAGTGATTTATAGCCAATGTCTGCCGGGCGGGATGCTGCACAAAAATGAACACCTGAGACCAGAGTGTCAGTAACAACAACGAGGTCCTTATCTTCATCACAACTAAGAACGGCGCCATCATCACCGATTCCAACCTTCACCGTGCTTGAATTTGCACTTCCTTTACGGGTGAAGCATTGATCAATTATTTCAAATTCATTCAAAACATAACCTTAGACACTACCTGTATATACAGATCGGTCAGCATATGAGCAGACTGGTAACGTCAAATTGACTCGGTCTCCAAATTTCGGCATAGAACTTTACATTTATCGAGCACGCCATTGACAAATCGATACCCTTCTTCTGCGCCAAAAACACGTGCGAGCTCAACGGCTTCATCAAGCACTACACGTATCGGGATGTCTGGCATATACTGCAGCTCATATACTCCGAGACGAAGAACTATTCGTTCAATTGGATCTACAGACGAAATTGATCGATCCAAATGTTTGCTGATAATCTCATCGAGCTGGTTAGCATATTTTGATACTCCAGCGACTAATTGGCTAAAATATTCAATATCGACCCCGGTAAGCCCCCAATCCTGCACAAATGTTTTGATTGTTTCTGGACCAGCATCTCCAGACAGTTCTTGTTGATATAGTGCTTGGACAGCACTCCGGCGAGCCATATGGCGACTCCCAGCAGTCATGTTTAATCAGATTCTGGGGCTTCGATATAGTCTATAACTTCCAGACCAAAGCCAGATAATGCATGAATACGTTGAGGCGTTCCTAGAACTCGCACCCTCTCAACGTTTAGATCGGACAAAATTTGACTGCCTGCGCCTATCATCCTCAAATCACCATGACCTGCGTCAACTTCACTATCCCCACGTAATCGGCGATCAAGCGCTCCCCAGTCTTCTGAATATTCCAACAATACAACAACTCCTGCCCCTTCCTTATTAATTCGTTCCAGAGCGGCATCTACTGTCCAACGTTGGTTTGCGCGCACATCAGATAACGTATCATATACGCCGCGGTGTGTGTTTACCCGAATCATAGTTGGCTTGCCTGGAATAATCTCACCAACTACGAGCGCTAAATGGACTTGGCGCAACTCTGCATCTTCGTAGATAATGGCCCGCACATCACCATACTTAGTAAAGATGCGATTTTCTGCAACACGCCATACAGTGGGTTCAACCCTTAAACGATATCTTATTAAATCCGCTATTGTTCCTATGCGAATTGAGTGCTCTCGCCCGAATTCAATCAGATCAGGTAATCTAGCCATTGATCCATCAGGGTTGAGTATTTCACAAATTACACTAGCAGGCTCAAAACCACAGATACGAGCGAGATCTACGCCAGCTTCGGTATGACCAGCTCTAGTCAGTACCCCTCCAGGCTGCGCCATAACAGGAAAAATATGCCCAGGCGTAACAATGTCCTCGGCCTGAGCATCTTCCTCGACAGCCTTGCGAATTGTTTTTGCTCGATCAGACGCAGATATACCCGTGGTGATATCGGTCGCGGCATCTATAGATACAGTAAAATTCGTCGAATATCTTGCATTGTTATGGCTAACCATCAGTGGAAGGTTTAACAATCGACATCTTTCTTCGGTCAGAGTAAGGCAAATTAGTCCGCGCCCATGAGACGCCATAAAGTTAATATCATCAGCTGATACCTGCGCTGCTGATATAACTAGGTCGCCTTCATTTTCCCTCTGCTCATCGTCCACCAGGATAACCATTTTCCCCGAACCATAGTCGAACAAAATATCCTCAATTGGACTAACCTGAGATTCCATGCTCACTTAATCTTTATCTCCGATAAACATTCTAGCCGCTAAATTCACGTAAGCGTTCTATATATCGGGCAATTTGGTCAACCTCAACATGCACCTCGTCCCCAACAGTCATTAATCCAAATGTAGTTGAAACTAACGTATGCGGTATAACATTCACACAAAATGATACTGCTCCAATATCATCATATATGTTATTTATAGTCAGGCTTACCCCATCCAAACATATAGAACCCTTCTTAACTAGATACGGGGCAAGAGCATTATCACACTCAAAGATCATTTCGATCGATCGACCAGAGCCCTTCTTAGACTTTAGTCTTGCTAGACCATCAATATGCCCTGAAACTAGGTGCCCCCCAAATCTTCCTTCCGTGGTAACTGGCCTTTCAAGGTTAATCTTTCCACCAATGGGGAGATTTCCTAACGTTGTTAGATTTAACGTCTCGACCGATAGATCAAAAGAAACACGCGATCCATTCACACTTGTGACAGTCAAGCATGCCCCATTAACCGCGACACTGTCTCCAGGTTCTGCATAATCCACTATCGGATCAATTAGCTCAACTTCTAGCGAAACATCATCAGTATGCATTATTCGATTTGAAATTATGCCCTGCGCTTCAACGATTCCAGTAAACATAAGAGCCGAACCTAAGGCTTAATTTCTGGCCGAAGACGCAAGCGTAAGTCACGGCCAATTCTTGCAGTTTCATAAAGATTTAGTGGAATCTTATCTTGCAGCATGAGGATATCATCTAGCACAAACATTGACCGACCGCTGCCAAGAAGATCTGGTGCAAAATAGAAAAGGTATTCATCTACCAACTTCTGGGCAGCAAAGCTGCCAGCAAGTCGAGCGCCAGCCTCTACAAGGACATTATTACAGCCACGACGGCCTAACTCACGAATCAGAGCCCCCAGATCGACTTGGCCAGATTCATTAGGAAAACTAATAACCTCGGTCCGGTTATCAAACTGAGCTTGTGAACTGGCTTGTTCACTGCCGATTGCTACCAATACCTCACCCTCCTGGGAAAATAGTGCCGCATCAGGCTTTAAACTGCAATGTGTGTCGATTACTACCCTCAAAGGCTGTAATATCTCTGCGTCTAATCTTGCATT
This sequence comes from Acidiferrobacteraceae bacterium, assembly GCA_002724185.1. Classification (GTDB taxonomy): domain Bacteria; phylum Pseudomonadota; class Gammaproteobacteria; order Arenicellales; family UBA868; genus CAJXWH01. Next base: position 54,802 of record PBOB01000084.1, on the reverse strand, counting down.
CAAGCGTGGATTGTCGGAAGTAATTGTACCTATTCCGGCCAAGATTGCGCAGCTTTCAGCCCGCCAATGGTGCACATCAGCCCTAGATTCTAACGAAGAAATCCATTGACTGCCTCCATCTGCTGACGCGGTTTTACCATCAATCGTCGCTGCCAACTTGACTCTGACAAGTGGCGTTCCCCGATTCATCCGAAGAAAAAAACCCTCATTCAGATTATAGGAAGCGTCGGCATTAACGCCGACCTCGACAACAATACCAGCTTCTTGCAAAGCCCTAATTCCACCACCGGCAATCTCAGGATTAGGGTCTTGCGTTCCAACCACCACTCTTCTTACTCCAGCATCAATTAAGCGATTTACACACGGCGGGGTTTGGCCGTGATGACTACAGGGTTCCAGATTAACATAGACATCTGCCCCACGTGCTCTTTCTCCAGCCTCTTTGAGAGCTACAACTTCAGCATGATCGGTTCCGGATCTATAATGCCATCCTTCAGCCACTATTTCTGAGTCGCGAACAATAATACAGCCGACTCTTGGATTTGGTTTGGTTGTATATAACCCGTGCTCGGCTAGCTCCAACACATGCGCCATCATATCGAAATCTGACGAACCGCACTTAGCCATTTTCCTGGCGCCGGGTCCGACGCATGAGCTTCAATAGAGATAACTGCGTCGCCTCTCCTTCAGTTTCCTGGAAAGAGCGCAACCTTTCCACCTCTGTGCTGAATGCGCTAACATCCTCAAAGCTCAAATAGACAGATGCATATCGGATATAAGCAACTTCATCAATAGCTCGCAGACCATCCATTACTTCCTGGCCTATTTGCTTTGCAGTCACTTCTCGTTCACCAGATAACTTGAGCTTCTTCGATATCGAGCTAACCAGCTCTTCGACGCTGTCTAGACCAACTGGCCTCTTCTCAAGGGCACGCATGATGCCCCTTCTAAGCTTTTCTCCATTCCATGTCTCGCGACGTCCGTCACTTTTTACGACCCGGGGCTGCTCCAAGAAAATCCTCTCGAAGGTAGTGAAGCGATGGCTACAATCTTGGCATTCACGACGACGCCGCACAATGTCACCGTCGTCTCCGAGACGGGAATCGATTACACGAGTCTCTTCTGAATAACAGCTAGGGCATCGCATGGCATTAGAACTTCAAAACTAGATCTTGTTGATTGTATTCATGACACTGTGGCGTTTCTAGGCGGATCTGGATGCCTATCAAAGCTACCTTATGGCGAAATGTTAGCCTCTATCTCAGAATCTGGATCATCCTTTTTAATAAGCGCCATATCCTCCCTAGAGATACCGAGCAATACAACTACTGGACTCGCAACAAAAATTGAAGAGTAAGTACCCACTAGGACTCCTACGCATAAGGCTGCTGCAAATCCCTTTATAACCTCCCCACCTATAAGCAAAAGAGTCAGAATAACCAACATTGTAGTTAGTGACGTTAGTATGGTGCGATGGAGAGTCTGATTAATTGCGCGATTCATAATTTCCAAAACACTACCTTTGCGCATTTTACGAAAGTTTTCTCGTATACGGTCGAATACAACTATCGTATCGTTAAGTGAGTAGCCTATTACAGCTAGCAATGCCGCTAATACTGGAAGTGAAAATTCCATTCCGGTTACTGCAAAAAATCCGACAGTAAGCAATACATCATGTACCAGAGCAACGACTGCCCCAAGGGCAAATCGCCACTCAAATCGCCACGCAACATAAATAAGAATCCCAATTAAGGCATAGATCATTGCTAACCCGCCTTTTTCGGTCAATTCACTTCCCACTTGAGGCCCTACGAATTCGACTCGCCGCATCTGCACGACACACTCTGCTATGCCTGATTGAGAGGAGCATTTCTGTGCCTTTCCCTGGCTGCTTTCTGTCAGGGTTTCGGCATATGGCATTCTTAATGTACTCATAATTTCGCTGCTAATCTCAGCACTACTACCAGTACTGCTGGCGGGAACTCGCACTAAAATATCTTTAGAAGTTCCAAAATATTGGACCCTAGTATCGCCAATATTAGCGTCGACGAGTTGATTGCGCACCTCCTCAACAGTAACTGAGTCCGTATATGAAACCTCAACTAAAGTGCCTCCGGTAAAGTCGATACCGAAGTTTAATCCACGTAAAAGTAGCGAACTAACTCCTACAACTATCAATACAAGAGATATAACGGCAGCAAACTTACGCCGACCTAGAAAATCTATCTTAGTATCTCGCTTAAGAAAATCCATCAGATCCTCAATCGGTCAAGTCGACGTCTACCATAAATAAGATTGACTAAACCTCTAGTAAAAAATATAGCTGTGAACAATGATGTGACGATACCAATGCTTAAAGTAATCGCAAATCCTTTTATCGGACCGGTTCCAAAATTAAACAATACAAGGGCTGCTATTAGTGTTGTAACATTTGCATCAAGTATCGTAGAAAACGCTTTTTCATAGCCCGAATGGATGCTGGCTTGGGGAGAGTTACCATTGCGCAACTCTTCTCTTATACGCTCGAAAATCAGGACGTTGGCGTCAACTGCCATCCCAACCGTCAGTACTATTCCTGCCACACCAGGCAATGTCAGCGTGGCCTGAAGCAACGACAAAACTGCAATGAGAAGCGCCAAATTAAGAGTTAATGCTAGGTTAGCTAGTAGGCCAAAAATCCGGTAATAGATTGCCATAAAAACTAATACCAGAATAAGACCAATCATCACAGATTGAAATCCCCGATTAATATTAGATTGCCCTAAACTAGGTCCAACAGTCCTTTCTTCGATTATCTCAACTGGAGCTGCCAGTGATCCTGCTCGCAGTAATAATGCTAAATCACGCGCCTCAACAACACTGTCAAGCCCCTCAATTTGAAATCTCTTTCCTAATTGATCTCGGATAACCGGGGCTGTAATAACCTCTTCGATCCTCTCTTTTATGCGTACAGCATTCCCCTCATCATCAAAAATTGGCGATCCTTCAGCATCTGTCTTTAGTCGTGAACGAATTTCTATATACACAACAGCCATCCGCTTATTGATGTTCTCACCTGTCACACGCTGATTAATGCGAGCGCCCATCGCATCTAATGAAATGCTAACGACTGGACCGCCACTAAGTGAATCAATACTTGCTGCCGCATCAATGATGTTATCTCCCGAATACAAGACCCGATTCTTTAGGAGTATTGGCCGCCCATCGCGGAACCTGTAAAGACGAGAACCCGGTGGCACTTTACCAGCCAGAGCTACTTCAATATTGTGATCTTCATCCACTAGCATCGTCTCAAGCGTTGCAGTACGACCCAATATTCGTTTAGCACGTGCGGTATCCTGAACTCCAGGCAGCTGAACAACAATTCGTCGGTCTCCCTGACGCTGTACCATCGGTTCAGCAACGCCCAGCTCATCTATCCGATTTCGTAATGCAGTAATATTTTGTTCAAGCGCAAATTCTGAAAGCTCTTTAATTTCAGATTCCGTCAGCCGTATAAGCAAGACTGTCTGGCTCTCCCGCGAGCCCTCCTCTAGGACTAATCCGGGCAATCCCTTATCAATAGCCTTTCGTGCATCCTTTATTTGTGATTCATCCCGCAGTTGCACCTCAATACCACCGCCTGGAGCACGCCTAACAATCTTATAGCGGATTTTTTCTTCACGAAGGGTTGTTCTAATATCAGATACATAACGCTCTTCGGCACGATGAATTACACTTGCCATATCCACTTCCATTAAAAAGTGAACACCGCCCCGGAGATCTAGACCTAGATACATTGGCTTTGCAGCGAGTCCTGTCAACCAGCTTGGAGTATCAGGCACTAACGTTAGAGCTACCGTAAAACGGTCTCCGAACTCTTTTTGCAGCAAGTCCCGAGCTTTTAGTTGAGTCTCAGGCGTTCCGAACCTAAGACGCATACCACTATTCTCTAGCGTAGCACCTTTGATCGCTATACCTCTATCCTCTAGAAGCGCCTGAACACTAGAAAAGTCTCCGCTATCAATAGCGAATCCTCTTGCGCCTCTAACCTGTATACCCGGATCATCACCAAACAAATTTGGTAATGCAAAAAAGAGGCCCGGGGCTATCACTAGCGCGATAACAACCCATTTCCACCAGGGATAGTGGTTCAGCATGCGATCAAACTCAGGTGGCCTTAGTTGCCCCTTTCTTAGGAGGGTCGTTTATGAGTGTTTTAGCAACAGCTTGTCGCTCAATTCTTACGTTCACACCACTAGCGACTTCCATCGTTACAAAATTATCGTCAAGCTCGGCGATTTTTCCGACCAATCCGCCATTGCTCGCAACTTCGTCACCAACCTTAAGCGCCTTAATCATCTCCCTCAGCGTCTTTGCTCGTTTTTGCTGCGGTCGTATCAATAAGAAATAAAAGACCACAAATATCAGAACAAGCGGCAGCAAGCTAAAAAGACCTCCCCCTCCGCCGCTCGTTTGTGCCCATGCATCGGAAATTAGAAAGTTTGTCATGTCGAGAATTCTATCGTGGTATAAAACCGCAAGATTATGCCACAGATTTCATCTATGGGTTGGGGAGTCAAAAAATTCTTGCACAAATGCGCTAAATTTCATCTTCTGTATAGCTTCACGCATATCTGCCATCAATCGCTGGAAATAGTGGAGATTGTGGACCGTGCATAACCGCAATCCAAGCATTTCATTAGACGTCACAAGGTGTCGAAGATATGCCCTGCTAAACCTCTCGCAGGTCAGACAAACACAACTATCATCAATTGGGCGGAGATCCATTCTGTACTTTGAGTTTCGGATTTTGACAATTCCTGAGCGAGTATATAGCCAACCATTACGAGCGTTACGAGTAGGGATTACGCAATCGAACATGTCTATTCCGACCATCACACCGCGAACTAAATCTTCGGGCTTCCCCACTCCCATCAGATAGCGTGGGCACTTCACCGGCATTTGCGGTGTAATCGACTCTACAATAGAAAGCATCAAATCTTTTGGCTCGCCAACAGACAATCCACCGATAGCATAGCCGTCAAAACCAATATCCACTAGCGACTGTAATGAGATCTCGCGCAAGTCAACATGCATCCCACCTTGTACTATCCCAAAAAGACATTGACCAGCATTGTTATGCGCATCGCGACAGCGCCTCGCCCAACGCATGGATCTCTCCATAGAAGCACCAGCTTTGTCCCGAGAAACTGGATAAGCAGTACATTCGTCAAATACCATTGCGATATCAGAGTCTAAGACAGACTGCATTGATATAGACTCCTCTGGACCAAGAAAAATACTGCTCCCATCGATCGGCGATCGGAACGTAACCCCAGCCTCTTCAACATCTCGACTGTTAGCCAGACTCCAGACCTGGAATCCACCTGAATCAGTTAGTATCGGGCGATCCCAATCCATAAAACGATTCAAATTCCCATGAGCCCTTATTACATCAGGACCAGGTCTTAGCATAAGGTGAAATGTATTTCCTAAAAGGATTTGCGCGCCACTAGCACGAACCTCTATTGGTGAAACTGTTTTCACCGAGCCTAAAGTACCAACGGGCATGAAGGCAGGAGTCGCTACGGATCCATGACGCAAGTGGAGCAACCCGGTGCGTGCGGCCCCATCATTAGCGCTAATACTAAATCTCATCTGATAAGTGGCGTTCTTTCGATATACATTGCGTCGCCATAACTGTAAAAACGATACCCTTTTGAAACCGCATGAAGGTAGGCCTCCTCCATGGCATCACTCCCCCCAAAAGCGCTAACCAACACAAGCAAAGTTGATCTAGGTAAATGAAAGTTAGTAACAAGTGCATCTACAACCCTAAATTCAAATCCTGACGATATGAACAAATCAGTATATCCCTCAAATGGGTCTAAATAGCTTGCCAACGCCGATGATTCTAAAGCACGTACGACAGTAGTTCCAACAGCAACTACAAGCCCCCCACTCTTCTTTGTTGCTAATATCGATTCGACCGCCTCCCTTGTCACTGAAAACCATTCTTTATGCATTCGATGATCCCGTACATCATTCACGCGTATCGGCTGAAAAGTTCCTGCGCCGACATGCAAGGTGATAAAAGCGGTACGGATACCTCGGCTAGTGAGAGCTGTAAAAATATCCTCGTCAAAGTGTAAGCCGGCAGTCGGGGCTGCCACCGCGCCGGGCGCTCTAGCAAAAACAGTTTGATAGCGAGCACTGTCCATTGTATTTGGACTTCTGCTTATGTATGGTGGCAGTGGTATTTCTCCCTCGCTCTGAAATAACTTAGTAATGTCACCATCAGAGGTCAGGCGCAACCGAAAAAAACCGTCACGCTCCTCTGAGACCACCAGTCTAGAATCATTTTCTGTTACTAAGGACGATCCTAAGGAGGGTCTGTTACTGTGAGAACCCAATTGTACCCAGCATTCATTGTCGCTAATCTGGCGCTCCAGCAAAACCTCTACTCGCCCACCAGTCAACTCCTTTTTGGCCATTATCCGAGCAGGGACTACCTTTGTGTCGTTAAATACCAATAAATCATTTGGGCCTAATATGCTAGGCAGGTCAGAGAACATGCAATCGCAAATATTGCCTCGAGAATCAACCTTCAATAGCCTGCTAGCAGACCGCTGCGGAAGTGGTTCCTGAGCGATCTGCTTTGGATTCAAAATATATTCAAATGGCACACTATTCATCTCGACGTTGCGCATCGTGATTGCTGTGAAGACACTTCAATGCGATACTGTCCCTTGGTTTATGCGATTGAGAACATTAGTATTTAGTAGTGAATTGGCTATATACAGGTTCCGATATTCTAGAATATCGCAATAACATGCCGGAGTGGCGAAACTGGTAGACGCGCCAGACTCAAAATCTGGTGGTGGCAACACCGTGTCGGTTCGAGTCCGACCTCCGGCAGATTTCCGTGCTGAAATTGAATTGAATATTTCAATATATCTTTTCTACTATGTTTTTTCTAAGTGTTCTCATTTTTTGCCTCTCACAGCCTAGTCATTGGATTAAAAAAATGACGGCCATTTTTAATAGTGGGCAAATACTCAACCAGCTGCCGATAGTCCTCTTCCCTGTTTATGAAGTCTACACCCTCGGTGTTAACGATCAAGATTGGCGCGCTATTGTATTGAAGAAAAAATCGGGTGTAAGAATCAACAACTTCAGCAAGATGATCCCTTGGCACGCTAAATCCATCTGGCCTTCGCCGTGCCTGCAAACGCCCTTCAAGTGTTGAAACTTCTGCTTGTAAGAATACAATCAGACCTGGCGGCGTAATCTTTGGCGCTAACTTATCATATACATGCCGATATAATTGAAATTCATCGAAGTCTAAAACCAGCTCCGCAAATAATAAGTCTCGCTCTAAAAAGAAATTGACAATCCAATGCCGATGAAACATATCAACTTGTCGAAGCTGATCTAGTCTACGAATACGATCAAATAGAAACGATAACTGAGTAGGTAGGGCATACTTATGCCGATCTAGGTAGAATCTTTCAAGAAACGGATTCTCGTCAGACTGCTCAAGAATCAAGCCGCTACCAAACGTGGTCGAAAGCCTCCGGGCAAGCCTGTTCTTTCCAACACCCGTCGGGCCTTCCACTACAAGATAACCAAGACGGCGCATAAAGTTGTCATTAGCCTTTCTACGAACATTAGCGCTCCTGTCGCTGACAGAGTTGCGAGTCCGTCGTATACTTGTGTTCATTCCGTAATTTCAACCATCAAATCATATGAAACTTTTACTTGATTTCTTTCCGCTAATTCTATTCTTTGTAGCATACAAATATACTAACATTTTCATTGCAACCGCCGTTGCCATTGCCGCTTCAGTAATTCAAGTTATATTCTATTGGTCTCGTAAGAAACGATTTGAGCCAACTCATATAATTACTCTTGCTGTAATTGTCATATTTGGTGGCATGACTCTCATTTTTCGTGATGATACCTTTATTAAATGGAAGCCGACCATTGTCGAGTGGATTTTTGCCCTAATCGTACTTGGCAGCCAATTAATAGGTCGTCGCACAGCGATAGAGTTTCTGCTTGGCTCGCAAATTCAGCTGCCTCCGCGGATATGGAAAAATGTCAACCTAGCATGGGGACTTTTCTTTTTGCTGGTGGGCGCGTTGAATTTATACGTTGCGTTCTTTTTCCGGCTTGATCTTGATGAAGCCACTCGAACTGACATCTGGGTTAACTTTAAGGTCTTTGGTCTTATGGGCTTAACGTTGCTGTTTACGATTGCTCAAATGGCGTTGATTGCGAAACACATCCAAATTGATGAGAAATGATTGGTATGGATCAGTCAAAACGACTTATTGCAATTGAAGAACGACTTAGAGAATCGCTATCGGTTGAACTACTCGAGATAGCTGATGAAAGTCATATGCATAAAGGACACCCTGGCGCAGCTTCTGGAGGGAGTCATTTTGCTTTGACTATTGCAGCTCGTGAGTTTGATGGAATAACCTTAGTGGAGCGCCATCGTTTAATTTATAGCGCGCTAGCTGAATTCATTCCGGCTGACATTCACGCCTTAAGAATTACGATTATCACAACACAAAACTCATCCAACCGGGCAAATTGATGCAGTTCTATAACTCCCACAATTTAATAATCGTCTATATGGCACGCGTATCACCAACTACTAGGCCCGCAGCGTTAATCACTGATGGTGAAGATAAACGCTGAAGCAATGAAGACAACTCATTGGCAAGGTGCCCGTAATTAACCAAGAGTTGGCCCATGAGCGATTCGGCCGCACGATTCGCTCCATCATCTATTTTCAAGGCAAATCCTAACTCTCTTGATGGGACTATCCCGCAATAAACACCCTCCGCTCCACCTTTAACGACAAACTGACCAGGGGCCAATTGCATCGCACTAGTTGACCAACGACCACTACCAGCCAACATCCATGGATTAGCACTCATGGCTTCATACAACTTCTGAGATGCAGCCCCTCTCGGCCCTGGACAATTCTCTCCAGCAGCAAATCGAGCCATCCCGAATGCCAGACCACGTAGTGGCAATCCAAATACCGGCGCACCACACCCGTCAATCGCTGGATTGCTGGCATCCAGGCAAGTATCTGTCATTTCAGACAATATCTTCTTAATTCTTTGTTGTATAGGATGGTCCACATCGAGGTATCCCTCTATAGATTCGCCTAAATGTCTGGCTGTCGTCAAAAAACCAGCATGCTTACCAGAACAGTTATTGTGTATCCGGCCAGGTTGTTCTCCATCTCTGAAGAGCGCCACACAGGCATCTTGGTCAATAGGATGATGTGCGCCACAAGCTATATCCCGATCAGACAAACCAATCTTTTTTAGCCATCCACGCACAGCAACCACATGGGCTGGCTGCCCGCTATGCGATGCGCAGGCAAGCGCTAGTTCTGCTTGTGTTAAATTCCAATAGTCTGCAGCATGAGTTTCAACGAGAGGTAGAGCTTGGATTGGCTTAACTGCTGAACGCGGATATATTGGGCGGTCGATATCTCCTTCTCTTGCGATCAAGCCTTGCGTATTATCAAAAATAGCAAAAGCGCCGCGATGAACGCTTTCAACCAAATCACCGCGTGTAATCTCCACCACTATTGGATTAACTTGCATAATTGCTAGTCTTTATAAACTCAACTACCTGCACCTAAACCCGGCATTACTTTGGACATATATGGGCTGTTCATCTTCAATTCCAATATCTTACCCTTATTAGACGCAATGTTCATTACAGCCAGGCAATTCATCATGGTAATCTTCGCTAATCTCTGTTTTCAGATGACTATAGTTAAATTCTGCTACGGCTACAGATCCGTCTTGACTTAACAACATGATGTAACCTCTGCTGAATCAGTCGAGACTTGTAGCGACATAACTATTAAAAGCGCTATCAACACTGTCACTAGCAGATAAATTTAGGACCCGAGCCAACTTATTTATTGATCCAATGCTTGCTCAACAGTCCTAAACTATTAAGCTGCCAGACAATTTTATGTGGTGTCTATCCAAGTCCACCCTAAAACATAGCTTGAGTCAAAAGTAGGACCCATTTTTGTCTTTGTTGTAAAATTGTTTTGGCCACCTGTAACAACGCTAACTTGTTATCATATTGTCAGCATCGGTAGATTAAATCAATGGACAAAATACACCCCAAATCCTCAGGCATAGACATAAATCGTGCAAACCCTTCACGCAACCAAGATAAAGTCGCACGCGTTCCGGTTAAATTCGCACCAACACCCCGCAAAGATCAATTGGCTAAACCAAAATGGATAAAGGCGAAATTTAGTGGTACACCTAAAGTCTTACAACTAAAGAGCGTTTTAAGAGAAAACAATCTGAACACTGTTTGCGAAGAGGCCAATTGTCCCAACCTTGGAGAGTGTTTTGGGAATGGTACGGCAACATTTATGATTATGGGCGCTCTGTGTACAAGACGTTGCCCGTTCTGTGACATAGCTCATGGCCGACCATTGCCTCTTGATGCTGCAGAGCCATCAGCACTTGCCCAAACCGCAAACCATATGAATTTAAGCTATGTCGTGATTACATCTGTAGATCGAGATGACCTGCGTGATGGTGGAGCAAACCACTTTGCGGAATGTATTCAAGCGCTGCGCACTGCGATACCCGGTATTAGAATAGAAATTCTTGTGCCAGACTTTCGCGGACGAGCTGAAAATGCTCTGCGCATCTTGGCAGAAACTCCACCTGATGTGTTTAATCACAACCTTGAGACAGTGCCGCGCCTGTATAAGAAGGTTCGCCCCGGAGCAAGCTATGAGCACTCGTTGCATCTATTGAACTCGTTTAAGTGCTGCTCGCCTGACATACCCACGAAATCTGGCCTCATGATGGGTCTAGGTGAAACAATTGAAGAAGTGCTACAAGTAATGGAGGACATGCGAGCTAATAACGTTGCGATCCTTACCCTTGGCCAATATCTCCAGCCAAGTGTCCATCATCTACCCGTACATCGGTATGTAGCCCCAAAAACATTTGAAGAATTACGTATTGAGGGAGAAAAGTTGGGTTTTACACGGGTATTATCTGGGCCGATGGTTCGCTCTTCTTATCATGCCGATGAGCAATTAGAAGCAACTAATAGCTGAAATCTGCAGCTTTAGATGCAAATATGGCGCAAATACAGCTAGATCGTTGTGGCATTGAGCTTGAAATTCGGGTTACCATCACCCTAACGCCGATGTTAGGACTTGAAGCTTTCTGCTTCATGCCGGCTCGGTGCAATCATAATCATCCATTAAAATCGGAGAGGAGTTGTTTATGAGACTCAAAACTACTTTAACCTCAGCCGCTCTGGCGCTCGCATTAGCTGTAACCAGTGGTGTACAAGCGGGCACCCTAGAAGATGTTCAGGCACGGGGAGTATTGCGGTGCGTTGTCAGCACTGGTATCGCAGGTTTCGCTGCACCAAATGCTAGCGGAGTTTGGGAAGGCTTTGACATCGATTTCTGTCGTGCCACTGCTGCTGCAGTACTAGGCGATGCAAATAAAATTGAAGCTGTTACTTCCACAGGCAAAACGCGATTCACTAGGCTAAATGCTGGCGAAGGTGATGTTCTTTGGCGAAATACCACAATAACGTTTTCTCGCGACGTCGGTGTAAAGTTGCGATTTCATGGCGTTAACTACTATGACGGCCAAGGCTTCATGGTTAAGAAGGACCTTGGTATTAGCAGCGCCACAGAGCTTGATGGGGCATCAGTTTGTATACAAACTGGAACAACCACTGAGCTTAACCTTGCTGACTATTTCGCATCCAATGGAATGTCATACGAAGCCGTTACCATCGAGACTAATGACGAAGCCCGTCAGAACTACGAAGCAGGCCGATGCGATGTATATACCACTGACGCTTCAGGTCTAGCGTCAACGCGATCTGCACTGCCTGATCCTGATGCGCATATGGTTCTTCCTGAGATTATCTCAAAAGAGCCCTTAGGCCCGGCAACAAGACACGGTGATGATCAGTGGTCTGATATAATCACATGGGTCCTGAACGCAACAATCACCGCGGAAGAGCTTGGAGTAACTAGTGCAAACGTCGATTCACTTGCCGGCAAAACAGGAGTTTCTGATCATCCTGAAATACGTCGGTTGTTAGGCGTCGATGGAAGTCAGGGTTCCGAGCTTGGCCTTGCTAATGACTGGGCATACCAAATTATTAAGCAGGTCGGTAACTATGGTGAGATTTTCGAGAGAAATATTGGTGTGAACACACCGCTGGGAATTGCCCGCGGTTATAACGCACTATGGACAGATGGTGGCTTGCAGTATTCACCACCTTTCCGTTAATCGGAAGTCTAAGTTTTCTAAGTTGTCTGAGAAGCCCGGGGTGCAAACCCCCGGGTTTCTCAAGCTGGCTGACAACCGTGCTACTTAAAAACGTATATTAGGCAGCAGCTGAAATGACCTCTAATCGGAACAAATCACGCAGCCTAGTCCTTCGATTGTGGCGCCACCAGGAATCCCGGGCCGTCATAATCCAAATTCTTACGATGATCGCGATTTTTGCGCTGATCGCATTAATTGCGCAAAATGTTGTTGTAAACCTCGCGGCGGTTGGAAAAGAATTCAGTTTTGGCTTTTTGCTATGGCCAGCAGCTTACGACATTACTTTTTCGCCGTTTATCGAGTATACGAATCAGTCAACTCATCTGCGTGCTGCTGCGGTCGGCGCGCTAAATACGCTCTTGGTTGCACTGCTTGGAATCATTGCGGCATCAATCCTTGGATTCACGCTCGGAATATTACGACTATCTCGTAATTGGCTCGTTAGCCGTATTGTTTATGTATTTATTGAATTTGTAAGAAATGTACCAATCCTCATTCATATCCTAGCAATCTACTCTATGATTGTTGTCTTGCTACCACCGGCAAAGAAATCCTATGGCTTGCCAGATGGAATCTTTTTTCTATCCAACCGCGGCTTCTATGTGCCGTCTCCAATCTTTGAAGCAGGTGCGTCTATCGTCGGTATTATTTTTGTTCTTGCCGTCATTTCGGCAATCATTTTCCGCCAGTGGGCTAAACGAGTACAAAATCAAACCGGGCGGATCTATCCTGTATTTTGGATCTCAGTAGCTATAGTCGTTGGCGCAACAGGGATTGCATTTCTCGCGACTGGGATGCCTCTGTCCTGGGATATCCCAGCACTCAAGGGCTTTAACTTCAAAGGCGGCATGGCTCTCAAACCAGAATTTCTTGCACTTTGGCTAGCTCTGTCATACTACACCGCGTGTTTTATTGCCGAAATTGTTCGAGCAGGAATTCTTGCCGTGAACAGTGGCCAAACTGAGGCGGCGCACGCGATAGGCCTGCGCCATAACCGAACCTTACAGCTAGTGGTTATTCCTCAGGCGCTTAGGGTGATTGTTCCACCTCTGTGCAGTCAGTATCTCAACCTGACAAAAAATTCGTCGCTAGCTATCGCTATTGGCTATATGGATATTACCGCAACGATTGGTGGAATCAGCTTAATGCAAACTGGGAAGGAAATGGAAACAATGCTTATCGTTATGGGTTTCTACCTGGTTATTTCCTTAATCATTTCAGCCTTCATGAATTGGTTTAATCGTCGTATAAAGCTAACTGAACGCTAAATCGTTAGCTGAGTGGATCCACATATGACAAAACAATACACACCAGGAACTCACCCTGATCTTCCGCCACCAACTCGAACGCGGGGACCAATAGCATGGATGCGGCTTAATTTGTTCTCATCGCCGCTTAATGCACTACTAACCATCCTTTCGGTATGGCTACTTTGGCTAATTGTGCCAGGCATCATGGAATGGATTGCACTAGACTCGATTTGGACTGCAAGCGACAGGAAAGACTGCTGGGCACAGATGAATGAACCGCGAGACGGAGCATGCTGGGCATTTATTAAAAGCAGTTTTCAGCTTTTTCTTTTCGGTTGGTATCCGGAAGATCTGCGTTGGCGGCCAATGCTTTGTTTTTTACTTTTCCTGATCGCAGTAGTAGGAATACTAAAGGACGATCTCCCAGGCAAGAGATACTGGTTATGGTACGCTGTAGCATTCCCATTCATTGCAACATGGCTACTAATCGGAGGATTCGGGCTCACTCCTGTGCCGACCACCAAGTTCGGTGGAATTTTGTTGACCCTGATTGTTGGCATTGCGAGCCTGTCATTTTCATTACCGATTGGTATCTTGTTAGCGCTAGGCCGACGTTCGAAATTGCCCGCCCTGCGAACTGTATGTGTTCTATTTATTGAATTTATCCGAGGGGTGCCCTTAATTACACTGCTCTTCGTCGCATCAACGATGCTTATGTATTTCTTGCCGCCTGGATCTACATTCGACATTCTAATGCGCGTTCTAATCATGGTAACGCTTTTTGCTTCAGCTTATATTGCAGAGGTTGTCCGAGGAGGCCTGCAAGGCTTGTCTTCCGGACAGTATGAAGCAGCTGACTCATTGGGTCTAAATTACTGGCGGGCTCACCAATTGATTATTTTGCCCCAAGCCTTAAAGATATCAATACCTGGAATAATAAACACATTCATTGGTGCATTTAAAGACTCCACTCTTGTTATTATCATCGGTATGATGGACATCCTAGGGCTTGGCCGCGCACGTCTTAATGATCCTGAATGGCTTGGCCTCGCTCCTGAACTTTACATTTTTGTTTCTCTTTTCTTCTTTATCTGCTGTTTTAGCATGGCCCGATACTCGCTTAGCCTCGAAAAGCGACTTGCAACCGAACATAAACAATAACTCTAGCATCTCCAGGGAATAAAACATTATGGCTAGCGACATTTCTCATACAACTAGTGATAAGACGTCAGAGATTGAATCTTCAGGGACAATCATTTCTATTGATCAAATGCACAAGTGGTTCGATGATTTTCATGTACTAAAAGATATTAACCTGGAAGTACGCCGTGGCGAACGAATCGTCATCTGTGGCCCTTCAGGCTCCGGAAAATCTACTTTAATCCGATGCATAAATCGACTCGAACAACACCAACAAGGCAATATTGTTGTCGATGGTACTGAGCTCACACACGACCTAAAAAACATCGAAATTATACGATCAGAAGTGGGTATGGTCTTTCAACAATTTAACCTCTTCCCACATTTAACAGTTTTAGAGAATGTTTGTTTAGCGCCTATCTGGGTGCGAAAGATGCCTAAGATTGAAGCCGAAGAAGCTGCAATGCAATATCTTGAAAGGGTTCAAATTCCTGAACAGGCGCATAAGTTTCCTGGTCAATTATCAGGAGGACAGCAACAACGCGTAGCAATAGCGCGAGCACTATGCATGAAGCCAAAAATAATGCTATTTGATGAGCCAACATCAGCATTAGATCCTGAAATGATAAAAGAAGTCTTAGATGTAATGATTGAGTTAGCTGAAAGCGGAATGACGATGTTAGTGGTAACCCACGAGATGGGTTTTGCAACGCGTGTTGCGCATCGTGTTATCTTTATGGATGGCGGAGAAATTATCGAGCAAAACACCCCGACCGACTTTTTCGAGAACCCGCAACATGATCGTACAAAATTATTCTTGAGTCAAATATTACACCACTAATTGCAGACTTCATCCGCCACCAAATGGGCGTTTGCGGGAAACATAATAGTACCTTCGGCTTCTATCACTTAAAAAAATAATTGACTTTATACTTATTTTGAAAATGCCTGGTCAAGATCGGCACATAGGTCATCCGGATCTTCTAGACCGATAGACATTCTAAAAACTCCATCTCCTGCTATTCTGCTATACGCTTCAAGCTGCTCTCCCTCTATCTGATAGCTTGACGACACCAGCTCCTCTGTTCCGATCCAATAAATAAGACTGCGAAAATGGCCTAGCGAAACTGCGTAATGAAATACTTTGAGCTCTTTTGCTAGCTTCTTTGCGAATTCTTCACCACCTGCCACTCGGATTGAAACCATCCCGGAATAATTGTCCATTTGCTTGCTAGCAAGATCATGTTGCGGATGACTAGCTAGCCCGGGGTAAAGTACTAATTCAACTTGCGGGTGGTTCTCCAGAAACGCTGCAACTGTCATGGCATTTCTTTGATGGGTATCCATTCGAAGAGGCAATGTAGCAATGCCCCGCTGTATCAGCCAGGCATTAAAGGGGCTAATTGTTCCTCCGAAATGAATAAGCCCCTCGGTTTCAATCAACTCCATTGCGCTACGTGATCCAAGAACTGCACCACCCATTGCATCTCCATGACCCCCAATATACTTAGTCAGAGAATGTACAACGTAATCTGCACCTAAAACGAGCGGGCGCGTAGCAATAGGTGAAGCAAATGTGGAATCCACTACTAGTTCAGCGCCAGATCGATGGGCGATGTCTGCAATTGCTGCAATATCAGACAACCGTAGAATTGGATTAGCTGGCGTTTCTATCCATACCAAACGCGTCTTTGAAGAAACAGCATTTTCAACATTCGGAAGATATGAGGTGTCTACGGGAATTACATCGACACCTAGCCTGGGAAGAGAGTTCCTTACCAACTCAGCTGTACCGGGATAGTTAGTATCACTTATTACGAGCGCATCCCCTGGTTGAAGCAAACTAAACAGTAGCCCGGATGTAGCAGCCATCCCGGAAGCAAAACAAATGCACCGCTCAGCCTCCTCAAGTGAAGCTAATTTTTCTTGCAGTTGCTGCACTGTGGGGTTCGCCCAACGACTGTATACATACGGCGTATCCGGGTCTCGGTTTGCAGCTGAAAATCCCTGTGGTTCCTTAACCACAAACGTACTAGACATAACAATATTTGGAGCAGATGCACCCGTCACACTATCGGGCTCCTCTCCAGCATGAACAGCCTTTGTTTGAATACCTCTAATGAGCTCTTTATCTCTAGTCATTTTTAGCTGCCTCTTATGTCAATTATCAACCCTTATCGATATCTATCCGGGTGAGTCGGGACACTGCTTTTTCCTTTATAGGCAAATGAAGTAACGCAGCAACTACACCGAGGATAACTCCTGAATACCACATCAAATCGTAACTACCAGTCTTATCATATAGTATTCCACCTAACCACACTCCAAGAAAACTCCCTAACTGGTGACTAACAAATACGAAACCATATAATGTTGCAAGATATCGTACACCAAAAATATGGGCAACAATCATATTTGTAAGTGGCACTGTCGATAGCCATAGAATACCCATCACTGCGGCGAAGCCGTACATAACTAGGGGAGTTTTAGGGAGAAGCAAAAGACTCACTATTGCAACCGCGCGTAAAGCATATATAGCGCTCAACCCAAGACTTTTATTCCGTTTCCTGCCATAAATACCAGCTAACAGCGATCCTACAATATTAAAGATTCCGACCAATGCAATAGACCAAGCGCCAACACGTGGATTGAAACCAAGATCTGTGCAATAAGCTGGGTAATGTATTGCAATAAAAGCAACGTGAAAACCACATACAAAGAAGCCCATAGTGAGAAGTAAATATCCTCGATGGTGTATTGCTTCTCCGATTGCTTGTCTTATCGTCTGGCCGTGCTCCTTCTCTCCCCTTACCTCAGGGCTTAATGGCAAAAGCAGAGCCAACGGAATGATAAGCAAGGTAGTGATTGAAAGAAAGAAAAGTCCATTCTGCCATCCATACCCATCTATCACACCCTGGGTGATTGGAGAAAATAGCACCTGCCCCATAGAAGTTGCCGCCGTGCCAAAACCAAAAACGAGAGACCTTCTATCAGGTGACACAACGCGAGCCATGGCGGTTGATACCAAAGTAAAGGCTGTAAACGAAACGCCAACTCCCACTAAAACTCCGCCCGTCAAATAGAGCATAGACGCTGATTCTGCAATTGCCATACCCCAAATTCCTAACGCATACACTATTGCTCCTGTTCCAACAATCAGTGTGTAACCATATCGATCTACGAGCATACCAGCTACGGGAGTAGTCAATCCCCATGCCAGATTTTGTATTGCCATTGCAAGCGCATATGTCTCTCGATCCCAACCTATTTCTAGAGTCATCGGCGACAAAAACAGACCGAACACAGTACGAGCTCCATAGCCAGCTATGCATATAAGACACCCTACAAAAATGATGGGCATGGGGCTTGCCCATTGTTTTGTCGCTTCACCGAAATCTTCTTGCTTCCGCATATAATCGCCACCACAAATCTAGAATCTCTAAATTAATTGTACATCTGCTTTTACATGGATGACGGTCAGCAATCCCTATATGTAAAAATCATGCAAAATTAACGCACTCTATTACCTACAACACATAAAGTCGAAGCTCAACGATAATCAGGCAATATCTACTAAACCACTAGACCGATGCAATAACCAATCAACTACAAAATTTACTGCAACCGTGAGTATCGCAATAGCTGCTGCAGGTAAGAGAGGCGTTATATCGCCATAATTTATTAATGTAGCATTGTCTTTCACCATTGACCCCCAATCTGCTGTGGGTGGCTGGATGCCAAGCCCAAGAAAGCTTAAAGCTGCAATAAATAGAAATACGAAACAAAATCTTAATCCAAATTCCGCAAGCAAGGGCGCCATAATATTTGGCAAGATTTCCTTTCGGATAACCCACCAGAAACCCTCACCCCTCAGCCTTGCTGCTTCTACATACTCAAGAACCACAATATTCATCGCTGCTGCACGGGTAATTCTATAGACACGGGTACAATCCAATACTGCAATCACTAGAATTAACACCGGAATCGAGGTACCCAACACAGTGAGTATAAGAAGAGCAAAAACCAAACTCGGAATGGCCATCACAACATCAACTACTCGACTAATAATGATGTCGTACCAACCACCAAGTATTGCAGCAAGCATCCCAGTAGAGCCGCCAATGATGAATGCAAGACCAACAGCGGCCAATGCTATCCCAACTGTATTTCTTGCGCCAAAAATTAATCGAGACAGCATATCACGCCCCAAACTATCGGTACCCAATAGATGCTTATCTGACCACATCTCGTAAGCAGCTCCTAGTACCTCAGTTTCACTATACGGAGCGATAACGGGCGCAAAAATAGCAACGAATAGGTAAATCATAATTACAGAAAGTCCAGCCTTTGCAGAAAATGGTATAAGCAAAAACGATTTAAAGAGATTCATGAGCTTTGTTAACGCGGATGCAACAGCCGTGGATTGGTTACTACAGAAACAATGTCGGCTACTAGATTAAGCAAGATATAGACACCAGCAAAAATCATTGAACATGCTTGCACAACAGGGACATCTCGCTTAGACACGCTATCAACTAACAACTGACCAAGCCCTGGATAAACAAATACGACTTCCACAATAACAACTCCAACCACGAGGTACGCTAAATTAAGCGCGATGACATTAACAATCGGCCCCCATGCGTTTGGTAGTGCGTGATAAAGAATGACTCGAATGGGTCGAACGCCTTTAAGTCGCGCCATTTCAATATAATCACTAGCCAACAGATTAATAATTGCCGCACGAGTCATGCGCATCATGTGAGCAACAACTACAAGAGTCAAAGTCATAGCAGGCAATAACGTTCGAAACAATTTTTCTGAAAGATTCAAATCAGTGCTGACATTAGAAATTCCAGGAAACCAGCCTGCTTTTACTGCTAGAAGTAGAATAAGAATATATGCTACAAAGAATTCTGGGAATGAAATTGATGTCAGTGTAAATAAATTGACTCCACGATCAAAAATGGTGTTTCGATAGAGCGCGGCTAACAACCCTAGTATTAGTGATAATGGGACAGCTATCGCAGCTGCGAATCCACCAAGGAAGAGTGTATTAGATAAGCGTGCTCCTACAAGATCAGAGATTTCTCGCTTATTGGCAAGTGATTTGCCCATATCCCCAGTCGCCATACCCTTTAGCCACTCTAGATAGCGTATATGCGCTGGGCGATCGATGCCTAATTCAGCGCGAAACGCTGCTACGGTCTCTGGCGTTGCTGACTGACCCAAAATTGCTTGAGTAATGTCACCAGGAAGGAGCTCAACGATTGATGCGATAATTAAGGAAACAACAAATAATGTCATTAAACCCAGTGCGATACGCTGCCCAATAACTTTCAATAAATTAAGCACCGTATATTTTCCTAAAGTGCAACATCCGCCAATAATTCATTGGAAATCAAAGAAATTAACTCAGTTGACCAACTCGATACAAGCATTAGTGGCATAAATTAAGAACCCCATGGAATCAATATTAGCATCCAGCCTATAATTGGTAGCTTAAGAGCATTTGAGCATAACGCGAAAGCTATTTTTTCACAATTGCTGCCCCTCCAAAAAATAGCCCAGCTTCACTACAATTTTATATAACCTACTTTCACCACTGCACAATAGAATCTCGGAAAGGAACATTTTTTGGCTATGCAAAAAACAGCCCTGATCACTGCTGGAGCCAGAGGTATTGGCCGCGCTATTGCTAACCAATTTGATGCACAAGGCTACAAGGTGTGTATTGCCGATATCGACCATGATGCATTAAATCGATGCCCCGCAAAGTGGCATAAGTTTCTTCTTGACGTATCAGACGAGTCGGCAGTAGATAACCTCTTCTGTAACTTAATGCAAGATTGGAATCATATTGACGTTTTGTGCGCTAATGCGGGTATTCCCGGACCAACAGCCCCCATAGAAGAAATCGAGTTAGCAGATTGGAGAAAATGTCTATCGACAAACCTAGATGGAGCATTTCTATTTACCAAATATGTCACGCCAATAATGAAACAGCAACAAAACGGTGTTTGTATCCTAATTTCCTCAACTGCTGGTTTATATGGATTTATGCATCGCGCTCCTTATGTTGCAAGCAAATGGGCCATCATTGGGCTCATGAAAACACTCGCTATCGAGCTTGGACCCTATAACATACGCGCCAATGCTATTTGCCCCGGCGGTGTAGTTGGAGATCGCCTCGATCTTGTTATTGCACGAGAAGCAGATGCTAAGGGTGTAAGTCCGGTTGAGATACAAGATGCATATCTTGCTGGGACATCCCTCGGCAAGCGAATAACAGCTGATGATGTTGCCAACATGGCGATATTTCTGGCCAGTGATAACGCGCATTTGGTTAGTGGACAAATAATTGCAATCGATGGCAATACCGAACATCCTGAGCCGAAATTCTTATAGAATTGATGCTATGTCTATTTACCACTTAACTCCATCAATACGTTTACGCAGAACGCCGTTTACTCGACGGGTAAGCAATGCAGGCGTGCAGGCTTATACTGTCTATAATCATATGCTGCTAGCGTCTTACTTCCGATCTGTGGAAGAAGACTACTCACATCTCAAAAGAGCAGTCCAAATCTGGGATGTATCATGTGAAAGGCAAGTTGAACTGTATGGGCCAGACGCAGCCAAGTTGCTCCAATTGACAACGCCTAGAAATCTAGAATTTATGCACAACGACCAATGCTACTATATCCCTATGGTAGACGAATCGGGCTATATGCTTAATGATCCTGTAGCCATCAGGCTTGCCAGCGACAGATTTTGGGTTTCGTTGGCTGATAGTGACATGTTGTATTATTTTAAGGGGCTTGCGAATGGTTTTGGACTCAATGTGCATGTGTTTGAGCCAGACATATCACCGCTTGCAATTCAAGGACCGCTAGCAGAGACGCTAATAAGCAATGTTTTTGGCGATAAAATAAGAACTCTAAAATTTTTTCGTCATAGATTAATCCATTTCCAGGATAAAGAGATGGTTATTGCAAGATCCGGTTGGTCGCATCAAGGTGGATTTGAAATATACGTTGAAGGATCGGGATATGGTGAACCACTTTGGGATTGTTTATTTGAAGCTGGACAGTCGTTTGACGTTAGAGCAGGCTGCCCAAACAATATAGAACGCATTGAAGCAGGGCTATTGTCTTACGGTAGTGATATTACTACCGCCGACACCCCATTTGAGGCGGGATTAGGGCGATACTGCGATCTTGGAAGCGCAACAGAGTGCTTAGCTACGAAAGCACTGTTGGAAAAACAAAGTCCAAACAGGCAAATCCGACCAATTGAAATTCATGGTCCACCGCTTTCATCGCTAACTAGACATTGGCCTCTCAGTGATGGGCTAGGCAATAGTGTTGGACAAGTTTCATCATCTGCATGGTCGCCAGACTTGAAAATTAATGTCGCTATCGGAATGGTGGGTCGCAAATCTTGGAAAGAAGGTTCGCAATTACTAGTTGAGACTGAAGAAGGATCGAGAGAAGCAATTGTCCAAAATAGCTTTTGGACCTAGCACTATAATATGACAAAAAAAGAAACCCCAAATATTAGAGCTCGGCGCAGTTTTATATTTTGTCCTGCCCTGAAGCCTGATTTATTCCCAAAAGCGGTAGCCTCTGGCGCAGACATCGTATGTATTGAGCTTGAAGATGGAGTAGCCCCCAAAGACAAGACAATTGCCCGAGAACAAGCAATACAGCTGTTTGCCACGCGACCCATAAACGATGAGGTGGAGTTAGTACTTCGTATTAACTCGCCGCGCAGTACTATTGGCATTAAGGACATTGATGCAATTTTAGAGGCCGCTCACCCACCACCAGCTATAATGATTCCGAAGATTGTATCGCCAGACGAGGTAATTTGGCTTGACGGCCTCCTTACAGAGGCAAACCACAATACTCGTTTACATCTGATCATTGAGACTAATGCGGGTCTCGAAGCAGCTGTCGAAATCGCGCAAGCCAGCGCACGAATTGATTCTTTGTTGTTTGGCGGCATTGACATGGCGGCTGAGCTGCGTTGCAAAACCACTTGGAATCCTTTGCTTTATGCCCGATCACGGGTAGTCCATGCAGCTGCAAACGCCGGGATCGATGTGATCGATGTTCCATATCTTGACCTCGACGACTTAGACGGCATGAAAGAGGAAGCAAAACTTGCGAAGGAATTAGGATTCAGCGGTAAAGGCGCTATCCACCCAAAGCAAATTGCGATATTAAACGAGGCGTTTACACCCACAAAGTCTGAGGTACGACGGGCACAGCAAATTATTGAAGCCTTTGAATCTGGAGGTATGGACTTACTGGTAATTGATGGCAAACTAATTGAAAAGCCAGTAATTCGTGAAATGAAAAGAATTTTATCTATATCACAAAATCTATAGAAAATAAGAGCCGAAACGAGGACTGCTTACCTGAAAGACCATCATCTATTATTACAATAATGCCTGGAGCTTCTGATTTGGATCCGCTAGAAGCTCTATATCTACCCCCAGCCGAGATTTTGCGAGTTGGCCAGCCACTCTAATATCTCGCCCAATTTTGGGTCCTTCTGAGATACCACATGCTCCAATAACCTGATCTCCGTGCATATAAAAATATATGATGCCGTCAGACACTGACCTCCCCCGCTGAACTCGATTCGTATAATCAACTGTCACCCCACTAAGCTGAAGCGAATATTCGTACTGATCAGACCACATCCATGGAATTTCACTATACTCGGTAGAAGAGCCTATGAGGCTCTTACCAGTGTTAGATCCATGACCTTGAGCATGCTTCCACGACTCCAATCTCATATATCTTTGATAGAGAGGGTGATAAAAATTGGCGACATCTCCCGCGGCATAGACACCGTCAATAGATGTTGAACCAAATTCATCCACAACAATGCCATTATCCAAAGCAATGCTACTCTCTTCAAGGAAGTTTACATTTGGCTCAACACCTATACCAGCAATAATTAGGCCACATACTATAGATCGGCCATCTTCAAGTTCTGCGGTATAGCTGCCCTGCTCTTTATGTACTCTGCCAACTGTTGAATTAAGGACAATGTTAACGCCTGCGGACTCGTGTCTACTCTGCATAACACTTGCAATTTCAAAAGGAATAGAACGACCCATTAACTGCGAATTAGCCTCAACAACAGTCACACTTTTTCCAAGCGATGATAAGGATGCCGCCAATTCTAAGCCAATGAAGCCACCCCCGATAATAAGAACACTGCTTTCGCTTTGCACTTTAGCTAAGATGGTCTTGCTCTCTTCAATAGTGCGCAGCTGCAGAATTTCACCTGGAGCAATGCCCTCTATCTCGAGTGTCCGATTTCTACTACCGGTTGTAATCAAAAGTTTGTCATATTTAATGGAACGCCTATTATTGATATTCAACGAACGATTGCCGAAGTCAATTTCGTCTACCCTACAACCTAGAATTAGTTCAACCTGATTTTCCCGATAAAATTTGTCATCAAAAAACAGGCATGAGTCAAAAGATTTTGCTCCGGTAATGCATTTCTTCGACAATGGTGGTCGATCATATGGAAGAGAGTCTTCATTTGAGACCAGTGTAATAGAGCACACTTTATCAGCTGCCCCTATTGCTTTAATAGCAAATGCAGCTGCCTGCCCACCACCCACTATTACCACTTTTTGATTTTCTGTTGGCACCATTTGACCTATGTATAACGTTAAATTGCCCTAGCTAAGCCCAGATCAACTAAATCATCTACATTAGCAGTAGATAAGATTTAGAAGCAACAGAGCTATTATAAATTGGGTGTATCTTGTGTGATAGTCTGCGATTAAGCTGAGATATGGAACTTTTTACACAATTCTCACATCTGTTATATAAAATAGCGAGTTATGAAGCTAATGCGCCTTCTGTTCCTGCTGGTCATCACGCCAATATCACAGGTGGGCGCCCACCAGCCCGTACTCGCCATATCAGATAGCCACACGAAAAATAGCCCGTATGTAGTTGAGAAGCCGGAGATTTCTAAAGCAATATATTCTCGACTGGTCGGTCAGCCGCACTATTACAAAATATTTAGCAACGTGTCTTTTGATTTCTATGCAGGAATTACTAAGCCGAAGCTTGATGATTGCACAGTTGGCAAGATATTTTCATTAGAGTTACTTGACGATGCTTTTAATAAACTAGCCATAGCAGATGGCTCAACACATAACTGGCAGCCATGGTTCGAAGAATTTGGCCGAAAATGGTATTGGGTAGGACCGGAAATAGGAAATAATTTCAGACCAACAACGCAGCTCGAAGCAGGGACCTACTATATCAGAGTCTATAACTCTACCAATATCGGCAATTATGTTTTAGCAATAGGACATATTGAATCTTTCCCTATTGGCGTAATTACACGCATGGTGCGTGACTTACCAAAGATTAATCGAATCTTTTGGACACAAGCAGACTGCCGGAGCTGACATCAATTTCTATCAGTATTTCCAAGGACTTTTTATGCTAATTAATGTTAACGATATAGTAATGAATTACGAGCTAGTAGGCGCTGAATCAGGTCCTGTAGTAATGTTTAGTCACTCGCTCGCGGCTAATTTATATATGTGGGACCACCAAGTCATAGCACTCCAAGATAGTTTTCAAGTACTCCGCTATGATATTCGTGGGCATGGACAAACGGCAGCTGGGAATGTCCCATACAACTTGGAATTATTAACAACCGACGCCATCGGCTTGCTCGACGCTCTAAAAATAGAGGTTGTACATTTCGTTGGATTATCGCTTGGTGGCATGATTGGACAAAGCGCAGCGATGCAGTTCCCTGGAAGATTTCGCACATTATGTCTGTGCGATACTACAAGTTACATGCCGCCTGAAATATTACAATCATGGAAAGATAGGATTGAAACTGCAAAAACAGATGGCATGGATGCCCTAGTTGAAACTACTATAATGAGATGGTTTTCAGACAAGTTTCAAAAAAACGAACAACTTATAATTGATCAAGTGCGCACTATGATTGAGACAACTACAGTCGATGGATATTGTGGTTGCGCTCAGTCAATAATGAATCTAGATATAACTTCTGGGCTATCGACAATCTCGGTGCCAACACTTCTTATGGTCGGTGAGAACGATCCTGGCACTCCCGTCTCTGCGCATCAACTAATGCATGAGAACATCAAACATTCACAGCTAAATATTCTGCCTAATGCGCTTCATTTATCTAACATTGAGGAAAGCCAAAAGTTTAATGAGATACTCGTTAGCTTTCTTCATCGGAACCTGTAATTCTATCTCTTATTTTACTAGCTTCATCATATCAGGCTGTCCACTGTATATAAGATGGTATGAGGGGATCCTGCATCGGGCAAGCATCCGCTTAAAGGCAGCTTGATTATAATGGAGCTCGCTATAAGTACACCAACTAGCCCTCTAGAGATTCCGATATAGATCTGAAAATCTCAGTCGCGTCGCCATCGGGTATTTTATCGACACCATCTTGCCAGCACTTAACAGTTTCTTGACAAAGTGCAGTTAAGGTGCCTACAGCTTCTGATTCTTCCGCATATAACTCTACATCTTTTTTCATTAAGGCCATTCGAAATCCAGAGTCATACGTATTACTTAGCACGCGATTAGGGAACTTATCGAGTGTCGCAGTATTTTGACCACTTGATGCATTAATAGCTGTTAACATGGTCTCCATTTGTAGTCCATGTCTCATGCCAAATGTAATAGCCTCGGAAGTCGCAGCCATTGCCACAGCTGAAAGGTAATTGTTTAGCAGCTTTACTGCTTGCGCCTGACCTGGCTTAGGCCCAACAAAAATAATCGATTTGGCAATACAGTTAACTACTGAAGAAATTTGCTTGAAAGCGGAACGAGAGCCACTCCAAAGCATTGTTAATGAACCAGTCATGGCGCCACCCTGACCTCCACTTACGGGCGCATCAATATAGTCAATCTTGGTTTCGGACAACAAGTGTTCAATCTGTCTTGATCCTTCTATACCAATTGTTGAAAAATTCACTACCAACTCGGTACGATATGAGCTATTAGCTAGGACTTCTCTAACTACTTCTATACATGCTGTTTTGTCAGGCACTGCCAAAAACATGACTGATGCGCGCTCTATCACATCACATATATTATGTCCGGCCTCCACGCCTGCTGGTAAAAGCGATGAGGTGCCCGCTTTATCAAATCCGATAATTTCAAAACCACCGCTAGCAATATTTGCAGCTATTGGAGCTCCAATACTCCCTAAACCCACGATGGCCATTTTCTTAATATTCATAGACTAGCATTTGATAGCATTGTGTGGATAGATAGACTAGTCGCGGTTTGCTTGACGAATAGCCTTCAGAATACTCTGCTCGTCCGCAAGGGGATTCGCAGCAACAGAACGCAACCAATATTCATTTTCGATTACGCATAGCGACAACATACCCACTGGCAATGTTTTGTGAAACTTCTGCATATCTAAATTAGGAATACGAAACACTGTGACACCTGTTTTCGGTGGGGCCAACAATTCTATGCTACTTTCTGCTTCGAGCCCGTCCGCTAACTTCTGTGAAATTTCCATGACTCTGTCAATACGTTGAGCTAATCCATACTGTCCAAACGCTATAAGAGTGGCTAGCAAATTTACACCTGCGGCTCCACGAGAACCCTGTATGCCAATATTAGGGCTAGCTAAATAACCACCCCCAAAGCTAATAGCCTCATTCGCTAAAGAAGGATTTGCAAACATAACAAGCGCGGCCTCTTTAGGTTGGAATAAAAGTTTGTGTGCTGAAACTGCAACTGAATCTGCTTTTTCAATTCCGCTCAATTTGGCAGCATGTGATGTTGTCAATCGTAGTGGGCCACCCCAAGCCGCGTCTACATGTGTCCATTGGGCCTGACCAATTAAATCAAAGGCATCTATTTCACCAGTTGACGTTGTTCCAGCAGTTAACACCAAACAGGCATCTGATAGACTACCGATTTGCGATATGTCAATATTTCCATATCGCGTAGTTGGTATTTGCTCCAGTGGCAAAGACAACATCCGCGCTGCTTTAGCTATACTCAAATGGGCGGCTTCTGATGCAACTATACGACGAACCTGTCTTGAGTCACGCGCAGCCCAAAGAGCAGTAAGATTAGCTAATGTCGAGCCCGAGCACATGTGACCTCCACTCATCCCAAAGAATGGGAGCAGCCATTCCAATACACGCTCTTCTGCTTTCATTGCAAACGGCGCAGTTGCCTCATGAAGAAGATTCTGATTCAATCGGGCGTTCCATAATGTGGTGGCCCAGGTAATCCAGGGGGTGGGTGGATCCATATGTGCTAGCGCACGTTCCGAATCAAGCTTAGCTGCGTCACCGAGTATGTGCGGCGCCAAGAGCCTTAGCGCGGCCGACTCACCAAGACCTCTATGTGGATATTTTGACGGCAATTCAATTAATTTCTCTGGGGCTGCGCGAAGACACTCAACGGCCTCTTGGAGCTCATCCGTATAGGAAAAACTTGTATCTTTATTGCTCATGTATGTAACCAGAATAAATCGCCTTAAGAACATCAAAGTGCTTAGTCATTGTAG
This sequence comes from Acidiferrobacteraceae bacterium, assembly GCA_002724185.1. GTDB lineage: Bacteria > Pseudomonadota > Gammaproteobacteria > Arenicellales > UBA868 > CAJXWH01. Next base: position 26,466 of record PBOB01000084.1, on the reverse strand, counting down.
CGCCTATTCCGAAAAAAGTAATATATCCGCCTATCTCCGACAAACCCTTTTGTAAATTTAACTATAATCCCCTTAATTCGACAAAACGATAGCACCATTATTTGAATGCAATATCTTACCTATGGGCCTAGTGTATGCTTGTTTCAATCCTGCTAGGATAATTAAATAACTAAATTGTGATAGAAGCAGGTAAATAAACACTAAATGGCTTATGTAGAAATAATATCAGCAGTCAAGGCCTTCGGTAACATAGAAGTTATTCATGATGTTAGCTTAGCGCTTGAAAAGTCTGAGCTAACTGTTTTTGTTGGTCCTTCCGGCTGTGGTAAAACGACCCTACTTCGCCTGATAGCAGGCCTTGAAACCCTAAACTCTGGGCAGATCAATATTAATGGGCGCCGCATAGACGGCCTACCACCATCGGACCGCGGAATCGCCATGGTATTTCAAAATTATGCCCTATACCCTCACATGTCAGTTTATCAGAATATGTCTTTTGGGCTTCGCCTTGCACGACATAAAAAAGAATATATCGACAATAAGGTTAGAGAAACAGCAGATATACTTCAAATAACGGAGCTGCTAGACCGTAAACCTAAAGAACTATCCGGCGGTCAACGTCAGAGAGTTGCCATTGGTAGAGCGATCGTCAGGGAGCCACAAGTATTCTTGTTCGACGAGCCTCTATCAAACTTAGACGCGAAACTAAGAGTACAAATGCGGGTTGAATTGGCGCGCCTCCATAATCGACTACGTGCGACCATGATCTACGTTACGCACGATCAAGTGGAAGCTATGACGATGGCTAATAAGATTGTAGTTCTGCGCGATGGAGGCGTTGAGCAGGTCGGTTCGCCATTAGAAATATACAAACACCCAAAGAATCGCTTTGTAGCAGGCTTCATTGGCTCCCCTTCGATGAACTTTTTAGAAGGTCAAATCATAAACACTAAGGACAATATTGCTACTGTATCGCTTAATGGAGGACAGCAATTACACATTCCGCATTCATCAAATGCTGCCGTCACAACTGGCTCACAAGTCGCGATCGGTATCCGACCAAAGGCTCTAACTACTGACGAAACAGGTGATGCAAGTATTTCTGGCAAAGTCTATGCCGTTGAACGATTAGGCGGTGAAACATACCTCTATGTCCACATGCCTGATGGGCAAGAAATTACTGTACACGTTTCAGGTGATAAAGCATTGTCGACGGGTGAAGTAATTTCTATAGGATTTCGAACAAGCCAGTGTCAACTATTTCACCAAAACGGTGAATCATTGAGCGTCTCCTAATGGAAGGCCCTACAATTGATTATTAGTAAAAAATGGAAAGCGGCTGCTTACGCAGCCGCTTTTGGTTCCTCCTTGAAGTGCTTAAGCCATCCACCATCGCTCGCAATTCTTGTGGCCATCAAATTCCCAATTTGAGGCCATAGCGTTAGGCCTCATGACATCTGTCGTAGATGCATGACCAAATGATGAGAATATAGGTATGATGACACTGCAATTATTGTGCACGAGTCGTTGCATCTCAACATACATGTTTCGACGCTTAGCATCATCTAATTCTGCTCTCGCAGCAACTAATAGCTTCTCAAACTCTGGATTATTAAAATATGTCTCTGACCAGCCTGTATCAATTGCGTTTGCGCTATAGACCTGACTAAACATCCAATCTTCAGTTGGGCGGCCACCCCAATAGGATGCGCACCATGAGTCTACCAGCCAGACATTTGACCAATAACCATCGTCCGGTTTCCGAACAACCTCGATATTGATTCCAGCTGGTCTAGCTGTCTCCGCAAACAGCACCATAGCATCATCAGAATTTTGGAACGCTGTGTCAGCTACAGAAATTTGCAAATCGATAGAGGAAAGGCCTGCCTGCTTCATGTAATATTTTGCCTTGTCAAGATCATAGCCCCTTTGAGGAATTTCATCATCGGTAGCACGGTACCGGTTCGCTGGCCCAATAGGGATGTCATTACCCAAGGATGCGTACCCATACCAAATCTTGTCAAGCCATTCCTGCCTGTCGATTCCATATTTAAGAGCCATTACTAAATTGTTATTATCATAGGGAGCCCGATCGCTGAGCATCGGTAACGTACAATGCTGATTTCCATCAGTATAGAAGACATCGATACCCGGACGCTGGCCTAGACGGCCCGCGGTTCGGGGGTCCGGCGACGTAATAACATCCAATTCACCACTAATAAGGCCGTTTTCTCGAGCTCCTGTATCAGCGATAAACAAGGTCTCAATTCCATCAAAGTGCGCTCGTCCCTCTTTCCAATAATTCGCGTTTCTGGAGGTTAGCGTTCTCACTCCAGGATCGTGAGAATCTAACTTATAGCCTCCCGTACCAATTCCGGATTCTATATCAATCGTGCCATTCGCATTTGCGGGACAGATACCTAGATGATAATCGGTCATTAGGTAAGGGAAATCTGCGTTTGCCCCCTCCAGTTTCATAACTACTTGGGAAGGCCCATCAGCTCGAAGATCAATTACTTGTGAAATTATCCCTTTTGCACCTGAGTTTGTATCATCTCCGAGGTGATGCTGGATTGATGCAACCACATCATTAGCTTCAAGAGAACGACCATTATGGAACTCAACGCCTTTACGGAGATTAAATACCCAGGTTTGTCCATCTGTTGTGTCCCACGACTCCGCAAGCTCCGGCACCAGTTGATTATTTTCATCAATTTCAGTCAGATTATTCCGGAGCTGCCCCATGCCTACATTAATCATGTACGAATCCAGAAATGTCGCTGGATCCAGTGAATCGCTTGACGAGGCTCCTGTGAGTGCCTGGCGTAATATTCCACCTTTCGTTGGTCCAGCTAAGACGGTATTCGATATGCTCATCGCTGTCGGTGTTGCAACACCTAAAGCAATTGCATTGCGAATAAAATCCCTTCGAGAAATCTGGCCAGCGCCCAATCTTGCTTTAAGATTATTTAACTCTTTCATGTCCTAACATTCCTCCATATCTGTGTAACAATAATTGTAATAGTTAGATCTATTCAAACCCACTACTCATCCAGAAGCAGAACACAAATTTCGAAGTAATACAAGGATTTTCGACTGCCGAGTCATAGATAAATAGATAACTTTGAGCAGTTTTAGCCAATATCAATCACTATCAATGTAGAATTTGTGTTGGCCTAATATCTTGCAACCCTATATATTGTCCGACTAGGCAAGATATCTGCTTAGTTATCGTCATGACAATCAAAGTTGAAAGACCTGTACAACTCCACCCCTTAATTAGGCGAATCACTGCAAACAATCCAGGAATTTTTACTGGGCCCGGAACAAATACCTATGTGCTCGGCAAACAAGCATTGACTATTATTGATCCAGGACCGAATCTTGGCGAGCATCAAGAGGCTATTTTGGCAATCCCTGGAGAGATTGAGCAGATTATCGTAACGCATACTCATCCAGATCATTCACCGGGAGCCGCTTCTCTGAAGAAAAAACTAAAGGTTCCCGTCTATGGCATTCTCCCAGCTAACCCGCACGACCAAGACCTTAGCTTTGAACCATCAGCTACACTCACCAACCAGCAAATTATTAATGGTGATGGTTTTGATTTACGCGTTATATGCACGCCTGGCCATGCGTCAAATCATGTCTGCCTACTCATGACGCCGGGTGGCGTATTATTCTCTGGAGATCACATAATGAACGGTTCGACAGTGGTAATACGCCCGCCAGATGGTGATATGAGAGACTATATTAATTCACTGGTACAATTAGATAAATACGGAATTGAGACTATCGCGCCAGGGCATGGCACTACGCTAGACGATCCCAAAGAAGCAATCAACTGGATTATTCAGCATCGGCTCAATAGAGAGCGGAAGGTCTTAAAAATCCTCCGCGAAGCGGGTTGCGGCACAGCAAAGTCCCTTGTATCAAAGGTGTATGATGATGTTAATTTATCTCTTCACTCAATAGCTGTCTGGTCATTGGAAGCCCATCTGATCAAGCTTACCAATGATGGCGTTATTGCTCACAACAACGGCATCTACAGTATCTAGACATTGATAACCTGCTTGTAATAGGTATCTTTTCTTAATATCTTATCCCCATCAAAATGCCAAAGATCACAACCATTGCAGTCTAACGGGCCTGTTGGGGTAGTACCTTGAACACGCCATTCCGTAACAGCGCGATCGCCGCATATCCAGCTACTTGCATCAGTCCAGCTAATATCAGGCACGACCTCAAAGCGTTCCTTAAGCGCTTTTGCGATAGCAGCTCGTCCAACAAGCCTCGTGCCATAGCCGCCTGGACCAGCTGCCATAACAAACTCTCCCCGAGGCGAAAAATACGACATAATGCTGTCAATGTCATGATTATTAAAGGCTCTGAGAATAGCTTCTAAAGTATTCATTGAAATACTCATCTTCATGTCTCGATAATAGCAATCATGCTGCAATACCAAGCTTGATACGTGTCTCATCTGTTGTACACGGGCGACCACCAAGATCTCGAATAATTCTTATAGCCTTCTCAACGAGTTGTGCATTACTAGCCGGTACTCCCTTCTCAAGATATAAGTTGTCCTCAAGACCAACTCGGACATTTCCACCCAACAGTACAGCTTGCGCAACCATTGGCATTTGCATGCGGCTAATTCCAAATCCGGACCAAAATACACCTGATGGCAACTGGCTGACCATGGAGGCCATAGTCATAGGGTCTGCACCCGCTCCCCAGGGAATGCCAAGACACACCTGATACATTGGAGGCGAACCAATTAGACCCTCCTGAACTAACTGATTGGCGAAACGAAGATGCCCCAGATCAAAAACTTCCATCTCCGGCTTGACTCCAAGCTCACTATACCTTTTAGCCATCTTGCGAAGCATGTTTGGAGTTTGCACATAAACATAATTAGTATCACTGAAATTAATAGTGCCGCAATCAAGTGTCGCTATATCTGGCAACAAATCTTCCACATGCGCTATCCGCTCTTCCGCGCTAATCAGGTCTGAGCCTGGGCTTGGCACGCTCGGTGTTTCATCATCAATGATCAAATCTCCACCCATTCCAGCGGTCAAATTAATAAGGACATCCCGTCCACTATCTCTAATCCTTGTAACGGCATCTCGAAATAGTCCGATATCTCTACTACCTTCGCCGCTTTCGGGATCGCGTACATGGATATGCACAATAGAAGCTCCTGCATCGGATGCTTCAATAGCCGCGGTTGCAATCTCCTCTGGAGTTACTGGTATAGCCGGATGTTTGTCTACCGTATCGCCTGCACCCGTGATAGCACAGGTCACCACTATCTCCCTATTCATTTCCATGACTCACTCCTTCTCCTAGCTTCGATTATGCCCAAAGAGAAACTAGCAAAACCTAATGCGTTATTCTAATTCTGGCCAGCCATCCTCATCACAAGGATACCAATATTTTGCGAGAACTTTCTGAATTTCTGCTAAGCACCTATCGCGACGCCTTTCTAATTCCGAAAACTCACGAATGCCAGCCTCAATTTCACATCCCTCCACAATTTTATTTTTCAGCTCATCCGTAAGAGTTGGTGCTTTCATATGAGACCACGGCAGCTCCAGAGCCGGACCAAACTGTTCTATTGTATGCCTCATGCCGCCTGGCCCTCCACCCAAATGCCATGCCATAAATGTACCCATAAATGCCCATCTGAGCCCTGGCCCGCCGGTGATTGCAGCATCAATTTCTGGAACTGTGGCATAACCCTCATTAATTAGATGCAGTGCCTCTCTATATAGTGATTCTTGCAAACGGTCAGCAATATAAGCTTCAATTTCACGCCGGACATGCAGTGGTCTCATACCAAGGTCACGATAGAAGTTACCTGCACAGCGAATCATCTCAATACTAGTTTTCTCGCCACCCACCACTTCGACAAGAGGCAAAATATAAACAGGCGCAAAAGGATGACCGATAAGTACCCGCTCTGGATATCTACACTCTCTTTGTAATCTGCTCGGTAGTAGTCCTGATGAGCTAGACGCTATAACAACATCGTGTTCAGCATAAAGATCAACTTCCTGGATTACTGTGCACTTAATATCCTCTCTCTCCGGCACATTCTCTTGTACAAAGTCTGCACTAGAAACAGCTTCCTCAATACTATCTACAAATCTAAAATTATCTGGATCAGCTTCTTCCGGGAGACCTTGACCTTCAAGAATTTTCCAAGAATTATCAATAACTGCCAATATTTGATCGCGAGCCTGTGGTGACGGATCAGTAAGCACAACGTTTAGGCCGTTTGCAAGACATCGCACCGCCCACCCGCTGCCAATTACGCCTGCCCCAACTAGCGCTACTTGCTTAATAATTTCTCGTTGCATAGCTTATACACGCTCTATTTTCCGCGGAAATCAGGCTTTCGCTTTTCTACAAAAGCTTGGATACCCTCCACAGCGTCCTCCGATTTCAGCATTCTTCGGTATGTTGGTAACGTGCCTTTACGCATAGTCTGGAAAGAATGTTCAATAGTGTCACCCTCTATTGCCCGCAATATTTCTTTTACCGATTGTACCGCTAGAGGCGCTGACTCTGCCAACTGGGTAGCCCAATCTCTCGCAATCGGTAATAACTGTGACGAAGGTACAACCTCATTAACCAAGCCATATTGCGCGGCCTCATGCGCTGTCATCCGACGACCTAACAGAAGTAGCTCTACTGCGATATTGTAGGGTATCCGCCGTGGTAATCGCTGAATTGCCCCAGCGTCAGGCACGATGCCTAGAGGCATTTCTGGTAATGCGAACTCAGCGTGATCACTCGCAATAACAAGGTCACAAGCCATTACTAACTCAAAACCGCCTCCTATAGCAAGTCCATTCACTGCAGCAATCACGGGCTTGTCAAGATCCCACATCTCTGTTAATCCAGCAAACCCACCCGGTAAGTCAGCCTCTGACTCCCACCATGCATCCAGTTGTTGTTCGCCACTATTTACCGCTTTTAGATCCCATCCAGCAGAAAAGATCTTATCCCCCTCCGCGGTAAGTAAACCAACAAGGAGGCTTGAATCATCACGTAATTTAACTATCGCTTCGTTAATTTTACGACTTAGTTCGTAATCAATCGCGTTTACTTTTGGTCGGTTTAATTTAATCTCAAGAACACCATTACGACTTATGATCTCTAGATCCCTATCTCTTTCGCTCATTGAGATAATCAACTCCTTGATGGTCAAGTGTTTTTCCAGCGTAAGTGGCTGCGACCGCACATCACGCACTCTTTGACTGCAGTCCAAAACGACGAGATCGCGCGCATTTTGGACCTATACAAAATGTCTGATTGGTGCAGAATATGGCAATATAGCAGACGGATCAACAAATTCTTTGGTAATCGAGAAATCAGCAACTCAAGTACTTGCGCATAAATCGAAGTTAATGCCTTAAGGACACTAAACAAAATGGATCTAGAACTTTCAGAAGAACAGCAAATGCTGTTGAAAACTGTGCGATCTTTCGTAGAGCGGGAGCTTCTACCACATGAGCAAGAGGTCGAAAAGCTAGGGGAGGTGCCGCATGATTTAGGACAACATATTACAGAGCGAGCACTTGATACCGGTCTGTATGCGGCAAACCTACCCGCTTCTGTTGGAGGTGCTGGCCTAGACTACACTAGCCTAGCGCTCCTAGAGCGTGAATATGGCAAAGTGACGCATGCACTTCATGGCTTCGCATGGCGACCCACAGAATTGCTTATGGCGTGCAATGACGCGCAAAGAGTTAAATATCTCGAGCCATGCGTTAAGGCTCAAAAAGTAGAGTGCTTCGCAATAACGGAGCCAGGTGCTGGCTCCGATATCTATTCTATGAATACAAAAGCAGAAAAACGAAACGGTGATTGGACAATTAACGGCTCCAAACATTTCGTTAGCAGTCATGTATTGCCCGATTTTGCAATCGTTTTTGCTATTACTGGTATTGAAAAGATTCGCAATAAAGAAAGGAAAAGAATTTCAGCTTTCCTAATTGATCGTGGAACGCCTGGCTTTGAGATGCAACGCGGACCTCGATGCGTTAGTCAACGCGCTTATCATAACTACACTCTCTCTTTTAATGATTGTCGTGTCGGGCCGGAGCAGATGCTAGGCGAGGAAGGTGACGGCCTATCGTTGTCCGATAAGTGGATAAAAATGGGTAGGGTATGGGTGGGGGCTGGCTGCTGCGGTCGTGCAGAGCGCTTACTTGAACTCTCACTTGACTGGGCTACTAAACGTAAACAATTCGGTCAGGCCATCGCTAAATTCCAAGGTGTTTCATTTAAGATTGCTGATATGGCTACAGAACTGCATGCAGCGGACCTATTGGTAATGGACGCGGCAAGAAAAGCTGACAACGGTGTGATGAGGCCATCTGACGCAGCAATGTCTAAACTGTATGCCTCAGAAATGCTTCATCGTGTCGCCGAAAACTCGGTGCAAATTTATGGGGGTATGGGACTTATGGAGGGGCTTCCAATCGAACAATTATGGCGGGATTCACGGTTAGAGCGTATCTGGGAAGGCACCTCTGAAATCCAACGTCATATTATCAGTCGATCGCTTATAGGTGAGCTTGAATAGATGATATCTGCTAAAAGAGCAAATTTGGAACGATTATTAGCCCCGAAAAACATAGCTTTTGTTGGAGGAGAAGAAGCGGCATCAGCAATTGAGCAATGTAGGCATGCTGGATACTCCGGCGCGATCTGGGGAGTCCACCCAAAGCGCAAGACTTTGGGGGAGTGCCCCTGCTTTCCAAATGTTAGCCAGTTGCCTGAGGCGCCGGACGCAACATTCCTCGCAATTCCACGAGATAAAGTAGTAGGTGTCGTGAACGAAATTGCAACAATTGGCGGGGGTGGCGTCGTTTGCTACACAGCTGGTTTTCGAGAACTTGGTGGTTTAGGCATCGATCTTGAGATAGAGCTGGTAAAAGCTGCTCAGGATCTTGCGTTAGTTGGCCCCAATGTTTTTGGGCTACTTAATTATGTAGAGGGAGCGCATCTTTGGCCTTACAGTCACGGTGGATCAAGAACAACCAAGGGGCCCGCAATAATTTCCCAATCTGGGATGCTGTCTAGTTCACTAACATTTAATAACCGATCTGTTTCATTTTCCTACGTAATCGGTGCAGGAAACCAGGCAAGCCTGGGTATTGAAGACTACATTGAGGTTCTAGTGCACGATCCAGCAGTAACTGCAATTGGTCTATACATCGAAGCGCTTCAAGATATAAAGAGATTCTCGGATATCGCTCTAACTGCGTTAAAGATGAATATTCCTATTGTTGCGCTAAAGGTCGGCCAGTCAGAAATAGCTGCTAACAGCACGGTCAGTCATACTGGCTCATTGTCTGGAGATGAAGAAAAGTACAAAATCCTTTTTTCGCGACTTGGCATAATCACCGTGCGCACGCCTGCAATGATGCTTGAAACCTTAAAGCTTCTTACTGTTAGTGGAGCGCCACGAGGGCAAAAACTCGCGGCTTTCACATGCTCCGGAGGAGATGTAGCTATGCTAGCGGACTGCGCCGACACCATCGGTGGCATAGATTTGCCGAAGCCGAAGGACTCAGTAAAATCAATGCTCGCGGACAAGCTTCCACCGATCGCAACCATATCCAATCCACTTGACTATACAACACCGCTATGGGGCCAAGAAGAAGCGCTTACAGATGTCTTTTCTACAGCACTAGAGGGCGACTATCACACCACTTTGCTCGTTCAGGATTATCCACCGACCAAGTTCAGCGATGACCGTCGCCTATACTTAGCTGATGCTAGAGCGTTTATTTCTGCCTCACAAAAAATTGGAATTCCAGCAGTTGTCTGCAGTAGCTTGCCTGAAAACATGGACACAGAAATCCAGACTTTTTTTATTCAAAATGGTGTCACTCCCTTACAGGGAATAGAAGAGGCAATAACGGCAATTTCTGGAGCAGCACAGTTTGGATGCAAATATGCTACCTCGCTGACAGGTGTAACACCGATAGAAATGAATCCTCCTGGAATTGACGCTCAATCAATACGGAATCATGATGAATGGATAAGCAAGTCTTGGCTTAGAGAGCTCGGTTTTAAAGTGCCGGATGGAGCGCTAATCACACCAGACTCTGCAATAGATGTAGCTTCTAGCCTTGGATTTCCCCTAGCCCTAAAGCTAGTCAGTACAAACATAATGCATAAGACAGAAATCGGAGGCGTCATCCTAGACATTGCCAATGACGCAGAGCTGCATTCAGCAATTGAGGCTCTTAGCATGCTTCCTGTTGCTATAGAATCACGCAAGTTGCTACTTGAGGAAATGATTACGCCTGTCATAGCAGAGATACTAGTAAATGTTTCTAATGATCCAGACTTCGGTCACATACTAACACTCGGATCAGGCGGTATTTTTGTTGAGTTACTCAAAGACACAAAATCTTTGTTATTGCCAGCCTCACGAGAAGAAATAACCGAAGCTCTAGCTCAACTAAAAGTATCACAACTACTTAGTGGATACCGTAACCGAGAAAGAACTAATATTGAGCCTATCATTGATCTCATTGTTTCTATTGCCAAGGCCGCCGAAAGGCTGGGCTCTTCATTTGAAGAGCTCGAACTTAATCCGGTCATCATATCAAATAATGGCCCAGTTATAGCAGATGCAGTGCTACGAGCTTGCCTTGGTTGACGCGCCACTACAAGTAGCATTACCAAAATACAACAACTCCCTCCCAAGGTGTAAGGGCAGCACCACGACTTTACGGGTCATAGCACACCCATCCTATTCGATTGAAGCAGCCTGCCTTCGACCTTTAATAAGCTTGCTTAGCCAATCAGGATCCATTTCAGGGATTGATGTCAACAAAAGCTCGGTGTACGCCGCATGCGGTGGCGAGAGAATTACATCTTTTGGTCCTTGCTCTACAACCGCGCCTTCGAACATTACCACGATATCATCTGCAATTGCTTTCACTGTAGCAAGGTCGTGAGTAATGAACAAATACGATACTTCTAGAGCGCGCTGAATGCGTTGTAATAATTCAAGGATACCTTCTGCAACCAGCTGATCTAAAGCTGATGTAACCTCATCACAAATGATGACAGCGGGCTGAGCCGCAAGAGCGCGCGCTATACAGATTCTCTGTTTTTCGCCACCAGACAACTGGCCTGGATATCTATCTCTAAACTCCTCTGGTAGCTCAATCTGATTCAGCAGCTCCGTAACGCGATCAAACTTAGCCTTTCCTTTCATACGTAGGTAGAATTCGAGCGGCCGGCCAATAATATCTTGAACACGTTGCCGGGGATTAAGTGCAACGTCAGGCATTTGATATATCATTTGAATACGACGAAGCTGTTCTTTACTTCGGTCACCAATTGCTGGTGGCAAGACTTTGCCTTCATACCGAATCTCACCGGTTTCTGGCATTAATAAGCCAGTAATTACACGAGCGAAGGTGCTCTTTCCACTTCCAGATTCGCCAACAATGGCTACGGTGGTTCCCTTCTTGACCTGGATGCTCACGTTTTCAAGAACATTATTACTGGTACCGGGATACCTAGCTGTAATGTTTCGCGCTTCAAGGACGCTACCCCCAATTTTTGCTATCGTTGGTTTTTTATGCAACGTCCGAACTGATAAAAGCTGTTTCGTATACTCTCTGGTTGGATTCTTTAGTAAACTCCTTGTGTCGCCCTGCTCAACGAGGCATCCATTTCTCAAAACCATAATCCTATCGGCAATTTGCGCAACAACTGCCAGGTCATGGGTAATATAAATTGCCGCTGAGCTGCGAGCATGCACAGCATGTTTGATAGCGCCAAGGACCTCTATTTGCGTTGTAACATCAAGTGCGGTTGTAGGCTCATCAAACACTACTAAGTCAGGATGACATCCCATGGCCATAGCAGTCATTGCACGTTGAAGCTGGCCACCAGAGACTTGATGAGGATAACGACTACCGAAGTGCTTTGAGTCTGGTAGCTCGAGCTGCTCAAAAAGCTCCTCAGACCGAATTGTTGCATCTCTTGCAGTAAGTTGTTGGTGCTGTACAGCTGACTCTATAACTTGATCGATAATTCTATGAGCTGGATTAAATGCGGCGGCTGCACTTTGGGCCACATATGAAAATCTTACGCCTCGCAACTCTCTAAGCTCGGGTTCAGACATTGTTGTAAGCTCTTGACCATCGAACTTGACTGTACCAGATCTAATCCTACAACCAGGTTTGGTATATCCCAGCGCACTTAATCCTAGTGTTGATTTACCGGCGCCTGACTCGCCGATGATCCCTAAAACCTCTCCTTTGCTTAATGTAAGCCTAACTCCGTCAACAATCGGCGTCCAGATGCCATCCGTAAGTCCTTCGACCACTAAGCCATCAATTTCCACAAGAAACTTGCTAGAGTTTGATGCTAGAGTCATTTACTTAAAAGCAAGAATAACTTAGGGTATGATTCGAATAGTATGGCGGTAGGGGTGGGATTCGAACCCACGAAGGAGTTACCCCCTTGCTGGTTTTCAAGACCAGTTCCGTCAGCCACTTGGATACCCTACCGTATATTGCTGCCGCGCCATATTGTTGCCTATTTAATATGCTTAATTCTAAAACCAGTACATTCAACCACTCTGCCATCCCGCCTTCAATACAGTCTCCCCAACATATCTGTCAGTGGATATAACCGTAAATCTCACGTAATGATAATCGGTTTTGACAAGATGTTCTGTTTTTTATTACACTTTCAGCCCAGTTTTCGGTATTTCAATACTACCTTATAATTGTAGGTACAAAATCATCCGTACCGGCTAAATCCGCACAGAATCGAGGTCTTACTATGCAATCTATGCAACGAGAGAATCAAACTAATTTGCGCAGTACCGCCACAGGTGTTGAAGTCAATAAGGTCTTAAGAAACACTTATGCCCTCCTATCTGCAACGCTGCTTTTTAGTGGTGTAATGGCTGGTGTTTCGATGATTAATCAGTGGGCGCACCCAGGTCTAATGATAACGCTTATAGGTTATTTTGGACTCCTCTTCTTAGCTGGACGATTCCGTAATTCTGGCCTTGGAATCGTTTTCGTGTTCGCGCTCACAGGATTTATGGGGCTAACTCTTGGGCCTATCATTAGCCTGTACCTGACGTCGCTACCTAATGGTGGTCAAATTGTAATGACGGCCATGGGAGGTACTGGCGTAATATTTATTGGCCTTTCCGCCTACGCACTAACAACCGGTAAAGATTTTAGCTTTTTGGGGGGAATGTTGTTTACCGGAATACTCGTAGCATTTCTTTTTGGTCTGTGCGCAATCATATTTAGCATTCCTGCGCTTTCAATGGCCGTCTCCGCCATGTTTGTCTTGCTAATGAGCGCTTTGATCCTTTATCAAACTAGCCAGATCATAAATGGGGGAGAAAGAAACTATATTATGGCAACAGTCACTCTATATGTGGCGATATACAATCTCTTCCTAAGTCTTTTGCAGTTGCTCGGCATCTTTAGCAGTGATTAGAAATACTAACCACTGACTCAGTCTAGAAACTGCAGGCCTCTTGGGATTAACCTAAGGCCTGCAGTCAACTGGGTCGATTAATGGCCTCGACACCCCCAAGATACGGCCGCAATGCTGAGGGCACATTGATGCTTCCATCAGCATTTTGACAATTCTCCATAATTGCGACAAGAGTCCTGCCAACGGCTAGACCTGAGCCATTCAATGTATGGGCATACTCAGCTCTTCTAGACTCAGGATTTCTCCACCGACATTGCATTCGTCTCGCCTGAAAATCCATAAAGTTACTACACGAAGAAATCTCCCGATAAGCGTTCTGGCCGGGCAACCACACTTCAATATCATAAGTTTTTGCCGATGAAAACCCTAGATCTCCCGCACATAATGTTATGACACGATACGGCAACTCAAGCCTCTGTAAGACAATCTCCGCATGATTTGTTAGTGCTTCCAAAGCTTTCCATGATTCCGACGGCCTAACAATATTCACCAGCTCAACTTTTTCGAACTGATGTTGTCGTATCATACCCCTGGTATCTCTACCATACGAACCAGCTTCCCTTCTAAAACATGGTGTATGGCAAACATATCGCAACGGTAAGCTGCGATCATCAATTATTTCTTCTCTATGCAGATTAGTCACAGGGACCTCGGCAGTTGGGATCAAGTAGTATTCAGGCTGTGAATCTGTCCTAAACTGATCTTCTTCGAACTTTGGTAATTGACCGGTACCAAATAATGCGTTTGAGCTGACTAGAAATGGCACATACACTTCTTGGTAACCATGCTCTTGGGTATGCAGATCGAGCATGAATTGTGTGAGTGCTCGCTGTAGACGACACAGCTGTCCCGAAAGCACAACAAATCGTGAGCCACTAATCTTTGCTGCCTTATCGAAGCTCATCATATTCAAACATTCACCTATCGCTACATGATCCAGGGGGTCGAAATCAAATTCCCGTGGACTGCCCCAACGACGCACTTCTAGATTCTGTGTCTCATCAGACCCATCAGGCACAGAGTCGTGTGGGATATTGGGCATACCATGGACTACTCTACCCAGCTTTTCCTGGACATCACTTAATCGATCATCGACTTTATCAAGTTCCTTCCCGAGATGCCCCACGGCCTCAAGAATAGCACTAGCATCCGCACCAGCAGCTTTGAGTCGTCCAATCTCTTTGGAGTTTTGATTTCGCTCAGTCTGAAGTTCTTGCTGCCGACCCTGAAGAATTCTCCGATCCGCCTCTAATTCAGTAAAGCAATCGACGTCAAATTTGTAATTGCGCCTGAGAAGTTGCTTAGCAACCTTTTCCGAATCTCGACGCAGTAGTTGTGGATCAAGCACGATAAAACTCCTTATTACATTATGCTGAGCGGCCCAGAATCAAGCCAGCCCAAGTCGCCAATATACACAGAATAAGCGTGCTAAGAATATAGACAGCAGCACGACTATATAGACCAGCTGCAAGCATACCCACAGCTTCCATCGAGAATGCTGAATATGTAGTGAATCCTCCTAGCAAGCCAACTAGTATACCTGGTCTAACTATCGTCTCTGACGGCCATCTGGCGTCCAGATACACCACTAGAAATCCCATCAAAATACATCCAACCACATTGACAAATAGAGTGGCCCAAAACGCTGGGGCTGACAACCCGCTAATTGCTTGACTTATGAGCCAGCGCAAAATTGCGCCAGCAGCTCCACCTACACCAACGCTCAATATAACCACCACTAGCGTAACTCCCTAATAACATCAACATTAGGGGGAATATCGAATTCAAATCTATCATTCGCAATATCTGGATTCTCTTCCACGTGGCTCATAACGATACGAGTTATTTGATCAAGGCGATCTAATAGTTGTATTAGCCTCAAGTGACTATTTTCAAAACCTAGCTGGACTTCAACAAAATTTCCATCTGAAGATCTCGGTTCTAGCGACACCCACAGCACAGAGCCCTGCCTGCCAAGGTCTTTAACTAAATAGTCTGAATCAAAATCATCACCTCCCACCAGAAGTGCCGCCGGAGTATTTTTTAGCGTAAAATCCTGATCGCGAACTGTTACTTGCTGTAGCTCGACGTCATACATCCAAATTTTCGATCCATCAGCAACAATCTGCTGAGCGAAAGGCGGATGATAATCCCAGCGAAAACGATTCGGTCTCGAGATCCAAATACGTCCGGAGCTTTCCTCTAAAGGAAGCAGATTAGGATCGAGTACAATCTGTGAAAAGTCCGCTCTAAAGGTGCGGAATTCACTAAAAAACCGGTTTAAACTTTCGACGCCTGTAGCTGCATAGCCACTCTTGCTCACTGCCAAGAGCAGAACAACTGCTACAAGAAAAACCGACTTTGGCAATATCCGTGGTTTCATCTATTAAAAGTAGATTAAGTACAAGGCAGCACTAATCATCATTAATGGGCGCAACTAAAACTTCTCTCTTGCCGCCCTCTAGAGCCCCAACAACACCACTCGTTTCCATCGCCTCTATCATTCTTGCAGCTCGATTATAACCAACACGCAAATATCGCTGAACTGAAGAGATTGAGGCCCGCCTTTCCTTGGCAACAAAAGCCACAGCTTGATCATACAGGGGATCTTCTTCACCGCTGCCAGAGCCAACTCCACCTTTTTCAGATTCTGAAATTGATGATGCTTCCAGCACTGCCTGAAGATAGTCTGGCCTCCCCATCGATCGAAGCTGCTCAGATACTTGATGTACTTCTTGATCAGAAACAAAGGATCCGTGCACTCGGACGGGAAAACCTGTTCCGGGCGGCAAAAACAACATATCCCCCCCTCCTAGTAATTGTTCAGCTCCTATTTGGTCCAAAACCGTTCGAGAGTCACCACGAGAACTAACCTGGAACGCGATGCGGGTCGGTATATTAGCTTTAATTAGCCCAGTGACTACATCAACAGAAGGTCTTTGTGTAGCAAGAATTAGATGAATACCAGCAGCTCGAGCCCGCTGCGCTATTCGAGTAATATCTTCTTCTACTTTCTTTCCTCCAACCATCAACAGATCTGCTAGCTCATCGATAATTACAACTAAATAAGGCATTTTTGACAAATTTAGCGTGTCATCCGCTCCCACTGTTGGGTCCGGTATTGACTGACCTTGCTTCTCTGCTTGATCAATTTTCCTATTATATCCAACAATATTACGTACCTGTAGCGCCTGCATCAAACGGAACCTATGGTCCATCTCTTTCATACACCACCGCAATGCGTTTCGAGCTTCCTGTATGTCGGTCACAACAGGAACTAGTAGATGGGGAATACCATCATACGCTGATAGTTCAAGCATTTTTGGATCAATTAGAATTAAGCGAACATCCTCTGGGGTTGACTTATAAACAATACTTAGAATCAACGCATTGATACACACTGATTTTCCGGTACCAGTTGCACCAGCTATCAGTAAATGTGGCATTTTGCAAAGATCGGATATATATGGCTCGCCGGAAATATTCTTGCCGAGAACGAGAGTTAGCGGGCTCTTGCTAGCCTCATAAACTTCTGAAGCTAACCCATCCTGCAAATAAACTATTTCGCGCTCTTCATTGGGTATCTCGATACCGATGAACGTGCTGCCAGGAATATTTTCTACAACACGCACACTAATAACAGAGAGGGCTCTTGCAAGATCCTTTGATAGACCAACAATCTGGCTTGCCTTTACACCGGCCGCGGGATCTACCTCAAAACGAGTAATCACTGGCCCAGGCTGCGCAGAAACCACTTGCACCTCAATATTGAAATCACGAAGCTTTTTTTCTATCGATCGAGAATACAACTCAATTGTTTCGTTACTATACCCTCCATTATTTGATTCAGGCGTATCTAGGAGGGCAAGTGGAGGCAGCGACCTGGTCGAACTTGGCGTATCTACAAAAATTGGTATATCAGTCTGTTTTTCCTTGTAAATACGCGCACCTGCCTTGGGATGTGTAATTTTCGGTTCAATTCGCAAGGAGGGTTTTTTGTCCGACATTTGTCGAATTCCCGCGACGGTATCTTGTCGTTGTTTTCGAGAATATGCTCCCTGCGCTGTGTCAATAGCTCCGCGACTCCACTCAATAAGCCATTCCGCGCCTCGAAAAATTAATTCACCAAGTCGGTCCATTATTGTGAACCATGAAACATCTAGTGCCCACGACACACCTGCAACGAACATAACCAAGAAAATTACAGTAGCACCAACAAATCCAAATCCACTTACAAGCCAGAATCCACTTAAATATCCAAGATATCCTCCTGCCCTAAAAGTCAGTTGATCGGCGCTTGTAGCAAAATGCATATGTTCTATTCCACATGCTGCAAGCACAGCAAGAAGAATCCCGATCGTGTGAACTAGCCTTACGTATGGTCCAGGTGGCTGCTTGTAATGCCGCAAAGTTCGCCAGCTAAGCAAGGCAAAGATTGCTGGGAAGAGATATGCAGATCGGCCAAAACCATGCAAAACAAGGTCGGAAAACCACGCACCAATTCGGCCGCCAAGATTTCGAACATTATCATCGAATGGTTTGTTGTGAAAACTTGGATCCTGACTCGAATAACTAAGCAAACTGATAAGCAAATATATCGTCAGAGCGGCAAAAGCGATCACCAAGACCTCTCGGCCAAGCCTAGTAAGGCGGGGAGGAATCTGAGAGTGCGGTTTTGAAGCCGCTGTGTGTCTTCTTGCCTGCGCCAAAGCGTTTCCAAATAGATAAGAGTATTACTCGACCACCATCATATTATATCCGAGGCTATACATTTCTATCATATTTAGACTGCCTGAAATTTTGAGTCGGAGCAAAAACCCCTTACCATAGGGGTATTCTATCCAATAAAGCTCATAATATAAGGGTAACAAGCTATTCTTTTATCATTTAGGATTAGAAAATGAAAAATACGAAACTTCTTATTCTTGGCTCAGGACCCGCTGGCTACACCGCGGCATTGTATGCGGCTCGGGCAAATTTAAATCCTGTCCTTATCTCAGGCATTGAGCAAGGCGGACAACTCATGACCACCACTGATGTTGATAATTGGCCCGGTGATCCTGATGGCGTGCAAGGCCCCGAACTTATGGCCCGTATGTTACGTCAAGCTGAGCGATTTCAAACTGAGATTATATTTGATCAGATCCATACTGCGGAACTATCATCCCAACCATTCAATCTTATTGGAGATAAAGACACATACCAATGCAACGCACTTGTAATTGCAACCGGCGCTTCAGCCAAATACCTGGGACTTCCTTCTGAAACTTTATACAAAGGTAGGGGCGTTTCAGCATGCGCTACATGCGACGGATTCTTTTATCGTGATAAACCCGTTGCTGTTATAGGCGGTGGTAATACCGCAGTCGAGGAGGCACTTTATCTCTCAAATATTTGTTCAGCCGTAACACTCGTTCATAGACGTGATTCACTGCGTGCCGAAGCAATATTGCAAGACCAATTGTTCTCTAAATCTGAGGGAAGTGGCAACATTAATATTGTATGGAATCATGCCCTGCAAGAAGTCGTTGGGGACGATGTAGGAGTAACAAGCATTAATATAATGGATGTTAGCAATGGGAACTCACAAAACATCGACGTTCACGGGGTTTTTATTGCAATCGGTCATACACCAAATACAAGCATATTCTCAGATCAGTTACGGATGCATAATGGCTACATCATAGTAAAAGGCGGATCAAGTGGAGATGCAACAGCATGTAGCATCCCTGGTATTTTTGCAGCAGGCGATGTTATGGATCATGTGTATAGACAGGCAGTTACATCGGCTAGTACAGGGTGCATGGCCGCACTGGATGCTGAGCGCTATTTAGCTGCTAACAAATAGGATAGTTAATGACCATACATACTAAATCAAAACAGAAAAGGGTCAGCAACGCTGACCGTCAATTGTTTCGTGATGCTGTTGCCACACTGCCCATCAATAGTAACAAGCAACACGATAAAAAAGAGGATGATTCGCACTCAGAAAATATGTATTCAGAATTTGTCGTCAACAGATCGGCTAATGCTGGAATTCTTAGCACTGATGGTGAACTTTTCTATCGTCCTGGCGTGCAAAAAAATACCCTGAGAAATCTAAAACGCGGCCGAATTCGACCGGACGCTGAGATAGATTTACATGGATGCAAAAGGGGTGAAGCACTACAATATCTGCACAAATTTATCCAGCACTCAAAGGATAAAAAGCTAATGTGCGTAAGAATTATCACGGGAAAAGGCCGAAGCTCTCCTAATTTTCATTCTGTGATTAAAGAAAGCGCCTTAAACTGGCTTCGAAATGAGACAATTGTTCTCGCATATAGCATGGCTACATACAATGATGGTGGAAATGGCGCTTATTATGTACTTCTTCGGGTCTGACATGTAGCTAATAACGCTACGGCAAATGCAGCAATACCCTGACCACGACCAATAACACCTAATCCTTCTGCAGTTTTAGCTTTAATATTTATGCTATCCGCTTCGATGGATAGCGCAGCAGCAATATTTGCCTTCATTGATTCAAAATAAGGGCTTAATTTCGGATTCTCAGCAACGACCGTACAATCAATATGCAGAATACTAAGGTCCGCTTCCCTTACAAGAGTTTGGCTTGCAATAAGAAAGTCACGACTTTCTCGCCGAGAATTGAGCATATCTGTATCGGGGAAATGCTGTCCTATATCTCCCAAGCCTGCCGCGCCAAGTATAGAATCGCAAATTGCATGCATCAGGACATCACCATCAGAATGTGCTACTAAACTGTGTGTCCACTCAATAGAAACACCGCCAATTATTAAATCTCCACCAGGCTGTAACCGATGAATATCAAAACCATGGCCAACCCTCATGCCAAATGACTCGCAGACTGGTACTGCATTATGAGGCTAGCTATCTTCAAATCTCTATTAGTAGTTATCTTGATATTAAAAGAGTCGCCATGAATCACATATGGCCTGTACCCTATTGCTTCGATTGCAGAGCTTTCGTCAGTTACTGTCTCCAGGTCAGACTTAACTAGAGCATCGTACAAAAGTCTATATGGGAATATTTGTGGTGTTTGAGCGAGCCATAAGTTAGATCTTGGGATCGTTTTCTCTACTAGATTATCTTGATTGGCATACTTTACAGTCTCAGATATCGGCGTTCCTAGCAATGCTCCCCCTGACCCATTGGAGCGCATGGCTATCACTCTCTTTATATCTTCTATCCTAATGCATGGACGTGCGGCGTCGTGAACAAGTACCCAGTCATCCGCAGAAGCACTAGATTCAAGATATTCCAGCCCACGAAGCACAGTCTCTGCTCTACAAGCCCCTCCAAGAAATGCTCCAATTACTCGACGATCATTTATGGCGCACTTAGCCCACCATTTATCGTCCGGAGAAATACCAACAGCTATTCCTGAGATTTCTTCAACCTTGATCAGGGCGTTCACTGCACGCACAATTATTGGAATGCCTTCCAAATCAATATACTGTTTCGGCGTAGTGCCGCCGAAACGAGATCCCGAGCCTGCCGCTGGAACTATAGCCCAACACTTGAGATTACTCATAAGCCTGCCTCTAGTTCTTCTCAATATAATACATTATTGCTCTCATAGCGTTTATATAACTCACCTGCGTTAGAATTCCCATTCTTATTTACTGACATTTCTAGGTTTCTGCATCAGTGCTTATCAGCCCCCTTACACCACAAATTTCCGAATTGAGCAGGGGGTCCGCCGCCTGGAACGGTCTCCATGGCTCTGCGTTGGGACTAGCAATGTCTCAATACGCAAAGATTCGAAATCAACCAGTCATCATAGTATGTCAGGACAACCGTCGTCTTCATGAGTTGTCTGATGAACTAAATTTCTATTGCGATATCAGCTCGAAAATAGAAATACTATGTTTACCAGACTGGGAATGTCTGCCGTATGACATCTTATCGCCACATCCCGATATTACCTCAACACGATTACGTAGTCTGGCTGAACTTCCCAACACTAAGCATGCTATTTTCCTAGTTAGCTTAGAAGCGCTAATGCAACGCTTGCCTCCTAAGAACTATCTTGCACAATCAACGCTATCTATCTCGCCTGGAGATAGGATCAACTCAGAAGAATTTCGCACTCATTTAGATAATACAGGGTACTTGTCGGTGGCTCAGGTTATGGGCGTGGGCGAATATGCTGCAAGGGGTGGCGTCATCGACATATTTGCAACGGGATATAACAATCCATTTCGTCTGGATCTATTTGGTTCGGAGATAGAATCCATAAGGTGCTTTGATCCAAATACACAAAAATCAACAAAATTATTGGATCATATAGATATCTTGCCTGCCCGAGAATTTCCAATTAATGAAAATGGTATCAGTAAATTCAGAGAAAATTTTCGTGCTAAATTTGAAGGAGACCCACAAAAACAAATTGTCTATCAAGAGATAAGCAGACATTGCCCAGTAGCGGGCGTTGAATTCTATTTTCCCCTATTCTTTGGTACAACAGCCACACTATTTGATTATGCACCACGGTCGAGCCTCTGGTTCATAGAAGATGAGGCTTTGGAGCATATAGACTCATTCTGGGCAAACATAAATGATAGGTACACAACTGCCCGCAATCGAATTGAACGTCAACCACTAGCACCTGAGCTATTTTATCTTAGTCCAGATATTCTTAGGATATCTCTCGATAACAAACAAGCTATTACACTAAACAGTAAAAAGAGAACTAGAAACTCTGTTGTTTTCTCGAGTGAGTTACCAGGCCAGTTTTTAATACAAACTGACTCAAACTATCCGTACTCCCAACTACTATCGCATATTAGCAAGACTAAGCATCGAATTCTTCTTGTAGCTACAACTGAAACCCGCAAAAACGTACTGACTGACCTTTTTGCAACGAACAATATTCGTATAAATGATGTTGCAAGCTGGAGTGGTTGGCTAGACCTCTCTAAATCAAAGGTAGGAATCACTTGCAATAGACTACTGAGGGGCATTTACCTACCCAACGACAATATTGAGGTCATTAGCGAGTCGCAAATATATGGCGATCACATAAGCCCCAAACGCCACAAAAATAGAAAGATTGATCCAGAATCGATTATACGATCTCTTACTGAACTTTCTATCGGTGACCCTGTTGTGCACCACGAACACGGAATAGGCAGGTATAGGGGTCTTCGTACGCTAGGCGTCAAAGGTCAGGAAACTGAATTCTTAATGATAGAATACCTGGACGGAGACAAATTATATGTTCCCATAGTCTCTCTTCAACTAATCAGTCGATATTTAGGCGGTAATAAAGACACCGTTTCTCTAAATAAGATAGGCACTGATTCCTGGAGCAAAACAAAAGCAATTGCACGTCAGAAGGCTCATGACGTTGCGGTAGAACTACTGGAAATAAATGCCCTTCGCGCAGCTAACAAAACTACCAGCTTTGCGTTACCTACCAATGATTATGAGGCATTTGTCCAGCGATTTGAATTTGAAACAACTCCTGACCAAGAAGCTGCGATGTCAGAGGTCATTATGGATCTCGAATTAGAAACTCCAATGGATAGGCTTGTTTGCGGCGACGTTGGCTTTGGAAAAACAGAAATCGCTTTACGGGCTGCTTTTTTAACGGTGTACAACAAAAAGCAAGTTGCTATATTAGTGCCTACTACAATACTCGCTCAGCAACATTTCGAAACATTCGTTCGCCGTTTTGATCATGTCGCAGTAGAGATTGAATTGTTATCGCGATTTCGACAAAAACGCTTTGTCGATGAAATAGTAGCTTCCCTGCGGGATGGTCACCCCGATATCATAATAGGTACCCACCGAATCCTACAAAAAGATATTCGATTCAAGGAGCTTGGTCTACTAATCATTGACGAAGAGCATCGCTTTGGAGTACGTCAAAAAGAAGCTCTAAAAAGGCTACGAAGCGAAGTTAACGTTCTTACGTTAACGGCAACACCTATTCCTCGGACTCTTAATACTAGTCTTTCTGGTATGCGACCGATTTCACTTATTACAACCCCACCGGAAAATCGACAGACAATAAAGACATTTGTCTGCGAATGGAATGATGACCTTATTCGAGAAGCATGTCTTCGTGAATTACATCGCGGTGGGCAGGTCTTTTTTCTCCATAATAGAGTTTCTACTATCAATAGTGCTGCTGATGCATTAGCGAAGCTTGTGCCAGAAGCTGAGATGCGGATTGCTCATGGGCAAATGCCGAGAGGGGAACTAGAACGAGTAATGCGTGACTTCTATAGACAGCGATTCAATATTCTTGTATGCACAACAATTATAGAGAGTGGGATCGACTTGCCAAATGCGAATACAATAATTGTAGACCGGGCCAACAATTTTGGCATGGCCCAACTGCATCAACTGCGTGGAAGAGTAGGCCGGTCTCATCATAAAGCTTATGCCTATTTAACAAAACGTCCAAACGAAGTACTTGATGCAAATGCAGAGCGCAGACTTGATGCCATCGCGAGCTTGGAAGACTTAGGCAGTGGATTTGCGCTTGCTACACATGATCTCGAAATTCGTGGCGCCGGCGAATTACTAGGAGATGCACAAAGCGGCATGATAAGCGATATCGGGTTTTCACTATATTCAGAATACCTCAACCGAGCAATATTCGATCTCTCAGATACATCTGATTTTACCAAAATCGCATCAATAGAAAACGACTCAAGAATGCCTGAGGTGCAACTCAATATCCCTACTCTTTTCCCAGAAACATATTTACCGGATGTGCATGCTCGATTAGTCTTTTATAAACGCATTGCTGGCGCTCAAGATGCAAATGAACTATATGAACTTCAACTAGAGGCTATTGACAGATTTGGTCTATTGCCAGAGCCGGCAAAGTTTCTTTTTCAAGCAACCAATCTTAAGTTAAAATGTAGTGCTATTGGAATTCGTAAACTGACTCTCGACTCGAATGGTGGGAAAATAGAATTTTTTGAAGACACTGATGTTGATACTTCAACTCTTCTAGCCAATATAGCAGCTGAACCTAGCTTATATCGAATGATCTCTAATTTTTCTTTGCGCATTACTACATCATTGCCCGAAAGTAAGGCTAGAATTGAGTTTGCTGAACAATTTGTTACGAAAATATCGTAGCAATCAATCTATTGTTAATTATGACCACCTCCAGAATTACCCAAGGTCTCACTATATAGCTATCAGTACTATAGTAATCGCATTGAATCGCTCTACTTCAAATATTCTGTGTAAAAGAAAGAAATTGCTAACTCGATTACTCTATTTATCGATCCTTGTTAGCGTTTCATCGCCATTACTAGCTATTGACTTCTACGATGCAGAAGTACTCGTTTTTCAATATAACAGGAATGAGGAAAATACTGAAGAACTTAACACCCCGACCATTTCACACGTAAGGTTTAATCTCGAACTTAACAGCCTTCGTCTAAAGAAGTCCCTCGTAGAAATCGAGCCAGTGATAGATGGATATTTATCCGAGCAAGCAAAAATGCTAGCCAGCACTAAAGACTATCGAATTATTTTCTATGGCGGCTGGTCTCAAAAAACATCGGACCCAAAGAAGGCTCCCTATGTAGAGGTTATCCTTCCAGATATCAACAACCGTGGCGATACATTAAGAGGTATTCTTAGGTTATTTGCAACAGACCTGCTGTATATTGATGTGCTAATGCGTTATAACGCACGACCGAGCACAGTGTTAAGCTCTCAAAGCGATACATCATCACTTCCATTCTACTTCATTGATGAACGACGAAGAGTAAAATTTAATGAAGTTCATTTCTTTGATCATCCAAGATTTGGTATTTTAGTATCAGTCCACGCAATCCAATAACACAGTATTCCGCTGCCAAATAGAGACTCGGAATGACATCTTCGGAAGGCTATACCACGAACTGCACTTTATGAACTCGATCGTATTTTTCGACTAGTCTCCAATTTTATCGATGCTTGGTTTCAGTATATTCAGGAACTAGAGTTCTCAACATAGTGCCAATTTCTTCATTATTGTAATTACCACAAGCTTTAATAAGTTTATCGGCTTGTGCCAATACAAGCCGCGAATCAATCTCGCGTGTCTCCGCTAGAAGTAATTTTTCAAAATCTGTTGGAGACAGAGATTCGAGATAATGAAACAATTCTTCTTCAAGTTTTTCTCCAGGACGCAAGCCCGTAAACTCAATCGAGATATCTTGGTCTATTCTCAAACCTGCTAGCCGAATCATTTGCTTTGCAAGATCTGCTATCTTTACTGGTTCTCCCATATTGAGAACATAAATTGCCTGCCCATCGCCTGCGACACTAGCCTGGAGAATAAGCTGGCATGCCTCTGCCATAGTCATAAAATAACGTGTCATCTCTGGGTGCGTAACAGTTATCGGGCCTCCCTCTGATATCTGTTTTTGGAAAAGTGGTACTACGCTACCTGCGGAGCCTAGGACATTACCAAATCGCACAGTTATAAATCGCGTACTAGACTTTTGATGCAAAGCCTGGCTAATTAATTCAGCAACTCTTTTAGTGGCGCCCATCAGGCTAGTCGGGTTAACAGCCTTGTCGGTCGAAATTAAGATAAAGGTCTCACAACTAGCTGAGATTGATACTTCCGCTATGCACTGAGTGCCAGCAACATTGTTTCTAATTGCTTCCCTCGCTTGACTCTCTAGCAGTGGTACGTGTTTGTATGCAGCAGCATGGAACACTATTTCTGGTTCATGTGTATCGAATATATGCGTCATTGCTATTTTGTCGCATACGTCCCCTAGCAAAGGCAGTACATTCACACCTCCTGCGAACTGTGACAATTCTGCTGCAATTGAATACAAGTTAAACTCGCCTTGATCGATAAGTATGAGTTGACGCGGTTGCAATTGAGCTAGCTGACGACACAATTCACTACCAATAGAACCACCGGCCCCTGTAACAACTATTTTCTTATTT
>PBOB01000083.1 GCA_002724185.1 Acidiferrobacteraceae bacterium | reverse complement strand
CTATCTTACGCAATTCAAACCTATTCTGATGGAACTAGCAAAAATTGAATCGCTTGAAATCATTCCCGATGATGATCACCCACCAGAAAGCGCTACGATCCTGGTTAATTCCCTCAAGATCCTTATACCCCTTGGATCGGCAATTGATTACGAAGCTGAGCTAGCCCGGCTAAATCGGGAAATTGTCAGTCTAGAAAAAACATTAAAACAAGCCGAAAGTAAACTAGCAAATTCTCAATTTTTATCTAAAGCGCCATCACACATTGTTGAGAAGGAAAAAGATCGTATTAGCGATTCTCGAAAATCGATAGTCGAACTAAAGCAACAAAAATCTCGAATTAAAACACTAAAATCCGATATCTAGATGCCAGCTATAGATCGAATAAATTCCGTATAATAGCTGCGAAAGCAACAGCTGCCGTTTCTACTCTTAGAGTTGATCTACCAAGGGACACTGGCAGCACGCCACTTGAAACTAAACCATTATATTCAGCAGCGGTAAATCCCCCTTCTGGACCTACAAATAGGGAAATATTAACTGACGAGAGGGTATTGGGTTTCAGATCATTGGGAGATACACCATCAGGGTCAGCTAGCAACACAAGGCCATCGCGCGCCTTACATTCATGCAGATATTCGAGTGGAGCGACGGGCTCCTGCAAATTAGGCAACCAAGGGCGATGAGACTGCTTACAGGATTCAATCAATATCTTCATCCACCGCTCGTAAGAATTGGCGCGAACATGCGAAACACTTCGCTCGCATTGCAAGGGGACAAAATTGGTAACACCAAGTTGCGTTGCAAAATCCAGCAGCAATGTCTGGCGGTCCCCTTTGGGTAAAGCAGTGGCTAAATGTAGGTATTTCTTACCTGGCGATATTTGTTCTCTGGACAGTTCCCTATATTGCATTCGTAGCGGTTTTCGCACTATCTCATTAATTTCAGCAGTAACAATTCTACCCTTACCATCAAATAGTACAAATTGATCTCCAACTCTTCGTCGGTGCACATAAACCAAATGGCGCAACTCCGAATCTGGTAACGGCATTTCCTTCTCATTTTCTAGAGTAGGCATATATAGCCATGGCGTCTTGCTCATGTTCTTGTCACGTAAACATCATATCGCACTGTTCTTCCTTGATATGACATACTAGGATTGGCCTCTAATGGCTCGGCCCACGCAGGCCGCTTTACCACAACACGCCGTAAAGCAACGGCACGAGCTATGCTAAACAAGCTGATAGCATCTGAGTCATTACCAACCAGCGCCCTCAACATTCGATCTTCCTTTCTCGCCAAAGCTGAACGGCTTTCTCGATCTGGAAACATAGGGTCAAGATATATAACTTCACTGGATAAATTCTGTGTTAGCCACTTCTTAGAATCTGCACAAACTAATTGCATTGATGTGGCGAAACGCGATGAAATTAGTCTTCGTGCGCTGTCTGCTAGCATAGCCGCTACTATTGGTGATCTTTCTATTGATACTACATGCTTTCCTAAACTGAGCATGTGGAATGAATCATGACCAAATCCTGCAGTTGCATCAATGATGCTATGATTCTTCGAACCTATAGCTCGCGCAAGGAGGTCTATTCCACGATGTCGAGGCCTCGTCTTCAATGAAGAAAAAACCAATGGTTTAACGTTTGGTTGCGTCAGGTCTTTAAGCGACAGGCCGGATCCATCTACTCCTAAGATAAAGCGACAGTCAACATGGCTTAAGTCCGATAAAAGCTTTAAACCAAGCTCCGAAGCAAGGCTTGCAGCAGCCTGGCATACTGTGGGCTCATCTGTCAAGACTTCGACACATAACAGCGGTTGGTGAGTAAAATCTTTATGTGGCAATTACCTCGACCCCCTTCTCCTGTCAGCAGTTGATCAACAATCTATTTCATTGTCTATAATTCAGTACTCAGTTACAAATCATTGAAGTCATGATTTAATTCCATGTCAAATGCTCAGCCCCACTTAAGCGCTAAGCGAATTTCAATGATATAGTAGCTCACTAGATATCTGATAGGACTAAAATCGACAATCATGGGATTTCTGAAGGACAAACGAGTTCTAATCACAGGCCTGGCAAGCGAACGATCAATTGCCTGGGGCGTTGCGCAAGCTATGAAACGGGAGGGGGCTGAGATCGCCTTGACTTACCAGAATGATAAACTCCGATCACGAGTCGAGAAGCTTGCAGGGCAACTTGATACGACAATCACACTTCCATGTGATGTATCAAATGACAGAGAAATTCTAGAACTCAAGAACAGTCTGTTAAGTCATTGGAGTAACGTTGATATTATTATTCATGCGATAGCTTACGCACCACGTAATGAACTAAATGGACTATATCTGGATGCAGTTACACGAGAGGGATTTCTAACAGCCCATGAAATAAGCTCTTATAGCTTCGCTGCTTTAGCTAAGGAATTTCGTGACATGATATGTAAACCACACGGGTCGATGCTGACTTTAACTTACATCGGATCTATAAGGTCAATGCCGGGATATAATGTGATGGGCCTTGCTAAAGCGAGCCTTGAAGCGAATGTTCGATACTTAGCGCAATCATTTGGTTCTGACGGTATTCGCGTCAACGGAATTTCAGCCGGGCCAATAAAAACATTAGCTGCTTCGGGGATTCGTGGTTTCAAAAAAATGATGAGCTTTTATGAAAACTCCACACCACTTGGCCGTGGCGTAACAATTGAGGAGGTTGGTAATGCTGCATCTTTTCTTTGCTCAGATCTCGCATCCGGCATTACTGGAGAGATTATGTACGTTGACGCCGGCTTCCACTCCGTTGGTATCAGTCCGTACTATTCAAATGAGAATTAATTTGGCTATAGCTCGTCTTCGTAGATACTGACATCTGCATTTACCCGAAGGTTCCGCTTGAAGTCGCTAACTAATTCAGCACCGTTCCGTCTTACAAGTAGTTGCTTGGCTTCCTCCCTATCTTCGGCACTAACCGAGCTAGGATCACCGTCATCTACAGCCCTCAATTGATAAACAATTAGAATCTTATCATTAACCCATTTGCTTCCAAAAACCGACGATTCGTCAGGCGATGGCAATGCATCGTATATGATCGAATTAATTGAACTGTTCACCGCATCCGCTCCTCCAGAAGCTGAATCGGAAAAACTTTCTTCTGCAAAGGCGTTCGCAGCAATCCAATCACTCCACTGAATGTCATTATTATTCAAGTCTTTGACAAAACGCATCCCTGTCATTTCGAGCTCTTGGAATGCGTTTTGGACGCCAAGCTTGTCGCGAATTTGATTTTTGACATCATCAAGCGATCGCAACGTTCTCTCTTGATAGTCAGACTTACGCATAACAGCAAGAGTGTTTACATCGATCTCTATGACTTCACTATTTAGGCCATCAAGTATAACGTCATCCGAGAAAGCAGCATCGCGAAAGGCTTGACTAGTCGCCACACCATCACCGAAGCCTCTCGAAAACCAAGGACTGCGCATAAGGGTTAATCCGAGCCTGTCTAAAACTGGCTGCAATGTATCAGGTTGTTCATAGCTAATATTTCGTAATTCCTCTGCGGTCTCAACAAATCTCATTTCCGCTTGACTCACTCGCACCTCTTCCGCAAGCTGATCACGAACATCCGAGTACGACTTATATGTCTCGGGTATTAATTCCGTAACTTCGACGATATGGAAACCGTATTCAGTTCTTATTGGCTCACTGACCTCCCCAACTAATAGATCTAGAGCCGTCGTCTCAAAGGCCTGCGGCATTGTGCCCAATTGCATTACACCAAGATCTCCACCCACTCTCGCAGATCCAATATCATCAGAATTATCTTTTGCCACTTCTGAGAAATCCACTCCATCGGCTAGTTTAGCGAGAAGATCTAATGCCACAATGCGCTTTTCTTCTATTTCATCTTCGGTAGCATCTTGGCTGACAGCAATGAGTATATGTCTAATTGAACGAGCTTCTGGTTGAACAAATCGCTCTCTATCGCGCTCATAGATCAATTCAATTTCTGCCTCATCTATCGTTATATCTTTAGCCAAATCATCTACCGACAAAATAACATAATCAACTTGAACGCTTTCGGGCGAAAAATATTTCTCAGCATTCTCTACATATTCAGCTTCTATCTCAGCATCACCAACTAGGCTAGAGTCGATATAGTCTTCAAGATTAAATAAGACAAATTTTGCTTCTCGTTTCTGATGCAGAAGAGTTAGAAGCGCCCTAACACTCGAATCAAGCGCAAATGCGCTCTTTATAAGACCATTCTCCACCTGATCAAAAACAGCTTCTCTCCTTTGCTGGACTTCAAATCCCTCGACAGACAGACCTGCCCTTTGGAGTAACTGCTGATACCGATCACTGCTAAAGCCATAGTCTGAATGAAACGCTTCAATAGACCGAATCTGCGTATTTAGTTCGCGATCACTTATGCGATAACCCCGAGAATCTATATACTCATTAAACAGAACATCGTCGATTAATTGATTAATTACGCGCTCCTTAAAAAGATAGCCGCCAAAAAATTCTGGATCCACCTCACCACCCATCATTTGCACCAATGTTCTCTGTTGCTGTGCCAGTGCTTGTTGATATGCTTCTCTCTCAATTTCAACATCCCCCACACTGGCAACAACAACCTTCGAAGCGCCCTCAAAATAGGAATTAATTCCCCATAAAGCAAATGGAATTGATATGAGAATCACGATCGCCCAGGCGATCCAACCAGTGGCTTTATCTCTAATTGTGGTCAGCATGGCAATATCACTTTCTTCGGAAGTCCGGGAATACCTAGGGCGGTCCGACTTACCCAACAACTACTGAGTCTTATTAACATTACTTTAGTGGCGGAGCGGACGGGACTCGAACCCGCGACCCCCGGCGTGACAGGCCGGTATTCTAACCAACTGAACTACCGCTCCGGCATGAGATAAGAATTCGGGCACCCATCCCATCAGTCGATTCGATACCGAACTTGAGTGCTGCAACATTCAAACCTGCGACCTTCGCCCCCTAAAAACCAATTTTCTTATTCGCTATCCCAACTAAACACGTTAATTAAAACAGCTACTTAGATGTTTCTTAGCGCCAATTCTATACTATGGTGAGCAAAAATGCAGAGCAAAATCTCAAATAACAAAAACCTTGACTTAGCTTTTTTGATCTTAGAATCGCTAAATCTCTCTTACGAGACTTTATAGATCCACGCTAGCCACTAGAAATAAGAAATAAGGTAGACATGTTTAGGGCTATGAAAACATCGAAACCAATCTATGTAAAGCAATGTGGCTGGCCCTTATAATGACTTGATCTTGATGGTTCTCTACTAATCCAGCCGTTAAGCTAAGGAACTAGATTTGATTGCGTTTAGTAGTTCAAGCTAAACGTCGTTGAAGAGAATCAAGGTCGCAAGAACATCCCGAGAACGCCGAGATTATCCAAATCACACTTGCACAAAAAGCCCTGCTAAGGCAGGGCTTATCATGTTCCAAAGGGTGCTAGGAACTTGCACCCATTGCTTTTTGGGAAGTAAATCAATCTGAACTACTAGTTTTTAGCCTATTCTGGCGACAGTCAGCCTGGCATCAATTTGGAGGTAGCCCCTTTTTGGTGGGTGCTACTGGGCTTGAACCAGTGACCTTCGCCTTGTAAGGGCGACGCTCTCCCAACTGAGCTAAGCACCCGCTGGACCCGCTAAGAGTTTACGGCATCCTTAAGCTGTTTCCCAGCTTTAAACTTTGGCGCTCTCGAAGCAGCGATTGCGATTTCCTCTCCAGTTCTTGGATTGCGCCCAGTTCGTGCTGCCCGGTTACTGACGGAAAACTGGCCAAACCCGACAACTGAAACTGAGTTTCCTTGACGCAGTTCATTACCAATAGTATTGAAAACGCTTTCAACTGCACCGCTAGCATCAGCCTTGCTAAGCCCACTATCGGCTGCAACAGCATCTATTAATTCAGCTTTGTTCACATTGTGCTCCTGTTTTTTGGTAGTTTAATGTTCACCAATAATTCTTGATACTACTTACAAATGCGGGACAGGCCTTCTCGACATCCTTATACCACCCCACAAAAAGCGTTATAACCCGCCAAAAACTCTAACGCAACCTCGAAAAACATCTCTTTAGTCAGAGTGCTCGTCACATCATTAGTTCATAATATTTAGTCATTTCTTCGTGCAAATTATTGATCTATAAGCTATAAATACCTGCTGTTGTGACCGAAGAATGCCTCATTTCTATTTAAAATACACTGGAGAAGCGCTTTAAATTAGCACTTTTTAGTGTGGCCTCGGGCGATCATCTGGTGTCTTAGGCTTGGATGGCGCATCAGCGGATACCGTTTCTTCGCTAGCAATTTGGTCAATAATTGGAACGCTTTCGAGCGCTACCGCAAAGATCTCGTCAATCCATTGCACTGGCCTAATATCTAAACCACGTTTTATATTTTTTGGAACCTCTACCAGCTCTTTTTCATTTTCTTTCGGAATTAAAACCGTTTTAAGACCGCCGCGTTGCGCAGCCAGCAACTTCTCCTTTAGTCCACCGATAGGTAGTACTTCACCTCGCAGCGTTATCTCCCCGGTCATAGCAACTGAAGCGTTCACAGGAACACTGGTAATTGCAGAAAACATCGCTGTGCACATCCCTACTCCTGCACTTGGGCCATCTTTAGGGGTCGCTCCTTCAGGCACATGGATATGCAAATCCTGTTTTTGAAAGAAGTCTACATCGATGCCATATTGCTCGCCGCGAGTTCGTACAACACTCATAGCTGCCTGGATAGATTCCTGCATTACTTCGCCTAATTTGCCAGTATAAATATGCTTGCCCTTGCCAGGCATAACTGCTGCCTCAATTGTCAACAACTCACCTCCAACCTCTGTCCAGGCCAATCCTGTTACCTGGCCAATCCTGTTTTGTTCTTCAGCTCTACCGTACCGATGACGACGCACACCCAGATATTTATCGAGACCACGACTTCCAACGGAAACGCTAGTCTTTTCGGACGACAAGAGTAATTCCTTAGTTACTTTTCGACATATCTTGGCGATCTCACGCTCCAACCCACGGACGCCTGCTTCGCGCGTGTAATACCGGACTATATCAGTCAAAGCGCTCTTCGCGATCGAGATCTCAGGAGTAGCTAAACCATTATTCTGCACTTGCTTAGGAACCAGATAACGAGTGGCAATATTTATTTTTTCTTCTTCGGTATAACCCGAAATCCGAATTATCTCCATCCGATCAAGTAACGGAGCCGGGATATTTAATGTGTTCGCCGTTGCAACAAACATGACTTCTGACAAATCATAATCGACTTCAAGATAATGATCGCCGAAGCTATGGTTTTGTTCTGTGTCCAAGACTTCCAAAAGAGCAGAAGATGGATCGCCACGAAAATCCATAGACATCTTGTCAACCTCATCTAGCATAAATAAAGGATTACGCGTCTTTGTCTTAGCTAGGTTCTGGACTATCTTGCCTGGTAAAGAGCCAATGTACGTGCGACGATGCCCTCTTATCTCTGCCTCATCACGGACTCCGCCTAGAGACATTCTAACAAACTTACGGTTCGTTGCTCTTGCTACTGATTCTCCCAGCGAGGTCTTGCCGACCCCCGGAGGACCTACTAGACACAATATTGGTCCTTTAGCTTTGGCTATCCGCTGTTGTACAGCCAGATATTCAAGAATACGCTCCTTCACTTTGTCTAAACCATAGTGATCATTTTCAAGTATCTTTTCGGCCTTGATGAGATCCTTTGA
This sequence comes from Acidiferrobacteraceae bacterium, assembly GCA_002724185.1. GTDB lineage: Bacteria > Pseudomonadota > Gammaproteobacteria > Arenicellales > UBA868 > CAJXWH01. The sequence goes on along the minus strand of PBOB01000083.1, from coordinate 7,822 downwards.
AATACGACTTCTCTTCTTCCAAGGCACCTGCAGCAACCAATCAATATAATTTCGGACAACCGTCGCCTCTGCAGACATCGGAGACATCATTCTCAGTTTCTTTAATTCTGATTCAGCCTTTTCGAGTGCATCTTTTGGCATGCCAGCTTCTTCGACTCTTTGCTGTAACTCTTCCATCTCATTTGGAGCTTCGTCCATCTCACCAAGCTCATTCTGTATCGCCTTCATCTGCTCATTCAGGTAATACTCACGCTGACTCTTCTCCATCTGTTTCTTAACTCGGCCCCGAATACGTTTCTCAACTTGGAGGAGGTCAACTTCAGATTCAATTATTCCAAGCAGATTCTCTAAGCGTTCCCGATCGTCACCTATCTCAAGAATTTTCTGTTTCTCTTCATTCCGTAAACTTAGATGGCTAGCCACAGAATCAGCTAGTCGCGAAGCATCATTGATTCCTTCCAGAGATGTCAAAACTTCCGCTGGTATTTTTGAGCTTAACTTAATATATCGCCCAAACTGTTCTGTAACCGTACGAATAAGCACTTCTGCTTCTTGAGGCTCAATTTCATCACTAACGATAGCCCTGGCATCAACAGTAAACATTTCATCAGTTTCAACGTAGCTAATTATCGACGCTCTCGAGACGCCTTCTACTAATACTTTAACTGTGCCGTCTGGCAATTTTAGTAACTGCAAAATATTTGCAACTGTACCAACACTATAAATTTTTTCAGGCAATGGGTCGTCGTCAGACGCATCATGCTGGGCTGCCAGGAACACCTGCTTACCGCTAGCCATAGCTTGCTCTAATGCCTTTATTGACTTAGCGCGACCGACAAATAGTGGAATCACCATATGCGGGAAAATTACGACATCCCGAAGCGGCAGCATAGAATATCGAGTTTGGACCTCTAGGTCAGAATCTATTTCCACTTTATCTGTCATGTTTTTCTGCCAAATCAGCCTTGCATCGGCTGGCCATTCGTTGTTTGTTTAAACTAGGCGTAACTTACCAAGACACCTTCAACCAAACATATACGGGTTAACAGGTCATATTTCAAGCGATTATTTGGGGTTTGGCCTTATTTAGGACTGATGAGTAGCTCTATTCGAGTCCTCATAAACATATAATGGCCGAGCATTGTCTTCAATCACACTAGCATCAACTGTTACTTTACTAATATTCTCCAAGGATGGAAGCTCAAACATAGTCTCGAGAAGAGCTTTTTCAAGAATAGAACGTAAACCACGAGCACCTGTTTTCCTATCCATCGCGCGTTTTGCTACCGCACTAAGAGTTTCCTCTCGAAACTCAAGCTCTACACCTTCCAGATCGAAAAGCTTTCGATATTGCTTTACTAAAGCGTTCTTAGGCTCAGTAAGAATTGTAATTAGAGCATTTTCATCCAACTCTCCTAGTGTCGCAATAATTGGTAGACGTCCAACAAACTCTGGAATTAATCCATACTTTATTAGATCTTCGGGCTCCAAATCTCGCAACCGCTCACCAACTTTGACTTCACTTGTCTTGCTCTTTATATCAGCACCAAATCCTATTCCCGACTTCTCTGATCTCTCAAGGATGACCTTCTCCAATCCGGAAAACGCTCCGCCGCATATGAACAAAACATTACGAGTATCAACCTGAAGAAACTCTTGCTGCGGATGTTTGCGACCACCTTGTGGTGGTACCGAAGCAACAGTGCCCTCAATAAGCTTTAGCAACGCTTGCTGGACACCTTCCCCTGATACATCCCGAGTTATTGAAGGATTATCAGACTTTCTAGATATTTTATCTATCTCGTCGATATAGACGATTCCTACCTGAGCTCTTTCGACATCATAATCACATTTTTGTAATAACTTCTGAACAATATTCTCAACATCTTCACCAACATAACCTGCCTCAGTGAGGGTAGTTGCGTCGGCTATTGTAAAAGGAACATTTAGCTCTCGAGCAAGAGTCTCGGCTAGCAGTGTTTTGCCTGAGCCAGTAGGCCCGATCATTAAAATGTTGCTTTTCGAAATGTCTACGTCGCCAACAGCCTCTTCATTCTCAATCCGCTTATAATGGTTGTAAACCGCAACTGACAACACCTTCTTTGCAGCTTCTTGCCCAATTACATAGTCATCCAAACGCTCACAAATTTCCTGCGGCGTAGGATAGCGCGATGATTCACTTCCATCTCGCTCTAACTCCTCCGACTCTTCTCGAATAATTTCGTTACATAATTCCACACACTCATCGCAAACAAAAACGGATGGACCTGCAATTAGCTTGCGAACCTCGTGTTGACTTTTACCGCAGAAAGAGCAATATAAAAGTTTATCATTCTTAGTTTTGTTATCGTTCTCCGACATTAGCTACCTCGAAAAGTATTAACAACAAAAAATGTGACTGAGCTTACCGCATTACAAGTTCCGCGCGTACATTACCAAAAACTACAGCCCAAGGCCAGTCATCGGATATTTGCTGAATAAACTCCCAATGGAAAGCCATCTACGCTGGGCGAAAAAATAAGGGATTAATAAAACGTATGGCTCTGAAATGAGTTCAAAATTCTAAGCCTGTTATCTTAATCTTGGCGACTCTCTATCACCTTATCAATAATTCCATACTCGACAGCTTCTTCACCACCCATAAAGTTATCCCGCTCAGTATCGCCACCTATAATAGTCATGTCTCGACCTGTATGCGTGGAGAGGATCTTATTCAATCGCTCCCTCATCTCTAGAATTTCGCGCGCATGGATATCGATATCGGTTGCTTGCCCTTGAAAACCACCCCATGGTTGATGGATCATAATTCTTGAGTGAGGCAGCGCAAAACGTTTCTTGGGCGTGCCTCCAGCAAGAATAACAGCCCCCATACTAGCGGCCTGCCCAATGCATACGGTACTCACGTCAGGTCGAATAAATTGCATCGTATCATAAATGGCAAGACCTGAATTAACTGCTCCACCAGGCGAGTTAACGTATAGATGAATATCCTTGTCAGGGTTTTCCGACTCAAGAAACAGCATTTGAGCTACGATTAAATTAGCAGAGTGATCTTCGATTGGACCTACAAGAAAAACAACTCGCTCTTTCAAAAGTCGTGAATAAATATCGAACGCTCGCTCTCCGCGACCGGTTGTCTCAATAACCATTGGGACCAAACCAAGGGCGTTAGCTTCTGACTTCTGGTTATGATCTAGTCTATCGTGCTTCACTTAACCTCCATTAACTTATCATTAGGCTTCTTCCGCATCGGAAGAATGTGGATTCATAAAATCCTTCAGATGAACTTCTTTTTCTACTATCTCTGCTTCTGATATTAGTGACTCAACAAGAAGCTCTTCCATTATGACGCCTTGAACCTGTGTTAGACGTCCTTCCCCTCCATAATACCAATCAATTACCTGCCTCGGATCCTCGTAAGTACTAGCCATGGCCTCAACTCTCGCCCGAACTGCAGAATCCTCTACTTTAATCTCTCTGTCTCTTATTGCTTCCCTAACTATCAAACCCAGCCGGACCTGCCGAATAGCTTCCTCACGGTAAACCTCGCGATCTACAGCTTCATCTGATTCATGATTATGTCCATGAGCGTGTCCGTGTGACCCCATATGGTGTTGACGCTCTGAAATTGCCCGGCTTATCTCTTCTTCAACTAACGCTTGTGGCACATCAAACTCATTATCTTCAAGCAACGCAGCAAAAACAGCATGCCGCAACTGAGACTTAACACGACTCTCAGCCTCTTGCTCTAGATTTTCTTGAATCTGGGCCCGAAACGCTGTCTCGGTACCTTCTGAGACGCCAAATTTAGCGATAAAGGCTGTGTTAACCTCTGGCAAGACCGGAAGAGAAACCTCCTTGACCTCAATAGCAAAGACAGCTTCCTTACCCGCTACTGTAGTAGAAGGATAATCATCAGGAAACTTTGCTTTGATCGAGAGTTTTGCTCCAGCTTCTTGCCCACTAAGACCCTTTTCAAATTCTGGCAAAATCCCGCCTTGTCCCAGTATAACGGGAAGCTCGCTCACTTCGCCGCCCTCAAATGGTTCACCGCCAATCGTCCCAACAAAACTTATGAGCAACCGATCGCCAGCTTCGGCAATTGCACCCTTAGGTTTCCATTCGGTATGCTGACGACGCAGGGTTTCGATTGTCCGATCAATATCATCATCAGCCACCGTACAGATGGTCTTTTCAATCTGTTGCCCCTGAACGCTTAGCTTCTTGATTGCTGGGAATACCTCAAAAGTAGCAACATATTCCAAATCTTCTCCACGGTTTATTTTTTTTGGCTCAATCGATGGATAACCGGCCGGTGAAATATTTTTTTCGATTACAGCTTCACGATACGATGAGTCAATTAGCTCTTGCACTGACTCCTGCATAACCTGACCCAGAAACCGAGATTCAACTATCTTGCGCGGAACCTTTCCTGGGCGAAATCCAGGGAGCTTTAATGTTTTTTCAAGATGAACCATCCTTGAAATAATTTGATCTTCCAATTTAGCGGCAGGAATAACAACTGTCATACGACGACCAATAGATCCTGTAGATTCGATTGACACTTCCATACCTAAATCCTGTTTATGAACTGTCGATAGTGCATAGACGAGAGCTGGTGCGAAAGGGGAGATTCGAACTCCCACGGGTCGCCCCACTGGCACCTAAAACCAGCGCGTCTACCAATTCCGCCACTTTCGCTTTCACACCCTATATAGGGATTTTCTACTAATAGCATTGTCATGGATCTGCTCGGCAGCACTTTCTCATAATCTCTAATATTATTGCCTATTTATCCTTAGCGTGAACTATAAGCTCGTTCGAACAACTATCAACCTTAATCAAACACCGGCAGGTACTATCGAAAAAAACCTAGGTTACTGTTTTATATTCAACTACTTAGAGAATTCTCGTACAAATTGATAATAAATGACACTTAGGGCGCCATTCGCCCTCTCTCGCGATTACAGAACCTATTTCTCTTGTTTCTCATCTTAATCTGTATTTTACAGGGAGTCGCACGGCTTAGTGAGATCTTTCTCGATTCGTAAGATAGCATCAAATACATAATTCATAAAAATATAATGCATCGCTATAAACTAGCGCCCTTGCCAACCACCCAATCAGTTCCACTAAGGGGGACACCAGTCATTGCTGATGCCTCTATGGTCAGGGCACATAAATCTTCTGGCTCTAGATTAAGCACATGATTCTTACCACAAGCACGAGCGATCGTTTGTACTTCCATCGCCATCACTTTAAGATAATTGCTCAAACGCCGCCCGCTCAGTACAGGATCTATATTTTTTTCAAGGTCAGGATCTTGCGTAGTTATTCCTGCTGGATCCAGCCCCTCATGCCAGTCATCATAGGCGCCAGCAGTTGTACCTAAATCGTTATACTCTTTCTCCCATCTCGGATCATTATCGCCTATTGCGATCATCGCAGCAGTTCCAATCGATACGGCATCAGCACCGAGTGCAAGCGACTTTGCAACATCGGCACCGATACGTATTCCGCCAGACACAATCAACTGCACATCGCGATGAACGCCTAGGTCTTGAAGCGCTTGAACGGCTGGACAAATACAAGCTAGCGTCGGTTGACCAACATGCTCTATAAAAACATTTTGAGTCGCAGCTGTTCCTCCCTGCATTCCATCAATAACTACGACATCTGCACCTGACTTTACAGCGAGGGTCGTATCGAAATATGGTCGGGCACCACCAATCTTGACATAGATTGGCTTCTCCCAGTTTGTGATCTCACGTAACTCAAGAATTTTAATTTCAAGATCATCAGGCCCAGTCCAATCGGGGTGACGGCATGATGAACGCTGGTCAATCCCTTTGGGGAGATTACGCATCTCCGCAACTCTGTCACTTATTTTTTGTCCCAGCAGCATGCCTCCTCCGCCAGGCTTTGCTCCCTGCCCTACTACAATCTCAATTGCATCACAACGACGCAAGTCATCTGGATTCATTCCGTATCGTGATGGTAAATACTGGTACACAAGCTGCTTTGAATGCGCGCGCTCTTCGTTAGTCATGCCACCATCACCGGTCGTCGTTGACGTTCCAGCGCTAGTAGCCCCTCGACCAAGCGCTTCTTTTGCTCGACCCGAAAGAGCGCCAAAACTCATACCTGCTATAGTAATTGGAATGTCTAACTCGATGGGTTTCTTCGCATACCGTGTGCCAAGAGTGACACCGGTTCCACACGCTTCCCGGTACCCTTCTAACGGATAACGAGAAATTGATGCGCCTAGAAACAATAAATCATCAAAATGCGGTAGTCGACGTTTTGATCCCCCGCCTCTAATATCGTAGATTCCAGTCGCAGCTGCTCTTCGGATCTCTGAATTAATCGCCTCCGTAAAACTTTCCGATTGAGTCGGAACAGTTCTAGGGATCGCAAAATTAGGTCTGTTTACCATTCGTATACTCTAATATTTGAAAGCGTTATCAATGTTGAAATTATAAAGTTTTCGCGCAGAACCATAACGCTTGAACTCCGTGGGGGCCGCGTCGGTATTACTTTGAGTTAATAGACGCTGAAGTAGCTCTATATGCTCTGACCGAACCGCCTTCTCTATACAATCAGAACCCAAACTCTTAACTGAACCCCGAACAAATAAATTTGCCTCGTACAATGAATCTCCTAGCGCATCACCTGCGTTACCAAGAACTACTAGGTTGCCCGACTGAGCCATGAACGCTGACATATGTCCAATATTGCCGTGAACAACAATATCGATACCTTTCATTGATATGCCGCACCGAGATGACGCATTACCTTTGACCACAAGTAGTCCACCATTTCCCGTCGCTCCAGCATATTGGCTAGCATCTCCCTCAACAAAAACAGAGCCAGACATCATATTTTCTGCAACACCTGGCCCAGCAGACCCATGGATTGTTATACGGGCCTTCTGATTCATCCCTCCACAATAATATCCGGTAGAACCGTCTATATTAATTTTGAGTGGTGCGTCTACCCCCACAGCAATCGCATGACTGCCTTTAGGATTCATAATTGACCACGCCTGATGGGTAAGCTTGCTTGACTGAGCTTGAAGCATTTCGTTCACACGACGTAATCCAACTTTCTCTAGGTCAATTATTTGCATATTAATGTTCCCAAAAATAGACAGTGGCAGGTTCTGGCTCCCAGACCGCAGCATTGTCTATGTCTGGCAAGCCTACTAGCGCACGATATTCTGACCCGAAAGCTACATATTGATTAGTCTCCGCCATTACTGCAGGCTTACAAGCAATAGGATCTCGAAGTACTCCGAACCCATTCTTAGTGCCGACTAGAAAAGTATAAAAACCGTCCAAATCTGCGAGGGCAGAAGTCAATGCTTCGCCCAAAGTTTTACCACTTTGGATCTGATGGGTCAGATAAGCCGCCGCTACCTCACTATCATTTTCAGTCTCTATTGTCATCCCCTGTCTAATCAACTTACGGCGAAGGCTATTATGATTAGACAAGGAACCATTATGCACAAGACACTGATCTGGCCCTGTAGAAAACGGATGGGCACCTAAAGTAGTTACAGCCGATTCCGTAGCCATTCGTGTATGACCAACACCATGGCTGCCACCCATAGTGGTAATACCAAATCTAGATATAAACTCTCTTGGTAAACCGATCTCTTTATATATCTCGATACGCTGTCCTGAGCTCATTACCCTTAAATTAGCACGCATTAGTTCTAATGCTTCTTTTGCAGCTTTACTCTTATCAGATGGAATTTGGATTACGGCATGGGTATCTTTATCTTCAATTACAACTTTCTCGCCAATGACGTCTTCAAGAT
>PBOB01000082.1 GCA_002724185.1 Acidiferrobacteraceae bacterium | reverse complement strand
ATTTTACAAACATCCAATGATGTTCCACCAACATCAAAAGTGATTGTATCTTCAAGACCCAAAATCTCAGAGATAAACTCAGCACCAGCAATTCCGCCTGCGGGACCAGACATTACCGTATGAGTTGGCGAGGACTTGGCTGCTGCTGCTGCCATTGCACCTCCACCGGATCGCATGACTAGAAATCGCCCAGAAAAATGATCTTCAGTGAGATCTTTTTCGAGATGCTCCATATATCGGCTAAAAACAGGTCTGATATAAGCATCCAACACCGTCGTGCTTGTCCGCTCATATTCTCTGTGCTCTCTAGCAATATCGCTTGAAATAGAAACAACGATCTCCGGGTACATCTCTTTAATGATATCTGCAGATTGACGTTCATCTTCTGGATTAACATAGGAGTACAGAAAACAAACAGCAATTGCCGTTACCTGAAAATCTTCCACCAGCTGCGTAGCTGCTTTTCTTACATCATCTTCGCTCAGAGATATTTGGATCTCCCCTTTGTAATTCCGCCTGCAACCAACGCCCATGATTCGGTGTCTCGGTACGAGCGGCTCCGGTCGAGAATACTGAAAGTTGTACATATCTGCATCTGGCACATTGGCCCGGCCAATGAGAAAGACATCCCTAAATCCATCGTTAGTGATAATTCCGGTCTTGCCGCCTTTCCTTTCAAGCAAGGAATTCAATCCGAGTGTCGTACCATGAATGAGCGTATCTATCTCAGCTAGATCTGTATCGATTGCACGTATAGCATTCATAACACCGAGCCATGGCTCTTTCGGAGTGGTTGAAGACTTACGTAATCTAAATATCCCAGAGTCAACATTTAGCTCGACCGCATCAACAAAAGTTCCGCCTATATCGACTGCGATCCGGGTTGTTTTTTCAATAGACATAACGCTATTGTAGCCGACAAAGTTTTATCAATTTAGTTCTCATATGTTAAATAAAAACTGTTTATCTCAAGGTTTATACTTTCCAACATGCTACGCTATGTTTCTCTGATATTTCACGCAAAGCTTGGTCCATGTTGCATTTGTCTTCAACAAAAGGGCAGCGTGGTGCTAACGCGCATCCAATAAGCTCCGTAGCTGCTTCATCTAAATCACGCTTCAAGTATACAGTTTCGGCAGTTGTCTCTTCACGCAACTGAGGCACGGCTCCTAAAAGAGCACGAGTATAGGGGTGTGATGGCTTATTGAAAACAAGCTCAATAGGTCCGTCCTCGACTATTCTACCCATATACATCACGACAACTCGGTCGCATAGGTCTTTGATTGTTGCAAGATCATGCGAGATGAAAATATAAGTTCGATTGCGATCAGCAATAAGCGTCTTAATTAAGCCCAAAATCTGAGCCTGTACAGTTACGTCTAGGGCTGACGTTGGTTCATCAAATACAATTAGCTCAGGATCGATGACCAATCCTCTCGCTATTCCAACTCGTTGAGCTTGGCCGCCAGATAACTGGGACGGCAAGCGTTCACTAAACTGCTCATCTAGCCGTACACGACCAAGTGTCCTTGCTATAGATGTGTTTTTTTCATCGTGTGTCATCTCTAGGAGAGTTAGGGGGTCGCGAATAATCTGAGAAACTCGAAGTTTTGGATTAAGCGCATCTAAAGGATCTTGAAAAACCAATTGCATACGACGTCGAAGTAGCCGCAATTGTCTTGGAGACTGCTTAGCTAACTCAATACCATCAAACCGAATCTGTCCGCTCAGAGGCGGGATTAGTCCCATAATGGCGCGCGCCAAAGTACTTTTGCCGCAACCACTCTCGCCAACAATACCAACTGATTCGCCATCATTGAATGTCACACTAATCTTTTTTAGTATACGTTTAGATGATCTGCCCCAGTTAGTGCGATAGGCTATGTCTACATCCTGGAGCTCGATCAATTTCTTGACCTTCGTTCTAGAGTCTATTTTGTTAGTATTTATTGTGGACTCATTCCTGGCAACAGCTGTGTCATCCCACTGATCATACTTATCAAGATAAGCTGACTCGCTATGAAAACATTTGACGGTCCAGTGATCACTAACCGGTCTCGTAGGTGGGGAACCAGATCGGCAATCATCTTCGGCGAAACTGCAACGAGGCTCAAACGGGCAAGCCACAGGAGGAGCTGAGAATTGAGGCATTGAACCTTGAAGTGGGCCTTGGTAATCATCTCGGTGGTACAATGTTGGCACTGAATCGATTAACGCAGCAGTGTACGGATGTGCAGGCTTCTTCAGCACATAATCAGTGGGTCCTGACTCGACCAAACTACCTGCATATAAAACCATTAGACGATTACATGTAGCAGAAATAGCTGCTATATCATGTGAGATAATAAGAACACCTTGCTGACCCTTATCTGCGATATCACGGAACAACTTCATGATATCCCGAGTCAAAGTTACATCTAGCCCCGTGGAAGGCTCATCTGCGATCAATATACGGGGTTCGCATGCAATAGCCAAAGCTATCATAACACGCTGAGCCATGCCTCCAGAGAGCTCATGCGGGAATACTTCCATCCTCCTTTTCGGATCTCGAATTCCCATTTGACTCAAAATAGACAACGCCTGTTCTGCAGCCTTAGCTCTTTCAACACCACTATGCGTCACTATTCGATCAACAATCTGCTTTCCAATCTGGCGTGTGGGACTCAACGCTGTTAATGGATTTTGAAAACAAAGTGCCGCCTTGAGGATTTCTGGCGCTGAGTGCGTGTGATTAAACTTGCCAGCAATGGCCTCATCGTCAATTGTAATACGGCCAGATGAGTGAGCCGTCGTTGGTAATTGACCAGTTATTGCTCGAGCGACCATAGTTTTTCCACCACCACTTTCACCCACCAAGCCAACAACTTCGCCTGGAGCAACTGTAAATGAGACTCTATGAAGCACTGAAGTGTTCGCACTTGATCCACCAATAGTCACAGAGAGTTCGTCAATTTTGAGGCCCGTTGTGTTCATGACCGCTGTCCCGACCTTTCCAGAAATCCTTCACCAATGAGGTTAAAGCCTAAAACACTAATAAACAAAATAAGACCCGGAAATACAGAGGTCCACCATCTACCCCCAATTACATCTGCTGCACCGGCGCTTATCATTGCACCCCACTCTGCCTCTGGAATCGGTATTCCAAGACCAAGAAACGATAGGCCGGCCAATGTTAAAATTGCCCAACCACAGTTGAGTGGCGCTATCACTAATATTGGCCGAGTGGCATTAGGTATAAGATGTCGCACGAGAATTCTCATATGTGTATTACCAGCGCACTCTGCTGCCTCTATAAACGAGCGTTGCCGCAATGCGCGAATTTCACTACGCATCAAGCGAATATAGGCTGGCATAAAAACTAGACTAATTGCCAATACAAGTTGCCCAATGTCTCTGCCGAACATCGCAGCTACTGTCAAGGCCAAAATGAATGGCGGGAATGCTTGAACAATATCTGTTAGACGCATCACTATAGCGTCCATCCATCCTCCGAAATAACCCGCAATACTCCCAATAGTCGAACCAACTAAAACCGCAATCACAACTGAACTAATTCCAATACTCAGATCAATTCGGGCTCCGTAAAGAATGCGACTCCACACATCCATACCATTGCCGTCTGTGCCGAACCAATGGTTAGCAGTAGGCGCAGACAAGAATGCGGAGAAATCTATTTGTTTAGGTCCCCATGAACTAAACAGCGGAGCAGCAATCGCCATAATGCTTATTACTGTTAGAATTATTATTCCAGTAATAGCCAAAATATCACCTGATTGATTCAGCGACCACAAACGTCTCTTTTTGTTAGTAGCTTTCAAAACTTTATTCTCGGATCCAGTATCGCTTGAACAACATCTGCAATTAAAAAGATAACTACATAGAAGCCTGCAATTATCAGAACAAAAGATTGAATTACCGGATAATCACGCAATAAGAGGCCACGTAGCGCCCACTGTCCAAAACCTTGCCATGAAAATACGTACTCCACAAGGACACTACCCCCAATTAGATTGCCAAAAACTAATCCCCCTAATACGGGCAAGGGAACTAGTGATTCTCGCAATACATAATTTCGGAATAACCTGCCGCTACTTAAGCCGTGGGATGCAGCACATCGGTATCCACTAGAATTAAGCACTTCCATCGCAGATGCTCGAATAGTTCGCATCATGGGCGCCATCGCGACGATACCTAAGGTCAGCACGGGTAGCATTAAGTGATGTAGCGCAGAGACCAATGCGCTCCAGTTACCGGTAATGATTGCATCTAGTGTCATGAAACCCGTCACCCTAATGATATCGATGTCGGTTCCGATTCGACCAATTGGGGGGGGAGCCCAACCCAGAAATCCAAAGAAGACCAAGATCAATATGAGTGCAAACCAAAACTCTGGTAATGAGTTACCCGCTAACGCCAGCATCCGAGAGCTATGATCGATCGGTTTTCCAGGCCGATATGCGCTAATAAATCCGAAGCATAGTGCAAGCAGCAACGAGCACAAGAACCCGTAACCCACTAGCTCAAGTGTACGTGGCAGTCGTTCTCGGACTTCTTCGGCTACTGGCCTGTTTGTCTGTATAGACGTGCCGAAATCACCCTGAACAACACCCGACATATAATCCCAATACTGCACAACAATTGGCCTGTCCAGACCGTATCGGATCCGTGTTCGTTCAATATCTTCAGCAGTCGCCGTTTCTGGAACGATTAATAAAATTGGATCACCCGGCAATACTCTAATCAACGCGAAGCACACAACGCTGACCCCGATTAAAACCGGGATCAGTCGTTGCAAGCGACGAAATATTAGCGTAGCTAAGCGCATGATCGCGCGAGACTACACTGCGCACTTAACGCAGGGTTATCTAATTCAAGTTTCCAGATAGTACAATCGGAACAATCCATCGACTGGTTGCACCCAATTAGACACTCTTGCGGATACAGGCAAGTCAAAATTGGGTTGCGCAAGAACTAGCCATGGGACATCATCTGCCAAAATATCCTGAAGTTCAGTGAAGAGCTTAGCTCGGGATGACTGATCAGCCAAGGTGTTGAGTTCAACAAAAATCTCTTGAACCCTTGGATTATCATAGCCCGCATAATTCAAGAACCCACCCGGAGTTAAGCTTGTTGCTAGCAGATATTCGATATCGTTTACCCACATCTGCCCACTTGCAATTTGCAAAGGAATAGACTTCTCTGTCCTGCGCTGGAAAAGTGTGCCGGGGTCCAACGCACTAATCTTCAGGCTAACACCGATCTGCTCAAAAGAATTCCCAACGATCACAGCAATTCGCTCCTGCTCTACATCCCCCGCCATTACTGCAAGCTCAACTTCAAAACCGTCAGTTACTCCTGCCTCACTCAGTAATTGACGAGCCTTATCTAAATCATAGGCAAAAGGATAACCAGAGGCCGAATGTCCTGGCATGTCTAAGGGAACTGGACTTGTTGAACGTCGTGCGTTGCCATTATAAACATTCTTAACGATGGCATCATATGGAACAGCATGCGCCAGGGCTTGCCGAACTTTGGAATTGTCAAGCGGCGCAACAGTGGCAGACATTGGCATAAATACCCATTCATTACTTGGGCTAGATATAACTTTAATGTCTGGAGCGCTTCTCAAGTCATCGATGTCTCGGCGTGAGAGACCTAATGCGATGTCTATTTCACCTTTTTCTAGTAGAAGGCGTCGATTGGCCGCCGATGGCACGACTTGCAACCGCACTCTCTTTACCCGAGGCTGATCAAGTGGATAATTTTCATTTGCCTCAAGCACGATCTCCTGCCCAGCTTTATAAGATGTGACATTATAAGCACCGCCACTTTGAGGATTCTTAGTAGCCCATTCCTTTGCCCAAGGATCATCACTCGTAGCATGCTTCTTCAGTTCTTCCGAATCAAAGACATAAAGACAAATGACTTGTATATGCGAAGACAGGCTACTCGGCTGCGATTGGGTGATTCGAATCGTGTAGTCATCAACAACTTCGACCTGGCTTGCTTCACTTAGGCCGATCATCCGATAAATGCCAGCAACATTTGCCTGCGCCGCAAATGCGCGATCTTTCGACCACTTCACATCGTGAGCTGTCAAAGCATTACCACTGGGAAAACGAAGGCCCTTTCGTATTCGAAGCGTCCACACTCGCCCTTCTGAGTCGCTCTCCCATGATTCGGCAAAAACAGGCACGATATTTTCTGTATCCATTACGTGCGCATCGCCAACTGATTTAACGCCATACTCAATCATATATGGGTAGCAATTCTTCATCGTCGCTAAACCAACTAAATCAAAAGCTAGATAATCTTGATCCCAACCACCAAGATCAGCGGGTATCGCAACGACAAGATCTTTATGCCCATCAGCAAAAGCGCTATTGGGCGCAACTGCCATTATTAAACCAACGTTTGTCCCAATCTGCAGAAACTGCCGACGGCTGATTCCTCCTCCATTTTTCGAAAGATTTTTCATCATTTTCTCCTTTTTTATATACAGCCACACCCAGAAATTTATAGGCTATGGTGATCTATAATACCAAATGTATACTGTAGTCAACCATACTGGAGATAAACGCAAATAATGGCCATCACAATCAGTACCAATTTTGAGAGCGCCAGCATAAGATGCCTAAGCATCAAGGAGCCTGGAGAGATTCAGCTTGAGCTTCGGGATGACCCCATTGGCGGTGAAAGATACTGGTACTACTTTCGACTTTTGGGAGTCCGGGGCAAGGAATGCAGACTCACTATTAATAATGCAGCGGATGCTTTTCGTTTAGCAGAAAGAGAAGAACTTGACATTCCTGGACCGTACGTTGATTACAGAGCCTGTGCATCCTATGACCGAGTTAACTGGTTCCGGATACCTACTGAATTCAAAGATGGGCTTTTAACTTTCACTATTAAGTCAGAGCGTGATTCTGTTTACTTCGCAAGCTTTGCCCCCTATTCGCATGAGCGGCACATGAACCTTATTGACCACGCTCTGACCTCGAAGGCTGCATCACTAGAGGTGCTCGGGAAAACACATCGAGATAATGATATAGAGTTGCTGAAAATCGGATCTGGCGATCCTGAAACGCGCTCTTGTTGGATATGCGCCCGTCAGCATCCATCAGAGACCATGGCGGAATGGTTTACTGAAGGCCTTCTTGAAGGCCTCCTAGACAACAATAATGCTATTTCTCGAAGTCTCTTGAGCAAGGCAACTTTTTATGTTGTACCCTGTATGAATCCAGATGGCGCTTGGAGTGGTCGCACCCGACGGAATGGGGGTGACGTTGACTTGAACCGTGAATGGGTAACCCCCAGCATGGAAAAAAGTCCTGAAGTATTCCTAGTCCAACAGCGCATGCAAGAAACCAATGTGGATTTCTTCATGGATGTGCACGGAGATGAAGAGCTACCGTATGTATTTCTAGGAGGCCCTCTTGAAGTTCCATCCGTAACTAAAAAGATGGAGTCAAATTTCCGTCATTTTCAAGATGTTCTGCAAACGGTCAATCCCGACTATAGGAGAGGGTACGAATACCCAGGTGGACCGCCTCCGAATCCCGATCTTAGAATGGCCTGGAATTATATAGGTGAGACTTATCGCTGTTTAAGCATTCTGGTAGAGCAGCCTTTTAAAGACTGTACACACGCCAAAGATATAACCCAAGGCTGGTCACCCGAGCGAAGTAAAGAACTTGGGAACGCCTCCCTAACAGCGATTCATGCCGTCCTAGATTCACTGTGAGATTAGCGGGGCATCAAGTAGCCCGGACCTGTCACTCCAATGATCCGCTCAAGTTGTACTTCATGATTGAGCCATGGATACCGGTCCGGTTGCCCTCTAGTCCATATACTGGTCCACTGGGCCCAGCACGTTGACTAAGAATGCTATCTATCGATGCCTTATCATCTGAACCCAAGGTTAAATTAAAGACGGCAAGCGTGCTAGAAAGGTTATGCGCATAACGCGCACCGATAATAACCGCACCGACTTGTGATTGATCTAATACATAACGTGTAGCTACCGCGCTAATTGAGACAGAATGGCGATCAGCAACGCTCTTCAGCTCGCCCATCAACACCTGGAACAGATCCCAACCCCCAAATTCATCGATGATGAGACGGTATTTGATAAGAGATCTGTTTTCAAATTCGTAGCCTGGGTCAGTCTTTCCAAACCATGATTCAGTCAGAAATCCTCCAGCAAGCACACCATAGCACAAGAGCTTGACATTGTTTACAGCACACCAGCTGACTAATTGATTAGCTGGTCTTTGATCTAACATGGAATACTGAACTTGGGCTGAAACGATGTCTAGACCCGAATCGAAAAAAGGTTCGATCTGCTGAACATCCCAGTTTGTAACACCGAGAAGATGAATTTTGCCTTTCTCTTGCAGGTGAGACAGCGAATAAAGCGTATCTATTGGAGAACCGACATTAAGATCCCACCAGAAAAACTGAACAAGATCAAGTCGCTCCACCCCTAGCCTTTGTAGTGATCGGTCAATTACCTTTTCTATATGGCGTGGAGTATAAGTGCTCAGACGATCCAGATCTGGCACGATTTTTGTATGCACCTTAATCTTAGATGCATCATTGTGCCCATATTTACTCCGCACCGCGCTAATAAACCTACCAATCATTTCTTCAACACCAGTATAGATATCTGCGCAATCATATGTGTTGATACCTGCAAACAGGAATTTTTCAAAATCATCGACAGCTCGCTGTCTATCGACCGATCCATGGCCTCCAGCTAACTGCCATCCACCTCGGATAATCCTTGAAATACTATATCCAGGACGTAATTCAGCACTTTCGACCACAATTGGTTGTTGATTAGCTTTAGGTTTTGTCATCGTTATGCCAGTAGGGTGTTCCACGATCTGCGGGCAGGCCAGTAGTTTCTGAATGTTTAAAAACTCTCTTACCAGTTCTTGTGATCCTAAATCGACCACCACAGTGCGGGTCCGGACATGCAATGTCCGTGTCAGTAGTCATCCAGTCATTACTATCTGTTTCACGCTGCTTAGCCGGCAGAAAAGGCAGTACAGTTGCGACTGCGTACATCGGAAAACTCTTTACTTGCTCAAATATGAGGCTCTCGCCCTGAACAAGAAAATAGTCTCCAACTTGATGATTACATATCATCGGAAGATCTCCTTTCACTACTTCTACACGTAGGTCATACAGCACAAACGAGTCGTCCGAAGAGTCGCTATCAGCAGTTTTCTTATCATCATCGAAAGAAGTATCGTTGTTCATATGCACAAATGCTCCTCGTTTACGGAACATAATTGCTTAGACTATAGCTTTTATAATCTCTTCAGTCTTTCTCCACAACTCAGCTGCAAGTCTCATATCCCTTCCATACTCACTCGACTTCTTAAGATTGCAATCCGCAAAATACATACCATTGACCTCTGCAAGTGATGGATGTGTTGCAACATATACCTGTGTTGCTGCCCCTTGCTCAACTGTTTTCATGAAGAAGGGGCTAACTAGTTTACCCGAGAGCATCATGGCTGGGTTAAGATTCCGCATAAGAGGGGTCACAATTACTCCAGGGTGTACCGCATTTGAGGTTTGCCCAGAAATGGGTAAACGGGTCGCCAAATATCTGGCAAATAGCAGATTACATAGTTTCGACTGACCATAGGCCTTCCAAGGAGAATAGCCATTTGAGCCTGAAAGATTGTCGAATTGTATCCCCTCCTTGTATGTCATTTCATGAGCTGCGCTAGAAAGGACTACAACTCTCCCATTTGATTTTAACCGGTGGATCAGGCCATTAATCAAAGCAGCATGGCCAACATGATTAGTAAAAAATTGTAACTCGAAGCCATTCCTCTGGACGCAGCTCGGTAACGCCATCACGCCGGCATTCCCTATAAACGCATCAAAATCTACTTCGGTTGCTACGATATCTCGTATTGCAGCCTGAATACTTTTTATATCAGCTAAGTCACATCCAATAGGCACCACCTCCCCCGGTATCTCTCCTGATATTTGCCTCGCTTTCGAGTTGTTGCGAGCAAGCGCAAAGACTCGAGCGCCCCGAAGAGCTAAAACTCTCGCTGTTTCTTTCCCAAGGCCCGAGCCAGATCCCGTAACCAAATATGTCCGGCCAACGAGATCTAGACCAAAAGTAGCTTGCTCAGCAGTCGTAGCTGATCCAAATCCCGATGGGCCTGGCCTCCCTAAACTTGACAAAAATCCCATAAATCACCTAAGCACATTGAGCCTTCACATATCTTCCTTCAGAGCTTCTCTTGGAATACTCAAAGTCCGATACTCTATCAGTAGTTCAATCAAAGATAACAGAATGGCATAGCTCAGTTGCTCAGCAACGCAACAAGCAGCGATCAGTCATTTACCAGCACCTAGGTAGCCATTAGAAGTCGCAGTCGATTACCAACCCGCTCTGATATGTCGGCCAGATTTGCAATCCAGAGAATAATTTGATACCAGAAATATGTGGCAACACCAAGCTCCTTTTCCATTGCAAATAGTGCACGAGCTGCCCTATCAAAATCTTTATCTGTTGCACTCTCGAGTCGTCCAAGTTCTGCAATCATTTCTTCCACACGCCCAACTTCGCTATCACCGAATCCTGTTTCAACCAATTCATCGAGCTCATCAATGATGCGTTGTCCCTGCTCGCAGGCTGTAACGACGTGCTTTGTTAGGCTCAGCACTGGTTCTTTTAAATCTTCAGGTAGATGCATACCCCGCTGATCTACAAGCTCCGCAATATCCTGAGAAACATCGGCAATTGCGTCCTGACCAGCCAATATCTCCAGCATGGTTCGGCGATCAGTAGCCATCAAGAAACGTCTGGGCATATGACTTCGGATCTCATTCTTAATTTGATCCGCTTCACTTTCAAGTCGATCGATTTCGGCACGGCGCTCTCGAATCGCATTGTCATCACCTGCGATCATTGCCTCAACTAGAGGAACAATCTCTCGAGCACAAAGAACTGCCACATGCATGTGTTTTTGCATTGGACCGATCGGGGACCGGCCTACAAGTTTATCAATCCAAGCCACGATTCCCTCCTATGGGGTGAACAGTCCCTTGAAAAAGAAATAAAAGAATATGGATAAAATAGCTGCTATTGGCAATGTCGCTACCCAAGATGCTATTATCTTACCAACTATTCGCAAATCAATTGCATTGATACCCCGAGCAAGGCCGACCCCTAATACTGCTCCCACCAAAGTATGGGTCGTAGATATTGGGATCCCAAGACGAGAAGCCAGTACAATAGTGGTTGCGGCTGCAAGTTCAGCTGCAAAACCACGACTCGGCGTTAGTTCAGTAATACGCTTACCAACGGTTTCCATAACGCGATAGCCCCACGTCGCAAGCCCAATTACAATCCCTATGCCGCCGATCGCGAGCATCCAAGGCTGTACCGGAGCCTTCCCGCCGAAATCTACTTCTTGCACCGCGTATGCGACTGCCGCAAGCGGGCCGATAGAGTTAGCCACGTCATTGGAACCATGGGCAAATGCAATGGCACAAGCCGTCATAATCTGAAGCACCACGAAGATCCGCTCGACTTCGCTAAAGCGGCTGGCCTTCTTCTGAGCAACTCTACTAGCTCTACGTATTAGAATAATACCTACCACAACCCCCAAGAAACCGAGCAACGTAGAAGCTATCAGCGCTTGGGGTAGATCAAGATCAAGCTTCAATGGCTTTAGGCCCTTAAACATCGTGACAAGCCCAATAATAAAAAAGACAAAGAAGAAAAATATGGGTCCAATTTTTCTGATCTGCGCGATTGGGTCTTTTGTGTCGAGAATTCTGGATCGAGTAATCTGAAAAATGATAAATGCTAGAACTCCAGCGAGTAATGGTGACGTAAGCCAAGAAAGCGCAATTTGCCCAACTTTCGCCCATTTAACTGCATCGAATCCAATACCTACCGCACCAAATCCGACTATGGCCCCAACGATCGCGTGCGTCGTGGAAACAGGCAACCCAAAGCGGGTCGCCCCAACGAGCAATGTCCCGGCTGACGCCAGTGCCGCAAGCATGCCATAAATTAATTCTTCGCGACCCACCATTGACATATCGAGCATTCCTTTTCGTACAGTGTCCGTCACGTGGCCACCTGCAAAAAATGCTCCACAAAATTCAAAAACAGCCGCTGCCAGAATTGCGCCACCAACCGTTAAAGCGCCTGACCCAACGCTGGTACCCATAGCATTTGCTACATCATTCGCACCGATGGCCCACGCCATGTAAAGAGCTAACACTCCGGCAATCCACACTTCAAACGGTATTTCGGCAAGAAATGACACTATAGAAACTCCTAAATCTAGCGCTAAGTTAAGACTGCCAGCTGGTTAGTAACCTCAATTGCTGGACCAGAAGGCGAATTCTGACTCACTAACAAATCATCTTCAACCATGAATATCTTGTGCTTTATTTGCTTGATGCTCAAGATCTATCACCACTAATGAGAAAATTCAGATTAGGGTACTATTTTAATCTATTGGCATTGCGCTCTAGATACATTAGTCCACAAATCTATTGAATCTCATGTCACAATTAATGACTATTCTTTGATCTCATCATAATAAACTCACAATGACTGGCCATGGTGACAGACAATTGTTAGGCGTTCTATTTCTTTGCACGGGAAACTCTGCTCGCAGCATTCTGGCAGAGGCAATAGCTAATAAGGTAGGAGCGGTTAAACTTCGAGCATTCAGTGCTGGAAGTCAGCCCACAGGGGTGATACATCCCCTAGCAGTTCAACTGTTGGAAGAGCTGAACTATAGCACTAATGATCTGAGATCGAAGCATTGGAGTGAATTTGCCAAGCCTAATGCCAAACAATTAGGTCTTGTAATAACAGTTTGCAACAACACCGTGGCTGAGGCATGCCCACTCTGGCCTGGAAATCCATTGTTGAGTCATTGGAGCATCCCTGATCCCGCACAACCAAACAGTCATCGCGCTGATTTCAAGCTTGTTTATGATCTGCTGGCTACGAAAATAAACGCTTTAGCAAATCTGCCAATACCCTCTATATCGACTGCAGAAGAGTTGTCGCGTAAATTAGAACAAATCGCCAAAACTGGTAATTTGCCTGGCGATAATTAGGACTGTTAATAGTGGATCTCCCTAGCAAAACCTGCAACTAAGGCAGACCTGACAGTGCCGCTATAACTATCCGTATCCGAGGTCTGTCGTAAACCACTCTTCACTGGGCAACATGATCCAAAATGCCCAATTTACCCCATAATTTTCAGAACTGTCTCAATACATACTACTGCGTTAGTGTTGTATTTTCACACAATATATAGATTTTTTACCTTTTCACAACACAAGATCTTGACCTTTTAGCTACATCAGGATATTCTGCGGTTCCCCATCCACCTAGAGAGGTGAAATTAAAGTGCACTTTATAGATTCTGTCCGCCGTTGGGTTGGCTCACTCGCTGAGCTTGGTATTTCCATTATCGCTCTTGGTGTTGTCCTGCAGGTGCTTTTCGGGGACGGCCAGGGCGCAGTACCCTTCCTTCCGATGGATATCCTTGGAAGTGTAGTTGGTTTTGTGGACGCTCTAGGAAGTCAAGGACTGGTCGGCTTGGTAGCATTAGGCATCTTGTGGTGGGCCTATAACAAGCGCGCTTAATCAGTCTGCTAGATTAGATGTTGAAAAGGGCCCTTATCCTGGGCCCTTTTTCTTTTCCAGCCCGCACCAATCTGCGATAAACAGTGCAATTGTTCCCGTAATATTTTTTAATGAACTTAAACTGACGGCTTCGTCAACTGCGTGAATATTTTTTGATATGGGTCCATATACTAAGCAGGGGCACTCGTCATAAAGAACAAATACACGGCCATCTAGATAGCCGGGTGTTACAAAAGACTCGAGCGCCGAACCAAAACTAAGATTATGGTTTCGCGCCAGTGTTGATTCCGCATCACTACCCTCTTCAAGTATGTAGCCACGGGCAAAAAACCCGGTGTATTCAACCTCCGGCATGTTTTTGCTCAGAAAAGTGTTCCGCTGACTAGCCTCGTAGATACAAGACTCAATCTCGGCGGCTGCAGCGCTCGGGTCAACTCCTGGATAAATAGCTGCACGGACATCTAAATTGCACCAAGCTGGAACAGAAGAAGGCCAATCACCACCAACTATCTTCCCAACATTAATGTTGATTGGGTGATCAACCGAATTAAAATATGGGTATTGGCTCTTCTGGTCATTCCACCTCTTCTCTAAGCCCTTAAGTGCATCGATTACAATATAGGCGGCCTCAATTGCATTGTAACCCTCGCCTGCTTCTCGCACATGAATCGGCCGCCCACTAACCTTTATGCGCAACCAAATCACACCTACGTTAGCACGAACCAGCATATTTTCTTCCGGTTCGGGAATAATTGCTGCATCTGCCGTGTAACCTCTCACCAAAGCTGATAAAGCGCCATTACCGGTGCATTCTTCTTCTGTTACTGATTGCACATAAACATTACTTGCCGGCTGGAGCCCAAGACGAGAGATAGCGTCAAGCGCAAAAACATTAGCACAGAGCCCGGCTTTCATATCAGCACTTCCCCGGCCATAAAGCCAGTCGCCGTCAATATAGGGCTCAAACGGAGGAGTTGACCACATTTCAATGGGCCCGGTTGGCACCACGTCAATATGGCCATTTAGAATTAACGAACGCCCACCCACATTTGTTGGGCTATGCTGCCCGACCACATTCACTGCATTAGTATAGTCTACTTCGACGGGTGAAAATCCGGGATGGTCCATGATATCGGCCACATCAATTGCCCATCGATCGACCTCATAGCCACGCGTATTTAACGCTTCCTCAAATAACGACTGGGCAGGTGCCTCTTGCCCTCTAAGAGATGGTGATCTGATCATCTCTTGGGTAAAATCAAGCTGCTCTTCAAACCCACTAGCCACAGCATCAATAAGCTCATGCACAAATACCATATCGAGAGCGCCAGCTGATCTATTCATATCTGTATAGGACTACGGTTCTCGCGCAATGGCATGCGTCGAACATGAAACGCAACCTCCCCAGTAACTTACGGCATCATATTCAATCTCAATTGGCTCGACGCCATGCTTTACAAGCTCATTACAAACTCGGTCGAGCCCAGCCGGAATGATGTAACGACTGTCATCGAGACTGACTCCAACGGTGGCGTAGGCCTTGGCCTCTGCCTCGGTCAGCTCAATAACATCCCACTGTGCCAGCGGAGGAGGCAGATCACACGCCAGCTCATCACGAAACAGCAAAAGAAGCCCTTCTCGAATCAGTACCATGGCGCCCAGCAGGTGCAGTATTTGACCCTTCATGGGCACAGGATACACCTGATAACCAAAAGGCCGGATGTAGTCTGCCAGCCAGTTAGTCCCAGCACGATTGGTAGCAATATCCGACTCGCCAACAAAAAGGTAATCTCGATAACATATGATATCCCCTCCTTCCAGATAGGGACCAGGGCCGCCACTCGACGGTTGGTAAGGACATGGGGCGGGCATGACTGCATGGTGCGTTTCCGAATCTGTACCTAACAGGGGCATCACTAAATCGCGAAGCGGGAATATCTCTTTTCTTCGATAGGCACGCCGAATATTGAGCTCAATATAATGCTTTCCGACTGTATAGACCGGATCTGCTGGATAAAGGAGTGAGCTTCCCGGTTGCAACTCTGAGAGGTATTGCCGCTCCTCCTTCGTATAAGGGCGCGGTCTATAAACCTCAACACCGTAACTCCTATAAAGCTCGGCAAGGTTATCTAACTGGGCAACCGTTCTCTCCCAACGCTGGGGCATTGCCTGTCTGATGTCAAGTGCCTTGCCTCCAGTGGCTTTTAGTGCAGAACGCACTTCATCATTGTAATGATGAAGTGTTGGGTTGTAAGGAGGTAGCGCCAGGCCTTCTGCACTACCCACAATAGCGGCACGCAATTTTCCGTAATCAGTATAAGCCCCAAATGCAACATCCGACTCTTTCATAACAGCCCCTCCACAATAGAGTTATGCAAAACATAAATGGCGATCATCATCAGGACGTCGATCATACCGCGAGAGCAACTTCGGTAACAGCATGAAGAGCTACGTTGGCGCCTGCCGTCGCCCACTCAGGCCTAATATCTTCTTCTTCGTTATGACTTACCCCGCCGATACAGGGGATAAATACCATAGCAGTGGGCGCTACCTTAGCCACAAAACACGCATCATGCCCTGCGCCAGTGATCATATCTTTTGCCTGATAATGGAGATAATTCGCAGCATTTCGAACTGCTGTTACACACTGCGCGTGAAACGGCACTGGCGCAAAATAAAAGATTTCCTGCAAGTCACAATCTAGAGAAGAAGCTTCAGCTAGTCGGGCTACCTCGGATTCAACCGCTTTGCACATCTCACTCAGAATTCGATCATCTGGATGACGAAGATCTAGAGTAAGAAAGGTCCGGCCCGGAATCACATTTCTTGAATTTGGATAACAATTGAGCATGCCAACGGTAGCACATGCATCTGGAGCAAAGTCAAGACCCACTTGATTGATCAGTTCGACTACACGGGCAGCGCCTAGCAAGGCATCTTGGCGTCGATCCATTGGTGTCGGTCCCGCATGGGACTCTTTTCCCACCAATACTAATTCATACCAGCGCTGTCCCTGCGCGCCTGTCACCACACCAATCGTATGATTATCTTCGACCAGAATAGGACCTTGCTCAATATGAACCTCGAAGTAAGCATGTAGCTGTCGACCCGCAACAACACTCGGGCCGGCGTAGCCAATCCGCTTGAGCTCCTGCCCTAGTAATTTACCATCAGCGTCTACCCGCGACAACGCAAAGTCAAGATCATAGATCCCAGCGAAAACTCCAGAAGCAATCATTGGCGGGGCAAAGCGACTTCCCTCCTCGTTCGTCCAACAAGCTACCTCTATAGGATGCTCGGTCTGAATGCCATAGTCGTCAAGGGTGCGCAGAACTTCAAGACCAGTCAAAACACCGTAAACACCATCAAACCGACCGCCTGTAGGTTGTGTGTCAAGATGGCTGCCTAAAACGACCGGAGGCAAATTTTGATTTAACCCTTGCCGACGTGCAAAGATATTTCCAATTTGGTCAATAGTGACCAGATAGCCCGAATCTTTACACCAACTAACAAAAAGGTCGCGGCCGTTCTTATCCTCGTCAGTTAACGCTAGCCGACAAGAACCACCTTTCAAGGTGGCGCCGATTTCTGCCATACTCATCAATGAATCCCATAAACGCTGGCCTTTAATTTCCATGTCTGACTACTTTCTCCTTCATGGTTTCGCCCATGTATTGAACGAAGTATCTCTATGAGATCAACACTCCCCGAAGTCATTACTTTACGCCCACCAATAAAGGTCTGCAATCTGATCCTGTCGGCAACGCAAGAACCAGATTCAGCACCTCTGCAGTTAGGTAATAACAGAAAAATATGGCAAATTCACACAGCCCTCACACCGGAAGATATAAATGAAAGTCTCAAATCCGTGGATAATAGCGCCAAGACAATCACAAACCTAACGGCTTACTAGTGAAATGCCCTACAAAAATAATCCTAGTCCTAATGCTGATGGTGTTCTCACGAATAGCAGGAGCTGATGTTAGCCTGATCATTCAGAAGGTGGAGCATGACAGAGGCAATGTCGAAGTGTGGATTTATACTGATTCGGAGGCTTGGCTTGATGAAAGCCGGGCAATTGAATACCTAATTATCCCTGCAAAAGTCGGGAGGCTGGAAGTGACTCTGTCAAAAATAGACACTGGTGTGTTTGCTGCTTTTGTATATCATGATGAAAACGGCGATGGAGAGCTCAATACCGGATTATTTTGGCGCCCCAAGGAGGGCTTCGCCTTCAGCAACAACTATGAACCTAAAGGGCCCCCACAGTTCTCAAAAGCGGCAGTTCAGACTTCAGATAACGAGAAAGTTATTATTAACCTCAACTACTGAAGTTGCAGTGGAAAGGAACACGCATGCAAAAAACACAGTCGGATGAGAGCTGCTTAGATTATGAAAATAACGATAAACCGCAAAGAATATTCGGTTAATGAACATGAACTTGACCGGAAGCTGCTCTGGTTTCTGCGAGATGAATTAGGACTTGTTGGCACGCGGTATGGATGTGGAGCGGGCCTCTGCGGCGCGTGCACCGTGCTAGTTGATGGTCAACCCTATAGAAGCTGCATCACACCAATAGGTGCTGTGGCCGATGGACAACTGGTTGAAACTGTAGAGGGGCTGGGTTCCAAACAAAAACTGCACCCAGTCCAAAGAGCTTTTATCGAAGAACAGGCGCCACAGTGTGGCTGGTGCATGTCCGGCCAAATGATGATGGCAGTGTCGCTCCTTAACAATAATCCCACGCCAACTGACACAGAGATCGAAGAGTTCATGACTCAAAACTATTGTCGTTGTGGTTCTTACAATCGACTCAGGCGGGCGGTCAAACGCGCCAGCCGCTACTAGCTAGATATGGCAAACTGGAAAAAAGGCAGGCGGAATTTTCTCATTTCCGCAGTTGTAATTGGTGGCAGCGTCACTGCTGCCATGCAATTTGGACTACCCTACCTGCGTCGGAAAGCCTTTGACTTTCTTTCTGAAGGCGGTCCTCCAGGCGGTGGCACTGGTGACAACCCAGCACTATGGATAAGTATTGACACCGACAATACGCTACACCTGCAGGTTCCTAAAGTCGAAATGGGTCAAGGCGTCCATACAGCTCTTGGTCAAATTGTTGCGGAGGAACTGGAAGTGTCATGGGAACGCGTGAGTGTATCCCAAGGAAGTACTCTAACTGGACCAGTCGACAGCTTTGGCACGGGGGGAAGCGCCAGCATAAGCGGACTCTATTTACCTCTTCGGCAACTAACAGCAAATTATCGATCTATGTTAATAACTGCCGTCAGTGAAGAAGCTGGCATGCCAGTACAATTATCAAAGGGAGTGTTTAGCGCGTCAGGCAAAATGATTATGACGCTTGCCGAAGCAACACGACTCGACCGGGATTGGGTTATTCCCGAAGACGATGCTCCACTTAAGCCAGCATCTGAATTCAAGCTTATCGGTAAATCCGTTCCGAGAGTTGATTATCTAGATATGCTTACTGGAATCCCACACTACGCATACGACTTGAAGTCATCAAAACAAAAAACCTACTATGGTGCTGTGGCGAAGCCACCAAAAATCGGAGCAGTGCTAGAAAACGTTCGTACTGAGACAGCTAAACAAATGCAGGGCGTCATCGAAGTTATTGAAGACGGGGAATTTGTTGGAATTATTGGAGAGAGTAGAGAAAGCGCTTGGTTAGCTTGTGACGCACTGGATATAAAGTGGCAAACAGCAGAAACAATAGATCAGGATAGTCTTGATTTTGCTCTCGATCCAAATGCGAAAGATAGTGTTGTCTTAAAAAAAACGGGAGATCTGGATTTTGTTTTTTCTAACCCAAACACTATTAGAGCCGAATATAGTACACCGTTTGCCGCTACAGCACTTCTTGAGCCCCAATCATCATTCGCTGAGCTGATAGAGAATGATATCCTGCGCGTCCGGACACCAACCCAATTCCCAAATACAACCGCCTCGAATATAGCAAAGAGACTAGGCATAGAAGAGCATAAAGTAGAAGTAATACCTACCTATCTAGGTGGCGGCTTTGGTCGTAGATCGAAAACAGAATCTGCCATTGAAGCAGCAGTTTTAGCATACAAAACAGGACTACCGGTGCATGTTGGCTGGCGCCGTGAGGACGAATTTCTGCATGATCGTTTTCGTCCACCAACTAGACACATTCTTCATGGACTAGTAGAAAAATCTGGTCACATTTCTGGAATCCAACACCTTCAGGCTAGTGGCGACGTTTTATTGTCGGATCTTCCATCAATTGCAGCATCGATTCTGGGCTCAGACTTTGGGGCCACTCGAGGTATTAATGTTGCATACGAGATACCTAGCCTTGAATTACGTGCCAAGCGGACACCTCTACCAGTCCCAACTGCATCCTGGCGCGGACTAGGTCTTTTGGCCAACACCTTCGCTACAGAGAGCTTTATTGATGAACTAGCTGTATCAGCTAGTGAAGATCCCCTAAGCTTTAGGATTAAGCATTTGCCCCAAGGAGATAAAATTCGACTCCGCAATGCCCTTCAGCGTGTTGGCAAAATGGCTGACTGGAATCGTAAGCGGCCCACTGGCACTGGCCTCGGTGTCGCCTGCTGTCAAGACTATGGCACGGTAATTGCGCAAGTAGCAGAAGTGAGTGTTGAATCAGGGGATATTCGGGTCCTCCACATTTGGGCGGTCATGGATTGTGGTCTTGCTGTCAATCCTGATGGCGCTATTAACCAAGTCGAAGGCAATATTGTATGGGGCCTCGGTTCTGCTCTACATGAAGAGATTACTTTTTTTGACAACAAGCCTCTAGCACAAAATTTCGACAAATATCCATTGCTCCGATTAAGCGAAACACCTCGTATCAAAGTAGAATTAATTCAAAGCGAACTACCGCCTCAGGGGGTGGGTGAACCAGCAATAGGTCCTGTTCCAGCTGCAGTAGCTAATGCAGTCTACGCGGCCTCCGGCAAACGACTGCGATCACTACCTCTGCGTTTATAGATCTTTATTTATGAAGACTAGATCAGCAACCAATCCAAGTGTCCTGATTTCCGGCATCTTATTAGCAACGATTCTGACTACGATTATTGCGCTAATAGCTGACCGGCTCGTGATGTTTGAGATCGTGGGTCGGACGGTACCTTTTGCTTATCCCTGGCGATTAGTAGATCCAACCAGCTGGTCTCGTGCTTCAGCTTGGATTGGCTACGCTCTACACAATCTCGCTGTTTGGACAATAATCTATATGGCGCGACGGAAAAAACCTGGTTTCAACCGTGACTTCCGATGGTACAACTGGTCTATGCTTGGCGCAAATGGCTTATTTATTGGACTTCACATATTGCAGACTCACGTTTTTTACGACGGTCTTGCACAAGACGTTCCCGAGGTTACAGCTCTGGGCTCAGTTGCCTTGATGCTTATGGTTGTCCTAATTCTCGAAACACCACGGAGAGGCTTGTTCTTTGGTAAACGCCTCAGATTTGATCAGCGATTCATGAAGATTGTCCGAGAGTACCATGGGTACTTTTTTTCCTGGGCAATCATATATACATTTTGGTATCACCCAACAGAAACAACGATTGGACATCTAGCTGGCTTCTTCTATATGTTCATGTTGCTCTGGCAATCAGTACTGATATTTAATCGCGCACATAGATTCCGCTGGTGGACTGTGACGCTCGAACTATTGGTAATCCCTCATGGTGTGCTAGTAGCTCTAACACAACCAGATAGTATGTGGAGAATGTTCGGATTTGGGTTCGCGGCGATATTCATCCTGACACAAATGCATGGTCTTGGACTAAGCAGGCTGATCAGAAGTCTGCTTGGAGCTGCCTTTGTTGTTCTCGCCCTCACGGCCTATTTAGCCGGTGCCAAGGTAGCTATGATGCACGAAATCACACGCATACCTATTATTGAGTACGGAGTAGTGGGTCTACTTTATGTTCTGTTTTTGGTCTGTATACGACTTGCTCCAAAAAAACAACATTAGAGACATCTCGCCTATTTTCTATCAATATTTGTCTATCTAAATCTGATAGGCTTTCAGTTGTGCCGTCTATCTTTTAGACTTACGGCTATGGGCATAAAAACAAACACTGTTATTGTAGGAGCGGGGCCGTGTGGAATCTTTGCAGTCTTTGAGCTCGGACTTCTCGGAATAAGCGCCCATGTAGTTGACTCTCTCGGAGTCGTTGGTGGTCAATGCTCAGCTCTCTACCCAGAAAAACCAATTTATGACATTCCAGGATTGCCTTCAGTCACTGGACAGGAACTAGTTGATCGACTTGCAAAGCAGGTCATGCCCTTCAAACCAACTTATCACCTATCTCAGCAGGTGACTATGCTTGAAACTTTATCTGACGGGACTTTCGCTCTCAATACCGAGTCTGATACAAAGCTCTTAACCCGCACGATAATCATCGCAGCCGGTCTGGGAGCCTTCAAGGCAAGACCGCTAAGATTGGCAGGCATAAATGATTTTGAGAGCACTAACCTCCACTATATGATAGAAAATAAAAACTCTTTCAAAAACAAAAACATTACCATATTGGGAGGTGGTGACTCAGCTCTTGACTGGGTATTGGCGCTGGCACCAATAGCAAAAAGCATAACATTAGTTCATCGTCGGAACGAATTTCGTGCAGCGCCATCAACTGTTGATCAAGTCAAAAGACTAACAAAAGACGAGAACTCGAACGTTAGATATCTAGTAGGCCGTGTTGCAGGCTATCAGCATGAAGGGGGGAAAATTACCTCTGTTAATGTCAAGCCATTTGGAAATACCGATGAGACGGGTGAGATAGTTAATCTTGATGAGCTTTTAGTCTTTTACGGACTTACACCTGACCTTGGACCAATCGCTAATTGGGGTCTAGATCTTGAAAAGAAAAATATCGCAGTGAACCAAGAAACCTGTGCAACGAACATCCCAGGCATCTACGCGATAGGCGATATCAATTCATATCCTGGAAAAAAGAAACTCATTCTATCTGGCTTCCATGAATCTGTGTTAGCTGCCTATGCAATACAGAAATACCTAGACCCTACCGCCAAGCAACGAGTGGAATACACTACAACGAGCAGTACGCTCCAAAGTCGGCTGGGTGTTGCAAACTCTAGCTAATGCATAAGCAACCCCCTTTCGACAAGTATCAATAATGAACATAATTCAGTAGCAGCTATGAGAACTCATGTGATAGTTCGCGTTGGTTGGGTACTATTAGGGCTTGGCCTTAGCATTGCGTATAGCTATGGGGCTTATATATTTCTATCTGATCATACGGAACCAATAGGTATAAGAGTTGGTTTAGCTGCTGCTGGCTTTGGGCTGCTTATCTTGTTTCTTTACATACTTCGGCAACAGCTCATTTCTCGAAAAACAGATGACTACAAGAATGTAATTGATTAGGAATAATGAAAAATAACACGCTGCTTGTAGTCACAAGTCCCAATATTCCAGAGATGACCATAGTTCAAACTTTGGGTCTGGTTACTGGTAATGCAATTCGCGCACGGCATGTCGGTAAGGATATCCTCGCAGGACTTCGCGCTATAGTAGGCGGTGAGATAACTGAGTATGCCAAGCTTTTGGCGGAAAGTCGTGAACAAGCCTTGGATAGAATGGTTGCAAAAGCCAAAATAATGGATGCTAATGCAATTGTGAGCGTACGATTCAATACGTCAGTCATTATGGGGGGCGCTGCCGAGATGATGGCCTATGGAACAGCAGTCATTGCCGAAAAATCATCATGAGTAATTGTATGTAGGGGAGTCATTTCCCCAATTCCATTAGTGGTCACGGACTACACAATACTAGAGAAAGCATCCCGTTGGACGCAACATGGGCAAGCGGTGGCATTTGTGCTAAACACATGGGGCTCGTCACCACGCAAACGTGGAAGCATGCTTTTGATCAATAACTTAGGCGAATTTGAGGGTTCGGTTTCTGGAGGCTGTGTTGAAAACCTAATCATCAGCGAAGCAAACGAAGTGATAACAAATGGGGAACCTAAACGCCTATTCTATAGCGTTTCAGATGAAACCGCCTGGGATACTGGCCTGCCATGTGGTGGTTCGATAGAAGTCCTGATCCTCCGCTTAGACCTTCCAAAGTTTTACCAACAATTAATGGAGTCGGTGCCAAAGGTGCTGGTTGCCAATACGACCACGGGTGAATTGGGGATCTCTGGTCCAGAATCCTGGACTGGCAGTTTCCAAGCAAACGATATTGTGAAAAACGTAGCAAATCAATTAGCCAAATCAGGAGAATCAAGCCTACAAAAAATCGGCATAACCAACTACTTTTTTCGACCATTCGTACAGCCTCTAAAACTTATAATCATTGGGGCGGTGCATATCGCGCAGTTCCTCGCAACTCTAGCAATCAACGTGGGCTTCGAGGTTACTATTGTTGACCCAAGGCGAAGCTATGCTACAACAGAGCGATTCCCAAACATTAGTCTGATAACAGAATGGCCTAACCGTGCCCTCTCTTACCTCTCAGTGGATGAACGTACTGCGCTTGTAACGCTATCCCACAACAAAGACATTGATGACTTAGCTTTAACCATTGCTTTGAAGTCTCATGCTTTTTACATAGGAGCTCTAGGCAGCAAGAAAACACATGCTAAACGATTAGCTAGGCTTGCCAATACTGGTATTGGCCAAGATACATTGGCGCGTATAAAGGGGCCGGCCGGGCTCAAGCTCGACAGTAGCCAACCAAGTGAAATTGCTGTATCAATTCTCGCAGAGATCATCACAATAAAAAATGGGGTCTCCAACTAATGAGATCTAAAGCAATCGATATAGTAGTTCTTGCAGCAGGAAAATCAACTCGGACAGGAACTGTGAATAAACTATTGGTACATTTCAATGGAAAGCCCCTAGTAAAACATGGAATTGATGCGGCCCTGAAATCAAAAGCCAACCATGTACGTATTGTTACTGGATATCAACAGGACCAGTTGCGTGAAATACTTAACGATTATCCGGTCACGTTTGTCTATAATTCAGACTATGCTTTGGGTATTGGAGCTTCCATCCAATGCGCACTAAATAGCCTACCAAAAAACATTGATGGTGTTATTTTATGCTTGGCAGATATGCCATTTATTGCGACACATCACTTTAACAGCCTGATTGATAATTTCGATGGCGACTCTTTGTGCGGTCTTTACTTCAATGCAGAGCGAGGTCACCCCATTCTATTTCCAAAGCGCTGGTTTCGAAAGCTCACACAACTGCACGAATCTAATGGCGCAAAGTCACTTCTCCGCGATAGTCATGAAAAAATAACACGTATATTAGTTCCCAGTGATGCGATTTTTCGAGATATAGATAAGCTGGATGATTTTCGGATTACCTATTCTTCAATAAATGATTGAATCCTCAATCGATTTTGAGAATTTTGTGATCGGTTCATACCCTTCATCATTAACAATAACACTGTCCCCTACCTGCGCCCTAAATTCACCCGCGATACTCACGGAGCCATCAACCGCAAGCACCATACCTGACTGTAAACGTGTTTTATCACCTGATACCAATTGCGGCTGCTCAATAAAACTAAATCCAGTTGCGCGCCCACATCTAAACGGATAATCGTATCCAGCACTATGGATCACCTCTGCGTATGCAGCATGGACATCTTCAGCAAGCACACCGGGTCTTATCGTATCAAGCGCGGCCTGCTGACTTGACACTGCCAACTGATAGACATCTTCCTGTTTCTTACTTTTTATTTCTCCCAACCAAAAAGTACGATCAAAGCCTAACTTAAATCTATGGAAATTGGTTATTCCACACAAACAAAGGAAAATAGGGTCTCCGTGCTCTATCTGCCGAAGTGTCGGCCGGTGATGTGCCATAGTAATATTGCTTCCTGATGCCATGATCTGCAAAAAATATGTATTAGGCGACATCCATGGATCGTCGTAATATTTGCTTAGCAATGCCGCTGCGCGGATTGACCCAGCTCTCGCAACTGCAAGCGCTACTTCGAATTCTGGGACTCCATCAGCAATTTGATCTCGACCTGCTTGCATCATTGCGATTCCGACCTCACCCGCATGACGAGCTAGTTGGAGTTCTCCAGAGCTTTTTATCATCCGCATTTCGGCAATAATCGGATCAATATCATAAAGAACTTGGTTATCGATTATCTCATCGAGAAATGTACGTACAATCGGCGGCATCGACTGCATATCTATGCCTATCTTGATAGATTGAGCATCTGATATTAACCGTAATAACTCTGCCCGCCATTCAGACCCATCGCCATCTTGCCATGGCCTGATGTCATTAATTGCTGTCATACGTTGCGCCATTTCAAACTCAATCATGGGTGTTAACAAAACAGGGTCCCGATCTGGCCTAATGGCTAATATCGTAGGACGACCAAAATCCATATGAAGATAATCATAAAAACCAGAAAAATAGTAGACAGTATCCTCATTTGTGAGCAAAACGAGCCCCAACCCATGAGCTGCTATATGGTTTTGCAATAATTTATGCCGCTCTAAAAACATAATGTAATAATACCTCAATTAATTGTTAGCGAATCCCGACAACTCGGCAATAAGCACATACAATATAGACATGGATCTAATCCGTAGCTCAATGTGGGCTATTTATTTGACTTAAACTGAACAGTGATTAATAAGCGCTCTGGCTGATCATATGGCTAATCTTCAAGTAACTCTTGCTGGGCTGCATCTTGATAACCCTGTCATGCTGGCGTCAGGAATTCTTGATTCAACACCGGGTATCCTTCGACGAATGTCGAAAATGAAAGTTGGCGCCCTTATAACCAAGTCGATATCAATCAAACCAAGGCCTGGCTATCCTGGGCCAACAGCGGTGGAGACAACGCCTGGCACCTGGATCAACGCTATGGGTCTCCCAAACCCAGGCCTAAATGAATTTGTCGATGAATTTAGCCTAACAAATGGAAGTGTTACAATAATTCCTAATTTAGTAGCGGATACACCCGATGAATTTGCGAAACTTGCTGATGCAGTCGCAGTAGCTGGCGCAAAGATAGCAGAGATAAATCTGAGTTGCCCACACCCAAAAGCCTCTTATAAAGGCCGTCTCGCCGCTCAAGACCCGAGAGCGGCGGCTGAAGTGGTCGAAGCTGCCTCAACTAAACTTCCAATCATCGCCAAGCTGACTCCAAACGTTACCGATATTGGAGAAATAGCAGTAGCATGCGCTAGAGCTGGAGCTTCTGCAATTAGTGCGATCAATACCCTCGCTGCGATTGACATCGATCCTGAATTGGAACGACCGATACTTGGAAACGGCTATGGTGGACTATCAGGCGCCGGCATTCGCCCAATCGGCCTTCGAAAAGTATTAGATATCGTACAGGCACTTACTGCAGCTAACCTTGATACTCCTGTGATCGGAATGGGCGGCATATGTGATGCAGATGATGTCGTTCGATACATATTATGTGGGGCACATCTTGTCCAAGTCGGTACAACTCTTGCAGGAAATCCAGAACAATTGAGCAATATAACTGAAGGCCTAGCTGATTGGATGGATCGAAAAGGATATCAAAACCTAGAAGACTTTAGAGGTCGTGTTTTAGAGTGGTTTTAATGAGATATCCCACATTTTTTGAGATAGTAGAAATCACAAGTACAACGAGCGTTGGTCATTCGCTCTGGCTAAAACCAAATAGGGCTTGGCCCACACAACCCGTGCCAGGGCAATTCGCGATGGTATGGTTACCCAGGCCACCCAAAGGTTATGACCTATCGGTATGTAGCGCTATTCCTATGTCAATTGCGGGATGGGACGACGGTAACGTAAGAATTACGGTAAAAGATTTAGGATTGACATCAAAGGCGCTCTTGGCATGTAGTCCTGGAGACGAACTTGGACTGATAGGACCGCTGGGTGTTGGATTTTCACTTGATTGTAAACAACCATTGCTGATGGGTGGTGGTGTCGGGGCCCCTCCACTCTTGTACCTTGCGCAGATGTTTGCCGCTAAAGGTATAGAGCCTATAACATTGCTTGGGGGTGCCAGCGTAAGTGAAATTTTTCATCCTCACGAATTTCCGGGAACTGTAGATATTGCTACGGACGACGGCTCCGCCGGACACTGTGGCAGAGTAACAGAACTGCTAGAAAAATATGTACCAAGCCGACTATATACCTGTGGACCCGAACCAATGCTCGTAAGCGGCTTAAATTGGGCAGTGGCAAATTCGGTGCCTGCAGAGCTCTGTCTAGAGCGCTATATGGCGTGTGGAGTTGGGCTTTGTGGTGTTTGCTCACTCGATGAGCAATTGGTTTGTCAGGATGGTCCGGTATTCTCAAGCGATGACCTTATTAATTCTGCAGAGTTTGGCCGAATAGCCAGGGAAGCTGGCGGCTCAGTGCATGTTGTACAACCTTAGTTGGAAGTCCTATCACTATACAGACTTTCAACACTGAGGAAGTAGAGATGATTAAATCACCTAACGAAACGGTAACAGTTGAATCTTGTGGGAATCTTCTGACAATTACGCTAAATCGACCACATGTGCTAAATGCACTCAATCTTGAAATGACTGAAGCGTTGTCCACAATTACCGCAGCTATTACTAAGGAATCTAACATTAGAGTTGTACTTCTCAAGGGCGCAGGAGAGCATTTCATGGCGGGAGGTGATCTAAAGTTCTTCAAAGAAATGCGCGAAAACACTCCTAATCGATCGTCTTTTGCACAAGCATTCAAGGAACTGATCCCTAAAGTACAAGCACCAATACAAGAGCTCCGGAGGCTTCGCCAACCAGTGCTAGCTAGCGTTCAGGGTTCAGTTGCAGGATATGGATTTAGTCTAATGAATGCGTGTGATATGGTAATCGCAGCTAATAATACGTTCTTCACTATTGCATATCCGCGTATTGGAGCAAGTCCAGATGGTGGATCAACATGGACTCTACCGAGAGTCATAGGATATCGCCGTACTTTTGAACTTATGGCCTTAGGAGATAAGTTCGATGCACCAACAGCTCACGCTTTTGGTATCGTCAACCAACTAACCGAACTCGGCCAGCTGGAAAAACAAACTACAGAGCTTGCTCAGCGATTGGTCGCAGCGCCTGCGCTAGCAATTAGCAATACCAAGAAACTGCTGTTTGATTCCCCAGGTAATAGTCTTGAACAACAACTATCGCGTGAAGGCGAATGTTTTGTCGAGTGTTCTGAGCATGCTGATTTTGAAGAAGGAATTAATGCATTTTTGGATAAGCGATCACCTAACTTCAACATGTCATAGTGGCTGGCTAGGCAAGCCAGGACAATCAGTCATAATTTTGTAGCTAATCGAACAGCGTGGCCTTTTGACGTACGGGTCAGCTGTGCAAGCACCACACCGAAAGACACAAGCACTGCACCTGCAATTTGAATGATTGACAAGTCTCCACCAAAAAGAACCATAAGGAGAACAACATAAAATGGCACAATGTTTACATGTATAGCTGCGACCGTAACACCTATTCGATCGGCACTCAACATCCAAAAACTTGTTGAGAAGGCAACCCCAAGAATCAATAAAATGGGCCAAATTATTTCTGATCTATCCCAACTTGAATGTAGCTCAAAGAGACCTAGCCAATGGACCAGAACCATGATAGGAAGCAAAACTAAACCACCAGAAAAAAGAGTCAGTGCTGACCTAGGATACGGCGGTATTACAGCTAAGTGCTTGACCGACGTACGAGAAAACCAAGTCCAACTAATTACAGCTAATATCATTAAAAATTCTCCACCCTCAAAACCAGCCGGTGTATTTAGGTTTGCGACCGACACTATTACTCCCCCAAGGAGAGCACAAAATAACGCGATCCCAATTCGCAAAGTCATTTTTTCTTCTCCCCGAAATACTCCCATGATAAGTGAGACTAGTGGCACCGTCGTCGCAATCACTGCCACATTGATGGGGTTCGAATACTGAAATCCAAAATTCATGAGCAGTGTCCCAGCGCCAAGCCCAACCATACCCGTTAAAACGGCGCGCTTTATCGGCCATTCTTGCCAGCTCAAAGTCTTGCGAGTAAATATAAAGGTGAGGCAAGCTAGAAGTATGCCAGCACCTATAATCCTTGTTGCGGCCAACGACATTGGGTCCCAGGTTTCCAATAATCTATCCGTAATGGGATAAGTAGTGGCCCATGTGAACATGGCTAACACAGCAAAGAAATTACCCTCTGTACGAGAAACGCTTTTCGAAACTTCTGGAGGATTGTTATTTGGGCTCAAGATTCAGTTAAACGCGCTGCAAACCATGACTGGAAAGCATGGACACTGGGCTCTAATAATGGAGAGAAACGTCCTGGACGAGCCAACGTTGATGTTAAGCCCTTTTGCTGTCTTTCAAGAACGGCAATATCTTCAGCGATAGCAACATCCATTCGCTTGCTGTACGCATTAACACGCTCAGAAAAATCGTCCCTGGCAGCGGTCTCTTCTGGGAAACACAATGTCAAGCATCCCATCGTCTTATCAGAACTCATAGGCAATGCTTCCAGAATCCATACTGCATCGACAGACGCAGCAAAAGTGAGCGAGGGATATACCCATGAATAACGCGTACCCAATAGCTCCCTTCCCCGCAGCCCAGGCATTACTGGTAAAGGCTCTGTGCCATCATCAAGTATTCCAACACTTCCTACGTTCTTATGCAGCCCAAATTGAGTTGTAAAGTTACCCTGAACGTTTTCTGGTGGATCAGGCGTTTCGTATAACATACCGACGGTCCGAGGATGAACTTTTTGTATATGATAATACTCATTAAAAACCTCAAGAAACGCTTTCCAATTACACCGAATTTCAAACTCACTACGATGCGCAGTAATTAAATCCGAGAGGGACCATGGTAGATGTAGCCGCTCAAAGTCACCTAGCGACTTGTCTATATCATCCGCGTTACCACTTAGATTAACAAAAACAAAACCAGCGCGAGATACCAAAGGCACCTCGATAAGGCTGTAGTCATCCTTATTGAAATTACGAGCTCCATCCATTCTCGGTGCAACTTTTAATGACCCATTAAGTCGATACTGCCAACCATGGAATGGGCAAGTAATATGACTACACTGGCCTTCGCCTTGCTCTAGCAATAACATGCCTCGATGACGACACGTATTGGCAAAACACCGGAGATTACCATCATCATCACGTAGGATAACTATCGGTGTGCCTGCTACTTCGAGTGCCGCATAACTACCATTCGTAGGCCATCGATCCCATCTTCCAACACTCACCCAACATTGCCCAAAAATTATGTCTCTTTCAATAGCATAAACATCTTGACTTGTGTAACACCAAGGCGGCAACGATTCAGCTTCGGAAACATGCCGCATCACACCGCTTAAAGTTGCACTATCCAAGTCGATATCTTTCGTCATATCACTATCATAACTCCATACTGGCTACTTGATAAGCCTGCTAACTCTTTCACGAGCGAGCCACAAACCAACGAGCACTAACAGTAAAGCTATTGCATGATAAAGTTGAAAACTTTCGTTAAGTATTACAATTGCAAGGAATGCAGCAAAAATTGGTGTTAAATTAACGTATAAGCCAGTCATTTCAGGGCCCATCAAATCTACTCCACGAAGAAAAAACAGTTGCGCGAGAAATGAAGGGAATAACGTCGTATAAACTAGCACGAGCCAACCAGTTCGGGTTGGTAATACCGCGCCATCCCAGATGATCTCATAAATCACAAAAGGGATGGATGCGATAGCAGCTGGCACGCAAAATATTGCAAATAGAATTAAGCCTGGTATCTTGGGGCGATTTCTTAGACCAATCGTATAACTCGCCCATACTATGCACGCGACAATCATCATCGCATCTCCTGAGTTCATTTCGATATGCCTAATTAAGTGAGGTGCACCCCTAGAAGACACTATTGCAACGCCAAAAAAACCAAGCGCTACACCTACAATCTGCACCCATCGCAATTTATTCTTGTAAAGCAAGAAGGTACCAATTATCACAAAAATAGGAATTGAGCCCTGCAGAATTCCAATATTGACTGCGGTGGTTCTGTGTCCAGCATGGTAAAAAAGAATGTTAAACATCACAAAACCAATTCCGCCCATAAGTACCACATAGATCCAGTTTGGTCGAACGATTGACCACACCTCAGAAATAGAGCGACGATAAAATGTAAAAAGCAAGATAGTCAATATCGCCCAACGACCAAAAGTTACTTGATATGGAGTAATGTTATCAACGGCTACCTTAGCAGCCACCGTATTGCCACCCCAGAAAAGGCAAGTTAAAGTCACAAGAATTGCTGGCTGTCGCCATAACCAGGAAAAAATACTCATCAAATCGTTATCATTAGGAATGTTGATGTGTTAAATAATCAAACAATTAAGCGCTAAATCTCTGTGTAGCAACCAAGTGGTTGTATTATGCCGTTATTTATTGAGAAATAAGTAGCATTCTTTCGTGATCCAATAATGCATTTAGCCAGCCAAAAGTATCGCTTGCGCAAATTGCAAGCTGAGATCGGGAAGTGACATGCAAAAACCTGAAGTGTCTGTTGTAATTCCCACATTTAACCGATGCGATATGATAATACGTGCACTTGACTCTGTGTATGCGCAAAATCTACGCCCATCAGAAATAATAGTAGTCGATGACGGCTCAACTGATTCGACAGTCACCCAGATCCAGCATAGATATCCAGAAGTAATCCTTATTCGACAAGCTAACCATGGGGTTAGTCATGCCCGAAATAGAGGAATTGATGCTGCACATGGCCAATGGATTGCATTTCTTGATTCAGATGATATGTGGTATCCAAGAAAACTAGAAATCCAGTTAAGCTACCTTAACGAGAATCGGCATACCAAAATCTGCCACAGTGATGAAATCTGGATTCGAAATGGAAAGCGGGTCAATCCCATGAAAAAACATCAGAAATATGGAGGGCAAATCTTTCAACATTGCCTGCCACGCTGCGTTATTTCACCTTCATCAGTCATAATAGATCGCTCTCTCTTTGGCATTTATGGAACTTTTGATGAAAGCTTGCCGGTTTGTGAAGATTATGACCTTTGGTTACGCATTGCAGCGCAGGAACCTGTCTTATACATATCAGAACCACTATTGGAAAAGTATGGCGGGCACTCAGATCAGCTATCACATTCGACCTGGGGAATCGATCGATATCGGATATTTGTAATAGAAAGACTGCTGCTTGAAGTAAAGCTATCGCCGATCCAAAAAAACTATGCCCTTAAAGAGCTCATGATAAAGTTGGAGATCTATCTTGCAGGTGCAAGGCGACGCAGGAAGCTTAAAGAAGTAGAAGAATACGAGAATAAAGTGAATTACTATAAAAGAGTGCTAGCCTCTAGGTCTAGTCACAACTCCAGAACTGATGCCAAATAAATAGGTGGATCTTAGAATGCGTATAA
The DNA here is from genome assembly GCA_002724185.1 of Acidiferrobacteraceae bacterium. Lineage (GTDB taxonomy): Bacteria > Pseudomonadota > Gammaproteobacteria > Arenicellales > UBA868 > CAJXWH01. The sequence goes on along the minus strand of PBOB01000082.1, from coordinate 9,040 downwards.
TCACTGCTCTACGCTTTGAAGCAATGCCGATTATTGAGCACTACAAACTTAATAATGAATCGTCGGCTTCGCGATTTCCGTTATATCGTAATGACAGCATATTTCTTACAATATCGGGGGTAGGTAAAGAAAATTCAAGTGCCGCAACAGCCAATATACATGCCGTTTCTGGAGAACTTCCGCAGCAGCCTTTTTTGAATATAGGTATTGCAGGGCACCGACGTCCACCCACAGGTATGGCATGGATAGCTAGCTCCATCCAGGACGAGTCAACGTGTAGGCGATGGTATCCTCCTCAAATTATATGTAACTCGATGGCCAGAACTTCCGTGATAACTGTAAACCAACCTGAACAAGAATATCGACATGACACAGCTTATGATATGGAGGCAGCTGGCTTCTATCCGATAGCAAATCAGGCATCTACATCGGAATTAGTACAAGTACTTAAGGTAACCTCAGATCACCCTGGAAAACCTGCGTCATCTCTCAACGCCAAAAAAATATCAGCTCTCATTCAAATCAACATGAACAATATTGAGGAGCTAATCACGTCACTTCAAAAACTTGCCGATACCCTTAACATCAAGGGAGCAGAACCTATACACATGCAGCACTTTCTTGATCGATGGCATTTTACTGTTACCCAACGCTTCCAACTACAAAAAGTGCTTGCCAGATGGGCAATACTTTCACCAACTAAGAATCCGTACCTTTTATTACCCCCAGGACGATCGAATGCAACCGCTGTCATTAAAACTCTAGAGATCATGCTAAGAGAATCCCCACTGAACCTGCATTAATGAAATAAATATTAGAAGCGAAGACCTGCGCACCTATTATGATTGAAACAATATATATTGAGAATGAACTGATGGCTACGCCACAAGCTCAGAGAATTCTCGCTCAATTTCCAACTGCAGATAAGATTGCTTGTGATCGTTATACAGAGGTATTTAACCCAAAAAAGCAAAACTTTCGATTGCAAAAACAAAAACCCGCTCTAATAATTGCACAAAAATTTGATCGACATGTTTTAAGAGCGCCAGACGACTATGGTATCGGCGGGATACATAATTACTACTTCTCTTATATGTTGAATTGCATCTATGATTGCCGATACTGCTTCCTTCAAGGAATGTATCAGTCTGCCCACTACGTTTTATTTATTAATTACAGCGATTTTTTCCACTCAATGGACTCCATTCTTACCAACCATAAAAATGAAAATGTGTGGTTTTTTTCTGGCTATGATTGTGACAGCTTAGCTCTTGATCCAATAAGTGGATTTACCTCACATCTCATCGACTTTCTGAAATATAGAAAAAATGCATATGTTGAATTGCGAACAAAAAGTACTCAGATCCGTAGTTTGCTTAAAGCGCCACCTATGACTAACCTGATTGTTGCATTTAGCATGAGCCCCACTAAAACAGCTGATAAATTTGAACACAAAACACCTTCTATTGAAAAACGACTCAATGCAATGCGAAAACTTGCTGATAAAGGATGGCCCATAGGATTACGCTTTGATCCTTTGATATTTGACAGCAGCTTTGAGGAGCGTTATAGAACGCTTTTCGCTGAAGTCTTTTCAGTGCTTTCTCCAGAAGATATACATTCTGTAACTATAGGGCCATTTCGTATGCCGAAACCATTCTTCCAAAAACTGGTAGCGCTCTATCCTGAGGAGCCACTTTTAGCTAGTCCATTTCAGCTACGCTCGGGCTCCATCACTTACGCACAAACTCAAGAAGAACAGATGATGCAATTTTGTCAGCATGAGCTGCGCAACTATATCGCCACTAATAAAATATTCTCCTGTTGGACGGGTGGAGAGCATGCAAAGGCTGAAAATGTATGCACCTAAAGAGATATCTGATACTGAATGAATACTAGGCAGCCTAAATCACGAACAATTATTGTTACTGGCGTAACGTCAGGTATTGGACGCGCAATTGCTGACTGTCAACTGAATGCAGGAATGAACATTATTGGTATTGGGCGTGACTTCTCTAATGGGCCCTACAAATCATCACAATTCCTACCCTACGAACTCGACTTATCTGACCTGGAGTTAACTGCAAAATCGATAAAAGATCTAGCTAATCAGCACTCAGATGTCACGGGCATAATTTGTTGCGCAGGTCGCGGAAAATTTGGCTCTTTAGAGGAGTTTTCATATAAAGAGATTCAGTCTCTGATGGATCTCAATTTCACAAGTCAAGCCTATATAATCCGTGGATTTCTACCCAACATAAAAAAACTTGGATTTGGCGACATTATTGTCATTGGCTCGGAATCAGCCCTTATGGGTGGGCCACGTGGTAGTATTTATTCAGCATCCAAGGCAGCACTTAGGGCTCTATTACAGTCACTTCGCGCTGAATGTGCATCTAAAGGAATACGGGTAACAACCATTAATCCAGGTATGGTTGATACTAACTTCTTTGACAATCTTGACTTTGGACCAGGTAAAGAATCTGAGAATAGCATTCAAGCAAGCGATATCGCACAAACTGTCTCCCTTGTATTAGGCATGCCATCAGGTACAGTTATCGATGAGATTAATTTGAGCCCATTAAAGAAGGTCATAAAAAAGAAATAGATCGAAGTTATGACCCTTATTGAGGCTTTTTAGAATGGATCGAACTCTTTTATTAATGAGGCATGCTAACGCTGATTGGCCTCCAGGCCTAACAAACGACATCGATCGGCCACTCTCGGCACGCGGTAACAAAGATGCTGCTAAGATCGGTTGCTGGATAAAAGAGAATAATCTAGTACCAAGCTGCATCCGATCGTCATATGCAACACGCGCATTCCAAACCACAACAAATGTCTGCCAACAATTAAATATCGAAAAAGAACGAATTGTTCAAGATGAACGTATTTACAATACCACAAGAGATCAATTGCTATCCATTGTGCAGGAAACAGATAACACAATAATTCGATTACTGATCGTGGGCCACAATCCAACGTTCTCAGACACCCTAAAACTTCTCTGTCAGAGAACGCCACAAGAGAATGTGGAATATTCGATGCCAACCGCGTGTCTCGCGGTAATTTCATTCAAATGCTTCTGGCATGAGGTGGGCAAGGATAGCGGACAACTGAATGTTCTTGTAAGTCCAGGAAACTTCCCGCAATAACATATGAACAACTTTTGTTTCAACTTTCTTCCATCTGGAGCTACCAATAATGGTTAAACCAATTCACTGCAATACTTTGAACGAAGTTCGTAACGAAATCGATAGGATCGATTCACGCATAGTGGAATTGTTGGTTGAACGAATATCGTATGTTCTACAAGCAGCGCGATTCAAAGATTCAAAACGCGCTGTTCGCGTTCCTGATCGCATAGAAGCAATAGTAAAAAAGGTTCGTGGCCAGGCTGAAGAACTAGACAGTGACCCGGCTTATATTGAGTCGCTGTTTCGATATCTTATTGAACAGTCGATAGCTAAAGAATCACTGCATTGGGCTACACTTAATAAACAGAAGGAAACTAGAGAATAAACTGAGCACTAAATGAGCAAAGTCTGATGTCTGTAGTTACCAGAGTTCGTGTGCCATGATACCGGTCTGCCTCTCAATAATCTGCATTGCATCTAGGATAAGATCCTCTCGAAAACGTTGACCCACTATCTGAATGGCTGTAGGTAGCCCTCTAGCTTTGCCGATGGGCATAACGCCTGCTGGAAGACTAAGATAATTGATGCTGGTACTGTACATCGCGCTCTCAAAAAGATCACGCACCTGATCGAGACCCTGAGCATCATAATCCCATGAATAAACAGACTGCATCAAATATGGGGTTAATACTAAAGGATATTTTTCGAGAAAAAGATTCCACTCCCGCGTTAGTGCCGTTCTTTCCTTGATACCAATTCTATACTGATCTGCATTGGCAACATCTCCAAGCTCATAATACCAACTGAAAATATTCTGGATCGCTTCACTCCCATGTTCTTTTGCCAGCGGAACTAAAAATAAATCCAATTCACTGCCCAAAACGTCGAACCAGCATTGTGCAATCTCACGGATAGGGGGTGTCCTGACTTCTTGTACATCATATCCCGCATCGCTTAAGTAGCCTGCCGCTATATCAATCTTTGAAATGATGCTGGCATCTGCGGAATAACCATGTGAATTCTTTGTCACGGCTACGGCTATAGGCCTATCTACTGGAGGGCCGTCAAATGGCACCGGCACCCACCACGGATCCCTGGGGTCACCCCAAGCCATTATGCTAGTCGCAAGGCGTAAATCCCTCACTTCCCTGCAGATCGCTCCTTGAACAGACATTAACTGAGTCAACATGCCTCGTTCGACGGGAGCAGAGGGCAAGTAGGTGGGTATACGGCCAAACGTTGGTTTCACAGTTACTACTCCACAGTTGGAGGCGGGACATCGCAATGATCCTCCTATATCATTACCATGATGAATCGGTCCGAAGCCAACCGCAGCGGAGACACCGGCACCCCCCGACGAACCACCGGGGCTTGCTTCTAAATCCCACGGATTAATTGTTCGTCCATGTAACGGGTTATCTGTATTCAACCTCATTGACAATTCTGGAGTATTGGTGCGGCCTATAATTATGGCGCCGGCTTTTCGCAAATTTTGCACTACCGGTGAATCTGCTGGAGCCAGATTTTCCTTAAAAGCAAGCAACCCATTGGGAGTAGGCTTACCAATGACATCAATATTGGACTTGATAGTTACAGGTACACCGAGCAATGGACCGGCTGATTCACCTCGACCAATAGATTGATCTGCCAATCTCGCCTCAGCCATCGCCTCCTCTTCATAGCTATCCACAATTGCATTTAGCTGCGGATTAAGGCTCGCGACTCTTTCATTCACAGACTCGACTACACTCTCCGATGAAAATCTCCTTTCACGGATTCCCGCAGCAATTTCCACTGCACTAAGACGCCATAGGCCATTAGACATAGTATTGTTGCTTCTCTCTAAGGATAATCATGGCCACAATCAACTCTAACTTTTAATCGAAGATCGGAAGCGTTCACGCAAAATTATAGGATGGAGAGGAATGACAGGTAGCGGCTGACTGCCAGGATCAATCTTTGACACGATAACACTCGGAACTCTTTGTTGGAGCACATCTCCTAAAAGTTCCTTCGTATCGATACCTGAGCACTCGATCACGTTATCACAACCAGCTCCCCGCGCTATCATTGCAAGAGACGTTGATTCACTTGTATAGGTTGCTTGATCACCAGTTGAGCCGTAACTGCCATTATCCATAATTATCAAGACAAAGTTTTCGGGCGATCGGTTGGCAATAGTTGCAAGACTTCCAAGATTCATTAATACCGATCCATCACCCTCTAATGCAATAACTGATTTTTTAGTCGTTAGTGAAAGTCCTAATCCGATTGAAGAGCATAAGCCCATGCTCCCAAGCATGTAGAAATGATTATCTCGATCGCAAATAGAGAATAACTCCTGTGATGGAATGCCTATGTTACAAATAACCAGCGTGTCTTCAAGAATAGGAACCAAGCTTTCAATTAGTTGGTACCGATTCATTAGTTCTGCTCCATTAAATTGAAGTCGATAAGTATGGCGACAGGTGACTGAGTTACCCAAGCGTGGGAAACAAGTGGGCCTATATCAGCTATATCCTGCCGATGATGACAATGTAGTACCGGAATTTGCATCAATCGCAATAGCTCTGGAGTCAACCACCCCATCGGTGCTTGAGCAGGGACAGGCTCACCCGGCGATCCCCTGTAGCTCATTAACATAACAATGGGTATTTGAAAAAACTGTATCAAAGATTTAATCGCATTGACTGAATTACCTAGACCAGAATCCTGCATCAATATACAGGGAAATAAACCACCGAGGTGCGCGCCGGCACATATACCAAACCCTTCCTCCTCGCGTGTCACAGGTAAATAAGAAATACTTGAATCGCCCTCTAATAATTGGATTTGGCCGGATAATAATTTGCACGGTACAGACACAAAAAAATCTACACCAGCAGCTTTTAGTGCTGAAATCAACTGTTCAGAAATACGATTTTTCATTACTTCTCTATAATGCGGAAACTGTGTGATGAATATACCCTATGTAATATCAATTTTGGTCCAAGTCATCAAAAACTTTCTTTGCAATTCGATGGCATTCAACTGAAACTGGCACACCACAATATATTGCAACTTGATTTAAAATAGCTTTAAGCTCAGCAGCACTGACTCCATTCTTAATAGCGCCGCGAAAATGTATTTCCCACTCATCCATACGATTTAAGGCTGCCAGCATCGCCACGTTAAGCATACTTCGGGTCTTTCGATCTAGGGTTTCATCCCCCCAGACCGCTCCCCAGCAATATTCAGTCAACAACTCTTGAAATTCACGAGCAAAATCAGTTGCATTTTCGAGAGACTTCTCAACATATGCTGCGCCAAGCACATCTTTTCGGACTTGAAGGCCCTGGCTAAATCGTGTGTCGTCCATTATTACTCCTATAGAAAGTCAAATTATGTTGTCACTATGTCAACTATTGGCATCAGACAGAATACTCACAACAGCGTCAACTAACACCTGACACCCCACCACAATATCGTCATCGAAACTGTTTTCAGAAAAATCATGGCTAACACCTCCAATGGAGGGAATAAATAGCATAGCTGATGGTAAGATTGTAGACATAATACCTGCATCATGGTAGGCACCACTTGGCATCTCTTGAAACTTATCTGGCGCGAGACGAGCGGCTGATTTACAAAGATGTTGGCGCAACACTGAATCCATAGTCACGGGATTTACGCGCGGCCGTATATTTTCAATATTAATTGAAACATTAGTTTGCAAAGATATCTGAACTACCAGTTCGTCAATTTCCTCGTCAATTAAGTCCAATATCTCATCAGATGGATCCCGATATTGAAGATCAAGTTCAGCATACCCTGGCACGATAGAAGGTGCACCTGGTTGCACCACTGCGCGCCCCATTGTCCAAACAGTTCGGGGTCCTGCAATATCGGGTAGCTTTTTGTTGATCGCATCAGCCAACGCGAAAAGGGCAGTTGCTGCGTCTTTGCGATGTTTCATCATGGTAGTACCCGCATGATTTTGCTTGCCCCTAAAAGTAATTCGGCATCCACCAAGCCCTACGATAGATGTCACTACTCCGATGTGATGCTTATCAGCTTCCAAATGAGGGCCCTGCTCGATATGGGCTTCCAGAAATCCGACGTAACGACTAACATCAAGATTAATCCGAGGTACAGATAGAAGACCGAGCCTCCTCAACGTTTCTTCTAAACTTATACCATCAGAATCAGTAGCACTAGATACGGCATTTTCTTCCAAAAGACCGCACAACGATCGACTGCCTAGACAACCTATGAATCTCGACTCTTCATCCTGTAATGCGACAACATCGACTGCTAGATTGTTAGTTTTTTGATCTTCGCTTAATGTGCGGGCAGCCTCTAGACCATACATAACCCCTAAAGCTCCATCAAGCCAACCACCCGTCGGCTGCGTATCCGCATGAGAACCGAGAAGTATCGCTGGCGCTGGGTTTCGCGACTCTCCAAATACATTTCCGACACCATCGATATGGGTCGATAGGCCAGATTCATCAAATTGTTGCTTGAGCCAATCACGAGCTTCCATGTCTTCATCTGAAAATGCAGGTCGAACTACACCTGTTCCTACGGCGCCAAATTGGCGTAACTCGTATAGGCTTTCTAACAAACGGTCTGCATTTATTGTCGGCATATCTGCTGTTAGTCTAATTGCATCGTCGTCAATGTTCTAACGAGACTTTTGACTGATGACGATTTTTGCCTTCCTTGATAACCATGACTACTCCACCCAAGACAATTAACACCATCCCCATTAACGCCAATCTATTCGGAAACTCACCAAAGAACAATAGGCCCCATAGAAGCACAAACGGCAAATTAACATATTCGAATGGAGCCAAAAAGGAAGCTTCACCTGATCTATAAGCCGCGGCCATTGCAAATGCAATAACTGTGGATAGGATACCAATCCCAATCAGAAAACCCCAATCAGAAAACTCTGGCCACTGCCACGCACGGAGCAGAAACTCAATGCTTGGATCAGCGTTTCCAGAATAGGAACCATTACCTACGAGTAAACCAATTAATCCGCTTGACACAAGAAATGCTAATACTGAATAGACTGCTAAACCTGAAACCCCCTCTACCTTAGCGATGAATCGCGTTACGATGACAAATGCTGCATAACAGATCGCGGCGGCAAGTGGCCACAAAAACGCCATCGTGGTCTCAGGACTAAGTGGCTGCACTACTAGCACCATCCCAATCAGGCCAACTACAACCGCAGTTACACGTACAATAGTAACTAGTTCACGCAAAAATATTGCTGCAAACAGAGTCGTGAAAACAGGTGACAGAAACACTATCGCCGAAGCTTCTGCTAATGGCAAGCTGGCTAACCCAGTAAAGAATGCTAAATTCGCAATTACAATCAGAAGTCCTCTTAGTGCATGCAGACCAGGCTGAGAAGTCCGCAGCGACCTTAAACCGTTTAGGATAAGTACGACTGGCAACATTAATGCGAGACTGATTGTGGCACGTATGAAAACTAATTCATGGAGGGCATATGAACCACTAAGTGATTTAAAAATGGCATCGGTGATAGAAATACAGAAAATTCCTACTACAAGAAAAAAGATCGCCTTTAAGCGCATATCAAGCCTTGCATCTATAAAAAAGTGGATTGTAAAGCTTCCACTAAATACCAAAAACTCTGATCATGGCAACAACTAAAGGAGATCCCCGGGCAAGGGCCGAAACGTCACGTCTTCATACCCAAACGCTGCTGGTCCAACAACGCTTAAGGCTTGAGGCGTCTTAAGCTCAATAGGCGCAGGCATGCCAATAACTGCCACGCGTAATCCATAGCGAAGCATTTCGGTGCCAATTGGCTCACCTGTTTCTACATCCACTAAAGTAATTAGATCGGGCACAGTGCATAATACAGTTCCATTCAAATATGCTAT
>PBOB01000081.1 GCA_002724185.1 Acidiferrobacteraceae bacterium | reverse complement strand
GCCGGGGGCGATTAGGTTATACCTGAGAACCCGGATGAACCGAAGGTGAGGATTTTTGGATGGATCGAGGATGCGGATCATTGGATGGTGAATGGATGCGGATGGATGGATGTCATAACGGTCATAATGGGGAGGGAGGCGAAAAAAAGGTTGATATCAAGTTGTGACTTGATGGATCAACCAGAAAGGTCAAATTAGGGAGACAACGAAGATGAACAAGATGAAGCGGATGAAGAATTCGATAACAGTGGTTGCGGTATCATGCGAATCAGTGGATGAAGCCAATAATTTCTCCTTGTGTCAAGTGGTCTGTCGTATGCTCTTATTATAGCACGGGTTACGACAGTTGTCAAGACGTAAGTGGAGAAAGTGTGTGGGGTCGCCGTAAGTCGTTGGCCTGTAAGGAGTTAGGGGCGGTGCGGGGCCCCCGCTTTGACCTAAGTCGTGCGGGGCTAAGTAGTTACATCACGCCGCCGAGCCATTCCTCGTCAGCCCAGCCGATTTCTTCCGCGATCCCCTCAGATGGAATCATGCCCGCTTTGAATTTTGACTCCCATTCCAAGGCGGGTACTTTTTCCAACCATTCGATATCGCTTTTGAGTTTCTCGATGTAGCGCCGAATAACTGCGCGCCATTGCCTATAAGAAGTTCTCCTATATGATAATTCCATCAGTTGAACCAAATCTCGCTCTTGTGTTTACCTTCTATTATGCGCTCCAATATAAAGTCGCGCGCCTCGTTTATGGTCATGTCAACCATGTGACAGTGGACGCATAAATCATGAAGTTCCTTGTCGGTAATTTGATCACCGTGGGCGCCGGGAACAATCCAGGCGCGTACCTTTTTCAAGTACTCTTCAAACCTTGGAATTCTTTTTCTGATGAAACTCGCCATGATATCCTTCTTTCTTTTAGTCGAACGGATAGAATGCGGCGTACCATCCGGTGCACGGCTCTATCCAGAAACCGATTTCTCCTAATTTGTCAGCAAATCGTTCGAAGGCTCCAAAAGCCCATTTTGGATTAGACGAATAACCGGGATTCATGATGTAGTACATGATACTTCCATCATATGTCATGATTAGTTCGGAACTCAATCCATATATTTCACCGCGCTCCTTCCATTCATCAGTATCGTAGAAGCCGGGCGCGTCATCGTTGGAATCATAGATCCCTTCTTCTCGTATGAAGTCGTATACCGTTTGAATCAAAAGAGCGGCGTTTTTTGTTCCTTGAGATAGTTCCATTATTGAAAACTCCAATCTACTTTGTGTTTTTCGTGACGCACATAACCTCTTTTTCCATGAGGTCCAGCCTTGCGCCTTGCATACTGTGTGGCTTCCTGCAACCATTTCTTTTTGAAGCGATTATAGCGCTTACCAGTTATTCCATTCATCATCTTCTTCCTCTTCTTCGAACTTCCTGAAGAATCCATTTTCTATCTCTTGAAAAACCCCACGCACACCTTTATTTTTCCTTAGTAGTTCACAGGTTATATTATCTACATCAATACCTCTGTCGTTCACCACCTTGTAAAAGGTTGAGTTACTTATCAGATTTCTCCTCAAAGCCTCGAAAGCAATTGACCTCAAATGCTCTTCTGTATCGTCGGCGTCACTTACAATAAGTCCGCCTTCCATAGGTATCTCTTCACTTCTAAGATCTGCGAACCAATTTGAAATTGCTTGCTCTGGGTTTTCAGCCAGAGTGTGGTAACGAAGATCGAGAGCGTCTGCTTCAACTATCCAGTGATCTACCATTTTCTCTCCAGTGTCTTACTCGTGTGACTCTATTATACCAAAGTTTTGAAGAAGTGTCAAGCCTCAATATTCTTCTGGTAAAAGCATGGTGGTCACGCTTCGATCCCATTCGGTAATGACCCAAACCTTAGAGGCGGATATCGTGTCGAGATTGTAGGAAGAAAAGATCCTGCTCCCATGCTCCAAGGCTTCAACGTTGGCGTCCTTGTCTTCAGGACAAAGATCACCATCATCACCAGAGACGTGACGCCTCAATAGTTCAGACATGCGACGGTGCACATAATAGCCAAGATCGCCAAACTCCAAACCCTTTTCTTCTCCTTCACGCTCGATGAGGTTTTCCGCTCCTGGTGTGGTGACGAAGCGACCAAAAGGAAAAAGTGGTTTTGTTATTTCGGGCGTAAGAGACATTTTGCATTACCTCGTAAGTTAGTGGGTTCCTGAGCAAGTTTTTCAGTTGTGGTGCTGTCTGCTCCTCTTCTGTTCCCCCTATTATAGCAAAGAGGGGCGATATGTCAAGAGGAAAAGATAGAAAACTTTTTTTCTTATAAGTTGTTGCCCCATAAGGAGTTAAGCCGAGGCGAGGGCCCCGGCTTCGACACAAGTCCTTACTATGAATGGGGTTGTGCACCTAAGGCGATCAGCACACAAGTCGGGTCAACGCCAGATCTTTCGGTTCCCTTCGCTGCCGTAAGGCTCCGGGGCGAGCGCTTCGACCAGCACCCGCATACCTAGGACTCCCGATTTTCCGCTGGCTAGAGCGGCTACGAGGCAGCCAACCTCGATATATATAAAAGGGCTTAAGGGATAGCCCGGACAGCGGGTTTTTACCACGTACAGCAATAACGCTGATCTACGTACCGCTTTTCCTCCCGGCTTGAGGGGGAGGCTCCTCTACGCCAAGGAGGAAACCCCTGACGATGGTTTGAATATCCGCTCGATGACGGCTATACATTTCAACAATAAATTATTTACTACCTTATTATAGCAAGTTTTCTTGCCTTTGTCAACTTATTTTATTTTTTTTCCGAGGCGGATCTCCTCTGTCTTCTTGAAGCCCTCAAGGGACATCTTCTGGATGCGATCCTCGATGCGACGGATTTCTCGCTCGGTGGAGTCGTGAAGATCGTTTTCGGCGTCGATCGCCTGCTTCTTTTCTTCGACCTGGCGGCGCAACGTGTTTAGCTTCTTTGTGAAGAGCGCGCGCATGCGAGCGGCGGCTCCGCGCCTCTTACGCAAGACCTTCAGGCGTTCGTTCAACTTCTTTAGCTCCGGGTTGTTTTCAGCAGCGAGAGCAGCCTCCTTTGTGGCGAGGCGAGCCATTGCCTTCTGGATCTGAGCCTTGATGCGAGCGATTTCCTGCGCGGGATCTTTTACTTTTTTAGCCATTGTTGAACCTCCAAGTTCTTGTTTCGTTACCACATTGTAACATAAAAAGTTGTTTTGTCAAGCGTTTTTCAGCGCCTTTTCTTTTTCCTTGCGTATTTGCTGATAGATGTCATTATGAGTAACAGAGCGCTCATCGGCGGAGTCGAAGCCAAGCGGAACGAGATTTTCATTTGCCCATTCAAGAATGCCAACGACTACCGGAAACTGTTTGTCGAGACCCTTGCGTTTTGCCATGATGTCTTCCTTTCTGTTCCCTCTATTATACCAGGATGGTCTGACAAGTCAAGGATAAAAAGATGTTTTTTTCTTATTTTTCTAAGTACTTACCATGTATGATCTTACGGCTTCCCAGGGGCCCCGGCTTTGACCTAAGTCGTTTGCCCCCAACTACTTATAACTAAGCTAAAGCGTGCTCGACAGTTTCTTCCCAGTTCCCAAAGTATCGCATATAGGAAAGGACCTCTCCATACATGTCGGATACATCTGGATTTCTATGGGAACGGATCCACGCTATGAATCTATCCTCGCAAAACACGTTGACGCCTTTACTGCGCGCCTTTCTAATGAGCGGATTGAAAACCTTGAGGAGCCAGCGCGAGTTATACATCATCATCCTCTTTGGAAACCGCTTCGCTCCACGCGGCGGCTATGGTCTTCTCCAGGGTGACACCGTTGGTTACCTGGTCTTGCGTCGGTACCTCGATCTGCCAGCCTTCTGCAGGATAGCGACTATTATAGGAAATGTTTACGGTTCCATGGTCAATTATCAGGTTTTTTAGTAAAACCATAAAGACCGATTGGCGAAAACTTTTCTGGTGAACTGTTTCTGACATCAAAAATTACCTCTCAAGAAAGTTTCTGCGAACACGGCTAATCTCTTCCTCAACATATCCGTCAAGGTAGTCTTCATCGTAGTAAGGATCATCTACTATTTCGTCTGTTTCTTCAAGAGATTCGATGTACAAATCTTGGAAGACTTGATTTTCTTCCCAGACATTATAGTCTTCACCCTCGTAGTATTCGCCACAATCGAAGTCATCAAACATTTAAGCCTCCATCTTCTTGAGAAAAACATTCTTCTATCATTACAAAGTACCAGATTCCGTCCTCAGACATGAACCAAACACTGTCGCCGTTTTGCTCTGCGCGTGCTGGGCGTTCGCCTGTGATCAATTCAATCGCATCCTTGAGATTTTCCTCAAGAATCTGGCTTTTTGCACGCCTGATGTCTTCGTTCATTCTGCCTCCTTATGCCCCCATTATAACAGGTGGCTTTTGAATGTCAAGGGGAAAAAAGTTTTTGTTGGCCCCCCCAACTTATTTCATTCAACGATCTTGAAATTCAGTTCTTTTGCAGTTGCCTTCCAACCGCTCAAGACATCAGGGAAATGCCTGGTTTGACTTATGGCATCTTCTACCATCTCTCCAACAAGCCATTCCTTGCTTTGAGCCTCATAAAAGAAGGTTAGAAATTCTTTCAACGTTATTGGTTCTTCGTTACGCATATTCATGACGCACGCCCCCCTTATTTGCACAGCCGCCGCAATCGTTGCATGCGTCCTTAGATGGAATTGTTTTAGCGTCGCAAGGACATAATACCAACTTATTATCAAGGTATTTGGTTATATTCTTCTTCGACTTGCTCACATTGAAGACAATGTCCGCCTCCAAAGCTTGAGTAAAATCGGTTTCGTCTGGCATTAGTGTGTATACCGTGTTTACCTGTGGATGCTCTTTTATCCCGTGCCAATTTAAATCAAATCGAACGCCGTTCGCCTCGCTAAGATTGAGGAAAAAGTTGGAGAATTGTAGCAGCTGCAGCGCGCCTTCACGATGGCGGCGGATCTCCTTGCTTATCATGTAAAAGGTTGTTTCGGGGAAAGCCGCAAGTACCTTCTTTATGAGAGGCAATTGGGCGGGCGTATAGTCACCGCCCCCATATATGCGAACCTTTCCAAGGCTTTTCTTTATCCGTATCATATCAAGTTCGGCTATAAGGTGTCGAACATATTCGTCGGGGCGCAACATCATAAAGAAGTGTCGCTTCGCTCGACCCATAAAGACATTGGGGCGAAGTTTCAGTATTTTTACATCATAGCATTTTGTGTTGAGAGGACACCCGGCGTAGCAGACGAGAAAAGGTAGGTTGTCAAAGATACTATAGCGGGTTTTCTTATTGGATGCGATTATCGTATTGGGAACGCCACCCGCCTCTATAAAAGCACGCGCTTCGTCAATCATTTGCCGCGGGGTTTTCTTTACTTTGACTGCTGTCATCTTTCTCTCCTTTGTTGTGACCTCATTATACCATGAGGGTCTGACAAGTCAAGAAGAAAAAGTGAAAAAAATTTTTTTTACCTAAGTTGTTGTCCCATAAGAAGTTGGGTCGGCTTCGGGGCCTTGGAACAACCCTAAGTCTTTTGGTGGCAAGAGTTTATATTAGCCACGGAGGAAATCTGTCCATGTTGGACTTGCACTCAGAACAAACAGCCCAATATCCATCCGGATCATCGGGGTCAACCGAGACAAAGATAGACGCCGTATTTGTGCACATACGACATTCAAAAGCCCACGGTTTATTGCCCGCAATGGGAACCCATGCTTCAAGAGAAACATCGTAGACTTGCTTGAAGTCATCTTCGCTCCATCCGGATGGACTTGGCATCACCACTCCTTGTAGGGAAAACCCGATTCTAAACGATTTGCACACGGATCACATTGATAGCCTGCGGCGCGATCAGCGGGAGTAAGCCGATTAGGCATTTCGCAGGTTGGACAGGGAAGGTTGCGCGGATTGCTTATTGTGGCGGCGCGCAAGGCACTTGTTCCACCAGGATTAGCGAAACCTACTCCATCAATGAGGTAGTCATCATCAGAGTAGGGACCATAGTAGGGGTCATCGTCGTAGAACATATGCTATTCTCCTACCAATTTCTTAGCCGCCATCTGACCCTCTTCAGTCAGAGCAACCACTGCTCCACCGTTTTCGCTGTAGCCATCGACTCTTACCAAACCCCTCTCGATCAAAGAAAGAAGTTCGGGCGCATAGTCTTCACCGGCAGCCGCCGCCAAGATTAAGTCCACATAGCCTTTGTCGATGTCTGTCATTTCACTCATGATGAGTCTCCGTCTTGGTTGTTACTTCCTTACTGGTTACCTCTATTATACCATGGGGGTCTGACATGTCAACGTTTTTTTTCGTGGAGTTGTTGTATGGTGGAGTTCAGTTATTGCTCTTATCCGAATATCGCGTGTTAGCTGCGCTGGGGGAGGTAAGGTTATACCCCCAGCAATAGATTCATGTTTCTACCTTGGTGGATCTTCCCCCTCTCCGAACCATTGGACCTCCCATAGAGTGTCCTGAAGTTCCTCAAGGAGACCGAAAAGCTCATCTGCGCGAGCTTCGTAGATCACATGTTCCGGATCATTGTCATCTTTTAATTCTTCTGCTATGAAGGCGGACTCTATCGCCATCTCTTTGATTCTTTCCAGATAGGCATTCCATTCGTGTTCATGGATCATCTGAGTCCTCCTTTGCAAGTTGTCTAGGGCGCCCTAAGTTATTACCCCACACTGACTTAGGGCAGAACCGGGGCCCCGGAGGACCCCTAAGTCCTTGGGCGGCCTTATGTTACAACAATTACTTCCATGTCAGTTTTTATGTAGCCCAGGTCCAGCGTTTCCATGTTCCGCACCAGAGTGCGCCGCACGAAGAACCTTTGATCATCATCCATCAATTGAAAAATAGTTGGGTTGTTGGGGAGGGTGAACTTGTCGCCATCATGAAGGTATTTAACCTGCTCTTTAACAATCACTTCTCTACTCCTCAGTTTAGACAATGAAAAGGGTTGTAGCCTGTTGGTGCACCACCGAGCGCCATCATAGCCATATCGTCCCTAATGGCTTCGCTGCTTCCATAGGTGCTTTCTACTATCTCACCAAGTTGCATGTTTATCTCGTCAAACTGGCAAGCCTCACATATGCCGCCCGTGAGTGGTGCCACGGGACCTTCACACTTCAAGCAAGAAAATCCCGAGTGCTGGTGCATTTGTCCCTTGAGAAATTGATCAAACTCTTGAAATAATTCTTTGAAAAGATCATCAAAATTCATGCTGTCACCTTTCCAAATTCTTTTGTCCTTGACAACTTGTCAACGCTTACCTTGATCTTACAGAGCACGCAAGAAATGTGCGAGGCACCCACGGTCTTGACTTCTATACCGTTGGGGGTTGAAACATATCGACGCGAGGCGTGAAAGTGAACCCCTTTGTTTGAGCCGCAGGTAGGACAGTTGAGCATGTTTGAGATCCTTTCTTTTCTTCTGCCCCTATTATAGCACATGGGTCTGACAAGTCAAGAAGTTTTTTTAGTCACCAGTCCACCAGGCGCCACCAAGGTAAACGGCTTCGCCTGAGGTTCCGACGCGAGCACGAGCGCCGACCCTTGGAGCCTGCGAGCGCACATTCAACGAGCGCGCCTCTGGCTTGTCGGTTGCCTGAGACAACACCCAAGCACGAGCACGCTCAAGGCTGTCAGTCTCTAACATAATGGTCGTTGTGCGAGGCGACGCAATCCACGTGTGCACCTCGTAGTTGGCGCGAACCCCGTGGCGGATGCTGTAGTTATTTCCATGCTTATCAGTGTACATCTTTTTTCCTTTCTCTTCTGCCTACATTATACCATAGGGGTCTGACATCCTGACACGATTTCTTATATTTTTTTTTATTTTTTTTAAACCCTTGCAGGCAAAGGAGTTATGTCATTTCTGGGCCCCGGCGCCGCCCTAAGTTGTTGCACCACATGGGGTTGCGGCGATCAGAGTGATGCGAGATTCTTCTGGGCGATACTTCCTTATTGCCTTATAAAGGGAAAGAGCGGTTTTCTCGTCTTCTCTATCGAGAGCATCAATAACCCGCTTGAGCCCAAATTCGAATCGTTCAGCATTTGTCATTGTTTTTCTCATGCTTATTTCCTCAACCTGTAACAATGATTAGAAAGGCATACAGCCCGAGAATGATCGAGAGCGCCGCGAAACCTTCAAGGTAGTCTATGAAATCACGCATTCTTGAGTTCCTCTTCTGCAAACCTTTTTAGTTCCTCTGCATGCTTCTTGATTTCTTCCACATGCTTCTTTAGTCGTCGCCTCATGGCGTTTGAGAACCAGGGGCGCTTGCCCCAGTCATTGAGTCTATCTTCTGCTTTCACCATACCTCCGCCCACGTGTGTGGGTTGACTAAGACCATTCCGTCCTCGTGCGCTTCCGCAATTCTATCATAGTGCTCGTCAATTGCCAACTCTTTTTTCTGCTGACTTAGTACCCAGTCATTCTCTACCTGGCTTGCACCAACTTCACCCAAGACGTCTTGCAGTAGATCGAAGAAGTTTTTGTCTTGCACCTTTGACTCCCTTGTGTTGTTCTCGTCTCTCATGCCCTTATTATAACATCTGGGTCTGACAAGTCAAGGGGGAAAAAGATATTTTTTCTTGAATTTTTTAACTCCTTAGAAGGACTATACTTACATCAACTCCGGGCCGCCTCTCACCTTATGACATATGACGCATAGGCAGACATATTAGCCGTGGTAACCTCTTCGACGCCGAGCATGTCAAACACGTCCGATCTATACTCTGTCTTTAGAGGTGTGCTTTCTATTGAATTCGGCTCAGCGCGCCAAACGCCAGTGGGAGCAAACTTGAGACCACGGTAGCGAGCAATTGCCCGCAATGATTCCTGTAGACTCTGGGGCGCAAGGTAAAACAACTCGGTTGCGCCAAACGAGCGCGGCTCCGTCAAAAACAAGTCAACTTGCGCGGTGGCGAAATCGGACACATCATCTTTGTTATAAGTTGTCCAGGGGAATCTTTGGCGAGGCTTTCCGTTTTGTTGATAGCCGACATGTCGCCCCAAGTGAAACATGGCTTCTTCTCTTTCATCCGAACTTGAGAAACATACGATAATATCAACATCACCAATGGAGTCCGGAGGGGTCAATGAGGTGAGACCAAATAGAGACTTTTTATATACGTCTAAATATCTTCCGAGCGATCCCGCGAAGCCCCATGTGTGAACCGGGACACCACCAAACCACGTCTCCATTATTTGTTTTATATTTTTATCCCATAGCCTGGCTTGCTTCAGTGACATTCTCTCTATGCCGAGTGATCCGCTCATGTGTTCTCCTTGTGTTCTTTGACTTCATTATAGCATGTGGGCAAGAAAAGTCAAGGAAATTTTTAAATTATCTTCAGATTGTTGTAACCCGTTGTCATCAAAGGACTTGCGGCGATTCCGGGGCCCCGGCGATGACCTAAGTCGTTGTGGGGCAAAGACTTGCGTCAATTATCAACTGCCACAAAGACAGGATCCCCCACAAGGTCCACCCGCTCACTTCTCACTAAGGGGGATACCCTACGGGAAGCGCTGGCGTGCAGAGACTCGGGCGGGGCAATCCTTTAGCCTTTTACCACCATATACTGATGAGTGCCCGTTGCATAAACAGGGCGAATACAATCGTTGTTGGGGTATTCGAACTTGACAACGGCGAACTTTGCCGCTTCGCGAGCATGGGCGAACGCACTGTTCGAGGCGTCCGTATAGTATCGGAACAAGCCGAGAGTCTCAACGATCATTTTCTCGGTGTCGGTATGAATAACCTT
>PBOB01000080.1 GCA_002724185.1 Acidiferrobacteraceae bacterium | reverse complement strand
CTGCATACAATCGGGTTGATAAGTTTTTTTGCGACTCATTGCATGTTTTGCTGGAAACTGGGGAAGTTTCTGGCAGATATGGAAGCAATGTGTTAGTTCATTCGCTATTGCTTTCTTCGACACCAAACGAAGGATTGAAAAGAATAATCTTCTGTGGTCTTGGTTCAAACGCTAAATTTTCTATTTCAAGGTTGAGAAATTCCTTAGCAACTGCTTTGAGACGCGCACGTGGCGCTAATTGCAAACATGTGGCCATTGATGTTGCCTCATTTTTGGGGGAGGGCATTGGCTTAAGTAATGTTATCGAACAGGTTGCGCAAACTTGCCATACGGGCCTGTACAGGTATGAACATTTCAAGTCTAGAAAAGCTCAATCAACTGTTGAAGAAGTAAAAATACTCATTGGTGACGATAACAATCATGCCAAATTGGATGATTTTCTTAATAGCGGGAAAGCTATAGGCGAATCTGTGAATCTTGCAAGAGATCTATCCAATGGTCCCCCCAACATAGTCACTCCCACTAGGATGGCAGAAATTGCGAATGGATTTAGTAGCCCAAACTTAAGTGTGGAAATTCTGGAAGCAGAGGATATGAATGAATTAGGTATGGGAGCTTTGTTGGGGGTTGCTAGAGGAAGTACACAACCTCCTAAGCTTATCGTAATAAGCTATTTTGGTAAGCGCTCCAAAAAGGAAGATGTAATTGCATTTCTCGGTAAAGGAATCACATTTGATAGTGGAGGCCTAGACATTAAATCGGCAAGTGGTATGAGATCTATGAAAGGAGACATGGCAGGAGGAGCTGCGGTTCTGTCAGCAATGTCAGCCATTGGGCAGATTCAACCCGATCTAAATGTAATCGCCATTATTCCTGCTACGGAGAATATGCCAGGTGGAGATGCTCAACGTCCGGGCGATGTTGTAACGGCCATGGACGGAACGACCATTGAAATCGACAATACCGATGCGGAAGGCAGATTAGTATTGGCTGATGCTGTTTGCCTTGCCTTAGATCGCGGTGCTACGAAAATTATTGATGTAGCCACATTGACTGGAGCTATTATGTCTGCACTAGGGGATCAATGTGTTGGAGCATTTGGAAACAAACCTGATTTCACCAAGCTTGTAATACAAGCAGGAGAAAGTGCAGGAGAAAGAATTTGGGAACTTCCAACTTACGAAGAATATGGGAGGCAGTTTGAAAGCGATATCGCAGACATTAAAAATAGCGGTGGCAGGGCAGCGGGAGCTATTACAGGAGCAATGTTCATTGGACGTTTTAGGGGAAAGGCTGACTGGGTACATCTGGATATTGCTGCGACAAGTCGATCTTCGGTAACTAAAGGTGAAACACCAAAAGGGGCGACGGGGTCGGGAGTGAGAACGTTGGTAAATGTTGCGCATATACTTTCCCAAAGTACCCGATGACATTTTATTGGCAAACCTGTGGTACTAAATGGCGAAAATCAACCCTTTATCTGTTGTGACTTATGTTCTACTGTGATAAATTCGTCTCCTTAATAGAAATTTCCAATTTGGAGGCCTTGCCTTGCAGCAAACGCAGACCCCCAAGTGGACCTTCATCACAAATCATGGTTTGGTCCTAAGCTACATATCTCACAATCCAACCAGTACTGCTCGTGAAATTGCTAACCATATTGGGGTTACCGAGCGTACGACGCACAAAATCATTTCTGATCTAGAAAATGCTGGTTATATCAGAAGACGTAAGATCGGTCGTAGAAATGTATATAGTGTTGATCCACAACTACCACTTCGGCACCACACGAAAACCGATATTATGGTAGAAGATCTTTTAGATTCACTGACGTCTTCGCCAGACTCCAAGATTAGCTAATATACAGGTTCTCCGCTAATCGTGTTCGGGCTCCCACCACATTTTTGATTGACCCTGTTTCATAGCGGGTGCTAGACTTTTCTGTGGTGTGGTGAGCGTGGCCAAGTTGGTTAAGGCGCCAGGTTGTGGCCCTGGAGATCGAGGGTTCGAATCCCTTCGCTCACCCCACAGGTTTATTGAACGGATTTTTCAGTAAGGGGTGGTCGGACAAAATAAATTTGCCTATTCTCTCTTATCACGACATTACTGTTTGCCCGTCAGAAAGAGAGTTAAGGAGATGGTGGAGCCGCGCTCATGTTTAACCCATATACACGATTTCTTTGTATCGCCATTAAAGCCTTTAACTAACAAATTTGTTATTTATGAAGCGACAGGTTTCTGTCTGAAAGCTGGTTTATGTCCTCCAAATTACCTGAAAATATACGAGTTATAAATGAAGGCGAGTCCGATGGTCGTAATTGGGTGTTTAAAATCACTTCTATGTCAGGACGTGAGGTTATCGCGATAGCGGTTAGCCCGGCCAATAGTTCTCGTACTGGGCCAACATGGTCCTATGTCTTTGAGTCTGAAGGATTGACCACTGTTGACTTGGGCACACCCGATTCTCTAAATAATCTAGCCAAATCCTATGAATACGCTGGGATCTCTATTAATGAGATAGATCGTTTGATAATCACACATGGTCATTCGGATCATGATGGTACAGTGCCAGAGTTTTTAGCTCAAAGTGGAGCACGATTTTATGCTCATGAAAGCTATTCAGCATTAAAAACCTTTGATCAATGGGATATACAAGATCGAGGTGCAACACCGCTTCAAATTGAGTTGGGCCGGCTTGGTCGCGAAAAAATCGATAGTGATGTGTATAAAGATAGATATGAATTGCATAAGGACTACTACGAAGCACGAAAAACCACCGTGGTAGATACGAACTTGGTAGACGGGGCTTCGATACCTGGCGCTACGATATTATCGACACCTGGTCATTCTCCGGATCAAATATGTGTAAAAATTGATAATTTGTTACTTACAGGGGACCATGTTCTTCCTGAAATAACGCCGCATCCTACCTCAAAAATGGTGTTTAAAGAGAAAATTGGCAATTCCCCATTAGTGAAATCACTAAGAGCGGAGGATTTATATGGTTTGGGTACCTATATAAAGTCATTGGGTATAGTCGTCGCGTTGGGAAGTGAAGTACAGTTGCTCCCTGCGCATAGATTTTTCAACAAAGGAAAATTAAACCTTGGTGGAGTAGAAAGGGCATCAGACATTGTTCTTCATCATCAAAATAGACTGGAGAGACTTCATAGTCACATCGGTAATGGAAAATGCAGTTTGACTGAATTAACTACTCGCTTGTTCGACCGCAGCAAGCTTCTTGGTGGCAATCTTATGGCAGCTTTGTCAGAAGTAGTTGCTCATTTAGAATTGCTAGAGGATGTAGGTGACATAGAAATTTCTTCTGGTGGATCGATTACTCACACAGACTCAGAGCCTCCCCAGTATCTGGAGTTCATCAAAAACCAGGGAGTATATTCCTAAAGAATTTGTACATCCTACTACTACTGACTTAAACGTTATGCGCCTGTAGCTCAGCGGATAGAGCACTGGTCTTCGGAACCAGGTGTCGGGGGTTCGAATCCCTCCAGGCGCGCCAATTCTGTCCTAGTATGTGTCAGTATGACAGGGAAATTTATTAGGAATAATCTGGTATTTTTAAAACTACATAATCTTGCGTTATCAGAGAAAGTGGCATTGGCCGAATCGACTACATTTACAGGGGAATCGAAACATGAGTTTTCAAAAAATACTTGTAGCTAATAGGAGGAATTTATAGGTATTATTTAGATTCAGTTCTACCGTCTGGAAATGATAGCGAGTGCTTCCAGAGCTTCTTTTTCTAGGACGCCTATGTTTTCCCCACTGAAAATAATGTGTCCCATTTTTCTACCGGGCCGCACGCTCTCTTTTCCATACATGTAGATTCTTGCTCGACCAGTTTTCAAAATGAGATTAGTAGTTTCTATACTCGACAATACGGAAGCTTCTTCACCCAAAACATTAAGTAATACGGTATTACCAATTCGGCGAGGTTGCGCTATAGAAAGGCCGCACAAAGTCCTGACTTGATGTTCGTATTGAGAGATTGAGAAAGAATCAATAGTGTGATGACCAGAATTATGTGGCCTTGGAGCAATTTCGTTTACGAGTATTTTGCTGGGATGTACCAAGAATAGTTCTACACAAAACACACCTGGTTCTCCAATTGCATTTATAACCTCTTCTGCTAAATGTCGGGCAGATAACTCGATAGACGGGTCAATTCTCGCCGGGCATACACTCATTCTAAGTATGCCATTTTCATGTATGTTTTCTGTGGCCGGGTAGGTGATGGAAGTACCATCAATACCGCGGGCCACGACAACTGATAGCTCCATATCAAAAGGTACTACCTGCTCTACAACCCAGGGACCCTCTCCGGCAATCGGGCTGTTTACCTCATCTTTTTCACTAGTGGAACTTATACGCCACTGTCCATGACCGTCGTAGCCCATTGTTGCTGTTTTTACTATCCAAGGTAATTCTTGATCCAATCCCGAGAGATCTTTTGCTGAGTAGATTACTTGGTATTGTGCTAGAGGGAATCCGTTGTCTTTAAGGAACTGCTTCTCTATGGTTCTGTTTTGCGCCAATCCCAAGCTTCTACTTCCCGGTCGGGTAGGCTTTTTTAATTGAATTGCTTCAACCAGTTCAACGGGGACATTCTCCCATTCCAGTGACACTGCATCCACTACCGAAACGAATTTGTCCAAAATCTCAGCATCGTCAAAAGGGGCATTGAACTTATGGGTGGCGAATCTTTTTGCAGGCGCGTTTTCAGATGGATCCCAAACAGCGACCTTGTAACCCATTTTTAGAGCCGCTTCCGCAAAAAAACCTCCAAGCTGACCACCTCCCAGCATTCCCAATGTGCTGGATGGAGGAGTTTGAATATCTTTATTCACTTACTGTATTACCTTTCGCTGCCAAATCGTTTAAAACAGCATTGGTTAGTGTTTTTCTCCATTCTATCAATCGTTCTTTAATTGCTTCATCTGAGATGGCTAGAATTTCGGCGGCCAATATCGCAGCGTTTTCTGCGCCTCCTATAGCTACAGTAGCTACTGGGACACCCCGGGGCATCTGCACGATAGACATTAAGGAGTCCATTCCCTTGAGATGTTCAAGAGGCATAGGCACGCCAATAACTGGAATCACTGTTTTTGCTGCCAACATGCCAGGCAAATGAGCTGCTCCACCTGCGCCAGCTATAAGGACTTTAATACCTCTTTCTGGTGCTGAGTCAGCGTATTCAAAAAGCCAGTCCGGTGTTCTGTGGGCGGAAACAACCCTAAGTTCATGAGGAATATTTAGTTGTTTTAAAATGTTTGTGCCTTTCTCCAGTAATGGGAAATCTGAAGTGCTGCCACCGACTACTCCAACTACGGGTGATTCTACAAGTTTTTCCTCGGGCATCTTTATCTCCTGTTCGAGTTCGTTTTCATAAATGGGGTTCCTATACCTTTCTTTCTTGGCGTTTGTAAAGATCTTGAGCTTTAGCGTAGTCTTCGGAACTTTTTTGGTGATTACCCATGAGGTGGTACACGATACTTCTGTGCCTGAAAGCAGACCAATAGGACTCATCAAGCTCTATTGCTTTTGAAAGATCTTTTAGTGAAGAAACAAGGTCGCCCAAGTCCGAATATGCCAACCCTCTGTTATGGTACGCATCCTTATATCGGTCATCCAGGCCGATTGCCTTATTGAAATATGCTATGGATTCCTCAAAATATCCCAGACACATCTTTGCTACACCCATATTGTTCCACGTTAAGGGGTGGTCCGGGTATATTTTACTCGCTTCTTCTAGTTGTTCCAGAGCTTGCTCATTATCACCTGAATTCGCGAATGCATTTCCGTTATTAAAGTATCGTTGCCAAGCTTCTTTTGAGTTTTCCATACTGTCCACAGCACTAAAATCTTTATCAATGAAGGTTTCTATTTCCCACCAAT
>PBOB01000079.1 GCA_002724185.1 Acidiferrobacteraceae bacterium | reverse complement strand
TGGCGCGCCCGGAGAGATTCGAACTCCCGACCACCTGGTTCGAAGCCAGGTACTCTATCCAGCTGAGCTACGGGCGCTTATATGAGAGTCTAGCTTGTGGCAGAGATAAGTGTAAGAGAGTTTGTATTTTAGCCAATAGACACATCGCATTACCCATTACTATTACTAATTCTTGCTCCAAACATCGGTAGATAAGTAGCGCTCTCCGGTATCAGGTAAGATAGCGAGCAGTGCAGCGTCATCGAGTTGGTGCCGTTTTGAGATGTACAGCATGCCTGCCACAGCAGCTCCCGATGAAATTCCGGCAAAGATACCTTCCTTTTCAGCGAGTAGTCGAGTCATTTCATATGCTTCTTCGGTAGTGATCGGTACGACTTCGTCGTAGATTGATGTATCGAGATTATCTGGAATAAATGCCGGAGCGGTGCCCATAATTTTATGAGGCCGACCGATGCCTTGTGACAAAATCGGTGAATCAGCAGGCTCCGTCGCTATTATTCTCAACGCTGGATTTTTCTTACGAAGGGCATGGCCAATTCCAGTAATTGAGCCTCCAGTTCCTGTAGTGCAGATGACGGCTCCAAGAGTATCTCCAAGGTCGTCCCATATTTCATTTGCTGTTTCTATATGAGCTGCCGGATTAGCAGGATTAAAATGTTGACCCACTAGAAAGTATCCCTTTTTGCTGGCGATTTTCTTGGCTTCCTCAATGGCTCCAACAGTTCCTTTATCGGCAGACGTAAGAACTAATTCAGCACCGAATGCCTCGAGTATACGTATACGTTCCTCACTCATATTTGCTGACATCACAAATATTGTCCGATAGCCTTTGACTGCGCAAACCATAGCTAGTCCTATACCTGTGTTGCCCGAAGTAGGCTCGATAATTGTATCGCCGGGTCGAATAACGCCACGAGCTTCGGCATCCTCGATCATACGAAGTGCTGGTCGATCTTTGACTGAACCTGCAGGGTTGAAGCTTTCTACTTTTACGAACAAATTAGCAGCTTCAGCGCCTTTAATGGAATTTAGTCGAACAATCGGTGTGCCCCCAATTGTTTCAAGGATGTTGTTATATAGCATCTGCTCTTTCTAGGTAATGAAGGTATCAAATAGGATTCATAGTTCTATTCTTTAAGTATACAGTGACTTCACTTAGAATCAGCTCTCTGTTTGAGCATGGTATGAATGCCCTTGCTCTTATTCAAGTCACAGTCTTTTACGTGGGGTTAAAGATCAATCTGGAGTTTCACATGCGTATCGTTAGTTTACTCCCAGCTGCAACAGAAATCATTTGCAGACTTGGTTTGGAGGATTGTCTCGTTGGAGTGAGTCACGAATGTGATTATCCTTCATCGGTAAAGTCACTACCGAAAATTACGGAATCATTACTCGAAGCAAATCTGACCCCAGAACAGATTAACGAGGCAGTAGAAAATTCTAATCTCACGAGCCAGCCCCTGTACAAAATAAATATTGATAGACTCAACTCCGTCCGAGCAGATGTTGTTATAACACAGCGGATTTGTTCTGTCTGTGCTGTTAATTCCAGCATGCTTGATGAAGCTATCTCAGTAGTGGAGCTATCTTCTATGGGCGAGTTTGAGATTATTTTCTTAGATGGTCTCGATCTAGCGGGGATTACTGAAGATATTTTTAGGCTTGGAGAAGCGCTTGATGTCCGGCGAGATTCAGAACAGCTCTGTTCTTGGATGAGGCATGCATATCTTGACAATAGCTGCATCGAGACGGACGCGCCTAGAGTGCTTATGCTGGAATGGCCAGATCCACCTTGGTATGGCGGACACTGGGTTCCCGAGCAGGTAGCTTGTGCAGGAGGACGCAATTTATTTGGTATTGCTGGACAACCTAGCAGACAATCGACCTGGGAGGATATTTATTCATCAGATCCTGATATCATCGTTGTTTGTGCTTGTGGATTTAATTGTGATGATAACTATGCTTTTGGGAAGGCGTTTGTTACAAGTGACGTAATTAGGGATAAGGATTTTCTTAGAGAGATTGATGTCTGGGCTGTTGACGCTAATAGCTACTTCAGTCGTCCGGGTCCGAGGGTCGTAGAGGGAATAGAGCTATTGCGGTCTATTTTTGAGCAAAGAGGAAAACAGATAAATGTTGTCGATGGTAGGCGTGTCTTGCACTCCTAGATGTTTTTGAAACTACCTTCACTGATTAATAGGTTTCCATTTGCGGATGAAGCTATTAATGTTATTGCAAATGTGTTCTCCACCATCTTCTAGTTCTTTTGCTTTGAGGTAAATTATCGCAAGAGTTGTTGCGCTAAGTTCAGCTTGTTGGTGTTGCTTTTTTGCGACACGATGTTTTTTTTGAATAGTATTTAGTGAGTGATTTTCTTTAATGGACGTTTTCTGGTTAGACATAGCTATATACTCATCTAGTAGTTCTGCAATTTTCTGTAAATGCTCGGGTTTACGACCGATCTCATCAGCTTGAATGATCGAACGAGTGTCACGTTCAAGGCGGTTAGCACTGTAGTGCCTCATAAAGGACGTAAACATAGTCAAACTAGAGAGTGTTATTAATGCTTGGATCTAACAACAATAAGTACAGCTGCAATCCAAGCGTTTGAGGGTTGTATATTTTAGACAAAATGTATCATGATTACTTTAGTATATATATTCTGTAGATCTTATCATGTGATTGACTTAAGCGAATTATGAAAGAGCGAAAACACTGTTTACCCTTGCAGCGTTTCAGAGTGCTGGATCTAACTCGTGTTCGAGCGGGTCCTACTGCAGTCCGCCAGCTCGCTGACTGGGGAGCAAACGTGATTAAAATTGAATTACCAGAAGGCATTGATAAAGAAGCTGGTATGGGCGGAGATAGGTACGGTCCAGATTTTCAGAACCTGCATCGAAACAAGCGAAGTATTACCTTAAATCTTAAAGACCCCGAGGGATATTCTGTATTTATGGATCTGGTTGATAGGGCTGATGTCGTTGCAGAAAATTTTCGGCCAGATGTTAAGTCGCGTTTAGGCATAGATTACGAAACTCTAAAACTCCGCAACCCCCAAATTATTCTAGCCAGTATTTCAGGATTTGGACAAGATGGGCCCTATGCAAACCGTCCCGGTTTTGATCAGGTCGCGCAGGGCATGGGTGGTTTGATGTCTATAACGGGGCTACCTGATCAGGGTCCTGTTCGGGTTGGAATTCCCATTGCGGACTTGGCTTCTGGATTATACGCTGCGATTGGGATATTAATTGCACTTTTACAGAGAGAAGAAATGGGCCGAGGACAGTGGGTGCATACATCTCTTTTGCAAGCACAGATCGCGATGCTTGATTTTCAAGCTGCCCGCTGGCTAATCACAGGGGAGCTACCGAAGCAGGCTGGCAATAATCATCCTACAAGTACGCCCACTGGTGTTTATGATACAAAAGATGGACAGATGACGGTTGCGGCATCTGGAGAGATTATGTGGAGTAGACTCTGTGACGTTTTAGACGCATGCGATTTGTCGGCGGATGAAAATTATGTATCGGAAGAGTTGCGCTATAAGCATCGCGAGTCATTGAACACTAAGCTAAACAGTTATTTTAAGAAAAACAAAACTAGTGTATGGATAAATTTACTTAATAGTGCCGGCATTCCGTGTGGTCCGATCAATGCCATAGATGAAGTATTTACAGACCCACAGGTAGAGCACCTGGGGATGACCAAACGAGTTTCTCATGACTTTCTCGGTGATATAGAAGTGCTTAATAATCCGATCGAAATGAGTGAATCACCAACCGTGCAATACTCGCCTTCGCCTGATCGTGGTGAGCATACCCGTGTAGTATTGGAGGAGTTTGGTTACAGCAAGGAAGAAATAGAAGATCTTGAAAGCAGGGGTATCATTTAATATCGCCGACTATTTCCCTTTAAACCTCGGCTGTCTCTTTTCTAGAAAGGCGGTTCGTCCTTCTTGATAGTCGTTACTCGAGAAACACGTATCTACAAGCTTGTTGATCATTGAATTGTCTTGGCTTTTCCCATCTTTTGCAGATTCTCTTACGATGTGCTTGGCAGCTATTATCGTCAATGGTGCATTAATAGCGATAAGAGAGGTATATTTTTCAGTGTAGTTTTCAAGTTCATTAATAGCGACGATGCGGTTGATCAAACCCATGTCTATTGCTTCCGTAGCGCTAAACTGACGTCCGGTATACAGCATTTCTTTTGCATATGCTGGTCCAATTAGTTGTACTAGGCTTTGACTCTCGCGCAAGCCATAGGCTAATCCAAGCCTGGCGGCAGGTATCGCAAAACGCGCATTATTGGAAGCAATTCGTAGATCACAGTGCACTGCTAAGTTGAGGCCGCCACCAATGCAGAATCCGTGAATCATTGCAATAGTTGGTTTAGCTACTTTTTCCAGAATGTCTATGGTAGTGGCCATTGTAGAGTTATAGTTGACTACTTGTTCCTTGGAAGAGCGGTTTTCGTCAAACTGAGAAATATCAGCTCCGGCAGAAAAAGCTACCTGACCAGCACCACGTATAAGCAATGCTCTTATTGAATCATTAGTGGCACAATCATTGATAACATTGCCGATCATCTGCCACATCTCAAATGAGATGGCATTTCTTTTTGTGGGTTGGTTTAAGGTTACATATCCAATCCCATTCTTGCGCTCATATAGTATTAAATTGTCAGGTTTCATTTTTTCTTGATTTATGCCTGGTGCGACATTCAAGGAGTCCCAGTATAAACCTATTAAGAATATACCGTTCTTATTTTTCAGATTTCTAGGTTTGCGATTAGAATATTGCCGTACAACTTAAGATGAAACATTAACCGATTATTGCGGACTGATTCTGCAATCTGGAACATATGGGTCTGATAGAGCCCACCATTCACAAGAATATTTGTCTTGCATTGATTGCCATTGCATTGGTGAGCTTTGTTATGTTGTTTTTTGTAGCTGCACCCTATGGACGCTACCACTCTCAAGATAGAAAGTGGGGACCAACAGTAAATTCACGACTTGGATGGTGTCTTATGGAATTACCCTCTGTTGTTGTGTTTACATGGATTTTTTGTCTTGGAAGTCATATCAGTCATGCTGCTCCCTTAATATTTTTTACTTGTTGGCAGATGCATTATATACATAGAGCGTTGATCTTTCCGTTGCGACTTGGAGGCACGCAAAGTCGGATTCCTCTAGTAATTATAATACTTGGATTTTCTTTCAATGGCGCCAATTCATACATAAACGCCAGATGGATTTCAGAGCTTGGAGTTTACTCATCCCAGTGGATTACACATCCAATATTTATATGTGGAATAACCATTTTTGTTCTTGGACTAATTTTGAACTTACAGTCGGACACTATCTTGCTGCGCCTAAGGGCAGATAGTAGTGCGAAGTATAAGATTCCGCATGGGGGCGCATTTCGTTGGGTCTCTTCTCCTAACTATCTTGGAGAGATGCTCGAGTGGCTGGGATGGGCGATAGCAACCTGGTCGTTAAGCGGATTGACATTTTTTCTATTCAGTGCTGCAAATTTAGTTCCACGTGCTTACTGGCATCATCGATGGTACCGCGATAACTTTCCCAACTATCCAAAAAAACGTAAGTGTTTAATTCCATATGTTTATTAGAAAGACTCACCTATTCGAAAGAATGATACCAGTTGAGTCAAGAGAAGATAATTCTAGAGAACAGAATTTTCAGTTTTATTTGTGTATGTTACTTTGCTGGTGTATCGTGCATAGTTGCTTAATGACAGCCACGGCAGCTGCCGATCAATCAACATGGCATACTGTTATAGAGCGTGACGGTGTGACCGTATGGGCGCGCGACGTTAGGCCAGGTCAAATCCTGCCTGATCTTCGAGCGAAAGCGGTAATTAGAGGAGAGCTTTTTCATGCTATCGCGATTATCATTGATAATCGTCGCTCTCCTGAGTGGATGCCGAATTGTTCGGAGGCTGTCGAGATAGGATCAGACGGTCATACGTCGAGTCTTGTTTATAGCGTTACTAATTTTCCCTGGCCCGTCGCTGATCGAGATACTGTACTTAAAGTTGATATTGAGACAATTACTGCCGGGCAAGTTTATGAAATAGTTATGACGGCGCAGCCATCTCGGCTTCCTCCTGCAGAAGGTCGTATTCGAATACCATATTCTGAGATTGTATTTGCTCTGAGAAAAATCCAAGAGAATAGTATCGAGATAGAATACAGGCTAAGTGTGGATCCCGGAGGATCCTTGCCGAAATGGCTAATTCGTTCAACCATTAGAAACACTATGGTGAATACAATCCGGTCACTTGAGTCGCAGTTGTTTCATACCCAGGGCGAATACCGAAAAAACATTGCTCTTTTGGAGCAGCTTCTAAACTAATATCCCCCAATCTAGTATCTTACTCTATTACACATTTTATAATTCTAGGAAGATTGCAGGGTTTTTAGTAGTTTTCGTACGTTCTCACTATGACCTTTTGCCTGTACGCGCTTCCAGTGTTTAACTATTTTCCCTCTAGGGTCTATCAGTACAGTTGAACGAATAACACCTTCCGTAATCTTGCCGTACATGTTCTTTTCTCCCCATGCCTGATACCTAGACATCATTTTCTTGGAAGGATCTGAAAGCAACTGAATTTTTAGTTTATATTTATCTACAAATTTCTTATGACTATCGGGTAAATCAGGACTACATCCTAAGATCGTTGCATTCAGTTTCTCGAATTTTTTTAGATCTGCTGTAAAGTCTTTTGCTTGGATTGTGCAGCCAGGCGTGTCATCAGCCGGATAAAAGTACAATACTACCCATTTTCCAGTGAGGTCGCTAAGTTTAACTTGCTTTCCATCTGTATTTTTTAACGTGAAGGCCGGCGCCTTTTTACCTTCTTCGATTGTCATAATGTACACCCTCAATCAGTGCGAATAAGTTATTGTGCAAAAGATAATAACATTTCTGATTTGTGTTTAGATGAAAATATTGCGGTTGGGTCTAAGTCATATGCATATAATAAGTGCATTAAAATTATAGATGAACACTGATATGCTTGATGATGTGTTAATGCAATTAGCTCCGACGGGGGTTTTGCGTGCCGGCATAAATGTTGCAAATACCTTATTGGTGACAGGACGCCATATCAGTGGACAGCCAGTTGGTATTGCGCCTGATATTGCAGCTAGTGTTGCGGAGTATCTAGGTATTTCGATCGCCTATGTAGAGTTCGCGTCGCCTGGTGATCTTATCGATGCTGCTAGCAGTAATACTTGGGATATTGGATTAATAGGTATTGATCTTTGCCGAGCACAGGTAGTTGATTTTACAGCCCCCTATATAGAAATTGATGCAACGTATCTCGTTCGATCTGATTCATATATTCAGTCGATCGGTGAGGTCGACCGGCCAGGCATGCAGATTGCAGTTTCCAATAGGAGTGCTTACGATTTATATCTGACGAGACACTTGTCTCATGCGTCCCTTTATCGGGCTGATGGTCTTGACGCTGCGGTAAAGCTTTTTACCAGCAACCAACTTGATGCTCTTGCCGGCCTCAGGCCACGCTTGCTTTCGGATAAGAATGTTCTTCGAAATACCAGACTGCTTAGTGAAAAATTCACCAGCGTGGAGCAGGCGATTGCAATCGGCAAGGGGAAGTCTGACGCTTTCAAGTATTTGTGTCAGCATGTAGAGTTGATTAAATCGTCAAAAATTGTCCGGCAGCTGATGGCTAGGCATGGCGTAGTTGGTCTTTCGGTGCCGACATAATTAACTTAGTTAAGCCCGCTTCCTGCGGGAGGTGTATCAATTTCGATACCTGCAATCCACTGCCCTTGAAATCGGAAACCTTGCTCAGCCATCCTATCAAAAAATTGCTGTGGATCTCCGCCTTCCAAATGAGCTCTATGTGCTTCAGCATCTTTAAAGATCTGTGTATATAGAAAGACATTGTTTTCTTGAATTGACCTGCATACATAGAACTGATCCATTCCAGGTTGATTTTTTAGGCAGTTGTACCGGTATTCATCAATCAAAGCCTCGATCCGAGGTAGGTCGCCTTCAACAATAGCAGTCACGTGCACTATGTAAGTCATAGGTGAATTCTAACTGAGCCTAGTCAATAATGGTTAAGTATTAGTTCGTTTAATTGCAGAACACTTCCGGTCTAAGATTTCACCCCCAGTGAGGCTTTAAGACTCTAATTCTTTTCAGTTACCTTTCTCGCAGCAATTACTGCAAAAGTTAAAGTAATTAAGGCAAATAATCCAGAAGCTATTACACCCTTTAATATTGATTCTGAAATCCAACCATCAATCATGATGCCACGCATGGCTTCGATAACGTAAGTAGTAGGATTAAATGCCGCAGCCGACGATAGCCATCCTGAAAGGGCTTCCCGGGGTACAAATGTGGGCGCAATGAATAGCGCGGGAAAAAACAGGAATGTTGCCGCTTGGGCTCCTTGCGCTGATCCTGAGCGTATACCTGCAGCCACTGAGTATCCAGCAAATCCCATTCCCCAAAGAAAAGCTATTCCTAGTATCGCGAGAAATCCAATCGGTCCAGTAGCTGGGCTTGCGCCAATCAATATACCGAGACTGAGAATTAATCCTGACTGAAAAAAAACACGAACGGCTCCCACTAGCATCGGCGCTAAAATTACGGCCCAGCGCGATATTGGCATCGCTTGATATCGTCGAAATACACCTGATTCAATATCTTCAACCAAGTTAATGCCGGATGAGGCGCCACTAATAGAGGCTGAGACTATAGAAAATGGCAAAATGAAATTAACGAAGTTACCTTTAGAAAAGTCAATAGAGGATGGCATTGCACTGCCACCGAAGACTTTATCTAGCTGACCCACATACACAAACAAGAAAAATGCTGAGATGAGGACAGTTGGCAATTCGGTGTACGGTCGCCTTATAACTCGAATAAGTAGTCTTTTCGTGAGAATCCATAGTTGGAGGCCAAAAGTAGCACCACCTGAATTATCAATCGCCATTGCTATACTCCGCCATGGTTGCCGAGGTCGTCATTTTCATGAACTTTAACTGCTTCTAACTTGTGACCTGTGACCTTTAGAAAAACATCATCGAGAGTAGGACGACTTGATGATACAGCGACCGCTTCAATGTTGTTAGCTTGCAGTATGGAGAATAGATTTGGAATAGATTGGGGACCATTATTGACAGTGGTGCGCAGCTCTCGCCCAGTTACTTCTGAGTTTGTGATGCTGTCGCCAGCACGCTTAGCGATCTCTTTTGTCTCAAAAGAGAACAGGATAACATCGCCACCTATGGAAGCCTTAAGAGCATCAGGAGTTCCCTCTAGTTCCACAACGCCGTTATCGATTATCGCAATACGATCTGCGAGCGCGTCTGCTTCCTCAAGATATTGTGTAGTAAGAATAATTGTTACACCTTCATTTCTTAATCGGATTATTTCGTTCCACAAGACGCGTCGAGAGCCCGGATCAAGCCCCGTAGTAGGCTCATCCAAGAATAAGATTTGTGGTTGATGAATAAGGGATAGTGCAAGATCGAGCCGACGCTTCATGCCTCCAGAATAGGTTTTTACGCGTCGATCGGCAGCATCCGTAAGACCTACCAAGCTTAAAAGCTCGGCAGATCGTTCACTAGCTTTCGATTGACTTAAACCCCATAGTCGACCTGTACTTTGCACCAACTCTTTTCCAGTTAAAACTTCATCGATACCCGTTTCCTGGAGAGCTACACCAATCTTATTTCTAACGGCTGCATCATCTTTATCAACATCGAGTCCAAGAATTTTTGCAGAGCCTGTGGTGGATCGTAATAGGGTGGTGAGCATTAATATTGTTGTGCTCTTGCCTGCCCCATTCGGACCAAGAATCCCGAAAATTTCACCCGGAGCGACAGCAAAAGAGACATTCCGGACTGCCTTAACAGGACCTTGTCTGGTTTGGAACGTTTTTGCGAGTTTTATGGCTTCAACAGCGAACAAGCGTAAATCTCATTAGTATTCAAAGGCAATGCCGCAAAGGTTTCAAATTATGATGTATTATAAGTTTAGCACTGATAGTCTTATATTATTTGTGTTCTCAGCAGGTGGATTCTTAGTTGGGGGTTGAGATCACTTCTAGTGGAGTCTCAAAAGGCTAGCAACATGTTGTTTTCAAGGATAAACAGGGTCTGCAAATCAAACACCATCTAGCAGATATTTGTTCTAGCATCGCCCCAATATCAGCACGAGGCGGAGTATTGATGATTGCAGCAGCTGGGTGTATGACGGCTATGCACACAGTTGTTCGTTATTTAAGTGCCGATATACATCCGTTTGAACTAGTTTTCTTTAGAAGCCTTTTTGGTTTACTGGCATTATCACCACTGTTTTTCCAGTATGGAGTCAATTCATTTAGAACTAGCCAGCCAAGACTTCAGGCGTTGAGGGGGCTTACAGGGATCTGTGCTACGTTAGCCTGGTTTTTCGGTCTTAGCGTGGTGTCACTGGCTGAGGCGACCGCTTTAAGTTTTACAAATGCTATTTTTGGATCGGTGATCGCAGCGGTATTTTTGCGAGAACATTTTTCTGGTAGGCGAGTCGCAGCAGTCCTTGTTGGTCTGATTGGTGTTCTAATTATCTTGAGACCTGGATTAAGTGATTGGAATTCTGGGACTTTGATCGTTTTGTTTTCAGCTATGTGTTGGGGTGCGAGCATTGTCATAATTAAGCAATTGTCTCGAACCGACACCAGTGTTTCTATTGTTGCCTGGTTTGGTATTCAGCTGACCTTGTTTTCGCTGCCGTTTGCCGTACTAGTGTGGACGTGGCCCAGTACGGTTGACTATGTATGGTTAGGACTAATGGGCATTCTTGGCACGCTTGGCCATCTTGCAATGGTTCGGGCCTTGAGGCTTATGGACGCAGCCGCAGCCTTCCCGCTAGACTTCACTCGCTTAATTTGGGCCGGACTGTTTGGATTCATATTTTTCTTTGAATTTCCTGACTTGTGGACCTGGATTGGTGCAGCCATAATAATTACGAGTACTATTATTTTTCTGCGACGAGAATTCGATATAAATCACCAATAAAATCGACAAGCAACATTTGAAATGTTGTAATACGATCATAGCGTGATCCGTACCTTTTATCGCACGACACTCAATGGCGCGAACCGATACAATGAAGCATGATCATCCAACTACTTACGAAGAAGAGCGTATTCGATTACGATCTGATGAAGCTAGTAAAGTCAGGAAGCAGAAGGCATCGAAGGCTATGATCATGACTATATTTTTTCTTGAAGCAAGTGCTATGGGGGGTATGGGTTATCTCATCTATCTGTTTTATTTAGCTAACTGAAAAATGAACGATATTCGGATTGAAGGGTGGCGATGGTTCTTGCTATTTTGTGGAATGAGTATCTGTATATTCTTGGGAATAGGTGGATTACTGCTGGCAATCCAGTCGATAACCAGCTTAGACTTCAAAAGATCACTTATGTATCTTTGTTTTGTACCTTTTTGGATTCTTGGCCATTGGTTAGTAAAAAAGTTGCTTTGAGGTTTCATGCTATTCACTGGTTTTTCGATGATGGTTTTGCCTATAGAGACTAAATTTTGAGCGTTCTATCACGGAGAATAGAAATGTCTAAAACAGGTCAGTCAACCAAACTAAGTACCATTCCAGCTAGGCGTGGAAAGTCAGTATCGGTGCAAGAAGGTGGAGTAGTAAAAATAGTCAATACTTCTGGCACGCAGGTAGTGGATACATGGGCGTTCAACGTTTCCGATGCCAGTGAATTTATGTCAATGGATGCGACAAGAGCCACGCTTTGCAAGCTTAGGGCAGATGTCGGCGATTGTTATTATTCCAATCGTCGGAGAGCTATGTTAGAGGTTGTAGAAGATACCTCTCCAGGCGTGCACGATACCTTGATGGCGGCATGTGACAATGAGCGTTATGGATTATTGGGATGTACTGATTATCACGATAACTGTGCTGACAATTTGAAGGCAGCAGCTGAAGACGCTGGGATTAATATATCGTGGGTGCCATCCCCACTTAATTTATTCATGAATATTCCATGGACCGAGTCGGGCAGCTTGTCCTTTCAGGAGCCCGTGACTCGTCCTGGCAACTATATTATGTTAAGAGCTAAGTTCAATATGTTAGTTGTGTTCTCAGCTTGTCCACAGGACATTTTACCGATTAATGGGCGAAATACGCCGCCGACCGAAGCGCATTTTGAGATTTTAGGCTGATCTCAACTGTATGATGTATCTCCAACTCGATATTGTGCTGAAGAGTTGACAGTTAGAAAAGGGATTAGCAATTTTTATGAGCGCTAGCAATATTCGATCATTTGGCTCGTGGAGGTCACCAATAACAGCAGATATCGTTGCTCGAGGTGCATTGTCGTTTAGTGAGCTTCAAGTAGATGGGAGCGATGTTTACTGGCTAGAAGGACGGCCACATGAAAATGGTAGATCTGTAATTGTTCAACGCTCGGCAGACGGGAAACAAATGGATGCAGTGCCCCAAGGCTTCAATGTTCGAAGTGCTGTTCATGAATATGGTGGTGGAAGCTATGCCGTGAGATCTGGTGAAATCTATTTTACTAATTGGGATGATCAGTGCATTTACCGGGCATCGGCAAACACATTGCCAAAGCCAGTGACAGCTGTTGCAGATATTAATCGAGGTTATCGATACGCAGATTTTATCATTAGTGACGACGGATGGATATTTTGTGTTCGAGAGCGACATCGATCGAATGGTGAACCTGTTAATGAGATCGTTGCTATTTCAATTTTAGACCACGGATTAGTCCGAGTTATCGCTTCTGGTAACGATTTTTATTCGTCACCTAGAGCTAACCAGGATGAAACAAAAATCTGTTGGTTGTCGTGGGATCATCCAAATATGCCATGGGATAGTTGCACTCTTTGGGTGGCAGATATGACACAAGATAAATTAGTTCTTGATGCGTCACCGATAGCTGGAACCACAGTGGAAAGTATAGTACAACCAAGATGGTCCCCCGATGGTCGGCTATTTTTTATTAGCGACAAGTCCAGTTGGTGGAACTTAGCAGCCTGGGATGGACGTACTATAGAGCCTTTTATCGAAGAAAAAGTCGATCAGGCCGAGGCAGCTTGGCAGTTCGGATATTCTAGTTACGTGTTTCTCGGAGATGGTTCAATAATTGTAGGAGCATCTTTAGGTGGACAGCCATTGTTACGACATTTTTCCCCATCTGGACGTGAGTTGGCTGCTATACCGTGTGACCACTATTCTACAAGATATATTGCCGCTGTTGATGAGACTATTTTTTACGTGGGTAGATCGCCAACAGTACTGCCGGAAATAGTTTGTATCAATTCGCGCACTTATGATCAATCTATATTGAAGAAATCTAGTGAGTTCGACATTTGTGCAGAGGATTTTTCTTTGCCAAAGTCGATCAAGTTCTTGACGACCGAAAATGCATATGCTTATGCCTACTACTATGCACCCCAGAACTCCAGTACACGAGCCCCCGAATACGAGAAACCACCTCTTATTGTCATGAGTCATGGAGGGCCAACTGGCGCAACTGGGCCCGAGTTAGATTTGAAAGTACAGTTCTGGACTAGTCGTGGGTTTGCCGTCGTTGATGTTAACTACAGGGGATCTTCGGGCTATGGGCGAAGTTACAGAGAATCGCTTAAGGGGATGTGGGGAATATACGACACAGCAGATTGTGTGGCCGCTGCCCAATACCTGATCAAGGAAGGCCTAGCAGATGAGACACGACTAGCGATTCGTGGGAGCTCAGCTGGTGGTTATACTACGATTAATGCGCTAACGTTCGCTGATATCTTTACAGTTGGTGCTACTTATTATGGTATCGCTGATTTGAATGCGTTGTTGCAGGACACTCATAAATTTGAATCACGTTATTTAGAAAGCTTAATTGGTCCATATCAGGATATGAAAGAACGCTACTACGAGCGCTCAGCGATCAACTATATGGAACGTTTATCCTGTCCGATCATAATATTTCAGGGTCTTGATGACAAAGTGGTGCCTCCCGCCCAAGCAATTATGATGTCAGATGTGTTACGCAAGAAAGGGTTACCTTTTGCTTATGTTCCGTTTGCGAAGGAGCAGCATGGTTTTAGGCAGCCTGAAAATATCAAGCGAGCTATGGAAGCAGAACTATTTTTTTATGGTTGTGTTATGGGGTTTGAGCCACATGATGTTATCAAGCCAGTGAAGATAGAGAATGCTGATAATCTAGACGCTAGCTGATCATTTCTTATAGAGCTAAAGCAAGATAGGATGCAATTTTACTTACGGAGATCTTATCATTGATAGTCGGCTAACGTAATTGAACTCCTTATTCTTCAAGGAGTTACATCTCCCATAACATATTCACATTGACGCTATGCATCCAGCGCTGACCTTTTCATTACAATGTCGTTGTATTTCTCTATAGAATCAGTTTGTGACAATCTGCAAAAATGGATTGAACGGCGGGCGGGTTTCTCAGAACGCGTACCATGAAGGAGAAGGAGCTAGTGTCTATTGAGCGGCGTGTTATCTCGACATTGTATTCAGCCCTGAGGGGGGGGTCTCTCCGTCCTGGTGATTCGGTTGATAGCCCCTACGTTATCAGTAGTCTTGATGGCACACTGATGGATTGCAACTCGATTTTCTGTGATTTGGTTGCAAAGGGCGATCTTCAAGGTACACACTATCGCGAAAGGTGCCCAACGCTCGAAATAGAAAAGGCCACCAGCGAGGTATTCGACTCCATTGAGCAATACGGTATGTTAAGGTCCGAGAAACCAATTCTCGGTTACGATGGCAAAATCCACTATGTATCTTACGAGGCTCAGTTGATAGCAATTGGCGGGAAAGCTTTTGTGTTTGCCTCTATGCTCATCGATGAATTGGACATAGGTAGTGAGGCATCGCACATCGATGGAAAGATTGTTTCTTTACCTGCGGCTGGCCGCAAGAAAACTGCATGTATGTGAGGCGCTAAAAGCTTTTCGTTAGTGTTCGTATTTCTGGGTGCCAAGCGAACCTAAGTGCATCCTAGGCAGCCGCTTTGAGCTGACGAACTTTTGTTTTTGATACAGTTTCACCATTAATTATCAATTGATAAACTAGGCTGGTTATAGTTGCCTTCCCTGTTGAGCTTATATTATCCGTAAGCGCCTGGTCTACTATCTTAATGGAGCGCGATAACGCATCTAGATCAGTCTGGTCAATGCAATGCCTGCCTGTAAAAAGAAACTCAACACTCGTCCCTAGAGCGTGCGCTACCCGAATAGCATTCCTTGCTAAAATCGAGTCGATATCTCCCTGCTCCCAACGTGAAACTGCTGCCCGTGTTACTCCAACCGTGCGGGCTAGCTGACTCTGATTTAAACCTTTCTTGGTGCGCAATTTACTTAATCGTTTTGCAATACTCGTCATTTTCATCGTTCCTAATTTGGCGTAGTCCCGAACCGCATCGCAATCGAAACTGGTATCGGATTGTTGTTGATTACAGGTTACATGAAACTGTTTATCAGTACTTCTAGTGTGCGCGACGCAAATCATATTTCATGCGACTCGTTGTGATAAACCTGTGAAGGGATAGAGTGGGCAGAATCCTGGCCAATTCAATTAAAGTGTGGGCAATATTCCATGAGAATCCCACTATGTATTGGCGAGATTGGGCTAATTGCGTTGAGCTAGCCACCTTAGAGTAAAGTCGTTCCATTCGTTTGTCATTTCGGCAAATGCTATGTGGCTAGAGTTAGGGCCTTGGAATACATGCATCTCCGCACCAGGTATTTCATTTTGCACTATTAGGCCATACCGAGTTGGAACTTGCCAGTCCATTTCCCCAGAGGTGACTAGAGTAGGGGCATCGATGTTACCCAGTCGATCAAGTGTATTATGTGTTTTGTCAGCATGAAAATGACCCAACATTCCCTCTTTAGATGGAGGATGCGGATTGCCCGCAATGATTCCTCTTTCGAACTCAGCGACTTTTTCTGGTTCATCGTTGATAAACGCAGGGCTGGATACCCACAACAGCGCTGTTCGAACATACCTTTCAAAGTCATTATTTTGTACCGGGTATTCATTCGTATCAATCATTCGTATAAACCACTCGTCTGAGAATCCCCAAGTTCCATGAAGTTGCAGCGACCTTATTTTCGTCGGATAATTTATGGCTAGCTCTTGAGCAGTAGCACTGCCTAGAGATAGGCCGCTCACATGCGCTGATGGTATGTTTAGCTCATCAAGTAGCGCCGCTGCGTCGTCGGCGAGAATGCGCATCGAGTATTTTTCAAGTTCAGCAGGATGGGTAGATTGACCCGTGCCCCTGGCATCATAAGTAATGACCATGTAGTGGTCACGATAGGCTGCGACTTGGGGCGCCCAGATACTATGATCAGCGTTAGTGCCCATTATTAGTAGCAAGGGTTGCCCTTGCCCCTCGACCTCATAGTACATCGTTATTCCCGTTGGAAGCTTGGCAAATGGCATAACTATTCTCCTTGTGTAAGTTAGATTACATCAAAAGTTGGCTGATACCGAAAGAATCAGGTTTAGCTATCATCGGTTTCTGATCTCGCCATGACGTGATTGATTCATAGACGTAGCCCACCCGTAAAATAACAGCCTCACCCATGGGTTTTCCAACAAACTGAATACCAATAGGGATATTATTCTTGTCAAATCCACAAGGAACAGACAACGCAGGAAGGCCAGCCAAGTTAAATGGAGCTGTAGTTCGAACATAAGAAATAGTTACTGCTTCAGTCCGATCTTCATATTCAAATTCAGTCTGTTTTACTCTAGCCGCCGTTGCAGGTAATGTTGGTGTCAACAGAATATCCAGATGATTGTCGTTAAAGCATCGCTGTATAGAGTTTGCGATAATTGTTCTGGCCTGAAGTCCGCGTATATATTGTGAGGTAGGTAATAGTAGCCCGGAGACAAGCAATGCTCGTATATCGGGGTCGATCTTTTCTGGATGATCTATTAGTCGTTGCTTATGGTAGTAGCCAGCTTCGGGTCCAATTATGGCAAACTCGGCAGCTATAGTGTGCCGTAGTTCTGGAATCGTAACCTCAGCAATCTTGGCACCTCTGCTCCTAAGCTGCTTAACCGCATCCATAAAAGCAGTTTCTATTTCGGGTAGCATTGGATCTACCGGTTCACCCCGAAGAATTCCAATTCTTATATCCTGTATAGCACCTGAAAGGTTATTGTTACTGTAGTCGAAGTGATGAGTGGATGAGCTATTTTCCTCAAGCATAGAGTTTAATGAGATAGCGCAGTCTTCTACTGACGTTGCGATAGGGCCGATATGATCAAGAGACCAAGATAGTGGTTCTACACCCGAGCAAGAGACTCTATTAAATGTTGGTTTGATGCCAGCTATGCCGCATACTGACGCCGGTATTCGAATCGAGCCCCCAGTATCGCTGCCAACAGCCATTGGCACTATACCGGCAGCAACAGCTGCAGCGGAGCCTCCTGAGGACCCTCCTGGCACATAATCTGGATTCCAGGGGTTGCGCGTGGGCTGGCTGTAGACACCACAGGCCAATTCATGTGGTACAGTCTTCCCAATTAAAACGGCACCTGCGGATTTCAGATTAGTTATAACTTTTGCATCTCTAGTGGCGGGTGTGGTTTTATAGGCTTGCGAACCGCACCGTGTTGGCCATCCAGCTACATCAATGATGTCCTTAACAGCGACAGGAATGCCATGCAAAGGACCTCGATCTATACCTGTGGCTAGCTCCCTGTCAAGAATGCTCGCTGTCTCCAGGGCGCCTGCCTCATCAATCAATTCAAATGCCCTAAGATCGCGATTAAGCTTCTTCGCAGACTCCAGCGTTTCAAGTATTAATTCTTGAGTCGAAACAGTTTGGTCACGTATAGCCCGCGACATTTTTTTGATCAGAGAGCTCGTCATTTTTCCCAAAAACAGTCAAAATTAGTTGACTTTTCTTGTTCTTCTTCGAGGAGATCGTCAAGACTAGCATTCAATGCGGTACGTTCACGTAAATCGTTCCAAATTGTTTCACTGTCAAATTGTAATGGGGATAAACCTTGCTGTTGAAGAAGTAAGTGAATTTTCTTTTTAATCATTTTATGCATTCTCGATTTCGGCAATGACATCAATTTCTAACCTAAGACCTGGCATTCCAAGCGCCGCGGCTTGAATTGCAGTTACAGCTGGAAATGCCCGACCTGCAAATATTTCTTTCCTTACTTTCATTTCTTCTTTTAGTTCACGTATATCTTCAAGGTAGTAAGTAACCTTTACAATATCTTGGACAGATGCTCCAGCTGCTGCTAAAACAGTAGAAATATTTTCCCAGGCCTTACGCGATTGTTCCTCAGTGGTTGTACCAACTATCTTACCCTCGTTGTCTAATGCGACTTGACCAGCTAGGTATATAGTACGGCCGGACTGTATCGCATATTCATATGGTTCGATAGGAGGGCCAAGTTTAGGTACTGAGATTGGATGCCAATTCATAAAGTATTGTCCTCGTTAATTCTCGGTCTTTCGACACAATTTAGTTTCGAATAATAATTGATTTATGCTCTAGACTAATCATAACAAATTACGAAAGAAGCACGAGTACGAAAACATTGATTTCAAAGGCTGCGAAGTCAGATAAGCTTTATATTAGTCAGACGATGTAGACTTAGGATTATTTATTATGACTATAGCGGAGGTTTGTAGTATGAAAATAGGCGTTTACATCTTTCCAACTGTTTACGCAATTGGGATAAGCGATTTGGCAATAAATCTTGAACAGCGTGGTATTGAGTCATTATTCGTACCTGAGCACACACACATCCCCACGAATCGCTTTTCTCCATTTCCCGGAGGGGGTTCGTTACCTCGTGAATATTCACATACTTTGGATCCATTTATTGCTTTGACGGCAGCTGCGTCACAAACTAATAATCTGAGGATCGCGACTGGTATCTGTTTGATAAGTGAACGAGATCCGATAGTCACAGCAAAGGTAGTAGCTAGCCTGGATCATTTATCAAGTGGTCGATTCGAATTGGGGCTTGGTGCTGGTTGGAACGCTGAGGAAATGGAGAATCATGGGACCAAATTTGAAGATCGTTTCCGGGTCATGGTTGATAGAGTCAGGGCCATGAAAGAAATCTGGACGCATGAGGAAGCTACTTATGAGGGCGAATTCGTTCAGTTTGAATCTCTCTGGTCGTGGCCAAAGCCCCTCCAAAAGCCACATCCACCAATATTACTCGGCGGAGAGACGGATTATACTTTGCAGCGTGTTGTAGATTTTGCCGATGG
Organism: Acidiferrobacteraceae bacterium; assembly: GCA_002724185.1. Taxonomy (GTDB): domain Bacteria; phylum Pseudomonadota; class Gammaproteobacteria; order Arenicellales; family UBA868; genus CAJXWH01. The sequence continues at coordinate 57,822 of PBOB01000079.1, read as the reverse complement.
TTGGTTACCCCGAGGAAATAAGATGGCAGACCCAATGGCTGCTATGGAGCGACTTCGAAAGCATTCGGACAACGCAGGTCGAGATGTGACATCACTCTCTGTTTCTATTTTCCGAGCACCGACTGATCAAGGATATATTGAGAAGTGTAGAGAGGCGGGTATTGATCGAGTTCTACTTCCACTGCCATCGGAGGGCAGGGATACTGTCTTACCGTTATTGGATAAATATATGAATCTTTTATAGTTGTAAAAACATGGGTATATGCACCTGAAATTTAATCTAGAGGGGGGAGTTTGGAAAATCATATCAAGATGATCGGGATTATCGGTGGGACCGGGTCTCTCGGATCTGGCTTAGCACAACGATGGCTTGTTGCAGGGCACACTATTTTTGTCGGTTCCCGCACCCGAGAAAAAGCGTGCACTGTGGTTGACGAAATTCGTGCTAAATCAGGTATAACAAACATTACGGGAGTTACTAATATCGAGGCGGCGACAAGGGGGGAAATTATAGTACTGACAGTGCCGTTTGGTGCGCATCAGACTACTTTAGAAGAGATATATGAGCATGTGCAGGGTAAGATTGTTTTAGATACGACTGTGCCTCTTAAACCACCCCGCGTTGCTCGTGTATCACTACCGGAACGAGGCAGTGCGGCGGCGATGACGCAAGACTATTTAGGTGAGCATGTTTCGGTAGTTTCAGCATTGCATACCGTTTCTGCAGCTCATCTCATCAATTTGGATCACAAGCTTAATGGTCATGTTCTTATTTGTGGCAATCGAAAAGCTTCTCGACAAATCATCGCAGACTTAATTGAGGATTTAGGATTAAAAGGTTGGCATGCGGGCTCTATTGAGAACTCAGCCGCGTCGGAAGCGCTAACTTCGACCATGATTTTCATCAATAAGTTCTATCAATTTAAAGGTGCTGGCATTCAGATCATTAGCGAAGAATACTGACATAAAACGTACAATGCTTGAAGAACAGCTCGGGTTAACTCTCACCATAACCGTGATAGACAGATTCCCCTTAGTCGAGGTTGGGGATGACATTGTTGAAATGACCGTGTCTTGTCTATCCAGACAGGGAATTGATATTCAATCTGGAGACGTTATCGCGTTCGCGCAAAAAATTGTTTCTAAGGCTGAAGATCGAGCAGTGTATTTGCATGATATTGATCCCGGACCAAAAGCAATAGATTTAGGACATCAGACCGGGAAAGATCCTCGTCTTGTCGAGTTGATCTTATCTGAATCGGAAGACATTATTCGCCACATACCAGATCTTATTATCTCAGCTCATAGGCTTGGGATCGTTTTGGCAAATGCAGGAATTGATCATTCGAATGTCGGGCCTAGCGATCATGGAGATCAAGTACTTTTGCTGCCACGTGATCCAGACTCGACGAGTGAAAAATATAGGCAACAGTTTTTTGACCGTACGGGGAAGGAAGTTGGTATATTGATTACTGATAGCGCTGGTCGTGCTTGGCGAAATGGCACCATAGGTGTAGCGATTGGTCTTGCGGGATTTTCAGCGATTAAGGATCATCGAGGTAAACCGGATTTATTTGGTACGCTTCTCACCTCTAGCGAAGAAGCGATTGCTGATGAGCTTGCGTGCGCCGCTAACTTGATGCAAGGGCAAGCATCTGAGGGCAGGCCAGTGGTGCTGATTAGAGGTGCACCTGTTGAAAGAGCAACGTCATCTGCGCAAGAGCTGGTGCGTCGAAAGGAGTTTGATCTTTTCCGATGACAATGCCATCTCTAAACTTGGATTTTAACTACATTATCTTATCCGGCGGTGTGGGTGGTGCTAAGCTTGCATACGGATTTTTGTCTTGTCATGAGCCATCTCGGCTTATGGTCGTAGGTAATGTTGGTGATGATTTCAAGTATTGGGGGCTCAATATATCGCCGGATTTAGATACATTGCTCTATACCTTAGCTGGAGTATCTGATCAAAAAAGGGGCTGGGGTAGAAGTAGTGAGACGTGGTCGGTGTTGGAAGAGATGCGCAATTTGGGAGGGGATAGCTGGTTTCAACTCGGCGATCGAGACCTTGCTGTTCATATTGAGCGAACCGAACGATTATCTCAAGGACAGCGATTATCTACCATCACACAAGATCTTGCTAAAAAATTCGGTATAGAGTGCGCGCTTCTTCCTATAACTGACCGCATAGTTAGAACTGTACTAGATACAGATGTTGGGTCTTTGGAGTTCCAGGAATACTTTGTCCGACACAAGTGCGCACCACAAGTCACTAAATTGCACTATACGGGCTGTAATAGAGCTGTGATCCAGCCTGAAATTTATGCATGTCTTCGGAGCTCAGCCTTGAGGGCCATAATAATCAGCCCCTCTAATCCATTTCTTAGTATTGACCCAATGTTGTCCGTTTCAAGCTTTAAGCAAGAGATTGCTCGCTGTCGAAAACCTGTTGTTGCAGTGTCGCCTCTGGTTGGCGCCCGTGCTTTTAAGGGGCCTACAGCAAAAATTATGCGAGAACTTGGTTACGAAGTCTCGGCTTTTGCTGTAGCATCTCACTATACGTCAAACTTAATTGACGGATTTGTTTTAGACACAGAAGATAGTGAGCTTGTACCGCAGATCCAGCAGCTAGGTATCCAAACATATGTCACTGATATTTCAATGAATACATCCGAAGACAAGACAAGATTAGCCGGAGAAGTTCTGGATTTTGCGCGCACATTGGAGTGCTAGTTTAATTTATTCATGCAAAATAGCGATCAACATAGACCATGGGTAGTGTTGCCTTTGAAGTCAGTAGAGACGTCCAATAGTCGGTTATCGGCTATCCTCTCTCCGGCCGAACGCAGATATTTGTCGCTTTCTATGGTTAGTGATGTGCTGGACGTTTTACTGGGTGTGCATCAGTTGGGCGGGATCTTGGTTATCACCAATTGTAATGCAATCCGAAGGTATCTAGATGATTTTGATGTTCAAGTGCTTGAAGAAAATAATCCAACTAATCTTAATGATGCGATCACCAAAGCGATTCAGTTTCTTGCGCATAATGGGGTCAATAATTTTTTTACGATTCCAGCGGATGTGCCACTGTTAGATCATTTGGAGGTCAATCAGTTGATTGAGTTTTCACTGTCGAACGATGGTATTACGCTTGTACCTTCTCGCGATGGAGTTGGCACAAATAGCATAATGTCTAATATTCCAATGATTATTAGACCCCAATTCGGAGAGAACAGTTTCGCAGTTCATGTCCAATCTGCAGAACAGTCTGGTGTTAGTGTGAACATCCTAAAATTGCCTGGACTTGGTTTTGATGTAGATTGGCCTAGTGATCTTCTTCGACTGGCAGCAATGGAAGGTGGCTCAAAAACTCAGGAATTTATCTCACAATTAGACCTAATTTATAGGGGTTATGACGGTGGGAGTCTAGCGGCATCAGGAAGTCAGCAAGTTAGATTGGGGGTGGTGAACTATGAGCATTGATCTAGACTGCTTTTTGGAGCGAAGGCCAACTCAAGCTGAAGCAGAAGAACTAATAGATCTGGATAATGATGCTCTCTTGACGCAAGTGAGTCGGATATTGCGAAACGAAGGTCATGGCCAGCTTATTACTTTTTCTCCGAAAGTGTTTATCCCTTTGACGGTATTGTGCCGTGATGTATGCCACTACTGTACTTTTGCAAAAATCCCGCGTGAGCTTTCCGAAGTTTATCTGTCTCAGGAGCAGGTTCATAATATTGCAACCTCGGGTAAGTCATTGGGCTGTCATGAGGCTTTGTTCACTCTGGGCGATAAGCCAGAGCTTAGGTATCGTGTAGCTCGAGAAGAACTTAGTCGGCTCGGATTTAGTTCAACAGTCAAATACTTGCAGAAGTCAGCTAAAGTGGTATTTGAGCAGACCGGTCTTCTGCCACATATTAATGCTGGTATTTTATCGAGGGATGAAATGGCTGAAATCCGGGAAGTCTCTGCGTCCCAAGGGATTATGCTGGAGTCTTCGAGCGAGCGTTTGTGCCAACGTGGCGGACCTCATTTTGGTTCACCCGACAAGCACCCCACAGTCCGTCTAGCGAATATAGAGCAAGCAGGAGAACTTCGGATTCCATTCACAACAGGTATTTTGATAGGTATTGGAGAAACTCGTGGGGAGCGCATTAATGCTTTGCTCCAACTGAGGGGTCTAAATGATCGTTATGGGCACATACAGGAACTGATAATTCAACCTTTTCGTGCAAAGAAAAATACGCTTATGGTTAACTTTCCCGAGCCATCTCAAGAAGAGCTGATTTGGACAATTTCGATGGCTCGTATTTTATTCGGCCCGAATATGAATATCCAAGCACCGCCAAACCTCTCTCCCGGTAGAGAGCAGGAATTAATTGACGCCGGGATAAATGATTGGGGGGGAGTATCTCCAATAACTGTGGATCACGTTAATCCAGAAGCCCCTTGGCCTAGAATTGCTCAATTACGGAACGCTACAGAGAGCGCAGGCAAGACTCTCATTCCGAGGCTGCCCGTGTATCCGAAATATATTGAACATGCGAGCCACTGGCTGTCGCCAAGCATTTCGAAACATATTCATCAATGCTCGGACAGCGATGGTTGGCCTCGGACTGATAATTGGATTGCAGGGAAAATTTCTGATGTTCCATTTACGATCCCAGCTCTTAAAACACACTCCAAGAGCAGTGCGTTGCATCGGGTATTTGACCTTGTGTCAGGAGGTAAAGATTTAACAGAGAGCGAAATTGTTCAGTTATTTCGATCTCGCGGCGATGAGCTTGTCTCGGTATGCAAGTTTGCGGATGAACTTCGAACTGATATCAACGGAAATATTGTCACTTATGTTGTGAATCGAAATATCAATTACACTAATATATGCACTTATCGATGCGGGTTTTGTGCTTTCTCAAAGGGTAGTCCGAGAACAAGTTCACGAGATCATCCATATGTCATAGATCTTGAAGAGATATGTCGACGAAGTCGGGAGGCGTGGCTTCGAGGAGCTACAGAAGTTTGTCTGCAGGGTGGTATTCATCCTAGTTTTACCGGTGAAACATATCTATCAATCTGCAAAGCTATAAAAAGTGAAGTGCCCGATATTCATATACATGCATTTTCTCCACTTGAAGTAACCCAAGGTGCGCAAACTCTTGGAATATCAACTGCTGAGTTCTTGATTGCTTTGAGGCATGCTGGTTTGTCGACATTGCCAGGAACAGCAGCAGAAATTCTTGACGATGAAGTTAGAAAGATCATATGTCCCGACAAAATAACGACTACTGAGTGGCTACAAACTATTGAAACAGCACATAAGGTAGGATTACCAACCACTGCAACCATAATGTTTGGCCATGTAGATAATGCTTCTAATTGGGCTCGTCATTTGATCCACATTAGGAACTTGCAGAGAGAGACGGGTGGCTTTACGGAATTTGTGCCGCTTCCGTTTATCCATCAAGAAGCGCCCATGTATCATCACCAAGAATGTCGCAGAGGGCCTACGTTTCGTGAGGCAATCTTGATGCATGCAGTATCTCGGATTGTACTTTATCGGTATGTGCATAATATTCAGGCTTCTTGGACCAAGATGGGTGAGGCAGGAGTCGTAGAGTGCCTTAAATCGGGCGCCAATGATCTAGGGGGGACATTGATGAATGAGTCAATTTCTCGCGCTGCTGGAAATCAAAATGGTCAGGAGTTGTTGCCAGAGGGCATGGATGATCTGATTAGGCGCGCTGGACGTTCATCAAAGCAAAGGACTCCTACCTACGGTGTTCCTCAAATTGGCCGATCTGAAAAATCTTACAATGCGCCACCCATAGACGATATTTCGTACGAAAAAACGGGGACAAGATATAGTGATTTACTTCATATCACCAAAACGCCATCTGCTAAATCATCTCGGATCATTAGAGCAAATTAGGCAGATCTTTTGTCATTTATCTAAATGCTCTTCCAGTCGGTCAATAGCTGTATTGAGAGTTTCCAGGCTGTTGGCAAAACATAATCGGAGCCAGCCTTCTTCCGGCGCAGCAAAAGTTGTTCCAGGAACAAGGCCTACTCGCGCTTCTTGGACTAACTTTCGACAAAAAGCGAGTCCGTTTGTCATACCAGCTACCGAGAAGAACGCATAGAAAGCTCCTTCGGGCCAGCCCATTGTTATTTTTGGGTGTGTAGAAAACCGCTCATAGACAAGGTCGCGCGCATCTTCATAGCGTTTAATTTGATCCGTCAGAAATGCCTCACCATGTCTGAGGGCGGTAATTCCTGCCATCTGAGTAAAGGTTGCCGCACCAGCGAAATTAAATTCATTCATCATCTCAAGAGTCTTTCCGAATCTCTTAGGCGTGATCAGCCAGCCTAGTCGCCAACCGGTCATTGCCCAAGGTTTCGAAAAGCTATTTATTATGATTAGGCGATCTTCGGGATCCGAGTGCTCCAGGAAAGAAGGCGCATGTCGCATCCCATAAACTATGCGAGCGTACACTTCATCAGCGATTAACCAAAGGCCACGGTCTCGGCAGAATTTAAGTAAGGCTTGTTGTTGGTCGCTAGACATGATCCAACCAGTGGGGTTATTCGGCGAATTAATAAAAATGGCACGCGTTTGTTGATCCACTGATTGGAAAAGCTGATCAAGGTCGAGTTCCCATGATTTGTTGATTAGTCGGAGAGGTACTGCCCGAAACTCACCTCCTAAAATATCGATTGTTCCCCGGATATTCGGCCAAAGAGGCACAGGACAAACAACATTTGTTCCAGGTTCAACTAGGAGTTGGTTGCTAATCATGATGCCGCTCATTCCAGAGGCTGTTACCGTAACACGATCCGGATCTATCGGAATGTTATACAATTGTTTGGTGTAGCTGGAGATTGCATCACGTAGTTCTGGGATGCCCCGGTTCGGTGTGTAGAAAGTGTGTCCTGCCTTCATCGCCTCAATAGCAGTATTGTAAATGAAGTCCGGTGTGGCTATGTCAGGCTCCCCAAACCAAAGCGGTATCATATCTTCGAGTCCGATCGCATCATTAGCGATCTCTCGAATCTGGGAGATAGGCATTTCTTCAATAGTACGGCGTAGTTCTCTCAACATGATTTAATGTGGGGCGTTTTTACGGTGTCTGGGAGTCTGGATGTATCATGGTATTGTACCGACGGGATCTATAATGCGACACCCTTATAGTAGAGCTCTTTGAGTCAGAGTAAACAATGTTGCTGAGGCAGCTCTTTAGATCTAGTAATAATCCTTGAATTGTAATTGTAGTTATCCTATTGCTCTGAAGGCGTTGCGCAAAGTTGACGATTCTTGTAACGTTGCGGTTGACAGTGGCAAGGTGTGAGACGTCACAATAGAATGTGTTGGTTATATGGACTAGATATCTATATGTTATATCATTTATGGCCATCGCCTAATTATTGATTTAGGAACGATAGAGTATAGCCGGGAGACTGTGTCGAAACATTGAATACTTCTGACAAATCGCTGTTCACTCGCGCAATCCAATGGGAGCAGGAACTAATAGTCCACGAAGAAACTCTTCGGGCTAACCCATGGCGGAAGAGATTCCAGTCGGTATTTCGTAACAAAATGCTTTTAACCGGTGTGATTTTGGGACTAGTAGTGTTGGGTTTAGCTCTTCTAGGACCATTGTTTTATGATGCTGACTATGCTCGCCAATCGTTAAGAAACGCCCACAAACCGCCACTATATAAGGGTTACCTTCTCGGTACAGATGCTTTTGGGCGTGATATGGCAATACGCCTTTTTGTGGGTTTTAGAGTGTCACTTTTTGTGGCAGCGGCTGTTACGGCGCTCTCATTGTTAGTTGGTGTAGCGTTAGGAATGATCGGCGGTTATGTGGGGGGCTCAACAGATCGTGTTGTTAGGTCCTCAACTGACTTTATATGGGGTTTTCCTCTTATTCTTGTTGCGGTTCTTCTGGTCGGCGGGCTTGGCGAGGGACTGTTTCCTGTAATACTTGCTGTAGGAATTGTTAATGTTGCTGCGATAACGCGTGTTGTCCGAGGAGAGGTCGTGGTTTTGAAAGAGAGGGAATTTGTTGAGGCGGCGCGTGCAGCAGGCGTATCAAGATTTCGCATTATGTGGCGCCATCTGCTTCCCAACGTGCTCGCTCCAGCTCTAATTATGGCATCTTATCTAATTGCTGTTGCAGTGATCGCTGAAGCCGCCTTGTCTTTTATAGGGCTAGGCGCTCAACCGCCTCTACCTAGTCTTGGAAAGATGATAGCGGATGGTCGAGGCTTTCTTCGGATCAATCATTGGGAGGCGACCGTCCCAGGAGTTGGTATAGTTGTATTAGTGTTGGCAGTAAGCATGATCGGAGATGGTCTGAGAGATCATTTTGATCCACGTCTTAGGCATGAAAGGGGGCGTAAGAAGCTGAAATGAGGCGAGTCTTAGGAGGGTTGGGCTACATGCTAATTGTGTTACTCATTAGCTCGGTTGCTGTTTTCTATGCGATCCGACTTTCAGGTGGTGACGCCACCGCTGCGGCTTTGCCAGGCTCTGCAACAGAAGAGTTCCGTGAAGAATTTCGAGCTCGGATTGGATTGGACAAGCCCATTTATCTCCAATATTTTGCTTATATGGGCAAAATCCTAAAGGGTGACCCCGGTCACTCGATCACAAATAATGCTTCTTTAGTGGAGATGTTGAAGGAGCACGGTAAGAATAGTTTGGTGCTGGGAGGTGCTGCTTTCGCTTTAGTGTTTTTGATTGGAGTCCCCCTGGGTGTACTGGCCTCGTTGAGGCGTAACAGTTGGGCTGACCATGGCATTATGTCCTTTTCTATAGCTGGGATGGCTATACCCAATTTTTGGCTAGCATTACTTGCAATCTGGCTTTTTGCGTCAACATTTCGAATATTGCCGGCTGCTGGATGTTGTAGTGGTAAGCAGCTGATACTACCAGCTATTGTTCTCGCTTTTGAGGGGATCGCGTTAACGGTCCGTATGACGCGTTCAGCTATGATTGAGAATCAGAATAATGATTTTGTTAGAACCTTGAGGGCGGGAGGCTTGTCAGAATGGCGCGTAATGGGTAAGCATGTATTAAGAAATGCCATGATACCCATTATTTCATTGGCTGGCCTTAGGATCGGCCAGATTGTTGGTTACGCGCTTATTGTCGAACAGATTTTTAGCTGGCCTGGTATTGGCCAAGCCCTCGTGACGGCTGTTTTACGCCGCGATTACCCTGTTGCGCAGTTCTTTTCTCTTGTTTTGGTAGTATTGGTAGTTTTAGGCAACTGGCTTGCGGACACGGGTTATACGCTAGCTAATCCCAGATTAAGGCGGTCGAGGTAGTTGAACTGTATCGCCTAGGTACCACTCTTAGTGCTTAACACAATTTTCATATTGGACAGTTCGATAGCTTAATGAAGGAAGAGATCCAAGACAATCTGATACAGATTCACGATCTGCGCATATCAATCTATAGTGAAGGCTCGTACTTTGATGTGGTTAAGGGATTATCTTTATCTGTTTGTTCGAACGAGATCTTGTGTCTTGTTGGAGAAAGTGGTTGTGGCAAATCTATAACAGCGCTTTCAGTTATGGGGTTGCTTCCCACGGACGTTGCACAGGTAACAAATGGTGAAATTCTTTTTCGCGGACAGGATCTTTTAAAGTTGAGCGCCAGCGATATGCGACGATTAAGGTCAGATGAGATTTCAATGATTTTTCAGGATCCAATAACTTCATTGGATCCTGTTTTTACTATCGGCAGTCTCTTAACAGAGATAATTCGCGTACATCGAAACGTAGGCTCCAGTGAAGCAGAAAATATGGCTGTCGATGCGTTGGAAGCAGCACAATTACCTAATGCTCGTCAGCGGTTGAAGAGTTATCCACATGAATTATCTGGAGGTATGCGACAAAGGGTAATGATTGCATTAGCAACTGCCTTAAATCCAGCAGTTTTAATTGCAGATGAGCCAACAACTGCACTAGACGTGACGGTCCAGGCGCAAATACTTGAGCGGCTTAGAGAAAGACAGCGCGAGCAAAAAATGGGCATGTTATTAATCACGCATGATCTGGCTGTGGTGGCTGAGGTTGCAGATCGCGTTGCTGTGATGTACGCAGGTGAGATTGTTGAGGAAGCATCAGTTCAGACATTGTTTGACAAACCTCAACATCCCTACACACAAGGGTTGCTTGGTGCTATCCCGGATATTACGGCTCGGCGAGGATCGCTCCATGCTATTCCCGGTAGAGTGCCACCTCCTCAAGTTCCTCCACCAGGGTGTGAATTTGCACCGCGATGCGTTCATGCTCTTGAAGAGTGCTGGGAGTCGCGTCCGTTACTCGAAGGAAGTGGCGAAGGTAAATTGCGATGTTTTAATCCACAACCACTGATAACATGAAAATTGAACCAGTAAGTATAGAAATAGTGCTTGATAGTGGTATTGTGCTGCGTGGCTATGAGTGGCCAGCTCGCGGCGCTCCAGTAGTGATGTTGCATGATTATGGAGAGGATCTGGATGCGTGGCATGGATTGGATCAGAAGCTTGCTGAAGGCAGTTTTCGTGTTATTAATGTAGAGCTACGCGGGCACGGATTCTCTGATGGAGAACCTGATTCAGAAACCTTACAAATAGATGCTCCAGCCTTGTTAAGAGAAGTTCAGACTGTTTGGGGCCCAGTTGCTGTATGTACATACGGTAGCGTTGCCGGAATTCTTTGTTCAATGGGTGAGCAGTATTCACCATTGGTTCATATTGCAATTTCACCCGTTTTACCCAGTACTGTTCCGGTTTCATCGGCTGTTTCCAGTAAAAACACCGCGTATCTCATGATTTCTAGCACGGGCGATGATAACCACACCAGCCAAGCACGACGCATTTTTGAAAACTTGGGTCCAAGCAAGCTCTGGGCATCCGTGGCTTCTACTAATCATGGACCGGAGCTAATTCAGAATCACGCTCATCTTATTGGTGACATGACGATTTTCTTGCAGCGTTATCTTGTTCCTTCTCATGTGAAATGGCAGGATAACGCGCTACGTGAAGCCATTACAGATGAAGAGAGAGAGCAGCTAGAAGTAAAAAAGTGAAGAAGCTGTTCCTCCCATAATTTGTTGCTTTTCAGTTTGTGTAATGCCTGGTAGTAGATAATCCACGAGCATTAGCTGTTCCTGATAGCCAGGCTCTTCCGCAATCCATGGGAAATCTGATGCCCATATCATTCGGTCTGCTCCAAATTTGTCGTAAATAAACTTTGCTACAGGAAGCATATCTTGATATGGATAAGGCTCATGACTAAAAGCATATTGCCCAGAAAAATGGATATATGTATTGGCACGTTTGGCAAGGCGTCCGAGTAAGTCCAACGTTAAAGGTGGGATGTCACTCGTAAAATGTGGTCTACTATTTTCATCAATTCCTAGATTATTTAGGGAAACCATGAATCCGCAGTGATTTAAAACGACGATGAGATCTGGTAGTAGATTGAGTGCTTTTTCTAATAACAGTACCTGCGCAGCCTCTGCGTAGAACCAGACTCGGAGGTTTCTCTCTTCCATGGCTTGTAATAACGGAAACATCGAATATTGTGTCGGATCTTTTGTTGTTTCTAACTGATTATCTACTTCGCCAATGCGTATTCCTTGTATCTTACTTGCTTTAATCCTCTCATCTAGATTCTTGGCTTGATCAGCTGCCTTGGGGTCATAGACGCCTACTCCAGCGAATCGACCTGGGTAATCACTTATAATCTCGGCCAAGTAATGATCCTCAGGGCCAAGCGGCACCACTACTGCCTTCTCGACGCCCGTGCTATCCATCAGTGAAATCAATCTCTCGGCTGGAACATCAAGCTCAGCATCGGCAAGGCCAGGATAAATTGTTCGAGGATATCGAGTTGATGCTGCTCTGAACAAGTGAAGATGACCATCAATTAATGACATTCAATGATTCTCCGTAATAGACCTCGATTTATAGCGAGGATTGTTGCACAGCCAGTTTTCTATTGGTCTAGATCTGTATTGTATTTTCGCGATTGACATTAGCCTAGAGTACAGATCGTACTTCGGGAAAGTGGCAGGCTACCTGATGTACCCCATCAACATCAATGAGTCGAGGCTCTACGCTTCGACATTTTACCTCTGCTTTTCCTATAGGACAGCGAGATTGAAAACGGCAGCCATCAGGTGGATTAATTGGGCTAGGAACGTCGCCTTCAAGCAGTATACGAGTGCGTTCTCTTTGTTTAGCGGGGTTGGGTATTGGAGCAGCTGAGACAAGTGCCTGCGTATAAGGATGCATCGGTTCTGCAAATAGCTTTTCAACGGGGCTTTGTTCAACAATTTTACCAAGATACATAACTGCAACGTCGTCACAGACTTGACGGACTACTGCTAAGTCATGTGTGATGAATAGGTAAGTCAGCGAGAAGTTCTCCTGAAGTTCTGCAAGCAGGTTAAGTACTTGAGCCTGAATTGATACATCTAGAGCAGATACCGGCTCATCACAAACTATAAAGCTTGGATTTAAAGCTAATGCGCGAGCAACCCCAATGCGTTGTCTTTGTCCACCAGAAAATTCATGCGGAAACCGCTTGGCATGCATAGATTCGAGGCCAACTAGATCAAGCAATTCAACAACACGTGTAGTCCGACTAGTGCGATCCATGTCTGTATTGACGAGGAGCATTTCTTCAATTGTGTCACCTACTGTCATACGCGGATTGAGCGAAGCAAATGGGTCCTGAAAGACGATTTGCATACTCTGTCTAAGACGCCTCAATGCTTCTGATGATGCAGTTGTGACGTCAACGATGTTTTCAGCACGACCATCCGTTGAAAAAGTTACAGAACCTGAAGTAGGCTCAATCAATCTCAGAATGCATCTTGCCGTCGTAGATTTGCCGCAACCAGACTCGCCAACGAGTCCCATTGTTTTCCCTCTTGGAATATCAAATGAGACATCGGCTACTGCTGAGACAACCCCTCCACTCTTTCCCGAAAACCAGCGACTACCGAGATTGAAATTCTTAACTAGATGGCGAACGGAAAGTACGATGTCGCCTGAGATATTTTGGGGTTTAGTTTGCATTAGAAGCAATGATTATCAGAATACTTGTATTTATGATGTCGCATTCATTCCTACAAACTTTCTAGTTTATAACGTTGAGTTGCAACTTGTTTTCCGCATCTTGCTTCGATCTCTATCGAGCAGGGCTCTTTTGATGCCGGAATGGTTTCATTCCATGTACCTCTGAAAACTTCTTTCGGCGCAAGATGCAATAGTTTGATAACCTGCGGCATTCTTACTATGTATTTAACGAGCACTGAAGTTCTATGATTACCACGGTTAACTAGACCATAGGTTATAGATGGTGTGTTTAGGTCGTCAAGAAATGCTCGAGAGCATTCAAATAGCTCTACTGAAGGGTCAAGTTTCCCGGTAGTTGTTTCGGAGCGGACTTTTCCTTGTATGAATCGCCTCCTAGAATTATCTATTACTTCCTTTTTCATAAATCCCGACGGTATATTAACTATAAAATATGTTGCTATTGCCTAGTTCTACAATGTTGTTTAAGTTCGTAGTTTAAAGTTCAGTATAAACGTTACGTGTTTCACTCATAAGGTATTTCATAAACATCCGCAGTATGCCCTCCATCGACGACGAGGTCATGCCCTGTTATATAAGAGGCATCATCAGATGCAAGAAATAAGAATGCATTTGCAATGTCGTCCGGAGACGCAAGTCTGTTCATGGGTACCTCTGGGAAGCCGTGCTTTCGCCATTTTTTCATCAGTTCTTCACCGACTAGGTCTGTGCTCTGCTGCGTATCAGCTGGCCCGGGGCTCACGGAGTTAACTCGGACCTGAGATCGGCCAAGCTCGACAGCCATCGATTTCATTAAGGAGACCTCCCCAGCTTTTGATACACAATAGGGTGTGAAACGAAGAGAATGTCCCTGCGCGTCAATAGACGCTGTAAATAGTATGACACCTGACTTTCTCTTTGCCATTGACCTAGCTGCTTCCTGGGCGAGAACAAAATAGGCATTTAGGTTTACATCAATCTGACGCCTCCACGATTCATAGCTAATATCCAGGAATCTTTCTTCTGCTACCGCCGCTGCATTACATATCAAAACATCTAGTGGGGCGTCCGATAAAGCACGGGACATTGCGCTCCTGCAGTTATCTGGATCACCAAGGTCAAAACACATCGGAATAGCTAAACTGCCTCGTTTTTCGACTTCCGATGCTACTAAGTCGAGTCGGTCTTGGATATATTCCACGAGGTAAATCGCCGAGGCTCCCTCATCCGCAAATTTTTCAGCTGTCCTTAACCCGATACCACTTCCCGCTCCTGTGATAAAAATCCGTTTTCCAGTGAATCTTGGCATCCTCAGGCCCTCCATGCATTGATATTGCAGTACATCTTTGTTTTTTGGAAACAATTTTCTACCGCGGGAGCGTAACATACAAATTAAAAAGCGTCTCCTAGGATTGACATACTGAGGTGTGTGGATAATATTTAACCTTAATTAGCTAATCAAATTGTGGAATGACCAGATGGGGGAGACCGATGGAAAAGAAATATGAGAACGAGGAACATAGCTTAAAAGCTGGCGCGATGGAGACAGATAGCATCGAGGCGTTTCTTTCAAAGGGGATGACTTTGAGGTTAGCGTGTCTCAAGCCAAACGGTGATCCGTTTCTTATTCCCTGTTGGCATCAATGGGAAAAGAAAGAGGGATGCACACATGGCAAGGATTGTGGCTGCACCTTTTGGGTCGTGCCACGTTCTCGGTCAAAATGGGCTGAGTATCTTAAGAATGACCCAAGAGTCTCTGCCTGTATTGATGATGTAAGCACAATGGAAAAATTTCATTTTGACGGTGTTGCTGAGCTTGTAGAAGAAAGTGTGATTGGGGGTAAGTGGGTCGGCATTGCCGAGAAGATGTCAATTCGTTATCTTGGCCCTGATGGCCCCAAGTATCTTGGCCCAACATTAAATCAGCCGCGTTGGCTGTTTAGGCTAGTACCTACCAGAGTTAGAACATGGCAAGGTGTCGGATGGGCCAAGAGCTACTGGGTAGATACGACTGGCGGGGCAACTTGGGAAGAGGCGCACAAGGGAATTAGCTGATTGTGGCTGGTGATACTAGCGGATGTGGACGTTGTTAACTGTTTTTCCTGGCTAGAGCACGATCTTTTAATTTTCGAATCGATATTTGATGTGCACGATTGGCGCACTTAGGCTAAATGCCAACGAATATTTCTTGTTTAAGAACAAGGATTTCGTCCGTGATAGTTTTGAAGATCAATTAATAACATCACAAGAAATCGTTGGTATTAAAGGTGTGTCTACGTGGGCAAATGTAGATTCCCAGCCAGATCACTTTTCTGGCATTTCGATTGGTGCAAATCAGTATGGGCTTTTTTGTTGTGATGCTAATGTGCGTGAAGAGCCTAAGTCTGGGTTGAATTACGATCTTCTGACAGAGGTTGCGCTACGAGAGGGCAAGGATGTTGATTCTGCCATTAGCGCAGTAGACGAGGCTGTTAAACGTCACTCGTACTGGTGTGCGAATTTGATACTTATTAGCAATGAGTCGGTAGCTGCTATTGAGGTTCATGGAGATGAAATTAAAGTCGAAAGGAGTTCAGATCGACTTACCCGAACCAACCATCATCTTCTTTTTAGCCCAAGTGATCTGGACGCAGATAGAGTGACGAGCCAGTCTCGACTATCATCATCTCAAAGAAGACTGGCAAGTGCGGGTAGTATCGAAGATATCCTGTCTCTCCAAAGTAGTCACGATCATGAGGACACGGGCATTTGCAACCATAGTTTGTATCAAACAGTTTATTCGTATGTACTGCATTTTAATCATGGATCGATGTCGATGGCAGTCAAGAAGGGGAGGCCGTGTGATGCTGGCACCTACAACTACTTGGATCTACCGCTTGCGGAAAGGTGGACACCGGCTGCGGAAAACATGTTTTGCACCAAATACCCGCAGCTTAGTGTCTAAACAATTTGCGGTGGTTTTGGTCAACACTGGATATAGCAGAACAATTCACTTGGCTCATTAGAACGCTATGTTCTGGCCCAAATTAGCTAATGTTAGTGCCAAGTCATAACCATCCATCTTTTGGCGTGTAAAGCTCGCTTGACATAGGTCACTCGTTCACATACTGTGACAGTCTATGCGGAGAGACTAGCTGAGGTTTTGGGAGTGGTTATCTATTGATCATCAGCACAATTAGGATAGGAGGAAGGTATGAAGGAGATGGAGACGACTAAACAATTAGATCAACTTGTCGACGACTACCGGCACGGCGTATTGACTAGACGAGCCTTTATGAAGGGTGCTGCCGCCTTGGGCGTGACGGCAAGCGCGGCTGGATCCATGTTGGCTGCAGGGTCAGTGGCACATGCAGATGGCCATGTGCAAAAAGGTGGGACATTACGTGAAGGATATGATTTGGATTTTTCAAAACACGATCCTATTACCACCAACTGGTACGATCCTGCATTCTTTGCGATTTACGAGGCAATTCTGACGAATACCCCCGATGGCGGAGACGCACCGCAGCTTGCGACAGGTTGGTCAATGGCAGATGATGGCATGCAATATCGATTTGACATTGATCCCAGTAGAACATTTCATTCCGGCAAGCCTGCAAATGCAGCGGCCGTAGCGGATTATCTGAAGACGTTTAAGTCACTATCGTTTATCGCGACGCTAGCAGCAGCTGTTGATAACTATACGTCAGAAGGTGATCAGCTAGTAATTAATATGAAGAATCCGTGGGTCGGCACTTTAGGTCCACATAAGACAGGGTACTTCCGAATTAGTTGTACTGATACATGGCGTGAAGCGGGCGCCGATAAAAGTACGACATATGGCACTGAGCTGGCCGATGGTACTGGACCATTCACTCATGAAGAGTGGGTACCAGGTAGTCACGTGCTGGTAAAGCGATGGGAAGATTATCCTGGGTCCAATACTCCGTGGTTTGAAAATCAGGGTAAGGCTCATGTTGATGCGGTTCGATGGACGTTCATTCCGGAAGCAAGTCAACGGGCGGTTCAGTTAGAAAATGGTGATATAGATACGCTAAAGGGACCAGCACCGCAGGATGTCAGTCGGCTCGAAAGCAACCCTGATATCACGGTTTATAGATTTCCAGAGTGGTCGGGATATATTCTTACATTGAATCAAGACCATAGTGAGTTATTTGGGGATGTCAATGTAAGGCGAGCTCTTGCGCACTTGATTGATCGTGATGCGATGAGAGACATCGTTTTCTTCGGTGATGCAGTTTCAACTCCCGGTCCACTGCCTCCAACAGATCGGACATATGATCCAATCGTAGAGAAGCTCATCAGTTACAACCCGGATGCTGCAGCTAAGATCATGAGCGATGCAGGCTGGGCTCTTAATAGTGATGGTATTTGGGAGAAAGATGGTACTGTGATGTCGTTTGAATTTGTTGCTCAAGCAGAATCGATTAATGAGGCAGTTGCAACGGTTGTAGCATCTATGTTGCGAGAAGGCGGGTTTGATGCCCAGCTGAATATTGCTGATCGAGCTGTTTTGTTTGAGAAGCAGGCAACTCCAGGGCGGGATGCAGCGCCGATGACTCTATTCTATTGGTTATGGCCCATTCCTATTGATGTGCTAAATCTTTTTGTAAATAGTGTTACGATTCCTTTCCCAAATATGTCTCGTGCAAATTCGCCAGCGATTGATAAGGCTATGTCAGATTGGCAACAAGCAGGGGATGCTGAGGCTGGCCAGGCTGCTGCTAGCGCATTCCAGAAGGCATATTGTGAAGAGGTCCCATATGTTAGCACTGTGACGCGAAATGCAGTTTTCGCTAAGCGTAATAATGTGCACGGTTGGCAGCCCACTTTGTGGAATCTCTATCCCTACTATAATGATGTTTGGATCGAGAAGTAGCCTAGGCACGACTGATATCGCTTCCGATAATAATCGGGATAAGCGATTTATTTTTCTGGACTAGTTTTACTCTTGTCCACTGTAAAATGGGGCCTATTTGGCCCCATTTTTATTGACCAGTAATTTGTGTATGGGAAGGTACGTATGTTCATTTACTTCCTGCACGTATAATGAGCTGATGGTTTTCAAGAAGCGATTTCAAGAGGTGGGTGGTCGGCGTCTTGGCTATATAGAGGCAGGGCAAGGTAGCCCAATTATACTTTTGCACGGCAATCCGACTTCTTCTTACCTGTGGCGAAATATTGTTCCGGCGTTAGCTGACTGCGGTCGTGTGATTGCCCCTGACTTAATTGGCCAGGGTGACTCAGAAAAGCTACCTACTAGTGACGGTCCAAATCGGTATACGTTCCAAATTGCATATCAATACTTAGATGGCTTACTACATCAGTTGGATGCGACCACGAATATAGTATTAGTGGGGCACGACTGGGGTAGTGCATTAGCATTTCACTGGGCCAAAAATCATCCATCTAATGTTCGTGGGCTCTCCTATATGGAAGCCTTGGTATCTCCCATCGGTTGGAATGATTGGCCTGAATTAGCGAGAGACATATTTAGAGATTTTCGTTCAAATAAGGGAGAGAATTTAATACTGGAACGCAACTTGTTTATTGAGGTGGTTCTTCCTAACGCGATCATACGAGAACTAAATGAGTATGAAATGAATTGTTATCGTGCAGCGTTTATCCAGCCAGATGATCGACAACCGATGTTGAACTGGCCTAGACAGATACCCATTGATGGTGAACCTGCGGAGATGGTGGCCTTGGTGTCGGAGTATGGCAGATGGCTGGAGGAAAGCGATTTCCTTCCCAAGCTATTTATCAATGCTGATCCAGGTTCAATCCTGGTCGGCCGGCAGCGAGAGTATTGTCGGGCATGGCCCAATCAAATAGAGGTGACTGTCAGTGGGAAGCACTTTATTCAGGAGGATTCACCCATAGAAATAGGGCAAGCTATTGTCAGTTGGCTGGGAACCCTGGACTAAAAGCTAATGTTTGACGATTGGATTATTATCATTATCGCAGTTGCTTTATTACTCTATCTATTTGACCGATATGTAAAATGGCATTTGTATCCTAAGCGTTGGGGTATAGTTGAAAAATCTTCGATCTTCCGCAGTGGTCAGCTTACCCCAAGGCAGATTCGTAGGCAGGTAACGGCACATGATATTGATGTCATTATTTCTTTGATGACCCCCCTTCCCGGTGATCTTTCGTATGAGGCTGAGGTAGGTTTAACCAAAGAAGGACTTGAAAGGTATGTATATCCATTATTCGGTGATGGTACTGGGGATATTGATAAATATGCTGCTGCTATCGAGAAAATTCACGATTCTGTTCGATCCAGCAAGAAGGTGTTGGTCCACTGTGCTGCTGGAGCACAACGAACCGGTGGAGTCATAGCAATGTATAGAATTCTTGTCCAGGGTAAATCTATTAAATTTGCCATGAGTGAAATGGAGCGGTATGGCTGGCGTCCAAAAAAGAATCCTGCTTTGGTGCCATATATCAACGAAAACCTAGAAAAACTAGTTGAATTATTGATAGAGCGAAACGTATTAGAGAATTTGCCAAGCGAATTGCCATACCTAATCCAGGGCTTTAGAGATGCTAATTAACTGCGCAATATGCCAACGTTTAAGTCTGCCACATACATTGCTAAAACCTGTATTGCTATCCTATGGGTAAGGTCAGAGCATTATTGTGCAAACAGTATGGGGAGCCAGATCAACTGAGGCTGGAAGAAATTCAAAGGCCGCGCCTTGGATCAAACGAAGTACGCATAAAGGTGCACGCCTGCGGTGTCAATTTTCCTGATATATTGATGATTCGAGGTCAGTATCAAATCAAGCCGGCATTACCGTTTGCCCCTGGTTGCGAAGTTGCTGGCACGATCTTGGAAGTCGGGGAAGCAGTCCAAGATTACTGTAAGGATGATCGAGTAATTGCAATTCCAGGGTTTGGCGGTATGCAAGAAGAGATAACTATCGCAGCTAGTAAATGCCTCCTTATTCCGAGAAAGGCGGATTTGGACCTAGCAGCAGTATTTTCTCTGACCTATGGGACCAGTTATCACGCCTTAGTAGATAGGGCGAACGTGCGACCTGGAGAAACGATTGTTATTTTAGGTGCCACGGGTGGAGTTGGCAGCGCTGCGGTAGATATTTCCAGAAAACTTGGTGCTCGTGTTATCGCTGCTGGTAGTAGCGATAAGAAGTTAGAAGATTTAGCAAGCTTTTATCAGGGCATCACAACTGTTAACTATTCTTCGGGTGAGGCGACCTTTAAGGATAGGGTAAAGAATTTGACTAACAATAGGGGCGCAGATGTTGTTTTTGATCCGATAGGAGGAGAAATATTTCAGCAGTCATTGCGTGCTGTAAATTGGAAGGCACGGATTCTTGTTGTAGGATTTGCTGCTGATGGCAAGAACCTGCCTCGAGCGCCAACAAATCTTCTTTTGTTAAAGGGTAGCGCGCTTGTAGGAGTATACTGGGGTCGATTTGCAGAGGAAGAGCCCGAACGAAGTCGGGAGAATTTTGATCAATTATTGTTCTGGCTTCAGAGAAATGGACTCACACCTCATATCTCACATAGATTTCCACTAGAAAAGGGTGGAGATGCAGTCAAAGCTCTCATTAATCGTCAGGTTCTAGGTAAGTGCTTGGTTTACATGTAGCTCAATTAGAGAGGCTATCACTATTGTTTGTTTTAGCATAGGGTAGTTTCAGTGCCCAGTTTATCCAATTTTTTGAATATTTGAGCTTTGTTTCGCCGAATTTAATCATGTTAAAGCTTACATCATTGATCGATTCGTTTGAAAGCAGCCCAATTAGCGTTCCAACAAATTCAGCACCATGGTGTGGATATTTGTAATCATTTACCAGTGTATGTGCAACTTCATGGAGCACAATAACTGTTTGTCGGGACCAGATTGGTAGTGTGATTAGTTGTTCCTCAAATGAAGCGCCAGCATGCCGGCGACCTCGCCCATCTTTAACTACAATCTCTGGATTGTATTTTCTCGCTAATTTAATGCATTCATTAAGCGTTAGTATTTTGTTTAAGGGGTGCTTTTCCAGAACATCTGCTTCAAATCGATAAAGTTTTGTTCGCTGAAAATCTCGCATGAAAGATATGAACAGTGCTTGTAGTTTAAGGCTTGTCCCTGAAGCTGTATTATCCACAATAGCTGCCGTTGGTTGGATAAAATGGAAAAAAAATTGTGATCTACTGCAAAATAAAATATATGGGAAAAACGATAAAAATTTTCAATAATTCTAAAGCATCGATATATCGAGCTTTAATCATTTACGGCTTATCGGTTGCTATTGTTGCAGCAGGAATTGTGATTGGTTGGAAAATACCATTATTTGGAAGTCTATCTATACCGAGGACCAACGGGGTTGTATTCGATGAATCTCTGCCAATTGAGCAATTTGAATTGATTGATCATAGCGGAGATTCTTTTGTTTTTAATCGGTTGCAGGATATCTGGTCATTTATCTATTTTGGTTATACTCATTGTCCTGACATTTGCCCCACGGCACTCAGCATACTCGCTAGATTGAATACATTGCGCAGCGAAGAAGCCGCTGTCCCAGTGCAGTACATATTTGTTTCCATTGATCCTGAGAGAGACTCCTTGCCGATTCTAAAGTCGTATACCGAGTATTTCTTCTCAAATCTAATTGGCATAACTGGAAGCATTGATGAACTTACAAGTTTCGCTAGTGAATTAGCTGTGAGCTTCGAATTCTCATCAGAGACAGGAGAATATTATAGTGTTAGTCATTCGGACGTTTTGGTACTCATCAATCCCAAAGGCTCTCTCCAGGCGATATTCACACCTCCTTATAGCGCAGATGAGCTGTCTACTGATTTCGATGCTATACGCGATTGGTATACGACGGAATATTGAGTAGCTTAGCTGAAATGAGTGTAGTTCAATGACAAAAGAATATGATGTTTTTACTAGTAACAAATTGGACAAATGGTAGCTGCCTGATTAGTTGAGGAGTCTTATTATCTCGGCTATCAAGTTCAAGGTAGGCGACATTTTTAAATTGGCTTTCCTCTACTTCGATCGACAATTCGTATTCTGAGACAGCCTGCTTTAACTGGATGAGATCGTTGTGTATGACAATTAAGTATTCTTGGGTCTTGACTGGCATAAGACTAGAGTGCATTTTTAGATAAGACTGAACCCAAATATTTTGTAGGTTTGAGTCTTCCCGAGCTATCGCGCCAACGGAAATTCCCAGTAAGAATAGCGCTGTCAGGAAGAAAAAATACTTTTTCATAAGTAGATATATGCCATAGTCTCTTCTAGGGAAAATTGCACTCTACGAAAGTTAGTTTGGCTACACAATTATTCTTAGCAGATAGAATAGTCCGACAGCTCGATTACTCAATATTAATTGACAGTTCTGATTCTCTTTGCGATATGAAGTCTTGCAAAGCTTTATCCACATCGTCTTGCATGGATGGTGTCTGATACCGTGATAGCCAATTCTTGGCTTTTTCTAACCCCACTTGTGCACTATCCTTTCTACCATCAAGCTCCCATTGTTCATAAGGGACATTGTTCTGACTCGGAAAGATAAATAAATTTGCCTTTCTCGTGTGAGCAGAGCCAAGAAAATGACCTCCTGAGCCGACTTCTTGTATTGTTTCAAATATTTCTTCAATATCTTCAAAATAGCATCCTTGACAAAAGTGATAGAAGGCATCAATTTGCTCAAGATCAATCATAGTTTTGGCATAACTGACACCTAATGTCCCCTCCATTATCCCTCCTGCCATAGTGATCCACTGTGCGCCAGAAAGAAAGGAAGGGAAAAGACCCCACATAGAATCAAATCCAGCTTGCATGTCAGGGACTTTGGACGTGGCGCAGTTGGCAATTGCTCGGTGAGGTATTTTGTATCGTCGTGCCATTTGCCCAGACAAGAATTGGACGATTGCGGAATCCGGACTCCCATGAACAGGCGCTCCAGAATTCAGTGCCACTGTCATTGCGGGAACACCAAACAACATGGGCGCTCCTTTGCGGACTAGTTGGCCAAAAGCAATTGCCATAAGTGCTTCTGCTGTTACTACCGCCATGGTGCCAATATTGCTTGCTGGTGTCGATGCTCCTGTCATAGAAAATGGCGAGCACATCACGGCATGATTATTTGATGCATAAATCTTGAGTGCATCCAGCATAGTTGCATCCCATACCAGGGGCGAGTTCGAGTTTATTAGCGATGTAGTGCAACAGTTGTTCGATGCAAATTCTTTGCCAAATACAATACTACACATATCTACCGTATCTTGAGCTCGCTCGCGCGCTGTCACATTTCCAATGATCGGCTTGTCGGAATACTTCATAGAGCTATACGTCATATGTAGGTGGCGATGTGGAACCACCACATCAAGCGGTTCCACTATAGGTCCACCCGCAATATGAACGCTAGGCGCCATGTGATTCAGCTTTTGTAGATTGTGCAGGTCATCGAGGGTCGCCGGCCTTCGGATGCCCTCGAAATCATAAATAAACGGTGGCCCATAAGACGGCGATAAAACCATTGAACGACCGCCCACCAGCACTGAACGGTCAGGATTTCGAGCATGATGCATATATTCAGTAGGTGCGCTTTCAATCAGTTCAAGCAGGGTCTTCCTTCCGATCTTTACGTTGGAGCTATCGATCTCAGCATCGGTCTTGCGCCATATTTCTAACGCTTCGGCATCGCGAAATTCAACACCTACCTCTTCGACAATTCGCATAGCCAGTTCATGAATTTGTTCAACACCTTCCTCATTTACTACGTCGTAAAGTGGAACCTTGGAAACCAGTGCTGGCTTATGAATAATGGGGCCGTTGATGCGCTCTGCAAGGCGAGCTGTACGGCCACCTTTTCGCTGCATTTTATCTTGTTGCGTTACCATTGAATTAGGGGGGCTTGCAGATTTCTCACTGACGAGGCTTTTCGTTTAGTGGATCGTAGGGAGAATCAGCGACAATTGTTGCATGGCAGCGATTTTCTAGAATCTGTACTTCAAGATTTGTGCCTACGTCTGCGACTTCGATATCGACATACGCCATTGATATACATTTGCCGATATTGTGAGATGTGGCTCCAGATGTGATCCGGCCTACGAGGCATCCATCTTTATAGATGGATTCATTCATATATGCATCCGCATCGATAGTTTCAACTTGTAGCGTCACCATGCGTTTCGACAACCCTTGATTTTTTTGCCCTACCAAAGAGGTTTTGCCAACAAAATGTTCTTTGTCCCACTGTATAAATCTATCGAGCCCTGCTTCTAACGCTGTATGTTCTGTGTCCAAGTCTCGGTATATAGCTCGGTAAGATTTTTCTAGGCGCAAAGATTCAATTGCACGATACCCGCAGTTCTTGAGTCCATAGTTTTCACCTACGCGAATAAGTTCGCTCATGATATGCTGGTTATAAGGTATTGGATGGTATAGCTCCCAACCAAGTTCACCCTCATAGTTTATACGCAGCGCCCGAACGTCAGACGCCAAACCGACTGTAAGCGTTTGTGATGTTAGCCAAGGAAATTCATCAGTAGAAAGATCAACTTCAACCAGTGCTTGCAATATTGCTCGCGCATTTGGCCCAACTAATGCTAGACCACCTCGCTCTAGTGTCACATTTTGTAAGTGTACGTTACCATTTCTTGGCAAGTATTTTGATAGCGTATCGAAATCATGGCGCTCGCCACGTGGAGTACCTATAAGATAAAAAAGATCAGCTGCTAATCGAGTTACAGTGAATTCAGATCGAACTGTGCCTTTCTCTGTAAGGAGATGTGCAAGTCTTATTCCGCCTATAGTTGCGGGCATTTTATTGGCCAGGATAGAGTTCAACCACCTTTCAGCCCCACTGCCACGTACTTCAAATTTAGTCATTGGGGTCATTTCAAATAGCCCGGCGGTTTGTCTCACAGCGCGACACTCCTTACCGACATGAACCATTGAGTTAAATTTTCGATAACTCCAGATGTCATGAGGTTTTTCATCAGTCGGAGCGAACCAAAGTGGAATTTCCCATCCATAGACGGCACCCCATACGGCACCGTCCTGAGTCAGACGCTCATAACTTGGTGTCGACTTCGCTGGTCTGGCAGCAGGCCATTCATAGCCAGGATAATGGATGCCAAAGTTGTTTCCAAATGCTTCTTTGTTTTTGATCCCTGTGTATGTTTTGTTTGCGTAATCGCCAAATCTGCGTGGATCAACTTCGCTTAAATCAACATGTGGCTCACCATCCACGATCCAGTTGGCTAGTTCAAGTCCTAGACCCCCACCCATTAGAATTCCACCAGTGAATCCTTCTGCTAACCACAGATTTTTTTTACCCCAAGCTGGCCCACAGAGCGGTAGGTTGTCAGGTGTACCACAGATCGGACCACGGACGTTTGTCCTAATACCTACATCCCCCAGTATAGGCACAAGCTCAATGGCCGCTTCCCAGTTTTCTTGTACTGCCTCAATATTTTCCGGCATCAGATCGGCGCCAAACCACGGTGGCACTCCATTACGTGCAAAGTGTTCAAGCCGTTCGGGACGCTCATAGGGTCCAAACATCAAACTATCTCTTTCTTCTCTAATGTATCCATTGATTCTTTCGTTTCTTAAGATCGGCAATTCTATGCAGCCCTGAGTTCTACGTTGTTTTATTTGTGGCACGCTGTCAGTAACCCAATATTGATGTAGAACTGGAAAGCAAGGGAGATCTAATTCCAGCATATGAGCAGTTTGTTGTGCATAATTACCGGTCGCAGTGACAACATGCTCACAAATTATGTCACCTTTATTTGTTTGGACTCGCCATTCACCAGTATCTAATAGATCAATGCTCGTCGCCTCAGTATTTTTGTAGATTCGCGCATTCAGTTGCGTCGCTCCTTTTGCAAGAGCCTGGGTAACATCAGCTGGTGCAATATGACCATCGTCAGGATTGTAAACTGATCCAACCAAGCTGGAGCTTTTCTTCATCAGCGGCCAAAGTTCAATCGTTTCCGCCGGTGTTAAAATTTCTGCACGTACTCCTTGCGTAGGTGCAATGGATGCATAGTTTAGGTATTCGTCCATTCGGTCCCGGCTTTCTGCAACTCTTAACTGGCCACATTTGTGCCAGCTGACACTTTGACCAGTTTCTGCCTCAAGTTGCTCATATATTTCTATCGTCTTGCTAATAATACGACCGAATCGATATGAAAAAGAATACAGTGGGATGAGTCCCGCGGCGTGCCAGGTTGATCCGGCTGTTAATTCGGTTCGTTCTAGAAGACAGATATCCGACCATCCACGGTGTGCGAGACTATAGAGTATGTTAACTCCGACACAGCCGCCACCAACGATGACCACTCGAGCATGCGATTGAATAGTGTTTTCCATGCCTGATATTAGGTAACTAGGAAATATTCAAAGTTTAGGTGATACGAAACTAGTATCAATACCCGCCATTTCTACTTCCAATTTGGCCAATACTGTTTCGAGTGTAGCAACTTCTTCTTCGAACAATGGTTGCAGTGGTAGGCGGACTGTTCCTGATGGGAGGCCTTTAACAGTGCAGGCATGTTTTACGTTCTGGATTAGTTTGCCACCTTGTTCAAGTATTCGCATAAATGGCATCATCGCCGACATTACTCGTCTTCCAAGAGCCACATCATTATTCACGGCAACAGCTCGATATAGCGCAATATGCTCATTGGGCAAACAGTTGCCCCCCGCACAGACCCAGCCTCTTGCCCCCCAAGCAAAAAATTCAAGTGCCTGGTCATCCATACCGCATAGTAACGTTAGATGTGGATAATCTTGTGCAAGCATATGTAATTGATCAATATCGCCAGTTGATTCTTTGATAGCAACGAAGTTCTGACTCTCGCTTATGCGGTCAAAGAACTCTGCTTTCATAGTCGTGCCTGTTCGCCCAGGATAGTTGTATAGCATTATCGGGAGGTTTACAGCTCTATCTATTGATAGTGCATGTTCTGCTAGTTCTGCCTGCGTTGGCACCGCATAGTAAGGCGCATTCATCAAAATGGCGTCTGCACCACTATCCTTAGCGTGATTTCCAATTTCGATACAGTCCCGAGTGCGAATCGCACCGATTCCGATAATCATTGGAGTTCTATCTGCAATTATTGCTTTAGCCACTCGCATTGACTCGATTCGCTCCTCTAAGGTTTGAACGTGATATTCTCCTGTTGTTCCACCAATAATAAGTCCATCAATTTGTGTAGATAGCAGATACTCGATAATCACTTCCAAATCTTGATAATTGATAGATCCGTCTGAAGCATATGGCGTAATGACTGGTGGGTAGATGCCTTCAAAGTTCATTGATTTTCTCCTTATGTAATCTTGCATATCTGTTGGCTAACCATCAAGAAGGTGGTAGACATCACTACCTACGATTCAATTTAAATTACTGGTTTTCCGCCATTTACTTCAACTAGTGCACCACACATATAGCGAGATTGGTTTGATGCTAGGAATAGAACAACATCAGCAATCTCCCCTGGTTCTGCAATATATCCAAGAGGCACTGTGCTGTTAAGTTGTTTGATGGCTGTATTTGGATCTAATCCACGAGCGCTAAATCCGGATCGGAGCATTGGGGTATCTACTTCATTCGGACAAACCGCATTGATCCGTACACCTTCATGGGCATGATCATGCCCCAAACACTGTGTCATAGATGCGATCGCTGCTTTCGACATACAATAAATAGGATGATTGGGGCCAGGGCGTATTCCCCAGCAGGAGGCCACATTGACGATGCTACCCTTAGTCTTAGCAAGTATTGGTATAGCTGCTCGGCAGATTCGAAAAGGCGCTTCTACGTTAACGGAAAAAGAAGCAATAAAGTCATCATCAGTTGCGCTTGTAATTGGCCCTCGGCGAATAATGCCGGCGTTATTGATTACAATATCAAGCCCGCCAAGTAGATTAGCAGCATTATGAGGGAGCATGTCACAGTATTTAGTATCGGTTAGGTCTCCAGCTAACCAATAGTCCGCATCCACCATATTCGTCTGTTGATCAGCCCCCACGATCGACACACCATGATTCATGAAAGCAGTTACTAGCGATTTTCCTATTCCGCCATTTGCTCCTGTTATTAGCGCCTTTTTACCAGCAAGATCAGCCATGAATCTATTTCCTCCTATCAGCTTTGTTAAGTTATTCTATTTAGGTTGTTGGCATGGGTAGCATTTATATATTGGTCTTATTTTGCCATTGTATGATACGTATTTTGTCTATGACTGAGAGATTGTTATTATTGCAGAGAAAGCCTTAGGAGTAGGCAATAATTTTCTAGCCTTAAAATGTTCGAATACGATTACATTATTGTTGGTGCTGGGTCCGCGGGTTGTGTTCTGGCAAGCCGTTTATCAGAAGATCCTGATAATAGCGTGCTATTGATTGAGGCTGGCCCAATCGACAACAAGCTACTTATTCATATTCCTGCTGGTGTATATCACGTATATAAGGATCCTTCTATAAATTGGAATTATAAAAGCGAGATCGAAAGAGCATGTGATAATCGTCAAATAGAATTACCTAGGGGGCGAGTAGTCGGTGGTTCTTCGTCGATTAACTCTATGGTGTATATGCGTGGTCATCCTCACGATTACGATGGTTGGTCACGTGATTTTAATTTGCCAGACTGGACCTTTGATCGATGTTTGCCTTACTTTAAGCGTTGCGAGTCGTCTGATAGAGGTGCAAGCGAGTGGCGTGGTGGCGATGGTTTGCTGGGTGTTACTAAAGGACGACTAGAAAATCCATTATTTGATGCGTTACTGGATGCGGGTGCTCAGTCCGGCCAAGGTGTTTCAGATGATCTAAATGGCTATAAGCCAGAAGGTATTGCTCGTTTAGACAGTACTATCAAGAATGGGCGGCGAAGTAGTGCAGCTGTGGCATATCTAAAGCCGGCATTGAGCAGGTCTAATCTCCGGTTAGTAACCAGGGCAGAAGTGAATCATGTTCTAATCGAGCAATATTTGGCAGTTGGGGTGGAGTATGAGAAAAATTCAAAAATATTTCAGGCTCGCGCGAACAAAGGCGTGATTCTTAGCTGTGGCTCGATTAAGACGCCGCAGCTCTTAATGCTATCGGGTGTTGGTCCAGCTGATCATCTGCGCTCAATGAACATTAATCCAATTATAGATCTCCCTGGGGTTGGTGAAAATTTGCAGGACCACCTAACAGTTAGTATGGGATTTGAGTGTACTCAACCAGTAACCTTAGATCGGCTCACACAACCTATTGTAAAAGCAGGAGTTGGTTTGCGGTGGTTACTTATGCGCTCAGGAATTGGAGCATCAAACATATGGGAAATGGGTGGCCTGGTATATGGAAACAATGCAGTTCCTTATCCCAATCTACAATATCACTTCACGCCGGTCTATAGTGAATGGCAGGGTCGAAAATTGAAGTTGACACAAGGTTACCAATTAAATTGTGATCAACTGCGCCCTAGAAGTAAAGGCAAGGTGCAGTTGAGATCAGATGACCCTCGTGCTGCTCCAGCGGTTCGTTTCAACTATCTTAGTGATCCGCATGACATTAAAGAGTTAGGAGAATCGCTAGTAATGATGGAGGATTTGTTTTCCCAGCGAGCTTTTGATAAATATCGTGGCAGACGTATTGCTCCTATGCCAGGCGCAATATCGCAAAGCGATATTGAGTCGTATATACGATCTACAGTAACAACTGATTACCATCCTTGTGGAACCTGTCGTATGGGTGGCGATCAGGGGGCAGTAGTCGATGGTGAGATGCGGGTTGGAGGAGTAGAGCGATTACATATCGTTGATGCATCTATTATGCCGAATATTGTGAGTGGCAATCTTAATGCACCTGTTCTGATGTTGGCTGAACGCGCGGCAGACTTTATATTAGGCCATAATCAGTTAAAGCCTGAGCAAGCACGCTTTCATTTTTATAACTGAATGTAGGTCAGCACATACAATCAGCATATTGAGACAAATGGGGTATGACAGTAATGCAAAAAAGACCATGGGAGGGTATGCAGGGTTATACGGAAGTAAATAGTGCACAATTACCTATGATTGATGACGAAACCCCGACGTTTATGGGTGTGCCATTGGCACATGATCAGCAGCAATTAAAGTGCGCAGACGTAGCAATTATTGGTGCGCCCTACGTGGCGGGCGCTGCTGGGAAGTATGCTGGAGTGGATAAGACGGAGTGGGTGTTAGCGCCTAGACGAGTTCGTCAACAGTCTGCTAGGTATCCCACTGGTTATCTTCAAGAGTTTGATTTTGATGTTTTGCAAGAGCTTAATGTTGTAGACATGGGCGATGCTTTGATCCCATCAGACGCCAATGAAAATCCCAATGCCGAAAATATTTTGATAGCGCAAGCTGCTGTTGAATTAATGGTTAATAAAGCGCTGGATAGCGGAGCTATTCCGGTTGTTATAGGTCAGAATTCACCATGTGGATCTTATGCTATTGCTAAACCGATTGCGGAGAGGAGTAACGGTAGTGTTGGCATGATCAGTACCGATACACATTGGGATTCAAGACCTATTGACCATTTAACTAATGACAAAAGGATTGCCGGTAGTGGTAATTGGAAGTCAAAGACATATCGAGACCATGCCAATTTTTCTGTATCAAATTTGGTCGAGATTGGTGAACGCGGCATGCTAGAGCATGCCGACATTGTGCGCTGGTATCGTACAAGAGGAGCACACTTTTATCCGATGTGGCAAATTCGTGGCCACCTTGGCATCGAGGGGCTATGTCGTGAGCTTAAGCATGCTTACAAGAATACAGAGGACATTTATGTGCATTTTGACATGGATGTTCTTGGTGGCGCAGGTCCTGCTCCTGGAGATATTCTCGGCGAACTTGCTGAGCCAATGGGCATGTCGGATTACGAAATTATTCGTTTAGCCCACGAAATTGGCCTGCGTGGACTTACCGGCATGTCGTTTATCTGTATTCCACCTGGATCTATGGTTATTTATAGAACAATTGTATATATCATAACTTTTCTTCTTGCGGGGCTAGTAATATCGCGGCAGTAATAACATACTGATCGTTAAATCTTGTGAGTTCTTACATAACCTGAAACATTTATGAGCGCTTTACCGTCATACACGGGACTACTTGGTAGAGTTTGGCATTATCTCTTTTTGTTATTGTGTAGTTTAGTGTTTCTTCTACTGATAGCACCTATTTTAGTTGTAGTCCCATTGTCTTTTAATGCGGAATCGTTTTACACATTCACAGAGGGCATGCTTCGGGGTGACCCTGCTGCCTATTCGCTTAAATGGTATCGTGAAATATTTGGGGTATATGAAGATATTCGTGCTTCTCGACCAGAAGGTGGTTCAGAATGGCTGGAGGCAGCTTGGAATAGCCTCATCATTGGATTGCCGGCGACCCTATTGGCTACATCTCTAGGCACTCTTGCAGCTATTGGCCTAAGTCGACCTAGCATGCCATTTCGGAGGTTGATTATGGCTTTTTTGATCTCTCCAATGATTGTACCTATCATTATCACTGCGGCTGGCATCTTCCTGTACTATTCAAAGTTTAATTTGGCATATACACACGCTGGACTAATCATTGCGCATGCTGCGTTAGGCACGCCTTTTGTGGTAATTACAGTCACAGCGACACTGATTGGTTTTGACCAAAGTTATATACGTGCATCGTCTAGTTTAGGAGCCCGACCTTTAAGAACTTTTTGGAAAGTGATCTTGCCTATGACGTTTCCTGGTATTGTTACTGGAGCATTATTCGCTTTCGTTACATCATTAGATGAAGTGGTTGTAATTATATTTCTTGGTGGTGAGGATCAGGTAACCTTGCCAAGGCTTATGTGGTCTGGCATTAGGCAGGAAATTACTTTAACGATCCTAGCTGTCGCCACTATCATGATAATGATCTCTATAGTGCTTTTGTATTTCGTTGAGTTACTGCGCAGGAGAAATGAGCGGTTGGGATTGGGTTCAATGTCGTCAAACATGCGTAACGGATGACAGCTTTTTCACTAGGAAGCTAATTGCAGTATATTTGAGTATCCATGTTAGTGTCTTGTAATCGGTAGTTTAGATTGATCGGTTCGCAAGTTTCTATCACTTATAGTAAGGTCTAATTTTTGTTTTATAGATGATATTTGTGTAATGATTTCAACAAGCCAGGTCAGTTGTTGATTGGTTCGGCCTAGAATTGGTTCTAGTTTGAGGATAAAAGTATTGCAATATCGTATATTTATTGGCATACAATTAGGAGAATAAGCATACCTTTAATCTAATCTTGCGATTAAGTTAGATCTTCAATAGAGACTAATACGGAATTTTTTATGGATAAGAGCGCTAGAGAAGCCTATGTAAGTTTTAATAACGTCCAGAAGAGTTATGATGGTGTAAATCTTGTTGTGAAAGATTTAAAGCTAGACGTGCAGCGTGGAGAGTTCATGACCATGCTAGGCCCTTCAGGTTCGGGAAAGACGACTTGTTTGATGATGCTGGCTGGATTCGAAAC
This sequence comes from Acidiferrobacteraceae bacterium, assembly GCA_002724185.1. Classification (GTDB taxonomy): domain Bacteria; phylum Pseudomonadota; class Gammaproteobacteria; order Arenicellales; family UBA868; genus CAJXWH01. Next base: position 25,246 of record PBOB01000079.1, on the reverse strand, counting down.
TGCCACAAGCGGGGACATAATTCTAGATGGTGACGCTATTAATGATGTGCCACCATGGAAACGTGATATTGGTATTGTCTTCCAAAATTATGCATTATTTCCACATATGACGGTTCAGGAGAATCTGGCCTATCCGATGCAAGTTCGAAAGGTATCCAAATCCGACATTGAGGATCGTGTCAAGAAGGCATTAGGCATGGTCCAGTTAGATGGTTTTGCTGGTAGACGGCCAGGACAGTTATCTGGCGGCCAACAGCAGCGGGTAGCAGTTGCGCGTGCACTTGTCTTTGAGCCAAAGCTTGTTTTGATGGACGAACCGTTGGGCGCCCTAGACCGACAACTGCGTGAGCAAATGCAGTATGAGATCAAACATATTCATGAGAACCTTGGTGTAACAGTCGTCTATGTTACGCATGATCAAGCTGAAGCGTTGACAATGTCAAATCGTGTGTGTGTCTTTGATGATGGCGTGGTACAGCAGGTTGCCGCACCAAATATCCTATATGAGCAACCTGACAATGCATTCGTTGCTCAGTTTATTGGTGAAAATAATACCTTTTTGGCTACAGTAAAAGAGAAAAATGGTGATCAATGTGTAGCACAGGTAGATACTGGCGAAACTCTAACTGCACTGGCTATCAATATTGGTCAGTCAGAAACTAAGACAACCCTTTCTCTGAGGCCAGAGCGAGTTACGATTAATCCGAATGCTGGAGAGTTTAAGAATGTTGTTTCTGGCAAGGTTAAGGAGCTAATCTACCTGGGAGATCATATTCGTACTCGTCTTGAACTGTGTGGGCAGGACAACTTCATTGTTAAGGTCCAGAATGCAGCTCGTCACAGCCATTTGTTGGAGGGTGAGACAGTTCAGGTTGGATGGCACATTGAGGATTGTCGGGCTCTTGACGCCCTTTAATGGAATCTTAGTGAAACTAAATGCAGGCTCAATCGTAAATAACGTGTAATGGCAACTGTTCAGCAACCTATAATCATTGACGGAAGGCCGCTAAAAGAGCAGCTTGCTCGGGCTGAGCGACGCAAGAAGTACGTTGCTTTTGCTATGGTACTGCCACTTTTGCTCTTTATTCTTATAACTTTTGCCATCCCAATTGGCAGTATGTTGTTTCGAAGTGTTGACAACCCAAGGATGATCACTCTTGCGCCTCAGTTAACTGCGGAACTTAGTGAGTGGGATGGGCAGGATATGCCGCCTGAAGAGGTCTTCGAAGCTGCGGTTAAAGACTTTAAGTTAGCGGCTGAGGCTGGAACACTCGGCCGAATTGCAACACGCGTTAATTATAGTATGGCTGGAGCGCGTAGTTTGATAGTGAAGTCAAAGCGTAAATTTAAGAACGTTACAGAAGGTCCATACCGCGAGGTCATGATTAAGGCCGATAAACGTTGGGGTGAATTGGACACGTGGAAGACTCTGAAGAAAGTAAGTGTTCCTTACACTCCAGTATACTTTTTGAACGCAATTGATAGAGATTTGGATGGTGACGGGAATATTGTAAAACAGCCATCCGAAAAGAGAATATACGTGAAGTTGTTCGTGCGCACGCTATGGATTGCTTTGCTGGTTACCGTGCTCACTTTGATTCTAGGTTACCCAATTGCGTACTTAATCTCCACTCAACCGCCCCGAATCAGTAACCTATTAATAATAATGGTTTTACTACCATTCTGGACTTCACTTTTGGTAAGAACGACGTCTTGGATTGTACTGTTACAGACGCAGGGTGTGTTGAATGATCTTATGGTATGGATGGGTGTTATCTCAGACGATGGTCGGATTCAGATGATCTATAACCTTCAAGGCACACTCATTGCCATGACTCAAATACTGCTGCCCTTTATGGTTTTGCCGATGTACAGTGTAATGAAAACGATACCACTGTCAGAGCTACGTGCTTCACAGTCTTTGGGGGCGAATCCGTTCATAACATTTTTCAGAATCTTTTTGCCGAGATCTATTCCAGGTATTGGTGCAGGTGGTCTTTTGGTATTTGTTGTCTCAGTCGGTTACTACATCACCCCCGCGTTAGTCGGTGGTGCCAAGGGTCAAATGATAAGCAATCAAATTGCGTTCCATATGAAGTCATCACTGAATTGGGGTTTAGCGGCCGCATTGGGAACCATCTTGCTTGTCGGAGTACTCGTCCTATATTGGCTATATGACAAGGTAGTGGGTATTGATAAGATGAAGTTAGGCTGAAATGAGTTTACCTGCTTACACCGGACCTGTTGGGAGAATATGGCACGCTGCTTTTATTGCCATCTGTTGTTTAGTGTTCATTTTCCTTATGGCTCCTATATTAGTAATCGTGCCATTATCATTCAACGCGGAACCATATTTTACCTTTACTCCGGCTATGTTGCGGCTCGATCCAGAAGCATTTTCTTTTCGATGGTATTTAGATGTACTCGGAATAGGTGAGGGGACTGGTGCAAATCGTGGCTATGAGTGGGCTTTTGCCGCAAGGAACAGTCTTTTCATAGCATTTTTCGCAACTTTATTAGCTACAGCATTAGGCACACTCGCTGCAGTTGGATTAAGTCGTACACAAATGCCATTTCGTAAACCAATTATGGCTCTTCTAATCTCACCTCTCATTGTTCCGATTATCATCATTGCGGCCGGTATGTTTTTCTTTTATTCAAAGGTAGGGCTCGCATACTCTCACTTGGGAGTGATCTTGGCACATGCTGCAATCGGCACGCCATATGTTGTGATTACTGTTACTGCTACGATGGTGGGATTTGATGAAACACTAATTAGAGCATCTGCTAGTCTTGGCGCTAAACCTTTGCGCACATTTTTTAGAGTGATTATGCCTTTGATTACTCCTGGGGTGATTTCTGGAGCACTTTTCGCATTTATAACCTCGTTTGATGAAGTTGTGCTTATATATTTCCTTGCAGATGCTGAGCAGAAAACTATTCCTATTCAAATGTGGTCGGGATTGAGACAGCAGATCAGTCCGAGCATCCTAGCTGTCGCCACGTTGTTAATTACGTTTTCTGTTATTTTATTAGTTGCTGTTGAGTTATTGCGCCGAAGAAGTGAAAGGCTAAGGACCTCAGCAGTCACATAAATCGTTTGTATTCAATAAGATAGCACTATCTATTGGGTAGTGAAGAAAGTTGAATGTTGCCCGAACGGGTGAGTTTTGGGTAGAGTCGGGGTATATGACGCTGTTGGCGGCATCAGCGTCCAGGTTTTTCCCTATTAAATTCGTCGCCACAAGAGTAGAGGAGAGGAGGAGTAAATGACTAACTTTAAAGCTGGAGTTGTTTTGGCTGCTGCTGTAGGAATCGGTTTGCTGAGTTCCTCAGCATACGCTGGCAAGATTACGTTTGTGTCTTGGGGTGGATCCTATACTGCAAGCCAGGTTAAAGCGTGCATAGAACCTTGGACGGCTCAGACCGGTCAGGAATTTAATGTTGTTGACTACAATGGCGGTTTGGCAGAAGTTCGCACCCAAGTTGAAGCTGGAAACGTTCAATGGGATATCGTTGATATGACCCCGCAGGATTCCATTCGTGGTTGCGATGAGGGCTTACTTGTCGAGCTAGACCATAGCCAGTGGGCACCCGCTCCAGACGGAACACCGGCTACTGAAGATTTCGTAGAGGGTGCGTTGGAAGATTGTCATGTTGGTAATATTTCATGGGCAACCGTACCCGCGTATAACAAGACTACAATCTCAGGACATGGTTATGGGACGCCAACAACAATTGCTGATTTTTTTAATACCGAAAAGTACCCAGGTCGTCGTGGTCTAAGAAAGGTGCCGAGAGTTAATCTAGAGTGGGCCCTGATGGCGGATGGCGTCGCAGCTGCAGACGTCTATGAAGTTCTTGGAACACAAGCAGGTCAAGATCGTGCTTTTGCTAAGCTTGATACAATTAAAGATGATGTAATTTGGTGGGAAGCTGGCGCTCAGCCTCCACAGCTACTGGCGGATGGTGAGGTTGTGATGACCACTGCATACAATGGGCGGCTTTTCAATGCAATGTACAAGGAAGGCAAGCCATTTGAAATCATGTGGGGACCCCAGGTATTCGATCTTGATACCTATGTTGTCGTCAAGGGCGCTCCAAATGAGGCGGCAGCGCTAGAGTTCTTGAAGTTCTGTACCACAGCTGAGGCTCTAGCAGATACTACCAACTACATTTCATATGGTCCTTTGAGAATGTCTGCAGCGCCATTTGTGAATCCGGATATCTTGCCGCATTTGCCTACTGCGCCTGAAAACTTTAACCCGGAAACAGCTTTACTGTATGACTTTAACTTCTGGGCTGACAATATGGATACGCTAACTGACCGATTTAATAGCTGGCTTGCACAGTAGTTTTTCTCTGTAACTGAAAAAGGCGGGCTTAATGCCCGCCTTTTTTGTTTGCGGTTCGGTATTTGAATTACAATGAGCTTATATGCCATTTAATTATTCATTAAGTATTATTAGCAGTTTAATTTTATGTTGTGGGATTAACATCTTTGAGAATAAGCAATGCTGGAATCGCAACTAGAGCTAGTTACAGAAAAATCGCGTTACGGGCTCGTAACTGATATCCAAGATCCATCTATTTATAAGCGCGCTGTCAGTAGGTTTCGTGACACCAAGATTAAGCTACCTAAATTTGCGCAGCTAAGCGATCCCCAGACCATTCCTGCAGAAGTTAAGAATGCTCTTCTAGAAGTTTCAATTGATTCAGCCCATCCGCTAAATTTGTTCCGTGTGCATTGGTATAATCGCTTAGGCTCCAGGTCTTGGAGCAATCTCCCAGATTACATTGAATTGCCACCTGAGCTGACTGGAGTAGAGGCCCGCATTGTGCTTCTATTTGGTGATAGATTTCCTATGATTCGAGCCCATAAAGTGCTCGCAGCTTATGCTTGCCTCGTTCCACGTGTGGTCACAGGCCAATTCGACCCTACCTATCATCGAGCAGTTTGGCCGTCAACTGGTAACTACGCACGTGGAGGCATTGCTATCTCGCGGATAATGGGGTGTCGCGGTGTCGCGGTTTTGCCAGAAAATATGAGTACAGAACGCTTTAACTGGCTGGAGAAATGGGTTGCAAATTCTGATGACATTGTGAGAACCCAAGGCTCCGAGAGTAATGTCAAAGAAATTTACGACATGTGCCGAGAATTGGATCAATCGCCGGAAAACTACATCTTAAACCAGTTCTCAGAATTTTCGAATCACATCGCTCATTATCAAATCAGTGGCCCAGCATTTGCTAATGTATTCAGGTCGCTTCAAAAAGTAAATGAACGAGCTAGGTTAGCTGCTTTTGTCGCAGCATCTGGTTCAGCAGGAACTTTGGGCACTGGAGATTATTTAAAGGATAAATTTGGATCAAAAATCGTGGCGGTTGAGGCGCTGGAATGTCCTACTATGCTCTACAATGGGTACGGAGAACATAACATTCAAGGCATAGGGGACAAGCATATACCCCTGATTCATAACGTTCTAAATACTGATCTAGCAATTGCAGTTACTGATAAAGCTACTGATGGGCTAAATATTGCCTTTAACACCGAAGTGGGTCAGGAATACCTAGTCGACGAAATTGGTATTGATCGGACGATTGTTCGCCAGATGGAGCATTTTGGCCTGTCAGCGATCGCTAATACTCTCGCTGCAATAAAGACCGCCAAATTTCTTGATTTAGATGAAAATGATATTGTTATGGCTGCTGCAACAGACGGAGCAGATTTATATATTAGTGAGAAAGAAAAACTACTGTCTAACAGCTATCCGAGTGAGTTTTCTCTCGCAAACGCTAAGGAGATAATCTCAACATATTGGTTCGGGGCAGATACGAGTCATGTTAACAGTTTGGACAAAGTAGCCCGAGAGCGGATTTTTAATCTAGGTTACTACACCTGGGTTGAGCAGCAGAATGTTCATATTCATGATTTCGAACTACGTCGAAAATCAAGTTTTTGGGATCAACTGCATAAGATAGCACCAATCTGGGATGAGCTAATTGAGAGATTCAATAGAGAGGTTGGGATTCGGTTCTAAATCAAGCTCCGGATAAGATGATCTTATTGCAGTTACATACTCATGACTTCTAACCTAAAACTCGCTAAGGATTATTTTATATTTGATCTGGATGGGACGATTAGTGATCCAAGAATAGGGATGATCAGGTCGATTAACTATTCGCTTGATCGGTATCAGTTTGAACAAGCTCGTGAGAAGGATATATCGGCACTGATAGGATTGCCTCTTGACGAAATCTATTTGAAATTGTGTGGGGAAATTGAAGCATCTATGCTTGAATTACTTATCGCTGCATATCGGGAGAGCTATCATATTTTCGGGTATCGTGAGAATTCGCTCTATGAGGGGATAGAGAGTAGCTTGAATCATCTCGCACAAACAGCAGGTGGTGGTTTGGGAATATGCACTTCGAAGCCTAGTGCCATAGCAAAAAAAATACTGAAAATGTTTGGACTAAGAAACTTGTTTGAGTTTATTAGTGGTGGTGATGTTGGTGTTGAAAAATCGACGCAGATCGCAGAGTTGTTGAAGAAGAAAGCTATTAGTCACAATTCCATTATGATAGGTGACAGGTTTATTGATATCCGAGCAGCCAAGGCAAACGAAATCAGATCAGTTGGTGTGCTTTGGGGTTATGGTAGTCGTTTGGAGCTTGAGCAGGAAAGTCCAAATCAGCTTCTGTCAGCACCCGATGAAATTAAGAATCTGGAAATCTAGCCTTTGTCAGTACAGACTCAGAAACTATGGATTTGGCGAGGTATTAAGCATGCTTGTTTCTAGTTAACTGTTCCTTAAAAAAGAACCCCACTGGTGTGGGGTTCAATCGTTATCACACACCAAGGAGGAAAGAGCATGCGACTTAGCAATATTATCTGTTCTTTATGTAACTCCAGCAATTGATCATTTCTAATTAATAGATTAGAATAACTAAACCGATATTATCTTATTTCACACTTATTGTAGCTTCAGATGTCTAGTATTATTGATATATATTGCTTCCACATATATGCCTCGGTATTAGTTTAATTCACAGTTATGCATCCTATTTCGATGCCATCATTGAACGCCCTAAAGGCATTTGAATCAGCAGGTCGCCATATGAGCTTCACTGTGGCTGCAAGGGAGTTGAATGTCACGCCGGCTGCCATTAGTCATCAAATTAAAGCGTTAGAATCATATCTCGGTGCAAAATTATTCCATAGGCGCAGTCGATCACTAGAACTGACTGCTGCTGGGCAAGCGTGTTTGCCTGGATTGCGGCAGGGGTTTGATCACTTGATTGCAGCAATAGAAAGGGTAAAGTCGGCGGCAGCTATTGAACCGTTAGTGATCAGTGCACCACCGATCTTTGGGGCTAAGTGGCTAGTGCCGCGAATAGCAGAATTCTCGGTTGCCCATCCAGAAGTTCAAATACGCATAGATCCACTGCAAAGTATTTCTAAGCTTGATGGGCGAGAGACTGATGTTGCTATCCGTTTTGGGCGTGGTCGTTATCCAGGCTTACGCGCTCATCGACTGATGAAGCAGGAAGTATTTCCAGTATGCAGCCCGATTCTTCTAGAGGGCAAGTACCCCCTGTTATCGCCTAGTGATCTAAAATGGCATACCCTTATACATTTCGACCCAAATTTTCATGATCCTGACTGGCCGCAGTGGGAAAAGTGGTTGAGCGCAGCGAAGATTAATAACATCGATATTAATAGCGGGCCTCGGTTCAGTTCACCCAACTTCACTATCCAAGCTGTGTTACAGGGTCAGGGTGTCGCGCTCGCGGTTAGCTTGATGGCTGATGAGCTGGTATCTCAGTCTCGTCTAATTCGCCTATTCAATGTCAACTATCCAGGTAATTATGGTTATTATAGTGTTATGAGTGACGAGAAAAGTGAAGAACCTCGAATTAAGGCATTTTGGAACTGGCTGGTTTCTGAGGCCACAATAGATAACGTTGTTACCGACTGATTGTCGATGCCATTCTGCACTTGATCAGAGTCATAGTTATTGGTGGTGGCATTATTGGATCCTCCGTTGCCTATCATCTGATTATTGGAGGCGCTCAAGTCACGGTTATTCCGGGAAATGACCCCGGTGGTTCGGCTACCAAAAAATCTTTTGGATGGATTAACGCTGCTGAGCAAGATAACCGAGAGTATTTTGAATTCCGGTTAGCTGCGATGAGTGATTGGCATCGCCTGGAAAAGGAGCTAGATGGACTGATTAGGCTGAATTGGAATGGTTCATTATGGTGGGAAAGTAAGCCGAAGATAGTAGAGCAAACAGTTGATCAGCTTTCATCATGGGGTTATCCGATACAGTTGGTCTCCCGTAAAGAGGCACGAACCATCGAACCTTCTATTGCTTACTGTCCAGAATATGTAGCGCATGCAAATACTGAGGGTTCTGTATCACCCGACAACGTTGCTCAACTGCTTCTGGATCGCGCGGTATCTTTGGGGGCTATTATTCGTCCTGGCGTTGCGGATTCGCTTATCTTTAAGGGAGGGCGAGTCGTAGGTGTCTCTATATCTGGGGAGCAGTTAAGTGGAGACGAAATCATAATAGCAACAGGTGCATGCGCTAATACATTGCTTGCACAGGCTAATGTACGATTGCCGATAAATAAGCGCAGTGGTTTGCTCGCATATAGTTATAGAATGCCGACCATATTAAATGGGATTATCTTAGCGCCAGGAATTCACATTCGACAATTGTACGATGGTCGGTTAATAGCTGGACGGGATTTTTCCGGTGCTGGATTTGCAACCTCTAGTTACAGTGACGAAGCGCAACTCATTGCATCGGAGGCATGCAAGCTCCTAGGACCAGGTCATTTTGATTTGGCCGATTTTAGTATTGGTGTTCGGCCTATACCAGATGATGGTCTTCCAGCTATCGGACGAATTTCAAATGCTCCAGGTTTGTATGTTTTAGTGATGCATAGTGGTATTACGTTAGCGCCCATTGTAGGTAGATTGACCGCTGACGAGATTATCCATGGCAGATCCATAGATCTATTTGAGATGTATAGCATCGAGAGATTTCTTAAGTGATAAGAATTAATCCAGCTCTGTCGAGCTCTCTATACATGCTGTAAGGAAGCTAGGAGCAATGTCCAAGTCCGTCACTACCTGGAGAAGAACCTCAATTTCTGCATCAGCAATTTCTTGCTCTGCACTGGCAACAATACAGAGATCTCGGACAACCTGCATTCTTTGTGGTACGGTAGTATGCGCTTTGGCTTCGACAATTCTCTGGGGTAACAGTTCACGAAGTTTATCTCTATCAAGATTCTCTATAGTAAAATTCTTGGATAAAAATTGTTGTAACACTTCCCTTTCTTTTTTTCCAATGCCTAGATGGGCATCTGCAATAGCAATTGCTGCTGCTATAAATAGATTTCGCATCGCCCTCGTTCCACTTGTTTTTCCCTCCAAATAAGATGGCTCCATCACTTCCATTATTTGTCTGACACGGTCTTCTAGCTCAATAGATGAGATAGTGCCATCCATTAGTTCTGACTCATGGAAGTACTTCAGTGCTTTTACTCGAAGAGGGCTGAAGGGATGTGTAAGAAACCAATCTTGTTCCGACGAGCTATAACCAGGTTGAGAATCAAATGCCATCATGTCATCTACTTGATTTAAGAATTGGTCGAGATCAAATTTAATGATATGGTCACTACTGATACCAGAGGCCAACTTAAATAGCGCTTTTGCGACGCTGTTGAGATTTTCAGCGCAAAAAGCACCAGCTCGATCTGCTGAAACTTCTGCATATCTAGACCATGTAAAAAGGTCAAGAGCTAATTCTGGAGGAGTATGCTTACGTTGCTTTAGCACATATCCGATTGGTATGTCATGGTGCCGGTAGTAATGGTGACCAAGTTCATGCCCCACAACAAAAAGAAGTTCAGTCTCGGAGAATGACTCTAGAATCGCAGAGGAAAACATCACAAACACTCTACCATCTTCGGGTTTAAAGCAGGCTGCATTAAATTGAGGGCTGGCGTAGGCATAAAGTTCAAGGGGCGAATCTACTCCAAGTTTCTCTCTGCAATGACTTACCATATGATGTAGTGGTTTAGACATTGATTGACTGAGGCGAACCGAAGTGGCTAGCAAATGTCGTCGGATGCCATGATTTTTCTGTTCCTTCTCAAGTTTTGCAATTTTCTGTTGCGCTTGCTTCACATCAGTATTTCTAAGCAGTTTTTCATAGAGCTTAAGATCATTTCCACAACGAATGTCAGAGGCTGTCATATTGGGTGATATCTCGTTTTAATCAATTGATGGATGTATAAAATATGTAATAACTGAACATTGTACTATTTTGTTGCTAATTCGTGCGTTACAGCTATTTTCAGGTTTTTACTACGAGAGCTCCTTTATGCAGTCATCGAACAAAGATTGCATTAAAGTATGATAAGAACTAATCATATCAGTGACATATAATTAGCAGCTACAAAATATATACTAATTAAGGAGCAATTGATGGCAAGTAGGATTGAGAAACCTACCATTGTTAAAGCTGTTGGCACGAAAGACAAAATCATCAGAGAAATTTTCGGTCTTGTAAATAGTCAGGATTCCCATCTTAGCATTGCTCATATGACCAGTCCTGAGGGCTGGGAAGAGCCTGGCCAGTGTCCCGAGTTTGATGAGTTTACATATGTGTTAAATGGTATTCTGAAGGTTGAAACAAAAGATCTGACTTTTAATGTAGAGGCTGGTCAGGCAGTTCAGGCACAAAAGCATGAGTGGGTTAGGTACAGCACACCTTATCCTGGTGGTGCGGACTACATCGCAGTCTGCCTACCTGCCTTTTCAATAGATACTGTGCACCGGGACGATTAGAGTTCTCGTGTTGCTATATTTATCGTTAAACTTAGATATTATTAGGCTTAATGCTTAGCATGGGGAAGCTAACATGATTCATGGACTTCATCACAACGCGTATCGCTGCCGGAATTCAGAGGAAACAAGAAAATTCTATGAAGACTTTCTTGAGCTCCCTCTTGTAAGCGCATTTGAAATTCAGAAAACAAAGACTGGTCGGAGTACACGCGTACTGCATACGTTTTATCGAATGCTAGATGATTCTTTCTTGGCTTTTTTTGAAGCTCCAGGCCAACCTTTTGAATTCAAAAGGCAGGATGATTTTGATCTTCATATAGCGCTTAAAGTTGATCGAAATACACTACATCGATTCCTAGACAAAGGTAGGCAGAAGGAGATAGAAACTCGTGGGATTTCGAACCACGGCTCTATAGATTCAGTCTATTTTCGCGATCCTAATGGCTACGTTATTGAGCTTGCTGCACCGAGTGACCATACTAGCACTACCAAGGATTCTGTAAGAAGTGCTAGGAAGACTCTTGATCTGTGGACTACATCAGCGGCGAACACTAACTCTAGATGATTGCATTATTTGACCTATGAATGCAGCAGCATATCTTCGGTGGCAACGCCAATGACAGATAGTTTTTTTGTGGGTTGTGGATATGTGGGTCGCCAGGTAGCACTTCGTGAGGTAGAAGATGGTGGCGTGGTTACTGCTCTAGTACGTAGTAAAGAAAGTGCAGATTTGCTGCTAAAATGTCAGATCGATTCAGTAGTACAAGATCTTGATACTGCTGACGAAACGTTAGCAATCAACGTTTCGGGAAAGATACTTTATTGGTTTGTTCCACCACCCAATTGGGCTAGCAGCGATACTCGAATTGCTAGGGTATTGCAGTCGATCACTGGTCCGAATTTACCCGTTCGTTTCATCTTGATTAGCACCACAGGAGTTTACGGTGATTGTGGTGGAAATTGGATCAATGAATCCCAGCCTTTAAATCCAAACACTGATCGAGCGATTCGACGCGTAGATGCTGAGATGGTAGCTACAAAATGGTCTGTAGAGTCAGGTGTACCAACTGTGATATTGCGTGTGCCTGGAATCTATGGCCCTAGCAAACTACCAATTGAGCGGTTAAAGCGCAGAGAACCTGTGTTGGCGATCGAAGATTCACCTTGGAGTAACCGTATTCACGTAACTGATTTGGCTCGCGCTTGTATTGCTGCATCAAGAGTTGAATTAGATCAATCAACTATAGAGCCAGTGATATGCAATGTTAGTGACGGTAATCCATCTACGATGTCAGAATATTTTCTAGCCGTGGCTGAAGCTCATGACTTGCCATCACCACCGATTATTCGATATGAGATGGCAAAGCATGTACTTACCTCCAGTATCCTGTCATATCTCAATGAGTCAAAACGCATCGATAACACGCGAATGCGCGAATGGCTAGGCGTGACACCTTTTTTCCCCAATCTTGAGGCTGGTCTTGATTGGGAACGCTCGAAGAATTCTATGAAAGTAATACCTAAATAGAAGTTCATTTAACTTTATGGTAGAAATTTTTTGTCCTGAATCCATTCGGCGACTTCTTCTGCAAAATAAGTCAGAATTGCATCTGCTCCTGCTCGTTTGAATCCAACTAGAGCTTCTATAACAACAGCCTTCCGATCAAGCCATCCATTATCTGATGCAGCTGCTAGCATCGAATACTCACCACTGACCTGGTATGCAAACACTGGAACCTTAAACTGCTTCTTTACTCTTTGAATAACATCAAGGTAAGGCATCCCCGGTTTTACCATAACGATATCCGCTCCTTCTGCAAGATCAAGCTCTACTTCTCGTAAGGCTTCATTTGTGTTCGCGGGATCTATTTGATACGAAGTCTTATTACTTGATCCCAATCCTTTAGCAGAGCCGACCGCTTCACGGAATGGATTGAAAAATGCGGATGCATACTTAACGGCATATGCAAGAATACGTGTGTTGGTATAACCATTTAATTCTAGTGCATTACGTATAGCGCCAATTCTTCCATCCATCATATCTGAGGGCGCAATCATTTGGGCGCCTGCGCTTGCATGGGTAAGAGCTTGCAGCACCAATGCATCTAAGGTTTCATCGTTCATTACATAGCCCGTGTCATCGATGAGACCATCTTGACCATGAGTTGTATACGGATCAAGTGCCACATCCGTTATGATTCCGTAGTCTGGGTATGCTTGACGAATAGACCGCACAACTCTTGGAATTAACCCCTCTGGATTCCAAGCTGCTTCTGCTCCAAAAGTTTTGTGCTTCTCCGGCACTACGGGGAAAAGTGCGACAGCTGGAATTTGAAGTGACTTTAAGTGGCCTATTTTTTCAACAATGACTGATTCTCCAATTCGCTGAACTCCTGGCATTGTAGGGATGCTCTCAAAGTCACCGCTGCCTTCAAAGACAAATAATGGCTGGATCAAATCGTTACAGGTCAGCACATTCTCGCGAACCAGCCGTCTACTAAACTCATCTCGTCGAAGGCGTCGGTGTCGAATTGTTGGGTAGTGGCTCATATATTCTAATTATGCACTGATCCAATCGAATGTGAATCCACAATTGTGATGCGATTTTCTAATTTGGACTTTATTATTCGATATCTGGGTTGTTCAATAAATAAATCACCCAATTATTATGGTGGATATAGCTCCATGGCGGGATCTGAGGTATACATTATGGGCTTTCGTGGCTACAACTACTGGGCTTGATAAACTAGCGTTATATCTCTAGATAGGCATAGACATCAAATGACAAAGCTTCGGATCGGTACTCGAAAAAGCAAGCTAGCTCTTTGGCAGGCTAATTATGTATCTGAGCGGCTACAGTCGTTACACTCGGATATTCAGATTGAGTTGATTGCCATCACTACACAGGGCGACCGTCAACAGAAATTGTCTCTATCGAAAGAGGGCGGCAAAGGCTTATTCTTGAAAGAGCTTGAGGAATGTTTGTTGAGAGACCAGATCGACGTCGCTGTTCACTCAATGAAAGATGTAACTGTGAGCTTGCCTATTGGGTTACACATTGCCGCTATTTGTAATCGAGGAGATCCACGAGATGCATTGGTTTCGACTAGCTCCCAGACGCTTCGTTCTTTGCAACCAGGCGCTAGGGTGGGTACGTGTAGCCTTCGGCGTCAATGCCTTATCAAGTACTTTACACCATGGGTCCAAGTGCGACCAATAAGGGGCAATGTGCAAACACGTCTTGAGCGCTTAGATAGAGGAGATTTTGATGCCTTAGTTCTTGCTAATGTGGGATTACAACGATTAGGTTTAGAGCATCGCGCTACTGATGTTATACCCATCGAGAATATGTTGCCGGCAGCGGGTCAGGGGGCAATTGGTCTTGAGTGTCGTGCAGATGACCAATTAACCAATTCGATTCTTGAATCTCTTAATGATCGGGATACCGAAGTGCGAGTGAACGCTGAACGTGCTGCAAATGAAGCATTGAACGCTGGTTGTGAATCTCCAGTTGCGTTTTATTGCGAGATAGATGGTGATATCTTGCATTTAAGGGGTATGGTTGGAGATCCTGATGGGCAAGAAGTAATTTTCTGTGAGCATCGTGGATCTAAAGCTTCTCCAAAGAATGTTGGCTACGATCTTGCAAAAAAAATGCAAAAACTTGGTGCCCAACAAATACTAAATAATGAATCCAGTGATTAATCTGAATGGAGCGTCGGTACTAGTAACCCGGCCAGAACACCAATCGGCTAGTCTTTGTGAATTGATAGATGCATGTGGAGGGAGGCCCATAAGATGCCCCACACTTATTATTGAAGCACCTGATGATGAGACAGTTGCGAAACAAAATATTCGTAATATTCAAAATGCTGATATAGTTATATTTCTGAGTGTCAATGCTGTTGCGTACGGAATCAACCTTTTACAGCGGTGCGGTCAAACTTTGCGTTCTGAGGCTAAGATTTTTGCAATTGGTCCAGGCACGGCCTTCAAGCTTAGAGAAGCTGGGATAAAGGTGAGCGGTGTGGCAACTCCTCCGTTCAAAAGTGAGAATCTCTTAGCAATTCCGGAGTTGGCAGCCCCCGTCAGGAAGGTTGTTTACATTTTCTCTGGAGAACATGGGCGCGCGTGGCTGACTATGCGTCTGGTTGAGCGCAATGCTAACGTTGTGGCGGTGACATGTTATAGACGTTCCGCGCCAAGTCAACTAAATGCGAGTGCACTCAGATATTTGGAGCAATATGGTATCAGCGTGGTTACTCTTATGAGTGTAAGCGCTGCTCAGAATCTATGGAACCTAATGTCGGAAGGAAAGAGGTTATGGCTTAAAGAGGCACCTCTAGTTGTGGTAAGTGCAAGGGTGGAACAGCATTGCAGAGTGATTGGCTACCAAGGTAAGATAATCGTTGCAACATGTCCTACTGAAGAATCAATATTGGAAGGCGTATACACGGTTGTTTCTGACCTCTAGGGTGACTTTATATTGATCTTCGTACAGGGGGCCACGAGAATCCGCCCGTCTTTGACTTCTATCGCATAAACAGCTAGGTCAACATCGGCAGGATCATCCAGTGCCTTCCCGTCTCGTAATCGAAATCGGCTACCATGCAATGGGCAGCGAATGCAATCATCGCTCAAAGCGCCAAGGGATAAAGATGCATCTTCATGAGTGCAGGTATCCGAGACTGCATAATAAGTACCTGCGGCATTTGCAATTAGTATCCACTCATCATTTATTTGTACCCTCAGCATTCCATTCTTCAGAAGATCGTTGGTTGCTGCTACATCTTGATAGGCGACTCGACTATTCAAATCATCCCCCCTGTTATTTTACTAACCTGTATTTCCCAGTTGTAATGTTCCGAGTTCGCTCTGACCAGGTTGAAACCAATTCAGCATGCTATGTAATTGTACAACCTCCCCAATTATCAATAGTGTTGGGGGCTTAATCTTAAGCTTGGAGACTAGGCCGGGTAGAGTATTAAGCGTGCCACAGACCACCCGTTGATCAGACGTGGTTCCTTGCTGTATTAACGCTGCCGGAAGGTGGGCTGGTGATCCATGGTTTATCATTTGTTTACAAATTGTATCGAGGCCAGTGAGACTCATATAGACAACAACCGTCTGACTTGGCTGGCAGAGCTGCTTCCAATTTAACTCAAGATTCTCGCTTTGCAGATGACCGGTGACAAAAACACAAGACTGTGCAAAATCCCTATGTGTTAGGGGAATTCCTGCGTAAGATGCGCAGCCAGAAGCGGCTGTGATGCCAGGTATTACTTGAAATGGGATACCATTATGAAATAGGTCTTCAATTTCCTCGCTACCACGACCGAAAATAAAGGGATCGCCACCCTTTAGCCTAAGGACTCGTTTGCCAGATTTAGCAAGATCAACGAGTAGTTGATTAATCTTATTTTGGGGAACTTCATGCTGCGCTCTTTTTTTCCCAACATAGATACGATCAGCTTCGCGACGAACAAGATCAAGTACGCCATCTGATACAAGTCTGTCGTATAGGACGACGTCCGCTTGTTGCATTAGACGAAGTGCGCGAAATGTAAGAAGATCCGGATCTCCAGGTCCAGCACCAACAAGATAAACTTCGCCCTGTTTAAAGGAGTGTGGATCAGCTGAATTCAGGAGTTTATTGAGTAAATGTCGTGCTTTATTTTCTTTTCCAGAAAACATCATCTCAGCTATTGGACCCTGGAAAACCTGTTCCCAAAAAGCTCGACGCTGTTGAGTTGTTGGAAGCTTGGAGCGAACTTTCGCCCTAAAGTCACGAGCAAGGATAGCCAGTTGACCGTAACTTGCTGGAATTATTGTTTCGAGTTTGGCGCGTAGAATGCGCGCTAAAACCGGTGAGGTACCGCCAGTCCCAACCGCAACAATCACTGGAGATCGATCCACAATAGAGGGAATGATAAAGTCGCATAGAGCTGGTTGGTCGACAACATTTATCGGTAGTCGTAACTTACGCGCTGCTGCTGCTACTCGTTTGTTCGTATCAATGTTATTTGTAGCAATTATTACAATCCGAGTTTTGTCCAAGTATTCGTCGTAAAACTGGTCTCGGATATAGTCGATCCTACCTCGTTTCACCAAAGTGTGAATATGATTAGTGATATCTGGCGCTACGACGGTTATCTGTGCCCGCGCTCTGAGCAAAAGATCTATTTTTCTTTGCGCGGTTTCACCGCCTCCCACAACTAGGCAAGGCTCATCGGTTAGTTTTAGAAAGATAGGTAGATAGTCCACTTTGGGTTTAATAGCTTCGTTTAATGGTTAAGCATAGCTTGGAATTGCGGGCTTAATGCAAAATTCTAGCTCTATAAATCCAGTCATACTGTTTCTGCTTTGACACATTTTGGTCTATATTTTACTTATACCATTGTTTGTCTAGATCTAGGGTAGTTGTTCCAACATCGAAACGTTGTCTATTCCGGCTTTCTGGTAAAGTTTTTTCGCTCGTTCATGGTCTTTTTTTACGCCTATACCCTGATCGTACATCTGAGCGAGAACGATAATAGAGCCGGCTAAGCCCTGGTCTGCCGCGAGAGAGAAATATTCGAATGCTTTAGTATTATTTTTCTCGACACAGTCTCCTTCAAGATACATTAATCCTAGGCTATGGCAGGATAAACCGTGTTTCTGTTTGGCTGCCTCCCGAATCCATCGAAATGCAAGCACAGGATTACGTATGGTTCCGAGACCATTCTGGTACATTATGCCAAGGCTATACTGAGCTTCCGAATTACCTTTTTCAGCATAGGGAGAGAGCAGTTGCATTGCACGGCTAAAGTGCTTTGATTCAAATGCTGAAAAACCACTCGTGAGGTCAATATCGTCGTCTTGTATCATGTTTTCACTTTGGGTACGGCAATTCTTCAGTTAACATTACCTAATTCAGTAGGATATAGCTAACTATATAAAATAAAGATTTTGGGCGATTTGGATGATTTATCAATGATTGCTATGCAAAAAGATGTCAGTTCAGATGTTGATATGTATACATGCCTACAAAAGATTGCTACAGGGCCAGAGCTTAGCAAGAATCTTTCGGAGCGTGAGGCCTATAGTGCAATGTCACTAATTCTAGAGGAGAGGGTAGACGAGGTTCAAGCGGCTATATTTCTAATTGCTCTTCGCATGAAGCGCGAAACAGATGAAGAGCTCCTCGGCATACTCAAAGCCCTAAAGCAATCTTCTATTCAGGTAATCGCAGATGTTCCTGAGGTCCTCGATCTATCTGATCCATTTGACGGATATACACGCTCGTTACCGGCAGGTCCTTTTCTTCTGCCGATTCTAGCATCTCTGGGGATTCCATCAGTTAGCCAGGGTGTTGATTCTATGGGTCCAAAGTTTGGTCTTACCCATTTCCAGGTTTTACAGGCTGCGGGGATAGACACGAGTCTAGATCCAACAGCCGCAGCAAATCAGCTTAGCGATACCAGCATTGGTTGGGCTTATGTTGATCAAAGTTATGCGAACCCCCCGCTTAATAGTCTTCGTGACCTTAGGACAAGAATCGTGAAACGCCCATGCCTAACAACGCTTGAAGTTCTTTTGATGCCTATTCGAGGCGCTTGCTCAACACATTTAATGACAGGTTACGTGCACAAGCCATATCCTCCCATATATACGATGCTTGCAAGAGCATCTGGCTATACATCAGCAATGGTCATAAGAGGCATAGAAGGTGGAATCTTTGCTTCTTTAAACCAACCATCGAGATTAACAAGGTTTTTTGGGGATGGACAAGATGAGGAGCTTCGTTTGGATCCGCAGGGTGCGGGAGTGCACTGCTTAACTAGGGGGACACCTTTACCAGATGAGGGGTTGCAAACCTCAAAATTACATATGACAGTAGCAGGCGCTAGCAATAATTCGCTGGCACACTTTGCCGCTGCTGCGGGCAGGGAAGCGCTCGCTGGGAGTGCCGGCCCAACTAGAAATAGTCTGTTGTATGCGGCTGCCCAGTGTCTTTTCCACCTTGGCAGAGTAGATTCATTGCGCGCAGGGGTCGATAAGACTGCATCTATGATAGATAGTGGTGAACCACTGGCTCGATTTGAGAGGGTTTGCACCCCTCGCGTACAATAGGATGACAGCGTCTAATTGTTAGCAATATCGGAGATAAGATTTGGATTCAACTTATTACAATACTGTAAAGCAGCTTGAGAATAGTGGGATTGATTCCGAGTATATACAAGGTTGGGTTGGTGGGTACTTGGGCAATCCGGAGCGTGAAGAGCAACGGCAAACTGAGCCTTATCGTGTTGGCTACAAGGACGGGAAAGAAAAGAATACTGATCACTCGTCAAAGCATAGAGTTCCATAGCGTACAGAGCGTAGACTACGTCTACTGAATATCAGTTGGGTTTATCTAGAACCTGGTTAGTGGTTTCAAGAAGATGATTGATTGACTTTGCTAACGATGAGGTAGCTTCAGGTGCATCGATGTCGATTACTTGATCTATAACCCAACGATTTGTTTGTTTGTCACCCATTCTTGCTTGTATGTGACTTCCGAATGATCGGAATAAACCATATCCTGGTTGGCCATTCGGCGCTTTATGCAAGTTATATTCACTGTTACGTCTTCTAAGAAGCTTAACAAATTGATCATGATAATCTGCTGTGCCTAATATTTCTTCCGCATTACGCTGGAAGTGCCGACAACTTGCCTCAATAAACGAATGCATAAAATGCTCACGCTCCTGGCTCGACAAGACTTCAAATGTCAATCTATCGGCATGGTGTGCAAGAAACACTAGATATTCGAGCAATACACTCAAGCGTTGGTTGTCATCAACATATTGGAAATCTTGCTCATGCAGGTTTTTTGTTGCAGCTAGCGCAAGCTGCCATCCAACATAGGCCAATGCTATACCATTGTCCTCAATTGAGGTATTGCCTGATCCAGAGTGCCAGGTATCACGAATTCGGTTAACAGAGATCACTTGTGTGGACGACAAAAGGCTAACGAGCGCATTCCATAAATTCCAGGCCTACCTTTTTGACCCTTTTTCTTCGTGTGCTAGGTCTACCACCTGCGTTGCGAGATCGGCAAACTCTTCTCGATAATTTTCAAGCGGATGTCCATCTTCTGGACAATAATAGTCCTCAAGTTTAACGCCTTTCTTCTGTTCCTCTTCGATGAAATTTCTTTGCATCTCGATCATACGTTGAATAATCTTCTGTTTTTTGTTCATAGTTTTACAATTGTAGGCTGTAGGCGTTAATTATGCCGTCGAATTCTAGATTATCAACTATGTTTAGCATTTTGTATTTCTGCAATACCCCTGTGAGGCAAAAATAAACCGCACCCAAGTTGCCGATATGGGCCTATACCTGACTGTTGGAGTAGCAGAGATTCTGAAGGTGCTAAGTTATCAATCATAAGGCTTCGAGTACTAATTGTTCCGTCGGGTGTGTTGATGTAGCGTTCCTGACCACACAATATCGTGATTGGATGTGCACCTTGACGACCTATTAGATTCTTGCTCCAATCTATGAATTTTTCCTCACTAGTGACCTTCGTGGGAGTTGCAACATGGCGAGCATATAAAGTTGTTATTGGGGACAGCTCCCTTGGAGTCGCTCTACCTATGGTGATTGAACAGCCAAGAAAGTTTAGGGTTAAGTTGCATAGAGCATTGGCGTCTTGTATTCGCTCCCGTCGGATTCGGAGCATAAGACGGCTGCGTTTTGATAAATGTATCCAATCTTCGTGAAGCGGCCGTTGCCATCCACTGCCGGACTCAAGAATGTTTATGTGGTGAATGCCACTTTCTTCATCATTTTCTAGCCAAGGTAAAGCGTGTTGAATTGCTTCAGATAAACCCCACGCATAATCTGTTGGGAGACGATTCCCTGACATGCGAAATAATAGATCGATAGCTTTTGATGACATCTGGCTATCTAATCCGACTTGCATAATTTGCTTATGGGTAGATTACTGATGGTTAACTCCACTGTAATCTATTGAATCGAGAAAACGTGCGCGGTATAGCAGTCGAGATTTGCTATCATCATCACTAAATCCCTTTCGTCCGTGTAAGACGTTGTTCGTCAAAATTCCTTCTCCTGGGGCAAAGTGGTGTCGCACAATCAAGTCTGATGTATTGCCAAGGATATTGTGTATGGCTTTGAGTGCTTCATATGTTAATGCGTTTTTTCTCCATATAACATTTTTCTGTCGTGTGGTGTATCGCATATGTAGTCGGTTAGCTGTTATTTCAAAAACGGGACCACTTTGAGGATCTTGCCGACTTGCGTGCGCATCTTGATTGGGGGGGATAGTCATAGTTTTAGGATGTCTTAGGGCTTGTATCCAGGAAGGATTTTGACGATAAAGTAAACCATAGACGATTTCGTGATCCATAAAGAAATTTTCACCACCGTCTTCGGCGTCTTGGACACAGTGTAGTAGCATTCCTTTAATTCGATGTGAATCAGGATGATAATAGCCGTCTGTATGCCAATTTAGTGGGCGATTGGTATATGGTATATACCGTTGGTGTGGTCTTGTACTATGCAGCCGGATTTCAGTGAGTTGGTCTGATTGAGCTATTGGGGCGATGTCTAATTGCTTGAGTCCAACTTGTTGGGCGAGTCGCACGATAACGTCTTTTTTTACCGTATCGGGTTTCATACAGCGATAGATCACCATATTTGTATCCGCAGCTCGAGAAGTTAGAGTCAAGTACTCAGCTGCTGAAAGCTGAGAAGGGTCCTTAATATCTATGACAAGATCACGGATAGCATCACGGTACCGCGCCAGTTTGTTTTGAAACCAGGATTCAAAGTTACTGGTTAGCCAGCCTCTTGATGCTAGATTGTTCGAAGAATTGGGGATTTCCACTTCAAATAGATCAAGATAGTTTAATCGGGCAATTATAGCCTCTCTATGCTTCTTAGACTTGGAGGGTGTTACTTCGTCATAGTCGTAGCGCCATACAGATCGAAAGACAAGTGCATCTCCTTGCTAGAAATATTTTGGTCTTTAATGGTGCGACCATTCTCGGTGGTAAAGCATGATCTAAATTGCATACGTCTATCCCATTAGAGATATTCTTATTGCCTTGCTTATCACCCAAGTGGACAGTAGTTGTTACGCCGCTGTTACAACACAATAGTTCGCTATATTTTGGACAAATGCGGGTTTGTTTGTGGACTGAAATTATTGTCATAAGGGAGACAGCATGGACAAGAATTCTCAACACCCTACGCCTATGCTCGATGAACTGGAGAATGGGCCGTGGCCAAGTTTTATTAGTGGAATCAAGAATTTGCGCGATCAGCATTCAAGTGAGCGAGTGAATGGTGTCGCGAATGATCTTCTGGGGCAGCTCGAACATTCCTACGAGACACGCAAAGGTTACTGGAAAGGTGGTGTTGTTAGTGTATATGGATATGGAGGTGGAATTATTCCTCGATTCTCTGAAGTTGGTCAGCAGTTCCCTGAATCTAAAGAGTTTCACACCTTGCGCGTGCAGCCACCAGCCGGACATCACTACACAACGGCTGCCTTGAGACAGCTTGCTGACAGCTGGGAAAAGTGGGGCTCAGGTCTTGTCACGTTTCATGGCCAGACAGGAAATATTATGTTTATTGGAGCTAGCACCGAGAACACACAGAATTTTTTCGATGAAATAAATGAATATGGTTGGGATTTAGGTGGAGCTGGACCCTGTGTTCGGACTTCTCAGTCTTGTGTTGGAGCAGCTCGATGTGAGCAGTCTTGTGCAAATGAGCATAAGATTCATAGGACGTTGGTAAATAATTTTACAGATGATGTCCATCGACCAGCGTTGCCATACAAGTTTAAGTTCAAAATCTCAGGTTGCCCTAATGATTGTATGAACTCTATTGAGCGCGCTGATATGGCTGTTATAGGAACTTGGCGCGATGAAATTCAAGTAGATCAAGCGGAGTGGAAAGCTTACGTTGATCAAAAGGGAAGACAACACGTTATTGATAACATTATTACGCGTTGTCCAACGAATTGCATGAGCTTGAGGAATGACGATTCGATTGAGATTGATGATAGAAATTGCGTGAAATGTATGCATTGTCTTAATGTTGTGCCGGCTGCTTTTTCTCCCGGGGAAGACCGAGGAGTGTCCGTATTAATCGGTGGTAAGCGAACACTTAAGATAGGTGATCTCATGGGTACCGTTGTCATACCGTTTATGAAGCTAGAGAACGATGAAGATTACGAGAAGATAGTTGATTTGGCGGAACGAATAATTGATTTTTGGGCTGATAATGGACTTGAACATGAGCGTTGTGGGGAAATGATTGAGCGGATAGGACTGATAAATTTCCTTGAGGGAATTGAGGTGGATGTTGATCCTAATATGATTGCCAACCCACGGGAATCGTCTTATGTCCGAATGGATAATTGGGACGAGGAGGCTATCAAGTGGTTTGCGCGCAAACGAGAAGAGAAGCAGTCCGCAGCCGCCTAGCTATCTAAAGCTACGGTATTACACAGCCTACAAGAGAGAACTACGATGGCAAAAAAGAAAATGCGCCAGCCTGTTGAATCTGGTTGTCCGGATGGCTTTCAGTATATGCATCCGGTGATGGTGAGTAACTTTGGCCAATGGCAGAAGCATGATCATCCTCGACCTGGAGTCTTGCGTCATTTCGCACACAGTGGAGATCAGATTTGGACAGTGAGAGCAGGCACGCAACGTATTTTGGATGTTTTTACTTTACGAAAGCTATGTGACATCGGTGACAAGTATGCAGATGGCCATGTACGGTTTACGATTCGAAGTAATATCGAGTACATGGTTAGCGATGAAGAAAAGGTCGCGCCACTGATCGATGCACTTGAGAGCGCTGGTTTTATTGTCGGTGGAACCGCGAATTCAGTCGCCATGATATCTCATACTCAGGGCTGGTTGCACTGCGATATTCCTGGAACAGATGCATCGGGAGTTGTGAAAGCGATGATGGATGAGTTGATTGATGAATTCCGAAACTGTAACATGCCTAATCGTGTGCATATTACAACTTCATGTTGTCAGGTTAATTGTGGGGGACAGGGTGACATTGCAATCAATGTGCAGCACACGAAGCCACCCAAGATTAATCACGATCTGGTTAGTAATGTCTGTGAGAGGCCTTCCGTAGTAGCTCGGTGCCCCGTAGCTGCTATTCGACCCGCACAGGTGAACGGGAAGCCGACATTAGAAGTTGATGAAAAAAAGTGTATCTGCTGCGGCGCATGCTACCCTCCTTGCCCCCCGATGCAGATTAACGATCCAGAACATACGAAACTAGCAATATGGGTTGGTGGTAACCACTCCAATGCGAGAGGTAAGCCGACGTTTCAAAAACTAGTTGCATCTGGCGTCCCAAATAATCCACCTCGTTGGCCAGAAGCGACAGCAATAGTGAAACGCATTTTGAAAGTGTACAAGGAAGATGCGCGAGATTGGGAGCGACTGAACGACTGGGTTGAACGTATAGGGTGGCCACGATTTTTTGAGCTTTGCGATTTGCCTTTTACTAAATTTCACATTGATAATTGGCGCGGTGCCCGAAAGAGTTTAAATTCCTCTACTCATATTCGCTTCTAAATTGCCTTTGAAATTCGTAATCATGGTGAACGAGGGTCCGTATACGCATCAAGCGTCAGATACGGCTTATCAATTTACACGCGCTGCTCTAGCAGCTGGACACAAAATTATTCGAGTTTTTTTCTATCATGATGGCGTTAATAATGGGACACGGATGACAACACCACCACAAGATGATCGCCACATCGTTGAGAGATGGAGTGAACTAGGTAACGACTACAACTTAGATCTAGTAGTTTGTGTCGCGGCCGCCCAAAGACGGGGAATACTCGATAGGGATGAAGCGAAAAGACATGGTAAAGACGGTGATAATCTCGCGTCAGGTTTTAGAATTTCTGGACTTGGACAGTTAATTGAAGCCGGTATTGAGGCAGATCGCTTAGTGGCATTTGGTGGCTGAGACGAGTACAGTGCCCATCCAGAAAAAGTTTATGTATGTCAACCGTCGGGCACCCTATGGGACTATATACCCCCTGGAGGGTCTCGAGGTGGCGTTGATTGGTGCTGCGTTTGATCAGGATGTTAGTATGGCATTTTTAGATGATGGCGTGTTCCAGCTAAAAACTAATCAGCAGACGAAAGCCACGGGCATGAAAAACTTTTCTCCCACTTATAAGGCCCTAGGCGACTACGATATCACACGTTTATACGTAGAGAGCGAGTCTCTTTTGCAGCGTGGACTCGATGTTAATGACCTAATGCCTTTAATGTGGGAAGATGAAAGCGACGATTGGGCCGAGAAGCCTTCTATTCGGCTGGTAAGTCG